>NZ_JBEPDA010000001.1:462733-751033 GCF_040299985.1 Streptosporangium sp. NPDC000563 | reverse complement strand
GTGCACAGTCCCCCACGCCCCACTCCCCTGACGGACATCAAGCCCATCCTTGGGAAAAGTAACCTTCCCATCGTCAGCGCTCCGCCCCTGCACCCACTCAGTGTTGATGCCGTTGAGATCGGCCCTGTCGGCGTGCACAGTCCCCCACGCCCCACTCCCCTGACGGACATCAAGCCCATCCTTGGGAAAAGTAACCTTCCCATCGTCAGCGCTCCGCCCCTGCACCCACCCGGTATTCACACCGTTGAGATCGGCCCTGTCGGCCGTCACCGTCCCTTGCCCGCCGGAGTCATTGAAGATCTCCACCCCTGTGCCGGTGAAGGCGACGCGCCCCTTGTTCGTCGTTCCCTGGACCCAGGGGGTGTCGATGCCGGTCGTGGCGGTGAGGGTTTCCAGGACGGGATGGCGGACCTGCACGGTCGTGGTGAGGAAGTGCTGCTTTTGAGTGGTCGGGTCGGTGGCGACCAGGATGTAGGTGGTAGCGCGCTTCGGGGCGTCGGTCGGCGACCAGGTACGCGTGCCTGGAGTGATGGCGGATTGCCCGCCGGGGAACCGGATCTCGTAGCTGAAGTCGTTAGACCCGTCCCAGCTCAGGGTGAGGCCATCTCCGGTGTCCAGCATGGTTTTGTCCGGGCGGAAGTCGCGCGGTGCCGGAATCTCCTTGGGAGTGGCCTTCACCACCGGCACGGCCGCGTCGCTGACCTGCCATCCTCTACCGGTTCTGACGGTCTCGGTCACCATCAGAACGACCACACCTGCAGTGGGAGCGACGGTGACGTTTTCCAGTGTCAGCACCATGTGGTCGCCAGGTGCGAAAGCTTCTAAACGACCGCTCTGGGTGGTGACCTGGAAGACATCGGCGCCTTGCTGCTGGACGATCACTGGCTGAGTGGCCGCCTGGGAGCTCGACTGGGTGTCGGTGTATTCGCCCTTCGGGTTGATCGCGTTGATGTTCTGGGTGAGATGGCCGGCACCGTCGCCAAGGGGCACCTTCACCTCGATCCTCAACCAAGGCACCGTCTTCCCGGTGTTGGTGACCATCAGATACAGCGTCCCCGTGGACGGAGAGCGCCCGTTCACTGACGCCTCCAGGGATGTCGGGTCGGTGAGGATGGTGTAGGTCAACGCAGTCAAGATCACGACTCCTTCTCTTGGCAGATAGCACAGGTCGATGCCCTGCTCACTGTGAGAGGACCTGGCCGGGCAGAACAGGCAGCGGCACGGCTGAAGTGTCTGGAACCCGCCGTATGTGACGCACCGCAGAAAAGCACCCTCCTAGATCCAAACGCCAGGGCGGGAGCACAGCAAGAGCATTCAAGGTGGCCATAACGGGGCGCTTCAGCAATATCCTCGGCGTCTTGACAGGCATTCGGGCCATGCTCTGATGGCCGCCCCGCGAACACCTGCCGGCCGCGATAAGCGCGGTGATCGAGTCTGTGCTGAAACGATGGGCGGCATTTCACCTAGCGGGTCTACTGGTGCTGACATCTGGCGGAGCCAGGCCGAATGGGATAAGAATTCCAAGATCAGAGCTTGGAGGTTGTTCCTGTGGTGTCCACGGATGTGCCGTCTCAGCCACCGACGGTGGCTGCTGAACGCCCCCGGCCGTGGCGGCTTCAGTCGCAGGGATACGTGGCCATCCTCGGCGGGGTTGCCGCCGTCACCGTCATCGCGCTGATGAACGCCGCTCGCCTCGACGTACCGAAGAAGGGCAGAGTACTCATTGCCGGTGCCGGCCTTCTCGGACTGATCGTGGATGTCGTCATGATCTGGGACACCAGGGTGAACTCCGACGCCTACACCATGTTGTCGGTGTTGCTCGCACTGGTCGTTCATGTCGTTCAAGCGGGCGTGCAGAGACCACACGATCGGGGAGCCCTGCTGCTGTCCAGAGGGAAAGATCATGCGCCGATGTGGCTGGCGGGTGCAGCCGCCATCCTGGTCGGCGGCGTACTCCACTACTTCATGCTGACCACGCTCGGAGGGTGACGGGAGCCGAGCCTGTCAGCAAGAAGCTCAAACGATCAAGAAACGACGAAGGCCCCTGATGGCGTAATGCCTGATCAAGGGCCTTCTCAGCTGTGTGCGGCCGGAGGTACTCGAAACGCCAACCTCCTGATCTGTAGACCTGAGCAAAAAAGTTCGCCGAAGTTCACAGAGGTTCACAGAGGTTCACCGTTCCAGCTCATGAACCCCGGCGAACGTCAACGGACGCCTACAAACTTCCTCGCGCTGCTACACCCGCCGCTGCAGAAAACCGCGCTCCACGCTGGTAAAACGAGCGGATCATGCAATACGACGGCACCCCGCTGGCTTACCCTCCGAAGTGTGGTCATGACTGTGGTATTCGACATCGGCGAGACGCTGGTTCGCGATGACCGGTACTGGGGGTCCTGGGCCGACTGGCTGAACGTTCCCCGCCATACCTTGTCCGCCCTGGTCGGTGCGGTAACAGCGCTGGGCATGGACAACGCGGAAGCGGTCCGTCTCCTGCGACCGGGCATCGACCTGCATGCGGTGCGCCGGGCTCGCGAGGAGGCGGGCCAGGGCGAATACCTCGACGAAAGCGACCTGTACCCCGATGTACGACCCGGGTTGCAAGCCCTGCGCGACGCGGGGCTTCGTGTCTGCGTCGCCGGAAACCAGACGACCAGGGCCGGTGACCTCTTGCGAGGGCTGTCGATCCCCGCCGACGTGATCGTCACGTCGGAGGAGTGGGGGGTCGCGAAGCCCGATCCTGAATTCTTCGACCAGGTCGTTCGGCTCGCCCAGGCTCCTGCCCACGAAACGGTGTACGTAGGTGATCATCCTGCGAACGACATCATCCCCGCGAAAGCTCTCGGCCTGCGCACATGCATGATCCGGCGCGGCCCCTGGGGACATCTGTGGGGCGCCGACGAGACCGTGCTGAACGCGGTGGATTGGCAGATCGACAGCATCACGGAACTGCCATCTGTCCTGTCTGGATGAACGGAGCCGAGATGCCCTGCAAAGCCTCCGGTGAAGGTCCCGGGAGTCACATAGCCGCGATCCGCAGCGCACGCCGCATGACCCAAGAAGAACTCGCCCTGGCAGCCCACATCTCCCTCAGCCTGCTTCGGAAGATCGAGCAAGGCACCCGTACTCCCAGTGACCCCGTCCTGGACGCCGTCGCTGCGGCGCTGAACGTTGACCCCTCCCGGCTCCTGGGGAACTCCACCCGCCTCGACAGTCGCGTCCACGACGCGATCCCCGCGTTTCGCGAGGTCATCGCCACCTACGACATTCCCGACGAGGGCCCGGTGCGTCCCATGCCCGGGCTTCGAACAGCCGTCACCGACGCGGTCCAAAAGCGCCTGAGCGCCCAGTACGTGCGACTGTCGCAGACCCTGCCCGAACTGCTCGGCGAGCTCATCCGCGGGATGCACGCGCCAGGCGACCCAGCAGACATCTCGGCGCTGCTGGTGGCCGCCTACCGGGCAGCCGATGCGGTCGCCTACAAGTACGGCTATCTCGATCTGTCGGCTCGGCTGATCGAGTTGATGCGCCAGACATCGGCCCCCGCCGAGGATCCTTTGCTCAGTGCGTCCACGGCGTATGTGCGGACCGAGGTCTTCTTCGCTGCGCGCACCTACCAGGCGGGCTTGCGCGCACTCGAATCCGCGATCGACCAACTGCCGCGAAAAGCCGAGCGTCTGCGTCTCGGCGTCCTGGGATCACTGCACATGCGGGCAGCCGTCATCGCAGCGCGAGCAGCCAATGCCGATGCCGCCATGACCCATCTGAGACAGGCTCGGCAGCTCGGCGACCAGGTCCCCGAGGACATCTACTACGGGACCGCATTCGGCCCCTGCTCGGTCCGTGTTCACGAGGTGTCCGTCGCTCTTGGCCTCGGAGATCGCCATCTCCAGCACGCCCTCACCCTGGTCGGCGACTGGTCACCGCCGCCGGAAATGCATGCCGAGCGCCGCAGCGGCTTCTTCATCGACCTGGCCAGAGCGCAGCTGTGGGCCGGTCAGAAAGACGCGGCCTTCGAGTCGCTACTGACCGCGCGCCGGATCGCACCACAGCACACACGTGAACACCCGTGGGTCCGTGAGGATGTCAAGACCCTGCTGCGCCTGCACCGGTCCAGCGGCCAAAACCTGGTGAGTTTCGCTGAATGGGTAGGCGCGGTCTGACTTCTCGGTGACACAGACTGTGGCACTTCCCCGAGAGGCAACGCAGCACCATGGTGACCGTTCGGATCGAAGC
The DNA here is from genome assembly GCF_040299985.1 of Streptosporangium sp. NPDC000563. Lineage (NCBI taxonomy): Bacteria > Bacillati > Actinomycetota > Actinomycetes > Streptosporangiales > Streptosporangiaceae > Streptosporangium > Streptosporangium sp. NPDC000563. Next base: position 746,800 of record NZ_JBEPDA010000001.1, on the reverse strand, counting down.
GTAGGCGAACAGTGACGACACGACTTGCCCACGCACATAACGGAGCCCGCCACCGGTAGCTGACACCAGGACGGGCCCCTTGATCAGGAAGGTCCTCCTGACCCGTGAACAACCCTAATGCTCCGGTTCTCGACCGGACCACGACAAGCGGCTGTACCTGTTTCAACGACGCGCCGCCGCTGCCGATGGGATGCGCCGTCTGTGGACACGCCCCCTACGCCCACCACTGTCCCGGCCAGGCCAACGACCACGAGTACGCGCAGCCGACCGGCACGCTGATGGCGATGCGCCTGGAAGCGCGCCGCCGCACCGGCCCGCAGCCCTTCCCTCTGGTCGAGCAGCCCGTCGTCGTGGCGCCCGCCGAGGTCATCCCCCTGGTCCCCGCGCAGCGCCGCTCCGAGCCGCCCGCACCGACCGCTCCCATCGAACCCACGCCACTGCCCGAGCGAACGCCGCGCCCCTCCCCTCGCCCGGCCCTAAGACCCGCCGCCACCGCACCGGCCCGACGCGACGACAGCCGACGTCCCGCACCCCGCCCGGTCGAGACGCGAACCGACCGCGCGACCCGCCTGGCGCTCGCCCGCGACACCCTCGCCCACCGCAGGGCCCGCATCGCGGCTCGCGCGCACGACCACAGTGCCTCACCTCCGAGCACGGGCTTGAAGCCGGCCACCTGGCCGCTCGCCCCCCAAACCCTCCGGCCGGGGCCCACCGCCGCCCCCGGCCGGAGCCGCCCCCCGAACACCCCTGCACCCCGACGGCACCAGCCCCACCGTTGGGAGGCCGCAGCATGAACGCGACCCCGCAGGGCAACCCCATGAGCAGGCGCGGCAGTGCTCCGGTTTCCGAGGCGTATGCCGCTCCGCCGCCCACCCCCGCCGAACAGCCGACCGCCGTCCAGCTCGCCGAGAAACTCGCCGCCATCCTGGGCAACGTCTACGGCATCTCGGCCGACGTCCACCCCCTCGCCTCCGGCAACGCCATCGTCTCCGTCTTCCTCGGCCTGCTCGCCTACACCGACGGCGAGAACTTCTGGTGGACCAGCCCCGAACGCAGCCACTCCGGCTCACCCCTGCTCAGCTCCGCGCTGAGGCTGCCCGTGGCAGCGGCCCAGCTCGCCGAGCACTACCGGATCCTGCGCGCCCGCCCCGCCGCCAGCCTCCTGGAAGGCGAGCTGCCGCTGCTGGCCGACGTCATCCCGGCGCAGTATGTTGTCCCGCGCTGACGCCGACGCGGCCCGCGCCGCCAGACAGGTGCAGCAGTACGCGCCGACCTGGCTGGTCATGTGGAGCCTGCGACACCGCCGGTTCGAGGCGTGGCAGTGCGCCGACCCGCGCGAATGCCGCATCATCCACGCCCAAAGCGCCGCCGAACTGTGGGACCTCATGCAGCAGGCCGACGTCGAGCCTCAGCAGATCTCACCACCGCCGCCGCTGTCGGCCCCGGGACTCGTTCCCCACCCCCGCATCCTGCCCATAGGCCCCGACGAACGCATCCCACCCCACCACGTCCCGCAGGAAAGGGGACCGGTCGTGATCCCGTACCACGACACCCCCGCAGACGACCGGGTGGACGCGTCCGCCCGTCGCCCCGGCGCGATCACCGCCTTGAGGCGTCTGCGAACCGAGCTGCACGAACACCGGATCATCTCGGAGATCTCCTACGACGAAGGCCCACCCCGCCTCGTCATCGGCGCCGAGCTGACCGTGTGGGCCGACTACAACGGCGAGTTCTTCACCTGGGGCGTCACCTTCATGGAAGAACCCGCCACCTCCGCCGCGGCCGACGACGTACCGCAGGTCGCGCGCCGCATCGCCGCACACCTTGACGAGCACCACACCGAGCCGAGAACGGCTCCATGAGCAGCGCGACGGCACGGCGACCAGCCTCCCGTGCCGCCGCGCCTACGCCCCCCGCGGGCGGTGGTGCGCCACCAGGGGCCGCCCGCGGGGCCAGGCGAGACCGTACGACCTCCTGCTTGGAGGGGCGCGCACCTCGGTCGAAATGATGGTGCCCCGCCGGCTCTTTCCGGCGGGGCACCTTCCGATGGCAGTCAGTCCGCACTCCCACAAACAGTCACACACTGCGATCAGAGTCTCACTGGAAGGAAGAGCTTCGCCGTGACCGACGTACTCCTCAACCGGTTCGCCGACACCCCGCTGCGGATCGGCACCCGTACCTCCACCCTGGCCAAGATCCAGGCCGATCATGTCGCCGACATGATCACCAAGCTCGCGCCAGGCATTCCCATCGAGATCGTACCGACGCAGGTCAGCGCCGACCTGTGGCCCGGCGACCTGGCCGAGATCGGCGGCAAGGGAGCCTTCAGCAAGGAAATCGACAGCGCGCTGACCAGCGGCCGGATCGACATCGCCGTTCACTGCGTCAAAGACGTCCCCGGTGACGTCCCCCTCGCGGAGGGGACCGCGTTCTGCGCCTACCTGGAACGCGACGACGTCCACGACGTCGTCGTCACCCGCGACGGCGGCGCCCTGGCCGACCTGCCCGCCGGTTCCCTCATCGGCACCAGCTCCGTACGGCGTCGCGCCCAGCTCGGCATCCACCGGCCCGATCTGCGCACCGAACGCATCCGCGGCAACGTCGACACCCGCCTGACCAAGCTCGACGAGGACGGCGAGTACGCCGCGCTGATCCTGGCCCGCGCCAGCCTGAGCCGCCTCGGCATCCTGGACCGCCATCACGAGATCCTGCCCCTGGAGTTCCACACCGCAGGCAACGGCGTGTCCACGGTGCCGCCCGTAGGTGCGGGCGTCATCGGTATCCAGGCTCGTCAGTCCGACGGGCCGGTCATGCGGCTCCTGGACGAGCTCAACCACGTGCCGACCGCCCGGCACGTTCTCGCCGAGCGCACCATGCTGCACATGCTGCGGGGCCACTGCAACAGCCCGATCGCCGGACACGCCTCCACCACCGCCGACGGGAAGATGAGCCTGTTCGGCATGGTGTTCAACCGTGATGGCTCCCAGTTCGTCCGCTCCCACACCTGGGGAGATCACTCCGACCCCGCCACCCTCGGTGCCCGCGTCGCCACCGATCTGCTCCGCCAGGGCGCCCGCAACCTGATCACCGCCACCCGGAAATGATCTCCGCGGACACACAGTCCGTCCCCGAGCAGGGGCCGTACAACTGCGCTGTCACCGTCCCCTACCGACGCCGATGATCAGCTGGCACTGCCGCAGAAAGCAACCTCCCACTCAGTCGACGGCCATCCGCTACCCTCACTCGAATTGATCGTTTTCAGAAGAGGGTGCCGTGACACAGGAACCCGGATCGGAAACGCGAGCCCCGATGGTGGCGGTGCTGCGCTTCGGTGCGGTTCTGGCGGTGTCAGGGCCGGTGATCCTGACGACGTTCGGAGCCGGTAGGCAGAGCGTCGGCTGGTTCTGTTCCGCGAGGAACCCCGCCCTCTACCCGTCGGAGGGTCCCTACGCGCTGGTGAGCGTGCCGGGCGAGCTGCTGTTCTGGAGTGTTCTCCTGCTGCCGGTCATCGTGGCGGGTCTTCTCCTGCGCGAGTCGCGTCAGGCCATGCTCACGGCGGTCGCAGCGGTCGGCACCGTGCTCGCGTTCGGACTCTTCATCGCCTTTCTCCTGCCGGGCCTCGACCCGTGCACCGGGCAGGAGCGTGTGGCCGTACCGCCCTGGCCTTTGATCATCTGCTATTCGACGGCCGCCGGGGCGCTGCTCCTGGCGGCCCGGTCACCACTGCACCGGCAACCACTTCCCCCAAGATGGCACAGGACCATCCTGTGGGCGGGTGCCCTCGGCGCCGCGGCGTGGGCGGCGGCGTTCCACCGCTTCCCGGTCACGTCCGGCAGGTTCCTCACGATCCTCTACACCGACGTCGAGACTCTGGAGTCGTCCTGGAACGACCTCGCACGGTGGTCCGGTGATGCCGACATGATCGGCCTGCCGGTCGTTCTCGTCACGTTGGCGGCAATGGCAGCCCCTACTCGCTGGGCACGGCCGACCGGCACCACGGCCATAGCGATCCTTCTCCTCTTCCCACTTCTTGACGTCGTGGAGTACGTCCGCTGCTACGACGAGGACTTCCAGATGCCTCTCGTCGATTCGGTGCGATGGCACCTGCTTCTCGCGGCCGTCCTCGTCGCGTCGACCGTCCGGAACTCCCGACAGCGAATCTCCTGGGCCGAAACCGCCCGCCTAGCACGGCAGATATTCCACGGACCGTCGAAGGACAGGATTCTGGGACAGGCGAAAAAAGTCGCCGTCGCGGTCGTCATCGCGGCCACCGTCGTCTGGCTGGTCGCCTCGTCCTTCACCTCGACACGGTAGAAGCGCAACGACCCAGATTCCGCATGGCACGCAGCAGCCCCTACGCCTGTCACGCCAGCTCGGCAGAGAGGGATGCACCACTTCCGGGACGGAACCGAGCGGCTGTGTGGCCAGCGCAGGCTCGGGTTGATGGGTTCGGGGTAGCGGCAGCAGATCCAGCCATTGGGGTTGGCTTGCACTGTCGTGCGTAGGCGCTGGCAGGGTCGACCGCTGCGGCGTGAGCTGGTCATGGCTGCTCCATGTATCGGACCGGTCACATCCGGGACTGAGTGCGGCATGCATGTTTACGGTGACTGAATGAGACCGTTACGACTCACTGTGTCCGTGATCGTGCTGGCTGTGGCGTTGGCGGCCTGCGGATCGGGTGGAGGTGGCGCTCCGGCTGCCGTCCCCGAGACCCCCGCCCCCACACAACAGGCCCCCTCTGATGGGACCGCCCCCTCACAAGACGGCACCCCTGCCAAGAACGCCGCCCCCGAGGTCGCGACTGGTATCCCCCCGAAGCCGGATGCGGCGACGCAGGCGAAGTTCATCGCGGCCCTGGAGGCGATCGACCCAGACATCGTGCACGGCAAGGAGGACAAGGCCGTGGACCGGGCGCGTAACCAGTGCAGCTCGGTGAAGGAGTTCCCTGACGACCAGGCCAAGCTGGTGGAGCTGACGAATCAGCGTTTCTCGTCTCCGGATCGCCCGGAAGGGTTCGGGGCAACCAAGGCTGCCGGGATCCTGAAGGCGGTCAGGACACACATCTGCCCGGACTTCTGATCAGGCCCCGGAAGTACCAGCCTGGCGTGAACCGGCAACAGCTGATAGTTCGCACCACCAGGCACGGGTGGACTTTTTGGTGTTGTCATACCCGCAGATCCAGCACACATGGCTGATCGCGAGGGCCTGGGCGCGAGGCCCCTGGTAGGGCCGTCCGGGCTTACCGTCACCACGAGACAAAAAGTCACAGTAAGTCCCATAAAGTCAATTTCGGCAATGGAATTGCAAGATCAACTTAGTTGTACCCGCTAGGTATGTGCCAAAATGTTCTTCAGAAAGCGCCACAACGGGCAGACCGGACCACAAGTCAGGCCTGCCCGAAGGCATGGAGCTCGTGGGGATGACGGCTCCCGCTGGCGCGGTCACCAAACATCATCAGCCGGAGCATCCGGTGACTTGGTTGTATCGAGTCGTGGTTGGTGCTGCGTGCGGAAATCGTTGCGTCGCACTCAATCCCCGAGTGAAAGAGAAACACGAGCAATGACCCCCCTGAAGGCCCTCTTGGTCGTCATGGCCCTCCTCATCGGGATCATCGGTGGTCTGATTGAAGGCTTCCTCGTACGGACCAGCGGAGACGCGCCTCACGCGGCGATCAGGAAGGGCAGCGTCGCCTTCGCTGGAACGGTGACGCTCACTCTATTGATCATGGCGAGCTTGGGACTGTTCTAACCCTGAAGACGCCCAAACCCAGCCCCCGGGCCGGGTTTGGGCACTTCTCTCTAGGCCGAACAAGCACTGATCAACGTGCACGTGCTGGTGGCCACCGCCGTTAACACAAGCGGCAAGCGGGAGATCCTTGACCTGGAGGTCACCTCCGCCGAGGATGGCGCGGGCCGGCATTCCTGCGCTGCCTGGTGACGCGCGGGCTGTCTGGGGTGAGCTTGCTCCGCTTTGACGGACACCAGTGGTGTGGTGTTCAGGCTGCTGCGGCTTCGAAGCGGCGGGACTACGGTAGCCAAGGCTGCTGTGCAGCCGATGCAGGTTGTACCAGCTTTCGATGAACTCGAAGATCGCGGTGCGGGCGGCAGCGCGGCTGGGCCAGGGACGATCGCCCAGCATCTCGCCCTTGAGAGTGGAGAAAAACGATTCGGCCAATGCGTTGTCCCAGCACTGTCCAGTGCGCCCCGCCGACAACCGGATGCCGAACTGCTTGGCCAGTGCGGCGTAGGCGGCGCTGGTGTATTGCTTGGGTTCAGGGGGCGTTGCAACACCCCGGTCCAGGAGCTTTCCGCTGAGACGGGACGCTGTCCTCAGCCGTTGCGCTGATCGCGGATCACGTAGCGAGTATGGGCCCCGTCCATCCACTCCCTGTCGATCTCCCTGCCCGTCACCCTGCCGACAAGCGCCAGGGCCGACGTGAGGCAGGTCGCCATGGGTGGGCTGTATCCGTTATGGACAAGCCCGATGAAGTCCCCCCACTCGTCGGGGATGTCCCCCTCCCCGTAATCCTGTCCGCTCTCCATCCAGGCCTCCTCCCACGCGCAGTACTCCAGCCATCCCACCGGCAGTTCGGGATCGCTCTCCCAACCGGAGTCGCCTAGGTCGAACTGCAACCCCTGCGCGTAGGAGTCGAGTGCCTGAGGATCACTTCCCCAGCGCTTGCCGGGGACGGTGACACCGAAGCCCGTCACATAGTGACCGTTGACCACGTATTCGAGATCACGCGGCCCGTTGATGTCCCAGCTCACCAGCAACGCCCGCCCGCCGTACGAAAGCTCCCGCAGCGCCCCCTCACAGTCGAACCCGTTCACCTGGATGATCTGTGTCCAGTCCGCCGCCAACCGGCCGACCCAGACGATCCCCGCCTCACCGTGGGAAGGCCGCTCACGCAGGACATCCGTCCAGGTGCACTCGACTGAGTCGTCCACATCCGCGACCGACACCCCCAGGCGCCGGGCGACCTCCCACACCTCCAGCCCTTCCACCCAGGCGGTCATGAACCACTCACTCATGCCGTAGGACCGAACGAGGTGCCAAAGACGCTCCGACCGCCGCATTCCCACCCCTGTCCGCTCAAGTGCTCGTTCCAGGGGCGACTCAAGCAGACATCCCCGACAGTTTCGTGATCAACACTGCCCCGTCGCCCGAGACGCGTGAGGCACTCGATCGATCGAACGCCAGCCTCAACGGTTAACGACCGCAGTCAGCAAGAAGGCCCCCAAGGACTCTGAGAGCCTTCTTCCATGCCTGGCCTGATCCCACTGGGCCCCCACCTCTGCTCAATCCGATACAGGATCTTGGGAGGTGAGATAAGGGCGCTCCTGGTCAAACCAGTCCAGGCTCAGCCTGGCTCCTGTGGTCAGCTCGATCGTCGCCAGCGCCGCCGCTCGCCAGTTCTTCCCGTTCCTCCACTTGAAGTGCGGCGCCATGGCCGCCAATTCGGGCCAGCGTGCCAGATTCGGCTCCTGTGCCCACTCCTCCGGGTACATGGCATCGACCATCAGGAGCAGCTCTCCATCGGCGGCGAAGGCGACGCGGTTGTTGGCGTTCACGTTCCAGTAGACGCTGTAGGCCCGGGCTCCGACACTGAGCCGTGAAAGCGTAGGCGAATGGACACCGTGGTAGCCGTTGTCCTCGAACAACTCGGTCACCGGACCGGATTGGCCCACCAGCATCGCCCAGGCTGCCTCGTCGGAGTAGACGTCCTCGAAGGACGCCTTCTCGTGGATCTCATAGCTCGCGCCGCCGCTCACTCGTTCCCCGATCTCGGCGAGCGTGAGCGGTTCACCGTTGTCGGGGACAACGACGGTCCAGCAGATGGCCGTCTCCAGCCAGTTATCCTTGAGAAGACGCCGGTAGTAGCGGTACATGTCAACGCCTGCGAACCGCTCATCACTCATGTCGTGGGACTCCGTCACTTCGGGTACGCGGAGTTCAGGATCTTCGCAGACGAGTGAGACACGACGCCTCCCCCTTGGTTTTCCGGGTTCTGACGATCTTCTCCTGGGGACGCACTCGACCAGCCCCCTCATCCGGTGGCAAGGACCGACAAAGTCGGTCCGCGGCAGTTTCCTGAGTCAACCGAGGTGGGCTTCCTATGTAGGTTGCTCCTGTGTAAGCGGCCACAGGAAAACCCTGGTCGGCGGACGTGTGGGTCCAGGTGGGCGGACACCGGAAATCCTGGTCGATGGCTACGTAAATCTCTCGATCTTGACCGGCCTTCAGTCTCTGCGATCCGCCACGTGGCCGATCGCAGGGTGCAGAGAGCTCACCAGCGCCACGGCCTCGCCGAGGAGTTGTCTCTCGGCCTGACTCAACGTCGGGTTGGCGGCCCGTATCACCAGAGCCCTTTCGAGGTCGATCGTGTGATCGACGTCGCTGAGCAGGGAAACCAGGATCGTGCGGGCCAGGGACGCCTCGGCCCGCGGGCCCACCGCGACCTCCGCCAGGATCAGAGCGGACATCCCCCAGTCCAGCGCGGGTGGGCCCTCCCCGGCATCGGCCCAGTCGATCACCACTGGTCCCTCGGGTGTGAGCATCACATTCTCCGGGTGCAGATCGAGGTGGAGAACACGATCCGTTGGATCGGTCGAGACCCGCGGCGGAAGAGCGTGCAGGCGACGCAGCAGCCCTGCGAGAATCGCGCCGGTTTCTTCTGGAGTGATCATGCCCTGCTGGAGCGCCTCGACCATGGTCGGGCCGGACAGCCGCTCCATGATCAGATTCCCGCCTGCAATCGGTCCGACACGCGGCACCGGATAACCCTGGCTGGAAAGGTGAGACATCACGGCCGCCTCGGCGGACGCGTCACCGCCGTTCCGATAGCGGCGCAGCACCCATGCGTCGTCGACCACGAATACGTCCGCAGTGCGGCCGGAACCGAGTAGAGGACCGGGGTGCATGCCAGGAGCATAGGGCGCACGACGGTATGAACGGCAACCGCCTCTTCGGTGTATTTCACTGCTGTACGGACACGAAAAAGGCCCTCCGGGATGATCCCGGAGGGCCTTTGACCTGCTGTGCGGCCGGAGGTACTCGAAACCCCAACCTTCTGATCCGTAGGAAGAGCCTCACCCTGCCCTCTCCGCCCCTTTGAACTGCTCAAATGCCAAGCCTATGAGTTGACAATATCCTTCGTGGGAAGGCATTGGGAGTGATCACGACTGCAGAGTCCTTCATCAAGTCGCGCGATAACGAGACTCGACGGTTTACCACATCCTGATGTTGCGGACCAGTAGATATGGGTGAGTGCCGCGCGGAGACGAGAGTCTGATGCCTGTTTGGGTACTGATCTGCAAACCGGAGATCTTCCGCCTGCGGAATATGCTCTCAGGACGGCAGGATGCCCTCAAATTGGACCATCGCTAAACACCACGACAGGATCAGTCCCGGAGACCCCATCGTCGTCTGGTTGAGTGGATCTTCAGGCGGATTAGTCATTGACATCAAGCTGACTCGGAGGATTCTCTAAGTTGCGCTTCGCGATATCTTCGTCAAGCCCGCGAGCTGCCTTCAACCCTTCTTCCCCTAAAGCCGCAAGAGCCTTGCGTATACCTTCAAGGCGCCTCAATATATAAGTATTATTATGAGCGTCAAATTTCAGTAACTCGATAAGATCTTTTTTAGACCAATTCAGTCCAGCTTGGTGTGCCACCAAATGTGCAGAAAGCGCACGCAGCCTCTTCTCACTGTCAGGTGAACTAGCGTCCAATTCGCTCGCTTTATTTTTCAAAAAAGCGCCAAGGGAATCCTTGTCTTGAGATGTCACCAAAGGCTTTTTATTAAGTGGAAGCGATCTAATCAGCCATGTGGCTACATGCTGCAACGGAGCCTCTTCAGTATTCAACCAAGTTTCAACAGCTCTACGGCGAAGTTTAAATACTTGTTCGTCAGAAAGATCGTAGCCGGCAGCACCCCAACACATAGCCCATAAGGCCATTAATAACATGTAGTCGGGAATATCGGGAGTTTCGGTGAGATATTCCACTACATTGTTAATCGCAGGACCTATATCTCTGCTGACTGGCTTTTCTTTGAAAATATTTCTATCATGAGTGACGGTACGGTACGAGAGGATCATTAATGCCGAAGTGGCAACTAAACGGCGATCTCCCCCCGCGTTCAATTCCTTCAGTAGTTCAGATATGCATTCATCTGCACCAGTTGACTTTGAGCCATATTTGGAGTCTATTTCCAACACTCGGATCTGGCCGATAGCCCCTCCAAAATCCATTGCATTCGCGTCAAGTTTTTTCAACTCATCGAGACAGACGCTAATGAGTTCCTGTGAATACCTTCCACCATGAAGCGCATTCGGCAATCGTCGCTCATCAATAGGGCTCATTTTGCGAACGCATAGCTCGATAGCTTCCCGAGCAGTTTGCGGTGCGATAGATACCTCGTCCTCTAGGCAGCCAACTAAACTATCGTATGGAGTCCGGCCTTTGTCATCATAATTACTATTTTCGCTTCTAGATTTAAGTGCTCGAACTAATACCATTAAATGCCGTACTAAATCGCTGGCTCCTCGCCCTGAAAGAACCGCTGTAAGTGCTACCACTTCACGCCAGGTATCGTCTTTAAATCTAGCCCCAATTACTTCGATCGGAGATAGATCTATGATTTCCCTTGGGAGATAACCATTGGCTATAGCGAGTGCAGCAAGATATTCCTGGAATGTCAGGTGCTTGAATTCGTATACATCAACCAATTGACCGTATTCAATTGTTACACCGCTTGCGGTGAGAAGGCTACTTCGTTCTTCGACACGACGAACGAATGCCGCTACCGATAACGATGTATAAGCGAGAACTTCTGGAAGATCAGTTCGGGCTTGTGAGATGTATCCTGTCAACTCCTGAGCTGTGACGCTTGTTTTCCCGGAATCCATCATGCAATAAGCGACATAAGAAAGTTGTGGAATAGCTTCATCTTGATCAAGAGGCTCGTGGCCTTCTACGTTCCACGTCATTAGGAGAACTTCGATGGCCTTCTGGTATAGAACACTTCTACGTCGCGGAAGCTGTCCTACCCATCGCTTAACTAATAGCAAGGTAGTTAGCATCAAAGGGTTGGTTGCTAAGCGATGTACTCGATCAGAAGACCTGATTGCCGTTGCCAACGCCCGAGCGTCTTGCGCAACCGCTGCGCTAGGACCAATAACATGACGATGCCATGCAAGAGTTAGATCCGTGATTGCTGCGTCTGATAATGGCGCAACTCGAAGCGGCTTACAGAAACTACGGACAGCTCCTGCAACGACTCGGTAGCCAGTCTCTCTTGACGTGATAACCAAATTAACATTGGGATATTTTGACAGGAAGGTGCGTAGTTGAACTACGAAAGCTTGCCTGCTTGATGGACTTCTAATTTCATCTAGCCCATCGACAAGAAGGAGTAATTTTCCTTCTCGTAAAGTTAGTCGAACTAGATCCTGAAACGCCTGAGCCAACTCAGGCATCTCCGCACGCGTTGCTAGGTCTCGTACGATGTCCATTATTGGCTTATCTGCCATATCTCCAAGGTGCCGACATCTAAGCACCACAGGCAACCATTCTTCGGCTGGCAGAAAATCGTTATTAGACGTTCGCCGATTAGGGTCTGCATACGACACTGCTAGATGCTTTAGCAGAGTGGTTTTTCCTGCACCAGGTAAACCAAGTATTGCCATATGCTTAATTGAAGTGAGCGCGCGACCTATCGACATGCCTGTCGAACTACCTGGATTTGCGTTATCTGCATTAGAAGATCCATTTTCTCGGAGTCTCCGAGATCGCCTTTTGCGCGTAGGCCGTACCTCCTCAGGTTCGGCTATATTCTCTACGGTCAGCTCTACGTACAAATCATCAAGTCGAAACCGCTGTGCGCCTACTTCGTGATCGGCGGGCAATCCTTCCAGAGTTATGGAATCGTATTCGCTGCGGATATAGTCCAAGTAGCGTTGTTTTGCCGCAGAAAGTTCAGAAACTAAATCAGAGACGCGCGGATTTAGAAGAGGGTATTTAGCAAGTTCATGATTGTTCTGGTCCGCAGATTCTTTTATGGAGGTACACAGTTCATCCGCGATAACCTCCCCATCGGCATGCACTAAACAAGCATGAGTGCGCAGCCTGCCATGCCTTACGTAAACACACCATATCCAACCATGCTCATGGGCTAGAAGTTCAATATGTGGATCAATTGTTCCGCGTATATTATTAGCCTCACAAACTCTCGCAACGCGCGCAAGCGCACGCTCAGATGATATGAGAGTTCCACCGTTAACAAGCTGCTTTATAATGGCGGGACCATCTAGGAGGATAACGCGAGGGGGGAGAAAATTTTCCTCCTGTGCCCTTGCGGAGTCTCGAAACCCGCCAGTGGAAACAAAGTACCCATGAATGGACTTCAAGTTTCCACTACGTCTTTCTGCATCTAGAACCCCAGCAAATTTATTTATATCAGCACCACCGATGGGCCCTTTTGATGCCTTACACTCGGCGATCATCTTTGAGTTCTCGAAGCGGTGATCACCAGAAATGTCTACTTCCCGGCCCGACTTGGCAACGTTGACTAAAAAATTTTCATAACCCAAAGTATGAAAAAGGTCGACAGATAATCTCGTCAGTAGATCGCCTCGCGAATTGTTGTCAGGAGCTAAAATTGATAATTTGATACCTGTGCGCTGTGTCATCAAATTCACCTATCGCCTAAGATTGAGCCTGTGTTTGCTAAGAGTGTCGGCATCACAATAGGAGTCCTGCAACAGTTGTAACCAAATCGTTGCAAAATACAGTTCTCGCTGAGAGTTTTCTACAAGGGCGGCTAGGAGACTTTAAGTCTGGTTGCAGCCGTTAAGGGTTCAGTGTCCGTCAAATCGGTGATTGGGCTGGTACAGCATCCGTTTGACCTGGTCGTGCCAAACTGTGATTTGGTCAACGGTCCACAGGTTAGGCTGCTCTGAAACTTTTTCATATTCCTGCTGTTCGTTGTAGACGCACAACCGGGTATAGTGCGTAAGTTATGTAGAGGGTGGCGTCTAGACCTCGACGCTCCAGCTGCCGCTGGTCGGGCTGGCTCGCGAGGCTGCATACCGGGACGACGATGGAGCGACAGGGGAACCCCCAGCCTCAACCGGCCTGGTGGAAGGTCAGCTTCGAAGGCATCAGGCAACATGGCGCGGGCGGGTTCAGTGCGAGAAACTTGTCTGCATGGCTCAGCTAACAATGACATCAGCGCGATGGGGTGAACTTACTGCACTCCTGAACGATGAGCAGCGCCTTCAGGCCGAGTACCCCAAGGTGGCCGAGTACTTGGACATGGCAACAGGGCTATCAGGGACCGGTGACGTTGAAGCCGATGGGGCGTTCGACTTACGGTTCGTGCACTACATGACCGGCGGAAGCGCCGTGAGTCCGAACCCTTATTGGGACATCGTTGAGCCGTTCGTGTTCGAACATGAAGGCCGCCGCGTGGTGAACGGTGGCCGAGCGGAAGGAAGCGCGCGACTCGCCTTTGCATAGATGATCCTGCAAGCAACCTACGCCTACGCGGTGCCTTCCCCGCAGACCATCGAATGGATGTCCAGCTTCTGTGCTGATCTCCCAATCGTGGAGCTGGGGGCCGGTCGGGGGTATTGGGCTGCGCAGCTGGCCCGCTCAGGGCTGACTGTTGAGGCGTACGACCTGGAGCCACCCAAGAACGCTTCATTCCTTGGAGTTGCCGGCCAGGCGGACGTGTGGCACCCGGTCGGCGATCTGGGTGAGTTCGAGGCACGTGCCCGGACCGCGGATCATGTGTTGTTCCTCTGCTGGCCGCCCGGTTGGGGGGACACGATGTCGTCCGAAGCGCTGGCCTCGTTCGAGAAAGCAGGGGGCGAACGACTCATCTACATCGGAGAGCCGAAGGGCGGCAAGACCGGTAACGATGCCTTCTTTGATGCCCTCTCGGCCCGCTGGAAGTTGGACTCTGTAGATCCACACTTCGTTTCGTGGTGGACGGAGACGGACACCGCGCAGGGCTGGGTTCGGCGCTGAGAGCGCAGCAAAAAGGGGGTGCCGATCTTCCGGCACCCCCTTTTTGCTGCGCCCTTACTGCTTGAGAGCCATGCGGAACACAAATGCGTCGTAGCGGTCTCGCGGGTACGACACATCGGAAATCATGATGACTCGGTCATTGGCGGACAGGAACTGCTGGTGGATCGTCTTGACGAGATCGCCAGGGGGTGTGCGCAGCCACTCGGCGTGCGGCGCGGTCGGGAGCTGGTCGGAGATGGTCTCTTCCAGGAAGACCGCTCCCGACACACCGGTGATATCCACCGGCTGGTAGGTGTCCGAGATCGAGATTGGCCGCCCGTCCTCGGTGGCCCTGGTGATGACGTAGGTGACCAGCTCGCCTTCTGAGAGCCCGAAAGCCTCCGCGAGTTCGGGGGTAGCCGTCCAAGCCGTCCCAACCTCGTCATTGCAGGTCAGCGCGGGACGCCTTCCATCCATGGGACGGCTAAGCCGTCCCAACGATTCCCACCGTTTTCTGCCTTTGGGACGGCTAAGCCGTCCCACCACAGCGAGCCGTCCCAGCCTGACCAGCACAAACGATGCTGGGACGGCTTGGACGGCTCCCCCTCCCTAACCTGCTGCGGACCTGCCAGGAGACACCCATGCCCAAGGGCGAAAAGCTCACCATCGCCGACATCTGCGAAGACCTCGACATCGACCGATCCACCTTCTACGACTGGCGCCAGAAGGGCCGCGCCCCCAAGTGCATGAAGCTCCCCAACGGCACTCTCCGGGTCCGCCGTGCCGAGTACGACCGCTGGTTGGCCAGTCTGGAGGAAGCTTCCCGATGAACGACACCACGTTCAATGTCCGCATCTACAAGACCGAGAAGCGCAGGAACATCAAGGGTGTGGTCACCTCCTACCGAGTGTTGTGGCAGACCGATGGAAGACCCTGGAAGAAGCCGTTCCAGAAGGACGCGCAAGCGGACGCCTTCCGGAGCGCTCTCGTGACTGCCGCGCGCAGGGGAGAGCCGTTCAGCCTGGTCACTGGCGAACCGGTCTCGTGGGCTCGCACGGACAAGCCTGAAATGAACTGGTACAGCTTCGCCTGCAAGTTCGTGGACATGAAGTGGACTGACGCATCCGCCAAGCACCGTGCGGGCATCGCCTACGTGCTGACGCTGGCCAGCCCTGCCATGTTCGACGGCACGGCATGCCCCTACGACGCCAAGGAAGTCCGGACCGCGCTCCGCCGTTGGGGATTCAACACCAAGGAGCGGAAGCACTGTCCGGAGCGGACTCGTGACATTCTCGCGTGGGTCGAGCGGAACAGCCTTCCCGTATCCGCCCTCACCGTTCCGGCGACCGCGCGGGCACTCTTGAACGCCGCCACATCCCGACTCGACGGAAGGCGAGTAGCGGCAAGCTCAAACCGCCGGCATCGTGTCGTCCTGTCCAACGCCATGGCGTATGGAGTAGAGCTCAAGCTGCTCGACAAGAACCCCCTTACGGACCTGAAGTGGAAGATCTCCAAGACTTCGTTCCAGGTAGACCGCCGTTCCGTCGTCAATCCCGACCAGGCCCGCGCCCTGCTCGACGCCATCGAGAAGCGCAGGCCAAGCGGCCCCCTGCTCATGCCCTTCTTCGCGGCCCTCTACTTCGCGGGTCTGCGCCCGGAGGAAGCCGTCAACCTACGGGAAAAGGACATAACCCTGCCTGATGCTCCGGACACATGGGGCGAGATCTACCTGACAGCCGCTACGCCAGACGCGGGAAAGGAATGGACCGACTCCGGAGAACAGCGTGACGATCGCAGCCTGAAGCACCGCCCCGAGGGCGAGAGCCGTCCCGTTCCCTGTGCGCCAGAGCTGGTGGCCATCCTGCGCGCCCACCTCAAAGAGCACGGCACCGGCCCCGGTGGTCGGGTCTTCACGGCGTGCAGGGGCACGTGCTGGCCACAAGCACCATTCAGCGGGTGTGGGACAGGGCTCGCCGGGACGCGCTGAGCAAGGAGGAGTACGCCTCACCGCTGGCCAAACGGCCCTATGACCTTCGGCACGCCTGCCTGTCCACCTGGCTGAACGCGGGGGTCTCACCGAAGCAGGTGGCCGAGTGGGCAGGCAACAGCGTGGAGGTCCTGCACCGCACCTACGAGAAGTGCCTCGTGGGGCATGACGAGATCGCCATGCGCCGGATCAGTGACGTTCTGCGCCCCGGAGCGCGGGAACCCATTGGGAAGGATCAGCCGGAGACAGCCGACGACAGCCGGACACGACCGGGCACCCGTACCTGATCCAGAACACGAAAAAGCCCAGGTCATCGCGGTGATGACCTGGGCTTTCGCACTGTGCGGCCGGAGGTACTCGAAACCCCAACCTTCTGATCCGTAGTCAGATGCTCTATCCATTGAGCTACGGCCGCTCGCTGCGTAAGCAAGCATAGCGGGTTTTGGGCGATGCCTCGAACCGGTTAAGCGATCAACCTCCGATCCGTCCATCCGCGCCGGATTCCCCGGCGGAGGCGGGGAATCCGGCGAGGATCCGGTGGGATGCCGAAGGGAGCGTGTCGCGATGGGCGAGGTCAGATGGTCTGGAGGATCACGGTGAGGGCGCCGGGGAGGCGGGTCTCCGGCTGAAAGCGCCGGTGACATCGCGGCCCACGTCCGGGTCCGACCGCTGAAAGCGCCGGTGACACCACAGCCGATGTGCCGGGAAACGGCTGGAATCGCCGGTGACGCCGTGATCGGACGTGCCGGGTCAGCTGCCGGGATCACCGGTGACGCCGGCCTTCTTGGGGAAGAGCGTGTAGCTCAGCGGCCAGAGCACGGCGATCAGGGGGATCTTGAGCGCGCCGATCATGAATTCGTTCAGTGCCATGGTCCGTGACGGGTCGCCGACGATGAGGATCAGGCCGAACAGCAGGGCACAGGCGATGCCGTACGCGAGAACGATCCGGAACCAGATGCCCCACTCGTACCGGGCCCTCGCCATGCCACCGGACGGTGGCTGCCATGGTTCGGGGCCGCCGGCGAAGTGGTGGGCGAACTTCGCGTCGGCCCAGGTGATCGTACGGTGGCCGAAAACGATCGAGTAGGCGAGGTAGGCGGCGGCCAGGCCGTGGCGCCAGTCGGCCTGGGCGCCGCCGCGCATGTCGACGACGGAGGCGACGAGCAGGATCACGTCGAGCAGCGGGACCGCCAGCAGCAGCGCGGTGCTGAGCCGGCGCATCCCCCACAGGTAACGTGAGGCGAGTCCCAGGCCCAGCAGGATCCAGAAGCCGATCTCGCAGCCGATGATGATGGCCAGAATCATGAGTCCATGCTCACGGGCCGGTCGGTCTGGGACATCGTCGGCGCTGATGAACCGGCGTACACCCTTATATGTACCGACGATCCTCCCTGCGCCGCTCCTGCGGGCCGTATCGACATGGTGAGATGACAGGCATGAGACGAGACGCGCTGTGGGCGGTGGCGTGTTTCCTCGTCGGCCTGCTGCTGCTCGCCGCGGGTGCCTACCAGCAACGATGGGCCGCCCTTCCGCTGTTCGCCGGGCCGCTGGCGGTCGCGTGCGCGGGGGTCGCGGTACGGCGGAGCAGGCCGCTGCTCGCGCTCGGGCTGGGGGTGGTGGCCCTCCTCGGCGACCTCGCGATGGGTCCTTCGCTGGGCACGGTCCTGATCGTCACGGACAACCTCTACGCGGGGGTGAGGTACGGCCCCCGGGCGCTGGGCCGGTGGATGCTCGGCATCACCTCGGTGATCGCCGTCGCGGCGGGCCTGGTCGCGGGGGTCGTGTTCAGGCACTGGTCGGCCGCCGCCATCGTCTCCGTCCAGGTGGGGCTGGTCGGGGGGACCCCCGTCCTCACCGCCATGTTCATGAGGCAGCTGCAGGACCTGGCGTCCTCCGAGCGCGCGAGGGCCGAGCAGGTGGCGCGGCTCGCGGAGCTGGACCGGGCGGCGGCGGTGCAGGCCGAGCGGGCCAGAATGGCACGGGAGCTGCACGACATGATCGCGAATCACTTCAGCGCGATCGCCATCCAGTCCACCGCCGTCCTCTCCCGCCGGGACCTGGACGCGCGGGTCGTGCGGCAGGTGCTGGAGTCCATCAGGGAGAACAGCGTCGAGGGCATGAACGAGATGCGCGCCATGATCGGGCTGCTCCGGCAGGACGGAGAGGAACCGGAGGCGACCCGGCGCCGGGTGGCCGAGGCCGGAGAACTGGTGGAACGGGCCCGGGAGGCGGGGCTTGACGTGCGGATGCGGGTTGAGGGCGACGCCAGGGAGCTGCCCGCCTCGGTCGATCTGGCCGGTTACCGGATCGTCCAGGAGTCGCTGACCAACGCGCTCAAGCACGGCGGCAGGGCCGCCGACGTGGTGATCGGTTACCTGCCGGGGCTGGTCACGCTCACCGTGGACAACCCGGTGGGCGCGGCGGGGCGGGAGTTGCCCGGCGCGGGGGCGGGGATCATCGGCATGCGGGAGCGTACGAACCTCGTCGGCGGCCTCTTCGAGGCCGGTCCGCACAATGACGGCTGGCGTGTTCGCGCCGAGTTGCCCACCCTGGAGAGCACGTGACCATCCGAGTCCTCGTCGCCGACGACCACGCGGCGGTCCGCGCCGGGATCGTCCTCATCCTCGACGGTCACGACGACATCGAGGTCGTCGGCCAGGCCGCCAACGGTGAGCAGGCCGTCGCGATGGCCTCCGAACTCCGTCCGGACGTGGTGCTGATGGACATCCGGATGCCGAAGCTCGACGGGATCTCCGCGACGCGCGAGCTGAGCGGGATCGCCGACGTGCTGATCCTGACCACCTTCGACATCGACGAGTACGTCTTCGGGGCGCTGCGGGCCGGAGCCGCCGGGTTCCTGTTGAAGAACACCGACGCCGACGCCCTGGTGGACGCGGTGAGGGTGGTGGCGAGGGGCGACGGGCTCATCGCGCCCTCGGTCACCCGGCGGCTGATCTCGGCCTTCGGCGCGTCGGTCCCCGAGCGCAGGTCGTACGAGATCGGTGCTCTCACCCCGCGCGAACGCGAGGTGCTGGCCTGCATCGGCCGGGGCCTGTCGAACACGGAGATCTCCGTGGAGCTGGACATGGCGGAGGCGACGACGAAGACCCACGTCAGCCGGTTGCTGAACAAGCTGGGTCTCCGCAGTCGCGTACAGGCCGCGATCCTGGCTCAGGAGCTCCCGTGACTCAGGAGTCCTTAGCCCGGATGTGAAAGAAGTCCGGCTCAGGAGCCCGCCACCCGGGCGTGAAAAGGAGATCCGCCGAGACGCGAAGGGGACTCAAGGGGTGAAGGGGACTCAGGAGTTCTCCGCGGGGACGTAGAGGGCGAGGGTCTCCGCGACGCAGGCGGGCTTCTTCCCGCCCTCAACCTCAACGGTCATGCGCACGTTCGCCAGATAGCCGGAGGGGGTGCCCTTGAGGTCGACGAGCTCGCCCTCGGCACGGATCCGCGCGCCGACCGGGACCGGCGCGGGGAAGCGGACCTTGTTGAGCCCGTAGTTGATGCCCATCGCCAGGTTGCCCACCTCGAACAGTTCCGACATCAGGGAGGGCAGGAGTGACAGGCTCAGGTATCCGTGGGCGATGGTGGCACCGAACGGCCCCTGCTTGGCCCGCTCCACGTCCACGTGGATCCACTGGTGGTCGCCGGTCGCGTCGGCGAAGAGGTTGACCTGCTCCTGGGTGATCTCGCGCCACTCGGTATGGCCGAGGTGTTCCCCGACGGCGGCCTTGAACTCGATGATGTTCGCGAAAGTCCTCATGCCTGGGACTTTATTTCGCTGAGGGCGCGGCGAGAAGGTTCACCCTCGAATCCCCGTGTCTCCCGGTCCCGGACGAGCGGGAGGTCCGCGGGCATCGGTCGTCCCTGCTCCTCGGTGACGTGGAGAGGGTCCCGTCGAGGAGCGCGAAGGAGAGGCCCGCCCTCTCCGGCGCACCGCTTCACGGCCGGCTTCCGTCACACTCTCCCCCGCCGGTTTCCTTCGTACTGCCCTCCCGCAGGTTTCCGTCAGCCTTTCTTACGGTCGCATCGTGTTTTCGCTGTACGGCCCGCGCCGCAACACCGGCCGTTCACGCCGCTTCCCTAGCGTGCCCGGCATGAGACGACGCATGACGATCGGCATCGGCGCGGCCGTGCTGGCACTCGCGGTGTCCGCACCGGCGATGGCCGACCCCGGCCGGCCCGACCCCGGCCTCCCCTCTACCGACAGCGCGGGGGCACGGGAGGTGGACTCGCGACGGCCGGGACCTGGGCACCCCGCCTCCGATCATCCGGGGGCCGACGGCGCCGGATTCGGACGTGCCACGCTGACCGGGTTCGCATTCCTGCCCGCGCTCACCTTCGTCCCCGGCAGCGAGCCGTCGGGATCCCAGCTCGGTACGGCTCCCGTCAACGGGGTGACCCCGCCGTTCGCCGGGCAGCCGGTGCAGGGCTTCAGCGGCGTCGTGCGACGGCACGACGGCACCTTCGAGGCACTGTCCGACAACGGTTTCGGCTCCCAGGCCAACAGCGCGGACTTCCTGCTGCGGGTGCACCGGGTGAGGCCCGACTTCCGCCGCGAGAAGGTGACGGTGCTGGGCGGATTCGACCTGAGCGACCCCGACAGGCGCGTTACCTGGCCGCTGACCAGGGCGGACCGGAAGCTGACCGGCGCCGACTTCGACGTGGAGTCGATCGTGAGGACCGTCGACGGCACCTACTGGATCGGGGACGAGTTCGGCCCGTTCCTGCTGCACTTCTCCTCCTCGGGCAGGTTGCTCGAGGCTCCGATCCCGCTGCCCGGCGTGAAGGCCCCGGAGAACCCCTCCCTCAACGGCGAGCAGCCGAACCTGGGGCGGAGCAAGGGGTTCGAGGGCATGGCGCGCTCGGTCGACGGCCGTACGCTGTATCCGCTGCTCGAAGGCACCGTGAGCGGCGACGCCGCGGGTACGCTGCGGATGAACGAGTTCGACCTGCGCAAACGGTCCTACACCGGCAAGCGCTGGACCTACCGGCTGGAGAGCCCCGACAACGCGATCGGCGACATGATCGCTGTTGACCGGCACCGGTTCCTCGTCATCGAGCGTGACAACCTCCAGGGGGACGAGGCCAGGACCAAGCGCGTCTATCTGGTGGACACCCGCCACGCGGACCTGCGCAAGACCCTCGTCGCCGACCTGCTCGACCTGGCCAACCCGCGCGGGCTGGGCGGGTTCGGGGAGACCTTCCGCTTCCCGTTCCAGACCATCGAGGACGTCGTGATCCTCGACGACCGGACCCTGGGCGTGCTGAACGACAACAACTTCCCGTTCTCCGCAGGCCGTACGCCGGGCAGGCCCGACGACAACGAGTTCATCACCGTGCGCCTGTCGCGTCCGCTCCAGGCCGACAGCCGCGTCTACCTGTAAGGACCCGCGAGCCCTTCCTCCGCTTCCGGACCTTGCCGGGAGGGGAGGAAGGGCTCTATCTTTCTCCTATTTCCTTTAAACAATCCCGTTTCCCCTACCGCACGAACAACTACGACAAAACACTAAATAACAATAGATAAACTCCCATCAGCATTCACAGTGTCATTTATTTGCTCTGCCTCAACCGTTTCAATACGCTATCTCACGGTCCGAGGGGTATCTCCTAGCTGCTGCCACTTATGGAGCAGTAAGGGATATCAGATGTTTTCGGAACCAGAAACGAGATGGGGAAATATCGTGCTTCCTCGAAAGAGCGGACGGACACCGGGGCCGAACTCCGGCAGGCAGGTGGGCGTTCTCGCCATCGCGGCAGTCGCCGGCATCCTCATGACGTCGAACCAGGTACCGGCCAACGCCACCATCGGGCAGGCCCAGACGCCCGGCTCGATCTCACAGCCGCATCCCGACGGCCACTCCTCCCGACGCCCCGACCCCTCCCGCGACCAGCATCGCGGACGTGAGATGAGGCCCTCCGACAGGTGGCGGGGAAAGCCGCAGCGCTATCAGGACCGGCCCCACGGCCGCGACCGCGATCGTGATCGCTATCGCGGGCGCAGGGGCGAGAACGCGGCGCCGGCGGGACGCGAGCGCCTCTCCCGGGAGGAGCGGATGATGAGGGAGCTCCAGGACGACCCGTCATTCCCAGAGATCATCGTTCGCGAGAAATAAATCCGGCGGGACATTTCCCGTGCCCCGTCGCGACGGAACGCGAAAAGCCGCGCACCACCGCGACGGGGACCGGCCGCCGAAGCCCACCGGGCGACCGGTACGACACGACGAGGAACCGGCCGCGCACCACCGTTCCCGCTTCACTCTCATCGGCATTCCGCGTACCGGAGCGAGCGGGCCACAGCGGTTCCGGGCAAAAGCGAGTCGCCCCGCATGAACCCGGCCATCCCCTCTCCACCGGCCATCCTGAAATCAGCCGTTGAACACTATGAACGAACAATCATTATAAATGTAGCTAAATCGTAGATGAGGTGCAGGTTTTCCTTCACAACACTGTTTATTTGCTCTTCCCGAACTATGGCGGCGCGTTATCCACATAAGCCCCGGGTATCTCCTGTGTGTCATCACTTTCGTGATCACCTGACAGGTCCGAACAATTTCGGAATTAGCAACGACATGGGGAAATAACGTGCTTCCTCGTAATAGCAAATTGGTGCCGGCCCTTTCCGGCAAGCGCGTCGGCGCCCTGGCCGTCGCAGCGATGGCCGGCATCCTCGTGATGTCGTCGAATCAGGCGCCGGCGAACGCCACAGGAGAGACGAATCTTCTCAATTTCGCACCCCACAGCGACAACGGGGACACCGGGGGTTCCGGCGGGAAAGCCCGGCTGCAAAATTCCGTACACCGTGGCGAGAAGTCCATCCTTCGCCCGTGCCGACCCAACAAGGGCGCGCGTAACTGCGACTGCCCATCCGGCGGTCGCGGGCCGGGACCCGGCGGTCGGGGTAAGGGGTGTCGCTGGAACGACGACCGAGATCGGCCGCGACACATGGACGACGACGATGACGACGACGGCAGAGTGATCGTCGTCCCCGTCAGGAGGCCCGCGGCTCCCACCGCGACCGGCTCCACCAATGCCGCCGAATCTGGGCGCCCGAGGCCCCGTGGACTGCCGGGCCCGCCTGGAATTCCCGGTCCCGCGGGACCGCCCGGACCCGCGGGCCCTGCAGGACCACCCGGACCTGCGGGACCGGCAGGACCAGCGGGTCCCGCGGGACCCGCAGGACCGAAAGGACTGGCAGGATCCCCAGGACCCGCAGGACCAGCGGGACCCGCAGGACCGAAAGGACCCGCAGGACCCCCAGGACCCGCAGGAGCGGACGGAGCGGACGGACTTCCGGGAGCGAACGGACCGACAGGCCCCGCAGGGCCAGCGGGACCCGCCGGCCCGACAGGGCCGGCAGGACCGGCGGGCCCAACGGGACCGACAGGCCCGGCGGGCGTGACAACGCTCGCGAAGCCGACCAAGCCCACGGGATGCGTCACGGCCAGTCCCCTGATCGCTCTTACACCGGTGTGCTCCGTCACCGCTCTCAGCGTTCCCGTCATTCCCGTCGCCTCGACCGCATACGCCGGCTCTCTCTGCCTGCCCGGCCAGTACAGCACCGTCAGCGTTCTCAGCACGGCGGAACCCGTCGGATGCTAGGCCGTACCGAAGCGGCGTGCCGCGGTGAGAACCGCGCGGGACAGGGGGCAGGCCGCTTCGGTACGCGAACATGACCTCACGAAATCCGTACGACCCCGGATCGCGCCGTCACAGCACCTGGTGGCGGCGCGGATGAGGCCGACCGGTACGGCCACCGCGTGATCCGTCGGGAATGGGGACCGAGGATCGCGCGGTGGCCGTACCGGCTCGGGGTCTCGACACGGCCCCCACGGCTCGCTCTCCAGCGCGAAACGGTCCCCACAGCTCACTCCCAGCGCGAAACCGCGACACGACCCACCCCCCACGCCCCGACGCGGAGCCGCGACACACCCGCGTCTCACTCTCCAGCGCGACGTCGCGGTGCGACCCACCCCTCGCTCCCCGACATGAAGCCGCGACACGACCCGCGCCTCACTCCCTGGCCCGGGGAAGAACAGCCGTCATGACCAGGCCGCCGCCGCCGCGCGGGCGGGCCGTGACGTCGCCGCCGTGGGCACGGGCCACGGAGCGGACGATGGACAGGCCCAGTCCCGCGCTCTTCGACGTGACCAGGCGGTCGGCCCCCAGGCGGCGGAAGGGTGTGAAGAGTTCCGGGATGTCGTAGGGCGGTACGGCGGGTCCGGTGTTGCTGACCTCCACTTCGACGTGCCCCTCGGACGCGGTACGGCTGACGACCCGCACCCAGCCGGTACCGTCGCCGGTGTTGTGCCGGATCCCGTTCTCGACCAGGTTGTGCACCAGGCGTTCGAGCAGGAGCGCGTCCCCGCTGGTGGGCGCGTGCCCCGCCGACTCGTGGACGGTGACCTTCGCCTGCTCCGCCTGCTGGGCGGTCTGCGCGATCACGTGGGACACCACGTCGGCCATGTCCACCGGCGACCGGTCGGCGATCTCGTGTTCGGCGCGGGCGAGCAGCAGCAGTCCCGAGATGAGCTGCTCGTGCCGGGCGTTGATCTCCAGCAGGCTCTCGCCGAGCTGCTTCACGTCGGACGACGCCGCCCTGCGGTGCATGGCCAGCTCGACCAGCGCCCGGTTGAGCGTCAGCGGGGTGCGGAGTTCGTGCGAGGCGTTGGCGACGAACCTGCGCTGGCCGTCGAAGGAGTGGTCGAGCCGCTCGACCATGGTGTCGAAGGCGTCGGCGAGCTCCTTGACCTCGTCCTCCGGGCCGCGTAGCGCGATCCGCGCGTGCAGGCCGTGGTCGGCGACCGTGGTGACCGCGATCCGCCGCGCTGTGTCGGTCACCCGGCGCAGCGGGGCGAGCACCCGCCCCGCGACCACCCATCCGAGGCCCACGGCGATGGAACCGACCGCGACCAGCGCGACCGCCCCCTGGGTGAGCAGCGAGGTGGTCGCGGCGGCGCGCAGTGCCTCCTCCTGCCGCTGCAGCCACTGGACCGCCTCAGGGCCGGTGAACATGTGCCCTTTCGAGGTGATGAAGACCACCTTCCGCTCGCTCCCGAGCCCTCCGTACCTGTCGGCGAAGGACTGGACCAGCTGCTGGTCGAACAGCAGGTAGGTGACGCCGAGCAGGGTCAGGCCCGCGGCGAGGAACAGGGCGCCGTACACGAGGGTGAGGCGGGTTCTCAGCGTGAGACCGGGCAACCTGTCGATGATCATGCGATCCGGTACCCTTCCCCCGGCATCGTCTCGATGACCGGCGGCTCCCCGAGCTTGCGCCGGAGTTTGAGTATGGTGAGGCGCACCACGCCGGTGAAGGGGTCGGCGTACTCGTCCTACGCCTTCTCCAGCAGCCGTTCGGCGGAGACGAGCGCCCCTTCCGCGCGCAGTTCCTCGCCGAGTCGCTGCTGCTCTCGGCTCTGGATGGGGCGGGCGGCGTCCTCCTCGGCGTGGGCGTCACCGCCGGATACGCGCTCTACCAGGGCTGGCCGCTCGTGCTCCCCGTCTGGGCGACGATCGGCGATCTCGCGACGCCCCTGGTCATCGGCGCCCTCGCCGGTCTCTACCCCGCCGTCCGCGCCTCCCGGCTCTCCCCGACGGAGGCGCTCGCCACACCGTGGAGGCGTTCACCACCTTCGTGGCCGGATCGCCGTCCCCGGGGAGGCTTCGTCTCCCGGGACCGGGCCTGATCAATGGTCATGGACAGGACCGACGCGCGAAAACCAGATGAGAGCGTCGAGACTCGCCAGGTACCGTCACCTCAACGCGCAGGGGCTGAGCACGTGGTGAGCTCACTCGGTTGTAACCCGGACGCTTCGGCTGTGGCGGTTCGACTCCGTCCCCCTGCACCGCTCTCGTTGTCTAGCGGTCGAGGACACACGGTCACTTCGGTGGGCGGCGGGCGCCGGTTCGAATCCGGCCGAGAGCACCGACCGGCGGCCGGGGGCCGCGCCCTCCTTCAGGACGACGCGGGTCCTCGGCCGCTGAAGGTGTCGGACACTCGGCCCGAAAGCCGTGTTTCAGCCGGCAGGAGGAGTAGTTCGCCGCCCTTCCGCGAATGAATCGTGACTATCCGCCCCGAAACAGGGCAGAGGGCGCGCATGGTGAATCCTTTGGACATCGTGCTCGTCTTCCTCATCCTCGCCGCCGCAGGCTTGGTCGTCCGCTACTACGCGCGGCAACACCGCTGAAAGGACCATGGGCGCCGCGCGGCTGAGCGCGTGCCCGCCCTTTCCGAATATCGAAGTTCATCGCGCCCCTTTCACCCAAAGGAAACCTTCAGCGTCATCTGGACGTCTGTTTTACGGTGAGTGATCCTATGATGCGGTCGCCGTACAGAGCGCGGCCGCACGCAGGCGGGCACGAGCCCGGCGAAGGGCTTAGAAAACGGGAGCGCGCGGTGGACATCGAACTGGCGGATGCGGTGGCGGCGGTACGCGATGAGCTGCTGGAGGCCTCGGTGCGCGGCGCCGGTAGTGAGATCGCGTTCGCGGTGGGACCGATCGAGCTGGAGTTCGCCGTGGAGCTGAAGGTCGATGCCAAGGCCAAGACCGGTTTCAAGGCATGGGTGGTCACCGGGGATGTGGAGGCCGGCATCGCGCGAGGCCATACGCACAAGGTGAAGGTCACTCTCTCTCCCAAGCGCCCAGATGGCGCCGACCTTCTGATCACCGGTGCGCGTATCGCTCCCGACTCCGAGGGAGCGGGAACGATCGGTCGCTGATCCGACGCGGATCGCGGACAGTTGATCCCTGACTCTCGCACCGGCGGCGCGGAAGGGAAGGCGCGGGGTGGAAAGCGATCGGGTCATCGCCGTGAGGAGCCGAACCGGAAACGGGTCGGGGTATGTGGTCACCCCACGGCTGGGGCTGACCTCCGCGCATGTGGTCGGCGATGTCGGCACCGGGGCGGAGGTGTTCGGGCTACGCCAGGAACCGGTGCGCGCCGAGGTGGTCTGGCGCGGCACCCCCGGTGGTAGGGATGACGCCGCGCTGATCACGATCGATGATCCACTGTGGCGGGTCCCGGCGGGTCGGCCACTGGTGCAATGGGGACGCACCGTCACCTACCGGCCGGGGATCGGTTGTAAGACCTGGGGCTGGCCGGAGCTCGTTCAGCGCCCCGGCCGCGCGGCCGAGGTCTGGCAGTCGGCGGGAGTGTTGAATCCCGGTGAGCGCTACGTAGGCGATCGTTATGTGATGGCCATCGGCACCCATCCTCCGGATCCGCGGGCGGATGGGGTTTCGCCGTGGGGCGGGCTGTCGGGAGCCGCACTATTCTGCGGGGACCTGCTGGCCGGGGTGATCGCGATCGACCCCGCCGGACGAACACACGCCCATCTGGAGGCGGTCCCGGCCTACGTCCTGCACCATGATCCGGTCTTTCGCGCGGTACTGGCTGAGCACTCCGGGCAGACGGTCGCGGTACTGGAACCGATCGAGTATCAGCATCTGGCCGAATCCGGCGAACCCGCCGTCTCCGCGCTGGGGTCCCCGGCGGGATTACTGCGCGCCCGTCGGCAGGTCGTACCGTTTCGCGGCCGCGAGCGGATTCTGGCCGAGCTACGAGCCTGGGCGGGGTCGCCGGGGTTTGGTGCGCGGCTGATCCATGCCGTCGGTGGCCAGGGCAAGACCCGGCTGGCCCAGCAGTTGGCCGGGCAACTGGCCGCGTCGGGGTGGGCGGTGTTGTGGCTGGATGCCCACGTGCCGGAAGCGGACCTGGCCACGTTCAAAGACGCGGCCGCGCCGTTGCTGATCGTCGTCGATTACGCCGAGTCGCGTACCGGCCAACTCAAGGCTGTGCTGGCAGCCTGTGCCCGCCACAGCGGCGCCGCACCGATCAAAGTGTTACTGCTGGCCCGCACCGCTGGATCCTGGTGGGAGAACGCTCAGGCGATCTCATCGACGGCCGAGGCGCTGCTGGACGGCGCTTTCGTCACAGAATTGCCGCCTTTGGAACCCGATCCCGGCGGTCGCGCGACCGCCTACCGGGGAGCGGTTGACGCCTTCGCCCACGCGCTGGACACCGCCGAGGTCCCCTCAGGGCGATTATGGCGCGATCGGGCCGCGAGGATGCCATCCCCGGTCCTGGAGCGGGCCGGGTTGGACAACGCGTTGACCGTGCACATGAGCGCGTTGGCCGACCTGCTGGACACCGACCACGCCTCGGTCGTCCCCACCGACGCACATGCGACCGCGCCGGAAGTGCGGCGTGAGGCCGTCCAAAGGTTGGAGGATCGACTGCTGCGTCACGAATATCGGTACTGGAGTGCGACTGCGATCAGCCATGGCCTGCACCCGGCTCGTCCTGAGGAGCCGCTGGCCGACGTCTTGCTGGACGCGTTGGCCGCGATGATCGGCATGGGCGCCGCCGACCGTGCCGACGGTGATGTGCTGCTGGCGCGGATTCCCGCGTTGGCCGATCAGCCACGCGAACGCCGCGACCGGATGTGCTCCTGGCTGAGTGATCTCTACCCGCCCGCCGTCGAGGGTGCTCCCTGGGGAACGCTACAGCCCGACCGGCTGGCCGAGCGCTTCCTCGGCCGCCGTCTGCACGCCGCCCCCGGACTGGCCGACCATCTCGTCGAAGGCGCCTCTCCCGGCCAGGCGGCCCGGCTACTGACGATGTACGCACGCGCCGCGGCCCACCCTGTTTTCGATCACCGCCTGGATGCGGCGTTGACGGGGATGTGCGTGCGCCATCCGGAGATCTTGGCCGAACCGGCGATTCAGGTGAGTACCCAGGTCGAAACACCCGGCCCGCTGCTGGCGGCTTTCCAACAGCTGCTCCGTAATCCCGATCTTGACTTCGAGACCTTGAATCGGTGGGCCGACCTGCTCCCGCACGCCAGCTACGCGCTGGCCGAATGGGCCGCTGACCTCTCGGCCCTCCTGGTAGCCCACCATCGTCGGCGCTCCGCCCCTTCCGATCTTGCTACGAGTCTGACCATCCGAGCGATCCGGCTGGGCGATCTCGGACGGCGTGAAGAGGCACTGGAGGCGGTCACCGAAGCCGTCACCATCCGCCGCCGCCTCACAGAAACCCAGCCGGACGTTTTTCTACCCGACCTCGCGATGAGCCTGAACAACCAGGCAGCACAATTGGGCGAGCTCGGACGGCGCGAGGAGGCACTGGAGGCGGTCACCGAAGCCGTCACCATCCGCCGCCGCCTCGCCGAAGGTCGCCCCGAGGCCTTCCTGTCCCACCTCGCGATGAGCCGGAACAACCAGGCGACCCTTCTGGGCGATCTCGGACGACATGAGGAGGCGCTGGAGGCGATCACCGAAGCCGTCACCATCCGCCGCCGCCTCACCCAGACCCAACCGGACGCCGTCCTGCCCCACCTCGCGATGAATCTGAACAACCAGGCGATCCGGCTGGGCGATCTCGGACGGCACGAGGAGGCACTGGAGGCGATCACCGAAGCCGTGGAGATCGACCGCCGCCTCGCCGAAGGTCGCCCTGACGCCTTCCTGCCCAACCTCGCGATGAGCCTGAACAACCAGGCGATCCGGCTGGGCGCGCTTGGACGGCGCGAGGAGGCACTGGAAGCGATCACCGAAGCCGTCACCATCCGCCGCCGCCTCGCCGAAGGTCGCCCCGACGCCTTCCTGCCCAACCTCGCGATGAGCCTGAACAACCAGGCAGCGCGGCTGAGCGCGCTTGGACGGCGCGAGGAGGCACTGGAAGCGATCACCGAAGCCGTCACCATCCGCCGCCGCCTCACAGAAACCCGGCCTGAGGCCTTTCTGCCACATCTCGCGATGAGCCTGAACAACCAAGCGAGCATGCTGGGCGATCTCGGACGACATGAGGAGGCACTGCAAGCGGCGACCGAGGCCGTCACCATCCGCCGCCGCCTCGCCAAAGCCCGTCCCGACGCCTTCCTGTCACACCTTGCCAACAGTCTGTCCAGCCAGGCGATCCAGCTGGGCGATCTCGGACGACACGAGGAGGCATTGGAGGTGGTCACCGAGGCCGTCACCATCCGCCGCCGTCTGGCAGAAACCCGACCCGGGGTCCTCCTGCCAGACCTCGCCGACAGCCTGATCACCCAGGCGATCCAGCTGGGCGATCTCGGACGACGCGAGGAGGCATTGGAGGTGGCGACAGAAGCCGTCACCATCCGCCGCCGCCTCGCCGAGGTACGCCCGGCCATCCATCAGGAGGAGTTGGAGAAGTCCTTGGAGATCATGGAACTGCTTCTCAACAGTGTTGACAGCGAGGAGGAACCGAGCTGACAGGTCCGATCTTATGGACGAGGACGTCTACCGTCCGGTCTGAGGCGCTTCCGGCCTTCCGAGATCGCGGAGACGGCGAAGGCGGTCCTCGGTGTAGGCGACCAGGCGCGCGGCGTCGTCAGGGTCGAGCGTCTTCAGTGACCTGTCGACCGCCTTGCCCCGGTCGATCGCGGAGAGCGGTTCGGTCGGCGGGTTGTCGATCCACTCGACGATCGGCCGGACCGCGTCGGCCACCGGGCGCGCGAAAAAGGTCGCGAGCAGCTTGATCGTCCCGCGGACCAGCGGATTCGGATGGCCGTCGACCCCACTGCGGGTGAAGCCGGGATGATAGAGAACGTAGCGGACTGTGTCCCCGCCGTCCCCGCCGTCCCCGCCGTCCCCGCCGTCCCCGGAGCTCCCGGACTGATTGGCGAAAGCGACACCGAGCAGGTCGTTCGCCCTCCCGGCCTGGAGCTGTGCACGCACCTGGCCGTACCCGCGGGTCAGCTGGGGGTCCTCCCAGAAGATCCGGCCCGCGGTGTTGCCGACCCCGGCGACGTTGACGACGACCGGGGCGGGTGCGGCGTCCAGCAACGGCCGCAGGCGAGAACCGAGCAGATAGCGGCTCAGGTAGTACAGGGCGAACGTGAACTCCAGCCCGTCCACGGTCTCCCTGCGCTTCGGGCTTATCCGGTTGGCGAACAGGGCGAGCGCGTCGACGGCGTCGTGGCGCTCGGCGATGTCGGCGACGACCCGTTCGACCTCGGCGATCGAGGACAGGTCCGCGCGCAGGAACCGCAGGTTCGGATTCGCGGCGTGGTCGAGCAGCGCGCGCCCCTTGGCCTCGCTGCTGCCGATCACGGTGACACGGTCGCCCCTCGCGAGCCGTTCCAGAGCGGTCGCGCGCCCCATGCCATCGGTCCCCCCACTGATGATCACGGTTTTTCCCCGTTGGCCCGGCATCGTGTCCTCCATAGGCTGGTGATCGGCCGGTCCAATCGTCGGGCTGCCACGTCGGAGACGGAAGAAGGCAGTTTCATGTCCGGTACGCACACGGGTGTTCCCTCGGTGCTGGCTCACACGTTGCCTCGTCCGGTGCCGATCGACGAGCTCGAAGCATGCCCGGTCGGGGACGTGTTCCGACGCCTGGGCGATAGGTGGAGCATGCTGCTGCTGGTCCTGCTCGGCGGTCACCCTCACCGGTACAACGAGCTGCACCGCGCGATCGAAGGCATCAGCCAGCGCATGCTGACCCGCACGCTGCGCACCCTGGAAACCGATGGTCTGGTACGGCGCGAGGTGTATCCCACCGTTCCTCCCAGCGTCGAGTACAGCCTCACCCCGCTCGGCCGGACCCTGCTGGAGCCCCTCTCGGCCCTCGCCGACTGGGCGGTGCGCCACGAGGCCGACATCAACGAGGCCCGCTCCCATCACACCGACGCCGGGTAAGGGCCTCATCGACCCCATGTCGGCCATGGTGCGGGCGCGGACCTTCCCTTCCGGCCGGCACGCGATCGCCCCAGGTGAGGTATCCCGTCCCGGGAAAGCTCAACACCGGTCGCGGCGCGTCAGGGCAGGGCCGGAACGGCAGGGGGGGAGTCGGTCCAGCCGACCTCGATCATCGTCTTCCTGTAGGAGAGCCCCGCGTCCACATTGCCGTCGCCCGTTCCTGTCCGGTCCTGTGACAGCAACACCATCCTGCCGGTGTCGACGATCAACCTCTCCGTGTACGAGTACGCCTTCTTCCCCGTTCCGTACGAACCGACGATCACAACGGCGGCGCCGGGTCTGCCCAGATCGTCCTTCGCGTTGCCGTCGGCGCGCATGCCTGGCAGCGTCAGCAGGGCCTGGTAGGCCGCCGCGCGGACCTCCTTCGGAGCGGGAAGAGCATGCAGGAGCTCGACCAGGGTTACCCTGAGCCAGCCGACCGTGTCGGTCTCCCTGCCGACCACGCCCGCCCTCGTGATCCAGTCCTTCAGACGGTTCACGTCGGCGGGCAGCCGCTGAACCTCGTCGTACGTCAGCCACTGCCCCGCGAATGAGAACTGGTTCCGTTCCTTCCTCACCGGGAACATGCTGCCTTTGGCGGGCTCGGCGGACAGCTTCACCGTCTTGCCGTCGATCGATTCGCTCCACCTGGAAGGGGAGCCGTCGCGCTGCCACGCCTTCTTGTCCGCCGTGCTCTTCGGCAGTGTCCCCAGCTCCCGATATCCGAACCACTCCCTGCCGTCGGGGGCGCCCCACGATTCCGAGATCTCCCCTTGGGCCAGCGAGTACGGGTCCGCCTTGGTGCCGAACCGCCAGGGGTGGGTGGACGTCGACAGTCCCCTGGTGTGCCAGTAGGCCCCCTCCGGTGGAGCGGCCGCGACGGCCGACGGCGCTCCCAGGACGGTGGCCCCCATGGTGAGGGCGACACCGAGGTTGATCAGCCGCCGGCCCCGCGCGGTCGCGAACGTCATCAGGTTGCTCCATGGATTCGAGGTCACGCCCATTCATACGCCTGGCCCGCTCGAAGGGTTGCCCGCGAAACGTCTTTCGCGGGCGGGCAACGGTCGCGAGGGGCGAGGCGTATTAGGAGGTGTGAAATCGGACGGACAGCCGGAGAGCGGCGTGGAACATGACTTCGGCGCTTTCGTGGCCACACGTGCCACGAGCCTGCTGCGGGTCGCCTATCTCGCCTGTGGCGACCAGACGGAGGCCGAGGACCTGTTGCAGACGGCGCTCGAACGCACCTACAGAAACTGGAACCGGGTGGTCCGCCACGACAACCCCGAACCCTACGTACGGCGCGTCATCGTCAACGCCGCCATCAGCCGCGCCCGCCGCCGGGCGATCCTCAGCATCGTCCCCATGCACAGCCCGCCGGAGACGTCGGCCCCTACGGGCGACCCCGACCTGCGCCATGTGCTCATGGACGCGCTGCGCGCCCTGCCACCCCGGCAGCGGGCGGTGGTCGTCCTGCGGTACTGGGAGGACCTCAGCGAGACGCAGACCGCCGAGGTGCTCGGATGCTCGGTCGGCACGGTCAAGAGCCAGGCGTCGAAGGCGATGGCCAAGCTCCGTTCGGCGCTCGGCTGGGAAACACTGGAAGGAGCGATCAAGGATGCCCATGCTTGAGGACGAGATCCGCAGACTCATGGCGGACGAGACGGCGAGGCTGCACGCCGCCCCCGACCTGCTGGCGCGGGTGATGCGCTCCCACCGGGACAGGAGGAGGAAGGCGAGGACCGCGGCGGTCGTCGCGTCCGTGGCCGCGTCCATGGCCGTCGTCGTCCCGTCCTTCACCTACCTGACCGCCGCCCAAGGGCCCATGATCGATGATCGGAGCACGTTCTCCGCGGTACCGGAACCACCCCCCATCGACGACACCCCGCCCGTGCCGACCACCCCGCCGGACCTCGGGGATCTGGGCGACGGGAAGGAGTTCGGGCACGTCAAGGTGGGATACCTGCCGAAGGGACTGCGATGGTCCCGGTGGTCGGTGGACCTCGGCGACAGTTACTCGACCTCGTACAACTCCACGGGCGACCCCGAGGGCTTCTATCAGGTCCAGATCTTCGTGTACGAGGAGGAGGCCGTCCAGGAGCTCGACGACCGGATCCAGGCGTATCGCGCCGAGGAGGACGGTGAGGAGGTGATCGTCGGCGGCCGGAGCGGCTACCTGGTCGTGCAGCACGTCGGCGAGGACGGCATGAAGGGCACCCCGACCCTCTTCCTCGGAACGGGCGACAGGCAGAGGGCCGAGATCATGTTCAGCCCGGGGTACGCCAAGGAGTTCTCCGACGCCGAGGCCGTCGACGCCGAGCTGAAGAAGATCGGGGAAGGGCTCACCTCCACCATGTGATCCGGTGGCGGACCATGAACGGGTCAGCCTCCCCTGGTCCGGGGATCACCCCGGACCAGGGGAGGTTCGTCCTTCTTCCTTCAGCCGGCTTCCTGCGGATATGCCGTGCCGAGGAGAGGCCGCCGGCCGCCGTTCTCAGGCGTTGCCGCCCCGGCTCCGATCGGCACCGGCAGGTGCCGTCTTACGACCCGCTTCGGGTCCACTTCTGGTTGTTGCCGCCCCAGCAGGAGTAGGTCTGAATCAGGGTCCCGTTGCCGGTGCCGGCGTTGGCGGCGTCGAGGCACTGACCCGACTGGACGTTCACGATGGTGTTGTCCGAGTTGATGCGCCACTTCTGGTTGCTGCCGCCCCAGCAGGAGTAGATCTGCACCTTGGATCCGTTACCGGTGCCCGCGGCGTCCAGGCACTTGTTGCCGTAAACGCGGAGCTCCTGGTCGGAGGTGTAGGTCCATTGCTGGTTGGAGTTGGTGTGGCAGTCCCACAACTGGACCTGGGTACCGTCGGTGGTCGAGGCGTTCGGTACGTCCACACATCGGCCGGCGGCCACGCTCCGGATCTGTCCCCCGCTACCCGAGGGCGGCGGGGTCGTGGTCGGGGTCACCGTCGGGGTGGGGTTCGGGTTGGGGCTGGCGGCGTTGAGCGCGTTCAGCACCGAGGTGTAGGCGGCCTTCTTGTTGCCGTTGCCGTCGAAGAGCAGCGGGCTGGTGTTGGCGCCCAGCCAGGAGTCGCTGTCGCGCACCCCCCACACGGTGATGCCGGTGCAGCGCGCCACCGCCAGGCAGTCGTTGACCACCGCGGCGTAGGTCTGGGCAGAGCCGCCCTGGATGTCCAGCTCGGTGATCTGCACGTCCACACCCAGCGCCGCGAAGCTGGAGATGGTGGTGCGGTAGTTGCTGTTGTAGGCGCTTTGGCTGTTGAAGTGCGACTGCAGGCCCACACAGTCGATCGGCACCCCGCGCGCCTTGAAGTCACGGACCATGTTGTAGACGGCCTGGGTCTTGGCCCAGCTCCAGTTGTCGATGTTGTAGTCGTTGTAGCAGAGCTTGGCGGCCGGGTCGGCGGCCCGCGCGGTGCGGAAGGCGACCTCGATCCAGTCGTTGCCGGTGCGCTGCAGGTTGGAATCCCGCCGTCCGCCGGAGTTGCCGTCGGCGAAGGCCTCGTTCACCACGTCCCAGGCGTAGATCTTGCCCTTGTAGTGGTTCATCACACCGTTGATGTGATTGATCATCGCCTGACGAAGGTTGTTGCCCGACATGGCCTCCATCCAGCCCGGCTGCTGGGAGTGCCAGGCCAGCGTGTGCCCGCGTACCCGCTTGCCGTTCTGCACGGCCCAGTTGTAGATGCGGTCGCCGTTGGTGAAGTTGAACTGGTTCTGGTTCGGCTCCGTGGCGTTGATCTTCATCTCGTTCTCGGCCGTGATCATGTCGAACTCACGGTTCGCGATCGTGGTGTACTGCGAATCACCGAGCTTGCCCGCGGCGATCGCGGTGCCGAAGTATCGCCCGCTCTGCTTGGCGGCGGCGGCCAGCGTGCTCTCCGCCGCCTCCGCGGGAGCCGACACCATCAGCGCCGCACCGACGACACCCACGACGCCGGCACTGATGATCTTGGTGAGGGCACCGAAACTTCGGCGCGCGGATGGGGGTGAAACCTTCATGCCCATGCCTGACTCCATACTGAAATCACGGAAAGAGGGATACGCGGGAACCCCCGCGAACGACGCCGCACCCCGGACGGGGACGCACACCACGATGGCGTCATGGCCGACGACCCTTACTCGATCACCACATCAGGCAGGGCCGGCCGCTTGGAGACTCAGTTTGGAAATCTATCCGAAACATGTCAATACTTGAGCGAAATTTTCGGTCACGCTCTTCCAGCACCGATGCCCCTCACCACGGGTCCGATACAGCCAGGGCACGGCATCTCTTCAGGGCATATAGGAGAAATCTATCGGCAGTCTCGTCCTGAAATTTTCACATCAGGACCGCAACTTCCGGAATCGAGGACCGAGCTCCGCAGGCAGCGACGCCCTTCTCGGCGATGCCTGGCGCAGACGCCCCCCGAGAACCCCCGTCCCTTGACAACATCCGGGCCCGCTGTATTGACTCTCCGTCATCACCACCCGCGACGCCGGGTTGCCGAAGGGAGGTCACACCGCGATTTGGTAGCGCCAACACGGCGCACCTCCCCCACGATGCGCGATGTGGTCGGACCTGGGTGACACCACACTCCCAGGTCACTCCGCGTCCGCCGCTCCGCCGTCGTATGAGGCGGGGTTACCGACCAATCCCGTCATCGAGACGGGCTTCCCCACAGGACGAACACCGACGTCAAGCCAGCTCTGGAAATGAGCCTTCAGGACTTTCGTAGTAGCGGGCGATGGAGGCTCGGTGAGACAAGGCGCCGGGCTGGAGGTGGCGAGGTTCCAGTCGGACGCCGGTACGTCGTTCAGCGAGCGCCAAAGCACCCTCGATGTAAGGCGGGAAGACTTCGGGGTCCGGGTCGAAATCCCAGAGCATGCCCAGTTCTTCGAGGTCCTGCTTCAGTCGTTCAGGGTCGGTACTGTCACCCCAGTGGGCGAACATCGGAACCAGGCGCTCGACGATGTGACCGTCCACGGCATGGACGAAGTGGGAGTGGTGGTTGACATTGCACTCCACGCTGACGATCGACGTACCTTGTGAGAGGGCGCGCACCACGTCGCGCAAGATCCCGGCATTGCCGTCCTCCACCATGATTGATCCACCGACCGCACGGCCGACTTCGATGGTGGCGAAACCTTCCTGTTCGGGGTCCTCGGTGAGTCCCAGTCGGCTTAGCACCTCTTCAGGCGCGAGGTCGGCGATGAAGGTGAAACAGAACGCTGCTCGTTCCCATCCTGACTGGCTCCACCACGCGTAAACATCCGTGGTTGCTCTGCGGTCGCCGACGACGATCGACAGCTCGGAATGATGGCTTGTCCCATCTGTGACCGGATCGACGGGAATTCGGTGACCACAGCCTTCTTCCGTCTCGTCGTACAAGGCCAAGTGCGTGGGGCACGGCCATATACGACAAGTGGGACACGTCTTCACCTCATCGAATATGCAGTCATCGCAGCCGCGAGGCATTCGCCTGTGCGCGACATGGCGAGAGCAAGGACGCCACTGGGCGATGGTGCCCAACTGGTGGAGGGCATCTGCCCGAGCGACCGCTTGCACGGACTTCTCTGAGAATTCCGGCACAGGTTCCTTTCGATGGTTCCGAAGGGCGGTTTCAAGATGGCTTCTCGAAATGCGATCGTCACACTCCTCGAACTCCCACTCTCCGATCCGGCCGACCTTCTCCGCGAGGTCGCTCCACGTCGGAGCCTCCAGCACCGCTATCCGATCGCTCAGCCACTTGGTCACCTCGGCGGGATGCAACTCGGGCACGAAGAGCCAGTGGCGGCCGATGAGAAAAGGATGACGTTGCAGCTGATCGGCGAGGGCCGATGGGGTGCAGACGGTGAGCTGGAACCGTTCCTCGCCCGGCTCTCCCCACGGGCCGACGTACATCTCCAGCAGCTCGCAGGCATGGGCAGGGTCATCGATGCTCCGCCCGAGTTCGAGGTCCGGCCATCGGAAGGCGCCCACTTGTGCTCTCATCACCCAATAGTCGCGCAACAGGGTGAAGCCGTGAGCATGCTGTCAGCTTGGCAAGTACGTCGAGTACGGCTGGTAGGGCTGCCGGCTTGAGCTTCGGGCCGGTCGTGAGTGACCGTGGTTGACCCCTCGTCACCCTGGTTGACAGCCCGCCGACGGCCCGGCGGTCAGAGATGCATGCCCTGGGGGTGCTGGTCGTGACGGCCGGACAGCAGGATCTCTCGCAGGCTGCTTCTGAGCAGTTCGACGCCGCCCTCGTCGATCTGGAGATCGATCCGGACGACGGGCTCCACGTTCAGTTCCTTCGCGGCCTCCGCGGTGAAGTGGAAGGTCAGGCGACCGGAGTCGATCCCACAGTGAGTCACGCCGCCGTAGGTGGTGCCTGTCTGGTCCTCGCGGACGATGCAGTACGTGTCCATGCCGAGCCCTGTCTCCTGCTCGTCAGGTTCCTCGGCGGACATCATGAAGATCAAGGCGTTCCCGGTGCCGTCCTCGTGTTCGGCCATCCCGAAAACGATCGTCTCCTCGTCCTCGTCGCGGCCGACGGTTCGCGCGACCATGGTTCCCAGCGAAGGCCAGGCCGAGCCGGGTTCGCTGTCTGCCGGTGAGGTGAGAGTGGAGTCGCCCTCAGGCAGGGGCACACCGTCGGGCCAGGCGGCGCGCATCCACGACGGGGTGAGGTCCGGCCTGCGCGGGAACATGGCCAGCTCCTCCGCATAGGCCCAGGCGGGCACCTCGACGGCTTGGGCAAAAGGCAGCTCCATCCCGAAGGCGGGCGGCATCATGTCGGTGTAGTCCCGGGAGAAAGGCGACTCCATGCTGAAGGTCCGCATCATGGCGTCGTACGACTTCCCGCGCAGGCTGTAGCCGAGCCGGCAGACGAACCACGTCCCCTCACCCGGCTTGTACTCGGCCACTTTCAGCCGATGGAAAAGGTCACCGAGGTCCTCGCCATCTCGAATTTGCCGGGAATCGTCCGCCATCCGATAGGTGATCGCGGTTATGCCGAAGGTGCCGAGCTGGCAGCGAAGGACGTCGACCTCCTGCCATCCGTCCGGGGCGCCATCCCGCACGGTTCGCCCGATTTCGAGGCAGAGTTCGTGCGTGAGGTCGGATGACATACTCACCGCGCCTTTTCCGTTGGACGAACGAGAAACAGGAGTTCATCGGGCGTCTTTCGGCCGTTCCCACTATCATGATCATTTCATGCATATCGCGCGAGAGCATGACCTCAAGGACAGTTTCGAGGATCCTGACCCATTCGCTCGAAAGTGTCCAGAGAGATCACGACGTCGATCTCTTGTTCCTCCTTCTCATCCCATTCCTGTATCAGCACCTGGCCCGGGCCGATCTTGGCGGCATCGTCGAGCTCGAACGTCACGTGTCGTAGCGAACTGGTGTTGTCGTTGGTGAAGCCGTACGCCTTGTAGGTGATCGCCGGCTCCAGAGAGGGAGGTTTGGGCGTGATCACCCAGCCACCGGCGGGGGTGTCGAGTCGAAACGAGGCGCTCTGTCCGTTCAAGGTGGGTGCTTGGTATACCGCGTCGTCGATGTACGCATCGTCGGGGTTGCCTGTCGGGCTCCTTCGGGGAGTGACACGCTCGTGGTAGAGCTTCACTCCGTCCGGTGCAGGCCCACACCAGGCCAGTACGGCGATGAGGTGACCTGACTCGTCCACACTGATACCGACATTGCCGTTGGCAGCGACTGTGCAGCCAGTGAGACAGGCCAGGAGCGTTCCCACGAGTACTATGCACATCCAGTTGCGCATGCTCCGACCGTATGCTGCGAAGGATCTCGCGAGGGGCCACGGGTTGGAGTTGTGATCACACCGCCCTGTGGTCGTAATCTGCGGCACCGGGTGCACCGAAGATCTGCAGGGCGAATGGGCTCACGCATGAGGTTTTGCGGTGCGCCCCCTCATCGAGGGCACCCTCCACGGAGGCCGGGGTACCGCTTGGCACACGGTCGCGACGCTCCTCATCGAGCATGGTGTGAACATCCGGGCCGTTCAGGAGGTTCTGGATCACCCGAGGGTGACCACGACCGAGAGGTACGCGCATGTGTCCACACCGTTGATGCGCGATGCCGGGGAACGGGGCCGGCCTCCGTGCTCCGGGGAAAGTCCTGAACGTTGCGACCAGGACTGCGACCACAGCACCTTTGGAGATCAAAAAGGCCCTCTCCCCGTGTCTCGGGAGAGGGCCTCTGAAGTGCGGAGGCTCGGGGATTTGAACCCCGGATGGGCGGTAAACCCAAACCGCATTAGCAGCTCTGATCTTGCCCGTCCCGATCAGTTCCACCTGGACCAACGGGCGTAGCCGGTCCCTCTGGAACGGGGTTGAACGGGGCTGGATTGCAACTAGAACTGCAACTGGGAACCGGCTGTCATGGGCAGGCTGATCACGGTGACGCGCGCGGTCCCGATGGGGGCTCGGATCTCGTGCATGGTGATTACATCGCCTGGCTTGAGGTGCCGCCAGTGCTCGAAGGTCAAGGGAAGCAGTCTCACCGACCCGCACCCGCCCGGCTCCAACGGACCACGACCTTCGACCCAGAGTCGGGCGATGCCGAGCAGGGGTTCGTCCTTGGGTGTGCGAAGGCCGACGTCCCACATGGGCCGGAGCACTCCGCGAAGAGGTAGAGGGCTCATGCGGCTTCCGTCTTCAATGCTCGTGAGGCAGAGCTCGGCACAAACGGCACCGTTGCGGGCCTCACTACATCGCCATCCGTACCACTCGGCGTCCCCTTGAAACCACATCAAGCGGGCCGCCTCTGCCAACAGGCTCCAGAACTCAGAGCTGAGGATGCGCGTCGCCGAACTCTTCGAGAAGGAGGAGGGCCGTCTCCCATTCGTCATGTTCTAGGTACTCCAGCACCTCGGCCACACTGATGCCGGCTTCCTCGGTCCGGACGTCGACGGGACAGAGTCGGGCAGCTTTCAAAAGCGGGGAATCCTGGAAGTCCATGCCCCTCAGGCGCGATCATCTCCTGCGGGTCTCATCTGTACACTCACCTTGATTTAAGGAAAACCAAAGGACCTTGACACGACGCCTCTACCCATTTAAGAAAGTCAACCCATCGCTCTTCCCATAATCGGGTGAGCTTAATGAGCTCATCATAACTATAGCTCCGGCCAATTTCGTCGGGCGTTGTTCGTCCGTGAGCGATGGCGTTTCGCTGGTCAACAATAGTATTAATTCTTGGCCAAACTTCCCTCAAGATTGGTCCGGGGTCACCGAGGTCGAACACTTCGCAAAACAGTTTCACTTGCGAAGATTTCATGAAACTACCATCATTTGGAAAGAGGTTCATATTTAAGCTGGCTGCAGGCCTATCATTAAGCGCCTTGATTAACTCTAGACCAGCGCTTCTCCAAATCCGACTCTTGCCACCATCCGCTAACCCAGAAAGCTCATTATGGGCAAGGAATAATTGCAGGCCAGGCTTTAGCCTTCTTCCTCGCGCCCGCGACTTAGCTGCGGATTCAAGGAGAGTCCTACATAGAGCTGTGAGCAAATTCTCGTAGGCGGCAAATAGGAGCACAATAGCTAAACCACGAGCTTCTCTGGAGACATCTCCGGCAGGCACTGGCTTCAACTTTGTAGCATCAACAAGTCGACGTGCGACTTCTACGCGCTCACGTAACGCCTTCTCTAGGGGATCACAGTCGATCTTAGCGGCCAAGGAACTTATCCCTGCAATATTCTATTCTGCCTCTTACACGAGAACGAGTATTGGTCGCGCCTGATATATATTGCTTCAGTTCATCTCCTAGAACCCAGGTCAAGTCCCTCGGGAGAGATAACCTTGGATTTTCTTTGAAGGCAAGGGCCGCTCCAACGGCTACACCTTCATAGAGGTTAACAGGGGTTGTTCCTTTGCGGCTTTTGATACCTTCGGGAAAACACCGCTCTAGATAATCGAAGGTTTTCTCGAAAATCTTCGTACGTTTTTCGACTTGCGGAGAGTCACGCGCAGTGATGGTGAACTCGTCCAGAAACTCCTTCACTGCGTGCTCGAACTGCATATACCGCTCTAGATAAGCAAAGAACCTCAAAACATATTCTTGAGGAGTGCCGTCATTTTTACTTGACACCGGCAGACGCACTACGGCCTCGAATGAAGGCCGCTCCGAAAGCGTATCGATTAAGTCGATAAAGTCGCCCCGGAAGACGCACTCGCGAACCTCTTGGTGGGTTAGCTTAATTCCGCCTGTATTTATTCTTTCAAAAAGATCAAAGCGAACCCTAATTTCACTCTTGTCATTCAAGACGATTACCTTAAGTGGGCGATCCTCGAATAGCCCTCGTAGGTCGCCCGGCAGGTCAGAGAATGAAAATTGGTGAAAGGAATTTAGCTTTTCAAGCTTTTCAAGCTTAAGCGGTGAACCCTTTAGTCCGATTCTGGTGCGCGCATTGTCATTTCCTGCGAAATTTACCAAAGTCGTGACACGCTGCAGGCCATCGACGACTTCCCAATTACTGGAAGTACCAATAATCTGGTTTGTCGCCATGAATAATGGGGGGATTGGGATTCCCAGAAAAATTGACTCTACGAGCTTTGATTGACGTTCGCCGTCCCAGCGAAATTTTCGCTGATACGCAGGGGCGACATCTACTCGACCTCTTTCGACCCGTCGCAACAGTTCATCGACAGTTACATCATACGTATCGAAATCGACTTGCCGGCGCTGAATGTCTAGCTCATTGCGTTGTTCTTGCGGTGTCACGTTCAAATTAAGTGTCCCTGCAGATGTTGAACATTAATTGTTAGACAATGAGCGAGACGCTCCTAGCGAACACCCCACTCTCTGGCTCCGCGAGGTCTTTGGGTACGGGGCCAAGTGGGCACTCAGGAAGACTCTAATTGCTTGAATCGCCCCCTTACAAGAGCTGGCTCACATTTACCCTCGGCGAAATGGTCAAAGTCCCCAATTGGGGACTTTCTTCGCAATGGGTTTCCTAGTTCACACAGGATGCGAAAAGGTACAAAAGTTACACAAACCAAGAAGGCTGCAATGAAAGGGAATCCGAGAAGCGATATCAGCCCTTAACGAGCTTCATGACCGTCTCGTGCACCTTGCCTTTTTCATAAGCTCTCGCTGCTGTGTTAACTTGGGTGAGAGTTCGACTAACCTCAGTTTGATCCCATTTAGAGAAGTGCCAGCCTCGAAGTTCAGCCTCTTCAACGCAAATTTCCGCTAAACGGATCGGGATATCTTTATAGTAAGAATCTTGAACTACGAGCTTCATCACGGCATTACTCTTTGCTACACGCGTGATTTCGTCGAGACTTGCGACTAGATCATCTAGATACTGACGTGTTTGCTTCAGATAATAGCCCGAAGAAGCTTTGCTTTGATGCGAGGAAACATCTTGTAGAAGCTGACTCGCAATCGATCCATACGGGCTGTCCGAAAGGTCTCTCTGAGGTCGAATAAGTGTGGTTCCCATTAGGGAAGAGCGAAGTGTGCGATCGCGAGACACATTAATTCCAAGAACAGCGAGCTCTCGTGAGTACGCTACCGCGTAGTCGATGCGCGTCAGATAAGGTGGAGAGGTGAGAATCAAATCTACAGTCTGATCGGCAAGCGGAAGACAAGTCGATGACCCAGTAATAATAGAAGTAGGAACATCTGCATAGACTTCGCTAGTCAGTCTTGTGGAGATAAAGAACTGATCCTCTACGATTAGTTTGTCAAGCTCTTTCCTGTCTAAGTCCACTAGGGCATCGTCACCGGATGCCCGCCGTACCCAAGTAGGATTGCTACCTTCGAAACTATCAGTAAGGCGGCGAACGACCCTGAAGAGGGAAACATAGCCGATTGCTGCTCGACTTCTAGGCAATGCGCGTAGGGATCGAGTCCAGTCTCTTAGCCTTTTGGTAGTCGCGAGACTAAACCAATGCAGGAGTGGATCATCGTCCGTAAACGGGGTAGATTTCCTGTATTTTGGAGGTTCGCATCTTTCGGCGCCATTGCCAACTTGGACCCGAAGCTGTGCAACGACGTTAGCTATGGGGTTTAGATCTAAGCCGATGGATCGAATGCCATTTGAGCGAGCAGCAAGAGTAGTAGTGCCGCTGCCGTTCCATGGATCCAAAACAACCGGAGCGTCTGTCTTGTTGGCCTGAAGCTGAGTTTGTGCCCAGTCAAAAGAAAATCCTGCATAATACGGGAAGACATCAGCCAGCCCTGCAGTATCGCTCTGTGGACGCTTCGGCGTGAGCTTGCGCGCACGAGCTGGGACGGCCCGATCTACGGCGAACAAGTCCACCTGGTCACCGACGTCAGCAGGACTGCTCACCACGCTCTCCGCTCTCTGACCTGGTCTGCTAATGGCAGAGCTCACGATAGCTTAATCGCCGATGATCATGAATATCAAGCCTGTCTAGAGCTCCGACCTGCTTAACGGCGCTCAGTCTCCTTCCCCGGTGAGCCAGGGTGAGGGACGAACCCTGGATCTTCGATCGCCCCCGACCACAGCAGACCTCAGCCAAGATGAGGCGATCGTCGGGCTGCATCGAGGCGGCGCGACCAAACGCCAGTGGGGGGATAGGGACGGCGCGGCACGCGTGCGGCGACGGCCCGGAGTCCTGCTCGCGCGTCGGGACCGGCCCCAAGGCCGCATGCCCGGCGTGCGCCGCAGGCGCAGGGCCGGGCGACGGCGCGCAGCGCCGCCGCCTCTTGATACCTATGAGAACAATTCGGCAGTGTGTTGGCATGATCGAAAAAACTTCGGATTGCATCGAGGTCCGCGTGACTGCGAGCAGTCGTGATGAGGCTGATCGGATTTGTTCGGCAGTGGTGGAGCGTCGGCTGGCTGCGGGGGCTCAGGTCGTCGCGCCGATCGAGTCGACCTACTGGTGGGCTGGGCAGATTCAGCGCTCTGGTGAGTGGTTGTTGCTGATGACGACGACCGCTGGGCGGTTCGAGGATCTGGCGCGGTGTGTGCAGG
Organism: Streptosporangium sp. NPDC000563; assembly: GCF_040299985.1. Taxonomy (NCBI): domain Bacteria; kingdom Bacillati; phylum Actinomycetota; class Actinomycetes; order Streptosporangiales; family Streptosporangiaceae; genus Streptosporangium; species Streptosporangium sp. NPDC000563. The sequence continues at coordinate 702,156 of NZ_JBEPDA010000001.1, read as the reverse complement.
AGCTGCACTCTTATGAGGTGCCGCAGATCATCGCCAGCGCACTCGTGGCGGGGACGGCTGACTACTTGGAGTGGATCAGGCGGGAGACGGCCCCTGGTTCCGGCGGGTAGCGGCGATGTCGCCGAGCAGCTCGCGGACGGCGTGGTCGGTGTGGGGTGCCAGGGTCTTCTCTACGGTGGTGAGGTGTTCGATGCCCCAGGTGGATTCGCTGCGCTGGGCGGATTCCAGGGCGCGGCGGGCGTAGGTGATTCCTTCGGCAATGTCGCCGATCTGGAGTTGGGCTTGGGCGATGTCGGCGTAGACGATCGCGGCCTTCTTGTGGTCGCTCTCCTGGGCGACGGCGGACAGGGCGGTCTGGCCGGCTTCGATGACGTGGTGCTCATCGCCGAGTCGTACGTAGGTGGAGAGCTGGAAGGCGGCCATGCGGCCGGGGTCGAGGAAGCGGGTCCAGGCGCGTTCGCGGTGCGGGCGGGCTCGGCCGTATGCCTCTTGGGCCTGGTGCATGACCTCGATGGCGCGGCGGTCACCGAGGGCGGCGAGTTCTTCGGCTTCGCGGCTGAGGAGCCAGGCGCGGGTGGCGTCGTCTCCCTGGGCGGGGAGGAACTGCTGGGCGTGGCGTATGGCGTCGTAGGCGGCGCGGCCTTCGACGGCGTAGGACTTGTAGGCGTGGGTGCACGCCTGGATGATCTGGTGCCCGCTCTCCTTGGCGGCCAGGGCCGAGACGCGTTCGAACGAGGCGGACTGTCCAGGCTGCTTGAGGTCCCAGGCGATCCAGGAGGCGAGGGTGGCGGCTTCGCCGGCTGTGGCGGCCAGGCGTCGGCGGTAGCGGTCAGAGGGGCCGCTTTGGAGCAGGGTGCTGAGTTCGTTGATGTGGGTGGTGAGCCCTTGGTAGATGGCGCGGGCCGGAAGCACGTACTCCAGGCGGTGAAAGCCGATGGTGCGCGCTTCGAGGCGCTCGATGGTGTCGTCATCGAGGGCTTGGGGTCCGGTGAGGGCGCGAGAAAGTCGCTCCCAGGGGTCGCTGATGGTGGCCGCGGCTTCGGCGGTCATTCCGGCGGCGAGCAGGAGCATTGTTCGACGGTCCACGTGTGAGTCCAGCCTTCCCACGATCCAGGCCAGCGTTGGAAGGTCGACGTCCCAGGGGTCATCGAGGTGGCGCGGGCCGGTGGCTACAACGCTTTCCACGCTAGGCAGGGAGCTTGTTGGCCTTCCATCCCGAGACGGGATGACTGCGGCGGGATGGGTGGTGGTGTCGATCACGCGTGGTGGCGTGGTGCGGGGGGCGAGTCCCAGGGCCATGCGGGCGGGGTTGGGCATGTCCAGGCCGTCGGCGACGCGTTCGAAGACGTCGAAGGCGGTGACCTTGACGGTTCCCTTCATGATCTCGCTGATCTTGCCTTGGCTGAGGTTCACGGCGGTGCCGATGCGGGTTTGGCTGACTCCGGCGTATTGGCGAATGAGCCGAAATACCTGGCCGATATTGCGGTTTTGGAGGGCCGTTAGCATTTCGGGGCGCTGCCACAGTTCCGGCAGGATAACGACTGGTTTAGTCGCATCTGCTGGCATAGGTGGCGCCTCCTTTGCGGCTGCGGCTTCCGGATATCCCACGCTTGCCGCTGGGAGTTATCCCGTCAAGGGATATCGGCTATTCGGGGTAAGGATTCCGGCTCGGGATGGGTTGGGTAACCGCAGGTGACGAACCTTGATCCATGATTTCCGAGGGTGAGTCGACGGGTGAGGGTTGCGGGACTTGCTGTGGTCGTGGCTGGCGGTGGATTCGCCGGGGCCGTGCCGATGTCGAATGCCGCATTGACGGCCAGGCGGTAAAGCCGGTCCGGATCAAGTGCTTCGACTGCCTGGGCTCTGGCGAGGTGGCGGCCTGATGAGCGGCAACGAGATTCCGGCCATCAGTCGGCAGAAAGCGATCACGCCGGTACGGGCCGCGCGGCGGTTGCACGACGAGTTGGCCGCGTTGAACATCGCCTCCGATGTTCACGACGGGTACGGGCTGGCATTGGTGTCGGTCTGGTTCGGGCTGGTGGTGTGGACCGATGGCCAGGTGTTCCGGTGGTGGGCCGGGCAGGAGGCAGGCCGGGCTCGTCGTCGGCGCTACGCCTTCTGTCCGGCGAATGATCCGGTGACGGCCGCGCGCCGGGTGGCGAGTCGTTGCATTGAGCTTCGCGAGCGGGGACCGGCCCCGGTTCCCGGCCCGACGAGTTGCGCTCCGCAGTGATCGAACTGACGGGCTGTCTGAGTCCGCATGTGACCACCCCGCAGCGTGGTCACACGCGGCTGGTCTGGCTGAGCCCTGACAGGGGGACGGCGCGCCTGCGGGTGATCAGCTGGACCTGCCGGTGCCGGGCCACGTTGTATGAGCTGTGCCAGGCCGGAGGACAGGGGTTCATCCGCCGCACGCTCCAGCTGGACGGCAGTCCGGAAGTTCACGAGACCTATCGATGGCCGATCCGGCAGGCCAGCGATATATGGAGGGCGTTGCTCTCCGGGGAGGCCCGATAGGCGGACGCGGCGGCACGGCTGGCCTTGGTTGGTCGTGTCGTCGCGTCACGGGGTGAGAACTTCCTGTCGGTCGAAGGCTTCGCATCACTGACATGCGCTGATAGCCTGCTTGGCTAGACAAGCATGTTGATTGTGAGGCTCTAATGTCGTTTGAGTACACGCCTCCCAAGTACGCGCAGTTGATCGCCGAGCTTGAACGGCGCATCGACTCCGGCGAGTATCCGGCGGGCTCGCTGCTGCCCAGTGAACACACGCTCATGGCGGAGTTCGGCATGGCACGGCCCACGGTGGTCAAGGCTCTCGGCGTTCTGCGCGATCAGGGATGGATCGTCACCCAACAGGGCAAGGGCCGTTTCGTGCGCGGTCGCCCGGCGATCTCCAAAGACCAGAAGGCGCGCACGGGCCGCGAACTTCTCGACCGGACAGAGACCCAGGCCGCGAGCAAGCTGCTGACGGCCGGACCGGTGGAGGCTCCCAACCGCATCGCCGCCTATCTCGGCCTGGAACAGAAATCCGCGGTCGTGCTGCGCAGGCTCCTGGTAGAGCGCGACGGCGAACCTACCGAGATCTCCGCCACCTGGGTACCGGCCAGTGTCGCCGACTGGACGGCGCTGGCGGAGTCAGCTGATCTGCGCCAGGGCATCCGGCGGTATGTGGAGAGTGCGGCCGGCGTCTCGCTGGATCACATCATCGAGCACATCACCGCGCGCAACCCCACGGCCGAGGAACGCAAACTCCTGGGAGTGAAGCCCTCGGCGGCGCTGCTGGCCGTGTACGCGGTCGCCTGCGATGCGACCGGTAAGCCGTGGGTGGTGGTGGAGACCGTGCTTCCCGGTGATCTTCACGAGCTGGAAGACGCCTACCCGATCCGGTAATCCAACTTTCCTCACGAAGCCCGCTTGGTGCACTTGACTAACCAAGCGGGCTTCGTGCTTAATGTAGAGGCAACTTGGTCAGTCAAGCAGTCTGGCCAGTCAAGAAGAGGAGTTGTTGCTTTATGGCCCTTCAGGGACCCATCCCCGTCAGCTTTCACCAGGTCTTCCCGCACGGCTGCTACGTCGTCGGTGAGGTCGAGCAGGTCAAGGACTTCGACGCCTCGTCCAAGGGGCGCACGGTCTACGCCAAGGACAAGACCACCGGAGAACTGGTCTGGCAGGTCGCGGTGATGGACGCCGATCCGACCGTGAAGGCCGGACAGAAGACGGTGGCGGTCAAGATCCTGTCGCCGGTTCAGCCGGTCGTCCCGGCGGCGCTGCCGGGGGTGCCGTTCGTGCCGGTGGAGTTCGACGGCATGACCGCCACCGCCTACGTCGGCCAGAACACCGGCCGTCTGGCCTGGTCGATTCGCGCAACCGCGATGCGTCCTCCCCGTTCGGCTGCGCCTGCGGCCAAGGCTGCGGCGGCCGGTAAGGACGTGGCGGCATGAGGGAGTACCTGCCCTACACCCGCGCCGTGGTGACGCTCGACGAGGACGGCACCCGGCTCGACACCTCGTTTCGCACTCCGTACCTGTCGGTCAGAGCGCTGGGTGGCGACAACGGGCGGCCGTTCCTGTCCCTGTCCTCCCGTGAGGCCCAGGTGGTCATCTCCACCACCGGCGGCGGACCGGTCACCGAACGGGACGTGATCCTCGCCCGGCAGATCGCCGAAGCAGCCGCGCGCTACCTGGCCGACTGCGAGCGCCTGCACACCGAACAGTCCACCAACCCCCACCAGGTCGTCGACGAGTCCGAGCAGGGCAAGGCGGCCTGACACGCAAGCGGGGCCGCTGGAACTGGCATTCCGGCGGCCCCTCGTCTCCCCAGACAGCGAATCAAGAGAGGACTCCAGCCTAATGTTCAAAAAACTGCCCGGTGACGAGACACGAACCCTCGTCACCACCACCCCCGACACCGCCGTCGTCTTCCGCCCGGCCGTGGTCACGACCCCGGCCATCCTCACCATCACCATCTTCCTGGGGCGACTGCTGGCCGGAATGCTCCGGCTCATCTGGCGTCACCCGATCGCCGTCGCCGTCCTCGCCGCTCCCGTCGTGCTCGTCGCCTTGTACGGCTGGCGCGTCGCCCTGGTCGCCGTCGCCGTTCCGCTCTCGATCCTCGCGCCGTGGCCGTTCTTCGATCGGGCCTCGTTCAACCGGTGGATGGGCTGGCGGCTGCTGGCCTTCTGGCGGCTGGTGTGGGTGTATCGGCGTCACTGGCAACCGGTGATGATCGTCTCCGGTCTCGGCCGGAACCTGCGGGGCCGCGACTACCTTCCCCGCATCATCCGCGTCACCTGTACCTCGTGGGCCGATCTGGTCACGGTGAAAATGATCAGCGGACAGTCGGTCAAGGACTGGACCGACCGCCTCGACCACCTCGCCCACGGCTTCGGCGCCACCTCCTGCCGCGTCACCGTCGCCCGATCGGGCCGGTTGCTGCTGGCCTTCCCCCGGCGTGACCCGCTGGCCACCCCGTTACCCGCGCTCCCGATTCCCGAGGTGGCTTCGGTCGGGCCGGTCGAGATCGGCCGGTGTGAGGACGGCACCCCGTGGCGGCTCAACGTGCACGGCACGCATGTCCTGGTGGCCGGTGCTACCGGAGCGGGCAAGGGCTCGATCATCTGGTCCACCATCCGGGGATTGCTGCCTGCGGTGCGGGCGGGCCTGGTCCAGGTCTGGGCGCTGGATCCCAAGCGCATGGAACTGTCTTTCGGACGTGACCTGTTCGGCACCCGCTACGCGGCGAACCCTGCCGACTGCGCCGATCTGCTGGAAGCGGCAGTGCAGGTCATGCAGGAGCGGGCCGATCGGTTCGCCGGGCTCCAGCGCAACCACACCCCCACCGTCGATGACCCGTTCGTCCTGGTGGTGGTCGACGAGGTGGCGTTTCTGACCGCTTACCAGTCCGACAAGGGTCTCAAGCTGCGCATCTCGGCTGCGTTGGCGACGCTGACGACGCAGGGCCGGGCGGTCGGGTTCGGCGTGATGGCGGCTCTTCAGGATCCGCGCAAGGAGGTCATGAACGTCCGCAACCTGTTCCCCGACAAGATCGCGTTGCGGCTGGATGAGTCCGAGCAGGTGGACATGGTGCTCGGCGATGGCGCTCGGGATCGGGGCGCGCTGGCCGATCACATCTCCCCGGTTCCCGAGCAGGGGGCGGGCATCGGCTACGTCCGCTTGGAGTCCTCGCCCGATCCGATCCGTGCCCGTGCCGGCTACGTCTCCGACGCCGATATTCGCGCCATGGTCGCCGACTTCGCCGGGGAGGCACCCCAGTGAAGATCATCATTCAGGGCAGCCTCGCCGAGATCGACGCGATCCCCTTCCGCCTCCTCGGCTCCCTGTCCGACTCCCCGGCGCGCTTTGAGCTGGTGCTCTCAGACCTGGTGAACATCCGGCTGCGCCGCGACCCCTACAGCGACGCCTACCGCTTCACCGCCGACGTGCTCGACCGACTCGACCGAGAGGAGAAGGAACAGTGACCGACACCCCCGCTTCCCCCGCCTCCTCCTCGCCGGACGGCGCTGATCGCACCCTTCCCCGCCTAGTGCGCGACACCCTGCCCTTCGCCCTCGACGTGGCAATCGAGGTGGCCAAGCTCAACGGCGTCTGCATCCGCCCCCTCGAACTGCGGCGCCTGGACACCCACACCGGCACCGTCGAGTCGTTCAACATCCCCTGCGGGACCACGCAGGAAGCCAAATGCCCGCCGTGCGCGCAACGCAACAAGCAGCTGCGTAAGGCTCAGTGCCGCGAGGGCTGGCACCTGGAGGCCGAACCCATCGCCGAACCGCACCCCTCCACCGACGACCAGCGGTGGCTGATCGAATTCCGGGCCGACGTCCAGGCCAAACGGGACGAGGCCGAGAGAGACGGGGACGACACCCTCGACTGGGACGAGGCCATCGCGGGCATCGACGCGGAGATCAACGCCGCCGGGATGCGCGGCAACGTCCTGGGCGGCCGGTCGACTCCCAAGCGCTCCCGTTCCACGAGGCGTCGCCAGGATGCGCCGGACCTGCCCAAGCGGGCCAAGCAGAACACCACCCTCGGGCGAACGTTCATCGCCTCCGACGGCAAGGTCTACCGGCCGTCCATGTTCATCACCCTGACGCTTCCCTCCTACGGACGCATCCACAACGGCGTCCCGGTCAACCCGGCCACCTACGACTACGCTCGCGCGGCTCGCGACGCGTTGCACTTCTCCAAGCTGGTGGATCGGTTCGTGCAGAACCTTCGCCGGGTGGCGGGCTATGACGTGCAGTACTTCGCCACCGTGGAGCCTCAAAAGCGGCTCGCTCCCCATCTGCACATGGCGATCCGCGGCACCATGCCCCGTGCGGAGGTCAAAGCGATCGCCGCCGCGACCTACCACCAGGTGTGGTGGCCGTCCGTCGATGAAGTCCGCTTCGACGGCGACCGCCTGCCGGTCTGGAGCGAGCGGGCCGAACGCGCTGAGCCCTACCCCGACAGCCAGGCCGGCGACTACCTCGACCCGGCCACCGGGGAACTCCTGCCCACCTGGGACGAGGCCCTCGACCAGCTCGGCACCGACGAGGCGGCCGACCCCTTGCACGTGGTCCGCTTCGGTGCCCAAGCCGATGTTCAGGGCGTGCTGGCCGGGTCGCCGGATGCCGACCAGTGCCTCATCTACCTGTCCAAGTACCTGACCAAGAACCTCGGCGACCCCCTCGACCCCAAAGACACCGACAACCAGGCCCGTCGCGACCACGTCACCCGCATGGTCGAAGCACTGCGCTACGAACCGTGCTCCCCGGCGTGCGCGAACTGGCTGCGCTACGGCGTGCAACCCAAGGGCGCCAAAGCGGGCATGGTGCCGGGCCGCTGCCGAGGCAAGGCCCACAAGACCGAACACCTCGGCTACGCCGGACGGCGCGTCCTGGTCTCGCGTAAGTGGTCGAACAAGACCCTGCGCGAACACAAGCAGGATCGGCGGGCCTGGGTGCTCGACATGCTCGGCCTTCCCGACGAGACCGTGACCGACCCGCACCGCTACGTCTGGCGACCGGTCTCCTCCAAAGATCCCAACCGCACCCCGCTGGCCAAACGACTGCTGCGCGAGGTCGCCAACCGCCAGCGCACCCGCGCACGCCTGATCGAACTCCAAGCCAGAGCAGACGGACGACCAATCGAAGATCTTTCGATAATCGGAGAGGCGGCCTGACATGGAACCACTGTTCTACCGGCCTAAGGATGCCGCCGTGATGCTCGGCATGAGTCGTACGGCCGTCTTCCGGCTGATCAAGACCGGCGAACTCAAGTCGATCAAGGACGAGGGATACCGGCTGGTTCCCCGGTGGGCGCTCCATGAGTTCGCCCGCGCGCTGGAGGCCAAGGCGGGGCTCTCCCAGGAAGAGGCGGCATGATGGCGAAGAAACCGGACGGCCGGTCCTCGATCTACTTCGGCAATGACGGCTACTGGCACGGCTGGGTCACTTTGGGCATCAAGCCGGACGGCTCCCTCGACCGTCGTCACCGGATGGCCACGACTGAGGCCGAAGTGACCCGCAAGGTCAGGGAACTGGAGAACAACCGGGAGTCGGGACAGGTCACCAAGCCTGGCCGTGCGCCCACCGTCGCCGAGTGGATGACCGAGTATCTCGACGTGATCTGTGAGCGGCTCGTGATCTCCGGCAAGATGGCGCCGCGCACGTTGACGGACTACCGGTCCAAGACGCGTCACTGGATCATTCCGCTGCTCGGACGGCATCGGCTCAACCGGCTCGCTCCCGAGCACCTCGACACGGCCTACACCACGATGCTTGAGAAGAACCTCTCGACCAGCACCGTGCTCAAGGTTCATCGCATCCTGTCGCGGGCGCTGACCATCGCGGTGCGCCGCAACAAGCTCACGCGGAACGTCGCAACCCTCGTCGACGCTCCCTCGGCGGCTTCCACCGAGATCGAACCGCTGAGCCGCGAGGAAGCTCGCAATATCCTCGACGTGGCCGGCACTCGGCGGAACGGGGCGCGCTGGTCGGTCGCTCTGGCTCTCGGCATCCGCCAGGGCGAGGCGCTCGGGCTCCGCTGGCAGTACGTCGACCTGGAGACCGGAGTGATCAGGGCGTGGTTCCAGATCCAGCGCACCGAATGGCAACACGGGTGCGCCGATCCCCATAAATGCGGAGAGAGGTGGCACCGCTGGCCCTGCAAAAAGAAGTGCAGTGATCACGGACACAACCCCGGCTGTAAGGAGGGTTGCAAGAAGCAGGGGCACACCTGTTTCAAGAGGACCTGTCTCAAGGACTGTACGAGCCACGCCGACAAGTGCCCGAAACGCACGGGCGGGGGCATCGTCTTCCGTCAGCGAAAGGGCAAGAGCAAGCTCACCCTTCAATGCCCTCCCGAGTTGCTCGCGCTCCTCAAGGCACACCGCAAGGTCCAGGCCGCCGAGCGTCTCAAGGCGGGGGATCGCTGGGAGGACCACGATCTCGTGTTCGCCACCCGCCACGGCGGTCCGATCGAGCGCACCGAGGACTGGAAGGTGTGGAAAACCATCCTCAAGCAGGCTGGGGTTCGGGACGTCCGGGTGCACGACGCTCGCCACACGGCCGCGACACTCCTCATCGAGCAGGGTGTGAACATCCGCGTCGTTCAGGAGGTCCTGGGCCACACGAGGGTGACCACGACCGAGAGGTACGCGCACGTGTCCACACCGTTGATGCGCGATGCCGGGGAACGGCTGGCCTCCGCGCTCTGGGGGGAGTCCTGAACCCTCGTTGCAACTAGGACTGCAACTACAGCACCTTTAGAGATCAAAAAGGCCCTCTCCCCGTCTCTCGGGAGAGGGCCTCTGAAGTGCGGAGGCTCGGGGATTTGAACCCCGGATGGGCGGTAAACCCAAACCGCATTAGCAGTGCGGCGCCATAGACCTGACTAGGCGAAGCCTCCTGGTTGCCGTTCGGCTCAGCACAGAGTACCGGCCATCAGGCGAGGCGGCAAAGTGGTTAACGATCACGTCTCGGGCAAGAGTTGGGGGAGAGTTATCCACAAGCAGTGGATAACTCTCCTCGCCCCTGTGGACAAACTGGGGAATCCGCAGCTGGGTGTGGCGGAAATCCTGTGGATTCCCAGTTTGCGAGACGCTACATCTCACCACGTGAACACTTCCGAGGTCCCGACCGTCCGGTGGGACCTCGGGTGGTCACGGAGATCAGGCGGCCGGGTTGGCCTCGCCCTCGATCTCGATCTTGATCTTCTTGCCGACCAGGACGCCGCCGGTCTCCAGCGCCTGGTTCCAGGTCAGGCCGAACTCCTCGCGGTCGATCTCGGCCTTGATCGAGAAGCCCCAGACGTCCTGGCCCCACGGGTTGGTGCCGGCGCCGCCGTACTCGACGGTGAGCTCGACCGGCTTGGTGACGTCGCGGATGGTGAGGTCACCGACGAGGGTGAACTCGTCACCGGAGTGACCCAGAACGCGGGTGCTGCGGAAGGTCAGCTCGGGGAACTTCTCCGCGGAGAGGAAGTCGTCGCTGCGCAGGTGGCCGTCACGGTCGGGAGCACCGGTGGTGATGCTCGCGGTCTTGATCGAAAGCTGCGCGGAGGAGTCGAGGGGGTTCTCGGCGATGGTGACGGTGCCGGCGAACTCGTTGAAGTGACCGCGAACCTTGCTCACCATCATGTGCTTGACGACGAAGCCGATCTGGGTGTGGGCGACGTCCAGAGCGTAGGTGCCCGGGGCGGGGATCTGAAGGTTCTCCCAGGTCCGAGTGGTCATTTTCTGCTCCCGAAGAGATGCTTGCCGATTGGATGGTTGCGTCAACAGATTTCTACACGAGAAATATTCCTCTCGTCAACTACTGTCGGGTAGGGTATGACCGTGAACCACTTTGACGACCCCCGGCTGACGGCGATGGGCCTCCTCGCCGAGGTCTACAGCGGCATCGCGGCGAAGTCGCACGAGTCCTTCGCGGCCGCGGGGCTTTCGGAGGTCGACTTCGAGACGTTGGTCAGGCTGGCGCGCTCGCCACAGCGGCGGCTGCGCATGAGTGATCTGGCGGCGCAGACGAGCCTGTCCACGAGCGGGACGACCCGGGTCGTCGACCGGCTGGAGCGCGAGGGCCTGGTCATGAGACAGGCGTGTCCCACCGACCGGCGGGCCTCCTACGCGGCCATCACCGAGACCGGCGTCGACCGGCTCGGCGAGGTCCTCCCGCAACACCTGATCGACATCGAGACCTGGTTCACCGGGCTTCTCCCTCCCGCGGAGCTCGACTCCTTCCTCGCCACCCTCAGGACCATCCGCGACGCCGTACGACCGTGCGCCACCGCGGGGGCCGAGGACTTCCGGCAGGAGGAGGGCGCGCTCATCCCGTCCGATCCAGGTGCCGCGGCTCGGAGGGCGTGAGGTCCCCGCGGAGTTTGGCCATTCCCCGGGAGACCGTGCTCTTGACCGTCCCGATGCTGATCCCCAGGGCCTTGGCGATCTCCGGCTCGGTCATGTCCTCGTAGTAGCGCAGGACGACGGCGGTCCGCATCCGGGTGGGCAGCCGGTCGAGGGCCTGCTCGACACGTTCCGGCAGGTGTTGGCCGCCCGCGGCGACCGGCTCGGGGAGCTCGCCCGACGGATACTCCTCCAGCTTGCGCCGCCGCCACCAGGAGATGTTGATGTTGACCATCGCCCGGCGTACGTATCCGTCCAGGGCGCCGCGGTCCTGGATGCGGTCCCAGGCGAGGTAGGTCTTGACCAGCGCCGCCTGCAGCAGGTCCTCGGCGTCGCTCGGATGCCCGGTGAGCCGGTAGGCGGCACGCAGCAGCGCGGGGCCGCGAGCAAGGACATACTCGCGGAACTCCTCGTCGGTCCCGCCGATCACCGCGATCACCAGCCTGTGCTCCAGGTGCTTAGGTGCCAGAATCGCAGCCCGAACCCATACTGCGGCTGAACCGAAATCTATATTTCATCCATCAAAGGTAAAGATCGGCTTCGATGGGCGATGGAGCACGCAAGAACCATTAGATAGCGGTTTGTTGTGGGGTGGGCGCCAATGCGTTCCACCAGGGAGGGGAACTTTAGTACCTGGTTGGACACCTGCCGTGATTATTCGTGGAGCGGACAGCGGGATTCCGCGAAGCGTGTGACGCTGGCTGCGACACCTCGCAGAATTGGGGAGCGACGATGCCCTATCGCAGCGCCGATCGCCGTCGTACGCTGGCTGCCGCCGCGCTTGGCCGGACCGTCCAGGAGCCGGGCCCTCTCCCCTTCGAAGGCGAGTCCTTCCACGCGGTCAGCGGCACCGTCCTCGACGTCAGCCCGCATCTGATCGTCATCGACACCCCGGAGGGCGAGGAGGAGCGGCTCGTCATCGCCCCGTGGGCGACCGCCTGGCGCGGTGAGGCCGTCAGCCCCGCCGACCTCCCCCGGGGGGCCAACGTGATCATCAAGGCGCTGCGGTCCGGCCGGGTCGTGGACCGGATCTGGGCGGACATCACCAGGATCACCGGGGTGATCCAGTCGATCGGTACCGAGGGCAAGGACCACACCGTGGAGCTGTACTGCGGGCCGCACCGCGGGCGGCGCACGATCGTCATCCCCTACCGCTCCTCAGGCCGGCTGCGGGTGAGGCATCCGCGGTTCGAGCCCGGCTATCTGTTCGACGCCATCGGGGTCCGCGAGGACGGTGCGGCGCGGGCGCGGTTGCCCGCGACCTCGCAGCCGCCCTACCGGTGGACGGCCGTACCGCCACCGCCCTCCGGCTACGTAGGCGTGCAGTCGCGGATCTCGGGCACGGCGACCTGGTCGGACACCTTCGACGACGGAGAGCAGGGGGTGGCCTACCCCATGCTGGAGCGGGCCGACACGGCGTGCGACGACACCGGGGTGTCCTGCGCGGGGTTGCCGTACCTGGCGCTGGGGTCGATGCTCAACGTGCGCAACGTGTGCGCCGGGCGCACCTCGCTCCTGCCGATCGTGGCCTGCGGCTGCCTCGCCGGCCGATTCTGTGACCGGTGTCTGGAGTGCGGCACCTCCCCGCGCGGCCGGATTCTGGAACTGTCACCGAGTTCCTTCGTGGAACTCGGCGGAGACCTGACCACCGGGTGCTTCAACGCCCGGCTTGGAATGGGGTGACACGGATGTTGACGACGATCGCCGCCGCACAGCTACCGGTCGTGTTCGTGCTGCTGGTCGCGGGCACGGTCGCGAAGATCGGAACGGTCGTACGCGAGACCGAGCCGGGCATGCTGAGCAAGCTGGGGCCGGCCGTGCTGGTGCCCGAGCGCTGGCGCGCGCCGGCGATGCTGTGCTGCGCGTTCGTGGAGTTGTTCCTGGCGAGCGGGCTGCTGCTGACCGGTCATCCGTTCTTCCGGTGGGCGACCGCCGGGTTCTTCGCGGTCTCCACCTACGTCCTGTGGGAGCTGCGGCGTCGCCGCCCGGACGCGGGCTGCGGCTGCTTCGGCGAGGTCAGCGCGCTTCCGGTGGGACGGCGGTCACTCGGCCGCACCATGGTCCTGACGGCGATGTCCCTCGGACTGCTCCTCACCCCGGGGATCCCCGGTTGGGAGTCGATGGCGGATCTGACGTGGACCCACGCGTCGGCCGCGCTCGCGGGGTTGCTGCTGCTCGCCGCGCTCTCGCCGGAGATCGAGGAGACCGTCGCGAGGCTCCGCCACCGGGCGCCCTGCGAGCAGCGCCGCCTCGACCCGGCCACCGCGCTCGGACGGCTGCGGTCGAGCGCCGTCTGGCGTTCGCACCTGGGACTGCTGTCGAGCAAGGATCCGGTCGACAGCTGGCGGGAGCTGTGCTGGCGGTTCTTCGTCTATCCGGGCAACAGCCACGCGGGCGACCCCGTCGACGTGGTCTTCGCGATCTATCTGAGCGGACGGCACCCGGCGGTGCGGGTCGCGATGGTCGGCCTGGACGGGCGGCCGGTGGCGACGGAGTCTCTGCCGGAATCTCTGCCGATATCGGCCGGACGCTAGAGAGCCCTAGATTTTCCTAGGGCAGCACGATTGAGCTCTATATGGCTCTCTAGCTTCCCCACTAGAGAGCCATATAGAGGGCTAGGGGTTCCCGCACACTATATCGAACATTTGTTCGATCAGACCGGTTGTGACCGCAGGAATTTTCCGAAGTGCGGAACGGTGAACGCGATCAGCCCGCGTTCCGCGCTGTAGATGAGGCCCTTCTTGATGAGGCTGTCACGGGCCGGGGAGAGACTCGACGGCTTGCGGCCGAGCCCTTCGGCCACCTCGGCGGTGGCGACGGGCTCGTCACCGATGGCGGCCATGGCGTGCATGTAGTCGCGCTCGGCGGGGGTGGCCCGCTCGTAGCGGCTGCCGAAGAACCCGACCGCGAGCTCCTCCTCGGCCTCCGGCGCGGAGACCCTGATGTCGTCGGCGGTGATCGGGCTGCGCAGCGCCAGGTCCCAGGCGACCTTGCCGTACGCCTGGACGAAGTAGGGGTAACCGTCGGCGGCCACGTAGAGGGCGTCGAGGGCGTCCTGGGTGAACTCCACGCCCTCGCTCTCGGCCGGGGCGATGAGCGCGAGGTCGGCCGCCTCCCGGTCGAGGCGATCGATCCTCGCGTAGCGGAAGAGGCGCTCGGAGTAACTCTTGCTCGCCGAGAGCACGCTGGGCAGGTGCGGCAGGCCGGCGCCGACCACGATCAGCGGGCCGCCGCTCTGGGAGAGCTCATGGCAGGCCGCGCAGAGCGCAGAGACGTCGGGGGCCTGCACGTCCTGCATCTCGTCGATGAACAGGGCGATGCCGACCCCCAGGTCGGTGGCGACCGCGGCGGCGTCGACGAACAGCTCGGTGAGGTCGATCTCCAGGTCTCCGGAGTCGGCCCGCCCCCGGCCCGCGGGCACGTCGATCGCGGGCGACCAGTGCGAGGTGCCCTTGGCCGCGGACGGGTCGCGCATCGCGAACGCCTTGAGCACACCGAGGAACTCCTCGATGCGCTCGGGCGCCCGATGCCTCGGGGCGAGCTCTCTGATCGCCATGTGCAGGGCGGCGGCCACCGGACGCCGGATCGACTGGTCGGGTCTCGCCTCGATCTTGCCGGTGCCCCACAACCGCTGCATGGCCATCGACTTGAAGGTGTTGAGCAGAACGGTCTTGCCCACGCCGCGCAGCCCGGTGACCACCATGCTGCGCTCGGGGCGCCCTCTGGCCACCCGTTCCAGGACGATCTCGAACTGCTGCAGCTCGCGGTCGCGGCCGGCGAGCTCCGGGGGGCGTTGTCCGGCACCGGGAGCGTAGGGATTGCGCACGGGGTCCACGCTCTCGGACTTTATGACGGGATATAGCGGCCTGCTTAGAATTCCGTAGAAAGCGCTACGGCGTGTCGCGCCGCCCTCCGCCGGCGGGCGAGGGAGCGGGGGGCGCGTCGTCGACGGCACCGCGAGCGTCGCCATGGCACACCCCTCACCTGGGAGAACATCAGACCGAACCCGTGTTCGATCCCGTGCCCATGACTGTAGCGCGGGTTCGAACACAGGCGCGATACGTTTCGATGAAAAGCCTCCCCAAGGAATGTGGGCCCCCACGCCAAGCGACCACGAATCCGGCCGTAAGCGGCACCCCCTCGGAGAACGCCCTCTCGGAGAACAGCGCCTCGGAGAACGTCGCCGAGATCGGGGCCTGACCGCCGGAGCCTACGATCGACCACGGGTGGATCACCGCCGCAGCCACCTCCCGCCCCGGGCGGGCCGGTCGCCTACAATAGCCTTTTGTCGCTTTTGTCCGTTTTTCTGAGGAGGCGGCACGTGTCAGGTTCCCGATTCATGATCCGTACGCGGGCCGTGCTCGCGGCGACCGCCGGCTGCCTGGCGGCGGCCGCGTGTGGCCCGGCCACCTCCCAGCCCGCCCCGGCCGCGCCCCCGGCCACCTCCGAGCCGATCTCGGCGTCCTCGCCCTCCACCGGGGTGGCCCCCCCGGAGCCGTCCGCCGCGACGCCGACGGCCGGCCCGTCCACCACGGTGTCGCCGACCCCGACGGGCCCGCCGGAGTTCGCCGCGAAGGTCTCCCGGATCGCCCGTGAACGGCTCGAACACTCGTGGCGGCCCGGATGCCCGGTCCCGGTCGGCGACCTGCGGCTGATCACGATGACCTACTGGGGCTTCGACGACAAACCACACACCGGCGAGCTGGTCGTGAACAAGGACGTCACCGACGACATCGTCTCCGTCTTCCGTCGCCTGTACGACTGGCGCTGGCCGATCCGCAGGATGGAGCTCGTCGACGTCTACAAGGCCAGCGACTTCGCCTCCATCGAGGCCGACAACACCTCGGCCTTCAACTGCCGCCCCGTGGAGGGGACGAGCAACTGGTCCAAGCACGCCTACGGCC
This sequence comes from Streptosporangium sp. NPDC000563, assembly GCF_040299985.1. NCBI lineage: Bacteria > Bacillati > Actinomycetota > Actinomycetes > Streptosporangiales > Streptosporangiaceae > Streptosporangium > Streptosporangium sp. NPDC000563. The sequence continues at coordinate 686,351 of NZ_JBEPDA010000001.1, read as the reverse complement.
GGGCGATCGACATCAACCCGCGCGAGAACCCGTACGTGTACGCCAACGGCTCGGTGTCGCACAAGAACGCCCGCGAGTTCGCCGAGCGCCCGCTGAAGGCTCCCGGGGTGATCAACCCGGGTGACCGCGTGGTCAGGGCCTTCGAGCGGAAGGGCTGGGAGTGGGGCGGCTCCTGGTCCGGCGCCAGGGACTACCAGCACTTCGCGAAGGGCGGGAGCTGAGCCCGGCACATCGAGCAGGGCCGGGCTAGCCGTACGCCGGGGAGACGTCGGCGGGCTGGAGCAGGTCCCAGCGGTTGCCGTACAGGTCCCGGAAGACGACGACCTGGCCGTACGGCTCGCTGCGCGGGGCCTCCTCGAAGGCGACGCCCGCCGCCAGCAGGCGCTCGTAGTCGCGGGTGAAGTCGTCGGTGTGCAGGAACAGGCCGACCCTGCCGCCGGTCTGGTCGCCGACCCTGGCCTCCTGCTCAGAACCGTTGGCGCGTGCGAGCAGCAGCGCCGTCTCCCTGGCGCCGCGCGGGCGGACGGTCACCCAGCGCCTGCCGTCGCCCAGCGGCGTGTCCTCCAGGAGTTCGAAGCCGAGGATGTTCAGGTAGAAGCCGATGGCCTCGTCGTAGTCGCGTACGACGACGGTGGTGAGACCGAGGTAGGAACCCACCGGTGGCCCCTGCCTCTTCAGGGGTCCTCCCCCCGCGGGCAGGCCGGCACGGGCGCTCTCCTGAAGATTGGTGATCCTCAGGATGACCCGGGCGGCGAGCAGGCCCGCGACGATCGGCAGCAGGACGCAGGCGACGAGGACGACGGTCTCCGTAATGGTCATGCCCGCGTACCCCAGGGGCACGGACGCCGCCTCCGCCACCGTCCACGCCAGCCATGCCAGCCACCACGCCCAGACCAGACCCGAGCGGCGTCCCCGGTAGAGGTCGGTTCCCGGTCGCAGCCCGCCGGGCCTTGAGGTGGTCAGGATGTCGTCGACGAGCCCCTTGGGGACGAACAGGTTGACGAGGGGGGCGATCCATCCGAACACCAGGAACGGCGTGGCGTACCTGTGGAGAACACCGGGAGAGATCGCGTACGCGTTGGCCCGGGCGCGGAACGACCAGCACATGAAGGCGATGCCCGCCGCCAGTTGGAGGGCCAGGAAAAGAAGGAGGATCGGGGAGAGGAGCAGCGCGAACACGGCGTTCCACTCGTCGGCCGCCCGCCACGACCAGCCCTCCCGGTGGAGGAGCCGAAGCACCGAGGTCCCCGCGGCGAAGACGGAGTTCAGTGCGATCAGGGTGAGGGCCACGGTCGCGAACGCGCGGACCGGCCGCAGGACGCGAACAGGTGCGAAACGCGCGCTCGGATACATGCGAGTCCTTCAACGAGGATCAAAACGGCAAGTATGCCGGATCATGACATGGCAGCATGAACGATTTTTACCTGCCGGTCGTCCCCTCCATCCCCGGCGTCTCCCTGATCGGCCGGGGGCGGAGAATCCTCAAGCATGCCCTGGGACATCATGAAGTCATGACGGCGAGGGATGGGGACGGTTGGGCCCGGTGCGATCTCGGGCACCGGCACTGGGGGGTGTACGGCGCGGCCGGTCTGCTCGCCGTCCACCACGACCCCGCGGACGGGCCCCGCGTCCTGATGCAGAAGCGCGCCGCGTGGAGCCACCACGGCGGCACCTGGGGACTGCCGGGCGGCGCCCGCGACAGCCACGAGGACACGATCGAGACCGCGCTGCGCGAGGCCTTCGAGGAGGCCGCGCTGGACGGTACCGATCTACGGATCCAGGGCGTCTACCTCGACGACCACGGCGGCTGGTCCTTCGAGACCGTGATCGCCGAGGCCTCCGAGTTGCTGCGCGTGGTCCCCGCCAGCGCCGAGAGCGACGACCTGCGCTGGGTCCCCACCGAGGAGATCACCGCGAGGGAGCTCCACCCCGGCTTCGCCGCGACCTGGCCGGTCGTCGGCCTCGCGCTCACCCCCTCCCTCGTCGTCCTCGACATCGCCAACATCGTGGGCGCCCGCGCCGAGCACGGCTGGTGGAGGGATCGCGCGGGGGCGGCGGCCAGACTGCTCGCCGAGGTCGGCGCGAGCGCCGGCGACGGCCGGTTGGCCGTGCCCGGCCGTACGCCGACGCTGGCACGCTGGTTTCCCAGGCTGACCGCGATCGTCGAGGGAGCCGCCCGCGGCGTCGCCTCCGTACCCGGCGTCCGGGTGATCGCCGCGCCGGGGAGCGGGGACGACGCCGTCGTCCAGGCCGTACGGGACGCGCGGCCGTGGGAGCACGTCCTGGTCGTCACCGCCGACCGAGGGCTGCGCGAGCGGGTCACGGAACTGGGCGCCGAGGTCACCGGGCCTCGGTGGCTGCTGGCACAGCTCTGACACAGCGGATCAGCGCGGGACTCCGACCCCGCGGATCAGGCGCGGGACGGTTCCGGTTCCAGGGGCGGCACCGGTTTCAGATCTCGGGTGGCCCGGTGGAACAGCCAGTAGCTCGTCACGGCGGTGGCGATGAAGAACAGCCTCGCCGGCCGGGGGATGTCCAGGATGAGCAGGCCGTCGCTGAGCGAGTGGAGCATGGCCGCCGTGACGAAGGCGACGACGATGGGCAGGGCGACGACGGCGCGCCCCCGGACCTCCCAGACGCCGAAGGCCACCGCGCAGACCAGGCCCGTCCAGACGAGGTGGCTGAAGGGGGTGCTGAGGCCGCGCAGGAGAAGGACCGTGCCCGCACCCATGGCACCGTCGTGGTTGGCGACGCTCTTCCAGGCGTAGGCCATCGATTCCATGATCGCGAACCCGGTCGCGCACGCCAGGCCGAGTGCGATACCCGCGGCCTTGGTGAGGTGGCGGCCGGTGAGCGCGACCGCGAGGGGCGGGACGAGTTTCGCGGGTTCCTCGATCCAGCCGACCCTCAGGATCGAGGTGCTGTTCTTCTCGGAGATGAGAAGCGCGTCGAAGTAGCCGCCGAGCAGGAGTGCGACGCCCCCGCCGAACATGAACATGCTCGCCAGCGTCATGGCCGGCACGCTGGTGGCGATGTGGATACGGTCGTGGACGGCGAGCAGGAGCGCGATGGGCCCGGCTGCCGCCCCGTAGAAGAAGGCCGCGGGCAGGACGGCCTGGTTACCGGCCACCTGCATCATGGTGATGAGCGAGAAGGACAGAACGATCAGGGCGATCCACGCCTTGAACCATCGATGCCGATAGAAGCGCAAATGGTCTCGCATGGTAGGTAATTTCCCAGTAGGTTTGCCCTAGATTCGGGCGATTTGTCGATGTTTACCTAAATGTCGACTCCAGCGCGATCACCGGACCGATGACGTGGTCAGCCGAGAGCTGCGAGCGTTATGATCACTTTTATCCGCTCTTGCCAGCCCCCCGGAGACCGCACGTGGGCTACCCGCCGCAGTACGGCCAGCCGCCACGTGGCGAGACAGGACGCGGGCTGGCCGCGATAGTCATCATGGCCGTCGGGGTGGCCATCGGGGCCCTCATCACCGTTCTCACGGTGCTCAACCCGCCCTCGTCACCGCCGAGCACATCCCCGACAGGCGGCGGCGAGCACTCGGAGGTCTCGGTCCGCCAGGCCGTCCAGCCGGCACTCGACGCCTACAGCAGCGGGTTGTACGGCGACTTCTGGGACCTGTGGACCGTCGAGGCGCAGGGGCTGATCGCGCGGGAGGAGTATGTGCGGCTGTTCGAGATCTGCCCGCCGCTCCAGACGAACTCCCCGCTCGCCATCTCCACCGTCACGGTCACCGGGGACAGCGCCAGGGTCGAGGCGGCCAGGCTCGGCGAGACGACGGAGTTCGGCTTCGTCTTCGAGAGCAGTGCGTGGCGGTACGAACCGTCGCCCGAGGAGCGGCTCACCTACCAGGCTCCGGTCGACCAGATAGCCGCGCAGCGGCGGGCCCTGGGACTCTGCGGCGCGACCACCCCCAGCCCCGGCGCGACCGCCCCCACTGCTCCCACCGCTCCTACGAACCCCGGTGATCCCTCCGCTCCTACGAATCCCGGCGATCCCTCCGCCCCCACGAACCCCGGTGATCCTTCCGCTCCTACGAATCCCGGCGATCCTTCCGCTCCCTCCGGCCCCACGAACCCCGGCGATCCTTCCACTCCTACGAATCCCGACATTCAACCGCCGGGGTTCCAGCAGTGATGACCTTTGATGCAGAAGTGCTGCCATAATCTGCAATTCGCAGCTACTGTCGAACGCATGGCCCACTCCATGCCGGCATGGCGAGACGGCACAGGATCGGAAAAACCATCATCAAATGATCACGATGGCGCCAGACAAGAATCGGATTCGGTTCCGCTGTGGCTGGCGCACCTTCAGCTCAGAGAAGGGCAAAAGGAAATCAGCGCACCGGCTTCTGATACAGCTATCACCATAGAGCTGGATAAAGCGGATTATGAGGCGCTTTCCCGGAAGGCACGACTGACCGGAAACCGCGTCGCCGACGTGATCCACGCGGCCCTCCAGAGAGAGATCGGCAACAAACCTCACGTGATCACCCTGATGCGCCGCTGGAACCTGCATCGCGATGACCTCGACACGGCGGCCGACTCCCTCGGGGTCGACCAGCTCTCCGAGGCGGAGTGGGGCCAGATCGGCATTCGTCGTTTCCGGAGGCGCTGAGCCATGCTTCCCGGTCGAGTGCTCGACGTGAGCGCACTGGTCGACATCGCGGTGGCGAAGACCGAATACTCGCGCAGCGTCGCGGCCATGTGTCTCTTCCGTGGCGGCGGGATATGCGTCCCGGCGACCAGTCTCGCGGCCGTCCTGTCCATCTCCCCGATCTCGACCCAGGTGGAGCTGTTCGAGCTCGTCACGACACCCGGCGTGAAGATCGACGACTTCACCCACGGGAAGGTCGGGGACATCGCGGAGATCCTCGACGGATCGCGCGACATCACGGCCGGACACGTCGTCTGGTGTGCCCGCGCCACCAAGTGGCCCATCCTCACCGATCGCGGGGCGGAACTCGTCCAGTACGACCAGAACATCGAGATCGACCCCCTGCCCTGACCCGCTCCCCGGCCGGGTGACGTGGCCGAGCGGCGCGCCGGCATGGCGGCCACCGCCGACCGTACGGACCCGAACCTCGGAAGGGGCCTTACATTCATACCTTTTCAGTCAAAAATGATGCCAAATATCGTCATACGTACGATCGATTTTCCAGGCTGCGGCTTTCACACTGGAAGAGTGACATTCCAGATGAGGCGCATCAAATTGGAGATTCCTGACGGACCGGAATACGACCAGGTGCGCGATATGCACGGTCACGCGGTCACGGTATTCGCGTCCACGGAGATCAACGGCGAACGTTCCCTGAAAATCGGCAGCAGGACCCTGCTGCTGAGGAAGGTGGGCGAGGACGAGGACGAGGAGGGACCGCTGGACGTCTACCGGGCCGAGTCCATTTCCGAACCCTCGTACTGACCTCCGCCCCCTCTGAGGGTCCATCTCCACGGAGGATCCCCCCTCTCCGATGGTCCGTCCCGCGCCCCGGATCCCGGTCGCCGCGTTCCGGTGTCCCATCCCCGGCGTCTCCGTGCCCTGGTTTTTCCGTGCCCGGCTCATCTGCCTCGCTCGTCCCCGCACCCGTGCGCCTGCCTCGAAGGACCGGTGACGCCCTGCCCCGGATCCACGAATCGCCGTACGAGACGCCCTGGAGGCCTGAGGATGTGCCACGGCGGTAAGCCGCGGAAGACGTCCCGCGCGGAGTGCGCGCGAGAGTACGCCGCGGACGTCCCCCGCGGAGTGAGTGAGAGTACGCCGTTCCAACCGGGGAACTCGTGAGGGAAACGCGCACGCCCGTCCAGCACGAGGAGCTCCGACCCGATGCGCATCACCTTCGCCACCGAAGCGGCACCCGGCAGGCAGAACGCGGACGCCGACAAAACCACGGACGCCGCAGATATCACGGACACCCTGGACAGCACGGACAGCGAAGACAACGAGGACTTCTTCGGGGCGACCCCGGACGCCTACGTCCTCCTCGACGGCGCCGGCACCCCCGCGGGGACGGAGACCGGATGCGTTCACGGCGTCGGCTGGTACGTACGCTCCCTGGGCTCGACCCTCCTCGCGGGCATGACACAGGACACGGGAACGCTCACGGAGATACTCGCGAACGGCATAAAAGCCGTCGCCTCCCTCCATCACTTCCTCTGCGACCTCACCCACCCCGGATCGCCGTCCGCCACAGTGATCATGGTCCGCCGTGTGGCGGGCAACCTGGACTTCCTCGTCCTGTCGGACTCCGTCCTCCTCCTGGACGTGGTCGGCGAGCAGGAGCCGACAGTCGTCTGTGACGACCGGGTGAACCGGATCGGCAGGGCACATCGGTCGGCCATGGACAGCCTCGCCCACGGAAGCGCCGAGCACGTGACCGCGCGCCGGGAGTACGTGGAGACCATGCGGGACCACCGCAACCGCGAAGGCGGTTTCTGGATCGCCGCCGTCGACCCGCTCACCGCCGAACGGTCGCTCACCGGCACGCTCCCCGCCGACCGGGTCCGGGCGGCCGCCCTGCTCAGCGACGGAGCCTCCCGGCTCGTCGACCTGTTCGGGCTGACCACCTGGCGCGAGGCCCTCGACATCCTCGAACGCTCAGGACCCGGCGAGCTGATCCGCAGGGTCCGCGAGGCGGAGGACACCGATTCCGACGGCTCCCGCTGGCCCCGGACGAAAACCCACGACGACGCGACGGCCGCCTACTGCCTGTTCGGCCGAGGATGAGGAGGCGGCTGACCGCCTCCCGGTGAGGTCTGACCGTCTCCGCGCGACGGGTGGTCATCCGATGATCTCTCCCCGGACGGCGAAGGACCGTCCAGGTGAAGGAAGAGTTCGTGCGCCGAACCGATGCTGGCGCGCAACGCCCGCTCCAGCTCATCGGCCTCACCCGCGAGATATCCGATCTCGGGCATGCCCAGGGCGTCGGCACCCGACTCGACGAACAGCTCCTCATAGCGCGGCAACCGTTCCACCAGCGCCTCGATCTGGCCACGGGCCCGGTAGGCGCGTTCGGCGTCGGCGACATGAGCCGCGTAACGCTCCAACGCCTCGACCTTCGCGACGACAGCGCTCTCACTGCCGGCGAGCACTCGCTCCAGCGGCTCCATCGCCGCCGCCACCTCCCGGGTGACCCCGCCACGCACGAGATCGCGGTGTTCTCCACGTAGGGAGGACAGCTTGGCCAACAGGCGCGCGACCTCCCACTCCTGCGACGGCAGCATGACGGCGTTCCGTACGTCGTCAAGCAACCCTTCGGCGTTGACACGCGATCGCAGGACGGAGTCGACCGCCGTCCGGGCCCGGCCGAGCAGGCGGCTCGCATCGGCGTCGAAGTCATCGGACAGAAGATAGGAATCCCGGTAGCGGCCCGCGAGAGCGTACAGTTCCCGCTCCGGAGTGGCGCTCTCCTCGGAATCCCCGGCGGCTCTGATCGCGAGGTGAAAGCAGTACGCGAGCGTGATGAGCAGCAGGATTCCGAGCCAGGCTCCTCCTCCGAGGAAAAGCACCATCAGAAAGCCGACCCCCGCGAACATGCCACCGGCAGCCGGGAGATCCGCGGATTTCCTTCGCGGAATCTCCGGTGGCCTCCAACCGGCCCGTACGCGCCCGAGCAGGGAGGGATTCGCGCGCAACAAATCCGCGATCTCCGAGGGCAGGTTGGGATCGACCACCACGAATGATCGCTGTCTTCCTGGTCCTTTCAGATACTCACCCCCTGTTCCATGGGTCATTGTAGGGTCCGAAAGTCGGAGTGGACGTGAGCCGGCCGATCGAAATCGGATAACTTCAGAAGAGGGCATGCGCCGCGAAAACCAGGGGTGATCTCGCATCAGCCGATAACCGCGGACACGTAATGCCTTTCCAAGGCAGACCGATAACCCCCGGGATCGACGCGACCCATGGCATCGGCTCTTCGCCCCACGTTATGGGCGGCCATCGCGCATCGGGCGAGGCTGTTTCCCCGAGATCTCCTGGAGAGCGAGGGCCCATTCGTCTCCGGTGTCGGCCGGGTCGGGTCCGGCAGGGCTGGGCAGGACGCGGACGCCTTCGGCCCTGAGGCCCTCGACGCTCCGGCGGAACGGCGCGCGTGTGGCGAGAGCGTCGTTGACGAAGGGAAGGACGACCACGGGGATGCCGAGGCCGGGTGCCTCGGCGAGGAGGCCGAGGGCGTAGGTGTCGGCGATGCCCTGGGCGAACTTGTTGACGGTGTTGTAGGTGGCGGGGGCGACGATGATCGCGTCGGCCCTGGGCGGCTTGGGCTCGTCCGGCCTTCGATACCGGCTGCGGACGGGACGTCCGGTCTGCCGTTCCAGGGCGGGGACGTCGATGAAGTCCAGTGCGGACGGGGTCGCGACGACCTGAACGACCCAGCCCTCGTCCAGGGCGAGGGCGACGAGACGGCCGACGTCCCGGGCGGCGCCCGCCGCGCACACGATGACGTACAGAAGCCTGCCGGACTCGGTCACACGATCACTCCCGGGTACGCGACATATTCGTGGGTTCCAAGCAGAAGCCACCTTGACGGGTGTGACGGACGGTGGAGACTTGTCCGGTGGTCAAAACACTACGTCCCCAGAACTACAACGAGGCGATCTACGTCGGACACTTCTTCCGTACGGGCATGCCCGTGGTGATGGACCTCAACGGGCTCACGGACGACGAGGCGAAACAGTTCGTCGACTTCGCCGCCGGCCTGGTGTTCGGCAGAGGCGGGGACATGGACCGGCTGTCCCCCAAGGTCTTCCTGCTGATGCCTCACGGACTGGGCAATCGGGTGCCCACCGTCGAAGAGGCACCGTAGGCAGGCCGGCTTCGACCTTCTCCCATACTTCGTCTCACGCGCCGGAGACGCGGCTCGGGACGGCTCTCGATCAGGGGAATCTGTCGTGGGCGGATGGCAGGATCGTCGCCGTGACAGACATCGACGACCTCCTCCGGCGCGTGTTCACGAAGGCGAGCGTGGACGAAGAGCGACTGCCTCCCACCGCGACGGAGGAAGAGGTCGCGCGGGCGGAGAGCATCCTGGGTTTCGGGCTTCCTCCGCTGTTCGCACGGCTCTACCGGGAGGTGGCCGACGGCGGCTTCGGCCCCGAATACCAGCTCTTCCCGCTCCTGGGAGAGGGCCGCACCGCCGTGAGCGTCTACCACGAGGAACGCGCGGCCTCAGGGCCTGGCGAGAAGGCGTACTGGCCGGCGGAGGTCCTGCCGATCCTGGACTGGGGCTGCGGCATGTACGCCGCGATGGACTGCCGGACCCCTGCGGGCACGATACTGCTCTTCGAGCCGAACGGAATCGAAGACGACTGGCACGACGCATGGTACGTCGACTCCGAGAGCCTGTCCGACTGGCTTGAGACCTGGGTCTCGGGAACCGGCTGGTACGAGGAGGACTCCGAAGAAGAGGATGGGATGCGGCGATGGGAGGCCGCTCGGCGGCGCCTGGCGGAGAAGAGCTGACCTGTCGTTCATCCCGCAAGCTCGTCTTCCGACGCTCCCGGAGCCCTCGGCCGCGTACGGCGCGCCCCTTCGAGGCGAGCGGGCCGTGAACGAGGCGGAACACTCCCAATGAGCACCCTTTCCCTGTTGCTCGTCCTTAATAGCCTGACGATTGCCCCGCGGTCGCCCTGGACCGCCTCCACAACGTGGGCCGACGATCCCATCACGCGTGACAGATCATCTATCGCCCAAGCAGTGGGAGACCTCAGTCGGCGGTGAGATCGGCCTCGGCAACTCGTTTGATGTACTGATTCCGGATCCGGATCAACTTGGGCATGTAGTGACGGAGAGCCAGCATTTCAGCGATCCCGCCAAGAGGGTCGAGCGGCGCGGCGAATTCAATGACATCGCTCATTATCGTACCGTCGTGGCCGTAAGGCCGAAAATAATGAGCGTGATACCAGCGCTTGAAAGGTCCTGACACCTGCTCATCGACGAAATATCCGGGGCGGTCGTAAGCGCTGATCACAGACGTCATTCGCCAACGAATGCCGAAGTGCCGCGCCCGCCACGTAACGGTGTCACCCAGCTTCAAGCTCCCGGCGGTCACACCTCCGACTACTTCCTCGGAAGATGCCACCATTGAGGCTGCGTGAACACCCACGTCCAACGAGATGTCGAAGACTCGTTCCGGAGGAGCCATGATATGCGTGACAATCTCAAAGATTGGCATGTGTCAATTCTAGGCGACTGTCCGGAAGCACCGTAGCCCCTCAAAGGCACCAGGTCGCGTCTTCCACGTCCAGATACCCGCTCACAACGGGGGTCGGGCATCCGACTCCAGTCCACGTCTCCACCGTCGCTCCTCAAAGGCGTTCCACAGCGGCTTCTCCAACGCGACCTGCGCGGATGTGGCCAACATCATCCCGCATACATCCCACACCGTTGGCCGTCGGCATAATGACTCGGAAATCGAGAAGGTGATGCCGTGGAGGACTACAAACGCGCTCTCATTAGCCAAATGGCTGCGCGACTTGACCTGTACGACTCGAATGGAATCTCCTTACCCAAGCTGGTCGAGGACCTTCGCGGCCTGTTCGAAGCCGCCGATCCGCGCGAGTTGAGCATCAGGGACTCGTTCGAAGAACTGTGGAGCGAACTCGACGCCGAGAGCGAACTCAGGACGGAAGTATGGGCACCTCCCGGCCTCGCCGATGACACCCACCTGCGCGATATCCTCCATCGGCTGCGATCCTGGATCGAGGGTGCGGCCTCACTTTCTAATCCGTAGATCCCCGAACAATCTCCAGGAACGTTCAAAGCCGTTCGTTCTGCTGATCGCCAGGGCTCCGGCCGTTCGGGGCTGTTCAGTCCAATCCATGATCGCCCGCCTGGATAGCTCCCAAGGTGACTCCTGTAAGGCGAACGGATCACCTCGCCGAGCTGCTCCGGCCCTGATGAACCCTTGGTGCACGAGACGGACGGGCCACCTACCTACCAGTCGCTGACCTCCCAGACGTACCAGGGTCCGTCGATGTGTTCGTAGATGCCAGGTCCATCGATGTCGTACGGGTCACCGTTCGGGGCCCAGGCGAGACCATAACTGGTGAAGAAACCCGTGTCATCGATCATAAAGCTGAAGGCGCTGGAGGATCCTTCAAGGTACTCGACGGGATACAGGCCGATCCAATTCCGCTTTCCAGGCGGCGTCCCCTCTGACATCGTCTTCGCGAAGTGATCGAGGTCGGCGCGCGACAACTCGAAACGCATCTTGACCGGTGCGCCGACGTAGACCAGCGAGGCGACCAGCACCACGATCAAGGGCGGAACGGCCCAGAACGGCCAGTTTCGACGCAATGCGACCAGCCTCCCAGGCATAACAAGGAGGACACCGAGCACGATCAACCAGCCGGCGCCGAACAAGAGCCAGCCGGGGCCGACAAGCATGAACCACGCATAGTGCCACCCGGGAGCACTCGTCGCATACATCATCCCTAACCCCAGCAATACGGCGACCGTCACCCATATCCCGCCTTTGACATCAAGAGGAGCACGCGGGTGGTGCACGTCAGGAAGATCATTCGTTGCGTCCACCGTGTGACCGTAACTGTCGCTCATGGCGATTCCGCCGTGCTCATGTGTATGTTTTGTGCAGAAATCCCCGACCGGAGTCGAGATCGGCTGATGTCCCACATGGGCGCTCCTCCACGCGGGCGGTGCTGGAGCGAGGGCCGATAGGACTATGACAAATTTCGCGACCGCCTCATAGGCAAGAAACGAAGGGATGACTGGAGGTTCAGAGAGGACCTGGACAACCTGCGACTTCGCGATCGCAGGTCATCGGTGGCGAGCGACGCTCCGGCAATCCACGCGCCGGCGATGTCTTCTTCAGCCGTCGGCGGGCGACGCCTCGTCGGCGCTGAGGGTCCGCAGTATGTCGACCAGCGTCGACAGCTGCTCGGGGGTGAGTGGCCTGAACAGCTCTTCCGCCGCCAGTTCATAGCCGGCCGTCCAGTCCTGGGCCAGTGCTGCCCCCTGCGCCGTCACTCGAAGGAGTACGGACCGGCGGTCGTCCGCGCTGGCCTGGCGTTCGAGCAGTCCGTCACGGACGAGCGCGTCGACCAGGGTGGAGGCGGTCCCCTGGGCGATACCGACCGCGAGAGCGAGCTCGGTGAGCCGAACCGGCTGCGAACGTGCCACCTCCACCACCAGGCGCGACCTCGGTGTCGACACCCCATGCTCGCCCAGACGCTCGTTGAAGTGACGTACGAGCACCTTCGCCGTACGACTGAACTCGTCGGCGACCTGTGCTGCGGTCACGCTCTTCCTCGCGTGCGGCATCGCCCACCTCCACTTGACGCACCCATCGTACGGGAGGTTACATAGACGTAGATGCATTGATGTCAAACTATTTGATGGCTATGCACCCGGAAAGCGGTCGGGAACGCGCGCCGAGCGGCACCGACAACCGGGCGTGCACGAGAAGTGCGTACTCAATCACAAGGAGTGCAATCATGAAGGTCTTTGTCACTGGTGGCAGCGGTTTCGTCGGCGGCGCTCTCGTCCGTCGCCTCGTCCCCGAAGGACATGAGGTCATGGCGCTTGCCAGATCGGGCTCGAGCATTCAGCGGGTACGTGCGGCCGGAGCCGATGCCGTTCCCGGCGATCTCGCCGAGCTCGGCCGGGCCGACTCCCCGGCGCCGATCTGGCTCGCCAAGCTGCGCGAGGCCGACGCGGTCGTGCACGTCGCGGCTCACATGGAGTTCTGGGGGCCCGACTCGCTCTTCGAGCAGGCCAATCACGTGCCGACCGTCGCCCTGCACGCCGCGAGCGTCGCGGCCGAGGTGCGACGCTTCGTGCTCATCAGCGCCGCGTCCGTCTCCACGGGCAGTCAACGTCGTCCCGTCGTCGACGAGTCGACGCCGGAAGGCCGGCCGAACATCGCCTACAGCCGGGTCAAGCTGGCCACCGAGCGCACACTGTTGAAAGCCAACAGCGAGAACACCGAGCTGGTCGTGCTCCGCCCGCCGTTCATCTGGGGGCGCGGAATGACGACGATCAACGAAATGGTCAAGGTCGCCGAGGCGGGGCGGTTCGCCTGGATCGATCACGGTAAGCACATCGTCGACTTCGTGCACGTCGAAAACCTGGCCGCTGCCGCGATCCTCGCGCTCACACGGGGCCGCCACCGTGGGGTGTACTACGCGACGGACGGCACGCCGATGCCCATTCGAGACTTCCTCACCCCCTTGCTGGCGACCCGCGGCGTGGATCTGTCCAAGAGCCGCAGCGTCCCTCTGGCGATGGCGGCGCCCATGGCCGCGATGATGGACCGCACAGCGCGCCTGCTTCGCCGCAAGACGGCGCCCCCTCTGACGAACTGGCTGGTGAGCTTCACCGGCCGTGACCGTTCCTACGACATCACCGCCGCGCGGAGGGAACTGGGCTACTCGCCCGACGTGACAGTGGAGAAAGGTCTGGCGGAGATGAGCTTCTCGTGAAGTGACGACCTCGCGCGCCGCGGCCTCAGCGCCCTCGCCATGGATACGGTGCCGCACGTTTCCCGTAGGCGTCCCTTATCGAAGAGTTCGGCGTCCACGAGGACGGGCGGCTGTTCCGTACCTCGCGCGGGGGCGTGATCTCCATCGGGACCTACTGCGAGGTGTGGAAGGCTGCGCGGGCCTTCGCCCTGACTCCCGAACAGCAGGTCTCACCCCTGGCGGCCCGGCCGTACGACCTGCGCCACGCGGCGGTGTCCCTGTGGCTCAATGCCGGGGTGGCGGCCCCCGACGTGGCAGAGCGGGCAGGGCACGGGGTGGACGTACTGCTCAAGGTCTACGCCAAGTGCATCGACGGCGGCACGGAGATTGCCAACCAGCGGATTGAGGACGCGCTGGCGGCGTGAGTCCACCGGTTACGGTGAGAGGGTCTCGGTCATCCGGGACCCTCTTTTTTGTCTTGATGAGCTGGGCAAACGTGGCCGGTTCCATCCCACAGATATCCCACGACCAGCGACATGTGGCCGCTCAGGGCGGCATACGGCTGCATACCCCGGAAACGATCAACGGCGCCCGATCCGAGGGAATTCCCTGGTCAGACGCCGTTTTGCGAGCTGGGCGGAGAGCGTGGGATTCGAACCCACGAGACCGGTCACCCGGCCTAGCGGTTTTCAAGACCGCCGCCATCGTCCACTAGGCGAGCTCTCCTGGTGACACGTCCGAAGAACGTGTCAGATTGCACCCTAGTCTCTCATTGGCCCGAGCGTGCCCGGACCCGGCAGGCGCCGTGGCTCCGATCTGGAGTCGCGGCGCCCGCCGGTGTGTGGGTCAAGCCGAGGATCGTGTGTGGATCAGGGCTGAGGGCCGGCGAAACCGTCGCCGACCGAGGCGGCCAGGCGGAGGTAGGACTCGCGGGTACCGGCCTGGAGTCTTTCCAGGTCGATCTCCGCGCCCTCCTCGAGGTGCGGGTCGTAGGGGACGCGGACGACGGCACGGCAGCGGGCCGCGAAGTGGGCTTCCAGGCGGTCGAGGTCGACGGTCGACTTCGAGCGCGGGCGGACGCTGCACAGCACCACGGTCGCGGAGCGTACGAGCTCCTCGTAGTGGTGGGCCTCCAGCCAGTCGAGGGTCGCCGAGGCGGCGCGGGCGCCGTCCACGGAGGGGGAGCTGACCAGGACGAGCTGATCGGCCAGTCCGAGCACGCCGGACATGGCCGAGTGGAGCAGGCCGGTGCCGCAGTCGGTGATGCAGATCGAGTAGAAGTTCTCCAGGACCTGGGAGACCGACTGGTAGTCGGCCGCGCTGAAGGCCTCGGAGACCGACGGGTCCCGGTCTGAGGCGAGGATCTCCAGGCGCGACGGGGCCTGGGAGGTGAAGGCCCGTATGTCGACGTACCTCTTGATCTGCTGACGCTCGTTCAGCAGGTCGCGGACGGTCGCAGAGGTTTCGAGTTCGACCTTGTCCGACAGGGTGCCGCGGTCGGGGTTGGCGTCGACCGCGATGACCCGGTCGCCGCGTACCTGGGCCAGGGTGGCGCCGAGGCCGACCGTGGTGGTGGTTTTGCCGACACCGCCCTTGAGGCTGAGTACGGCGACACGGTGGTGGCCGGTGGCCACCGGGGTGCGTGCGCGGCCGACCAGCTCTCTGCGGCGGCGGACCTCCGGGGACTCGCCCGGCTTGATCAACCCTGCCGACGCCTTGTAGACGAGCTTCCGCCAGCCGCCGGCGGGCGCGTTGCGGCGGCCCCTCAGCAGCGACTCCGGATCCAGGCTGTCGGCGGACGGCCGGGGAGCCGTGCCCGGAGGCTGCTGCCTGGCCGGTGCGCCGAAGGCGGGTGCCGGGGCCGTCTGGCGGCGGCGTGCCTGGTACGGCTCCCGAACCGGTTCCGCCGCGTCCCGACCGGGTGCGAAAGGGCTCTCCCGTTCTGCCGTGTCCCGGCCCGATGCGAAAGGGTTCTCCCGTTCCGCCGTGTCCCGACCGCGCTTCTGGGGTGAAGGGGTCTCCCGTTCAGGGGCGGGGGGCGTGTCCCGGCCCGGTGCGAAGGCCGTGGGGCCGGAGAAGGCGGCGAAACCGGAGGAGCCGGAGGAAGAAGGCGACGGTGAGCTGGAACGCTCCGTGTCGAAGGAGCCGAACGAGCTGAAGGCTCCGGAGGAACCGGGAGCGTCACCGAAGGCGCCCGAGGTGGGCTTCGAGCCGAAGGCACCCGCCGTGGAGGGGCGCTCCGGCGACGCGGCCGCTTCCGGCCTGTCGGTGCCGAAGGATTCGGATGACTGGAACGACTCCGACTCCGATTCGGGCTCGGAACCGGGCGGAGAAACGGGCGCGGGGACGGGAGCGAAGCGATCCGGAGCGGGTTCGAAACGCTCGGACGCCTGCCTGGGCGACGGCGACTCCTTCGCCGCCGACGTCACCGTGGAGTCGAAGGATCCGAAGGGCTCGAAGCTCGTACGGTCGCGGTCGTGCTCGGCGCCGGTGGAGGGGAAGCGGTCGGCCTCTGCGGCCCCTGACGAGAATCGGTCGCCGTCGTCGGACGAACCAGACGTACCGGAAGGGCCTGACGCGCCGGACGAACCAGATGTGTCGGATGCACCGGACGTGCCGGATCCCGTGGTGCCGGAGGTGCCGGACGGGGACCGGTCGGAGTCGGTGCTTCCGGTGGAGAGATCTCCGCTGGTCGAGGAGAAGTCCTTGTCCCCCGAGGCGGGGCGCGTGTCGCCGCTTCCGAAGGAGAAGCGGTCGGAGTCGGTGCCGCCGAACTCCTTACTGCCGAAGGTGAACCGCTCGGTGTCCGAGGAGGACGGCCTGAGCGGCTCCAGCTCTGAGGGCTCCGCCGGGGCGGGAGCGGAAGCGGCCGGCTCCGCCGGACGCTGGGGTTGCTCGAACAGCCCTCGGGACGGCTCCTGGGCGGGCGCCGCGAACGGGGTGCGGATGTGCGGCTCGGTGAAGTCGCCGGCGCCGTACTCGCCGGTGTCGGCCGACTCCTGGCGCGGCAGGGGCTTGAGCGGCTCGAGAAAACCGTCGTTGTCCTGCTTGCCGGACGCCGGGGCGGGCACGGTGAACGACGTCACCGTGTCGGAGGCCTCCAGCCACTCGGCCGCGTCGGCGTCCTCCACCGGCGGGTCGGTGTCCGGGTGGGCCGAGTCGACAGCCGCGCGGAACAGCGGCGAGGACGTCGTGTCGGGCTCGGTCGGGACCAGACTCCAGGGATCCTTCGGGTACGGCGAGACGACGGCGTCGTCCACCGCGGTGGCCTTCACCGCCAGGGCGGGCGCCTCCTCCTCCTGCTCCTTGATGGCATCCAGCCACGCGAGCTGTTCCTCGAGAGATTCCTCACGATCGTGTCTTGCCACCGTGTTCCCCCTCGGGATGGGCATAAAAGGGCAGCAAACACATAGCAGGTTAACGCCCTGTGTTCATGTCAACGCGTGCAACCACCAAGTTGGGGCTCAGCGGATACCTTTTCTCACATGCGCGCCATCGTGATCGATAAACCAGGCGGACCGGAAGTTCTGACGTGGCGGGAGGTTCCCGACCCGCTACCCGAACGTGGCGAAGTCATCATCGACGTGACCGCCTCCGCGGTCAACAGGGCCGACGCGCTCCAGCGTCAGGGCTTCTACGATCCGCCCCCCGGCGCCTCACCGTACCCGGGCATGGAGTGCTCCGGCGTGGTCGGGGCGGTGGGCCAGGACGTGGAGGGGTTCGCGCCGGGTGACCGGGTGTGCGCGCTGCTCAGCGGAGGTGGGTACGCGGAGAAGGTCGCCGTGCCCTGGCAGCAGGTCATGCGGGTGCCGGAGGGCGTCGACCTGGTCGAGGCCGCCGGGCTGCCCGAGGTGGCCTGCACGGTCTGGTCCAACGTCTTCATGACCGGGCGCCTGCGGAAGGGCGAGACCCTCCTCGTGCACGGCGGTGCCAGCGGGATCGGCACGATGGCCATACAGCTGGCGAAGGCGTTCGGCTCGCGCGTGGTCGTCACCGCCGGGTCCCCCGAGAAGATCGAGCGCTGCCTGGAGCTGGGAGCCGACGAGGGGATCGACTACCGGCGGGAGGACTTCTCGGAGAAGGTCAAGGCCGACGTGGTCCTCGACATCATGGGCGGCAGGTATCTTCCGGGAAACATCAAGGTTCTCAAGACAGGGGGGCGGCTGGTCGTGATCGGCCTGCAGGGCGGCGCGAAGGGCGAGCTGAACCTGGGAGCCCTGCTCGCGAAGCGGGCCTCGGTGTACGGCACCACGCTGCGCTCCCGGCCCGTCGACGAGAAGGGGGTCATCGTGCGCGGGGTCGTCGACAACGTCTGGCCCCTGCTCGACGCCGGGGCGATCCGGCCGGTGGTGCATGCCCGGGTGCCGATGAGGGAGGCGGCCGAGGCTCACCGCATCCTGGAGTCTGGAGAACACGTCGGGAAAATCCTGCTAGTAAGTTGAGGCTATGAACGCTGAGGAGAGCACTCCGCACATCGTGGTCGTGGGTCCCCAGGGCTCCAAGGGCGAGGAGGAGGGCGAGAGCAGGTCCATCGCCGACCTCGTCGAGCAGCCCGCCAAGGTGATGCGCATCGGCAGCATGATCCGTCAGCTCCTTGAGGAGGTCCGGGCGGCTCCTCTGGACGAGGCCAGCCGCAAGCGGCTCAAGGAGATCCACGAGAGTTCCATCAAGGAGCTCGAAGACGGTCTGGCGCCCGAGTTGGTCGAGGAGCTGGAACGGCTCTCGTTGCCGTTCACCGAGGACGTCAACGGCACCCCGCCCAGCGAGGCGGAGCTCCGGGTCGCCCACGCGCAGCTGGTCGGCTGGCTCGAGGGGCTTTTCCACGGCATACAGACCACCTTGTTCGCCCAGCAGATGGCGGCTCGCGCCCAGCTGGAGAACATGCGCAGGGCTCTGCCCGGTGGCATGTCCCTGCAGCAGCAGGAGGGAGGACCCGCGGGTAACGCGGGCCCCTACCTGTAGAAGGCCCGCACCTGCAGAAGGCCCGCGATCCGGCGAGGGTACGGCGAGAGCCGGTGGCCGCCCCCGCCCGCGGAGCCTTCATGGGACGCCTTCACGGGGGTCGCGAAACCCGTCCCCCTTGTAGAGCTCCTCAAGGACTCCGGCGACCCCGTCGTCGTTGTTGGCCGCGGTCACGTGATCGACCGCGGCCAGCACCTCCGGGTGGGCGTTGGCGACGGCGTACGAGGTGCCGGCCCACCTGAGCATCGGCAGATCATTGGGCATGTCACCAAAGGCGACCACCTCTTCGGCCACGACACCGAGCGTCATAGCGAGATGGGCCAGCGCCGATGCCTTCGTCACACCGTGCGCGCTCATCTCTATCAGTGCCCGGCCGCTGGAATGGGTGGGGGTGACAAGGTCACCGACCAGCCCGTAAACCGCCTCATGGAGGATGTCGGGGTCCATTCTGGGATGCAGCGCTAGAAGCTTGGCGCAGGGCCGCGAGGTAAGTGCGTCCGTTCCGACACGGCGTCCGACGACCGTCTTGCTGTCCCATCTTCCGAGACGGAAGTCCGATTCGTGGGCGAATCCGCCCTCGTATTCCACGGAGAAGGCGAGGTCGGGCACCTTTTCGCGGAGGCGTCTCACCACCTCTTCGAGCACGTCCGGGTGGATGAGGTGGGATTTGACGATCTGCTCGCTGTGCAGGTCGTAGACGAGGGCTCCGTTGGCGCATATGGCCAGCCCACGACGGCGTACGGCACCCGCGACCATGCTCATCCAGCGGGGTGGCCTGCCGGTCACGAAGACCAGCGTGGCCCCGGCGTTCTCCACAAGCGCAAAAGCGGCGGCCGTACGGGGAGAGACGGTACCGTCCGAGCGCAGAGCGGTGCCATCGAGGTCTGTGGCGATCAACCTGGGGCTTTGCATAACACGTCCCAGTCTGCACTGTGATAGCCGGTCTGTCGGCCCCGGGATCCGGTCCAAGGAATCTTCCTCATGGCGGGAACACGCCCGCGCCGGATAGTGTTAGATGTGATGGCGTTGTATTAGCTGAATCCCGTTGTGAAAACCAGTTTGACTGAGCCACCCCGGGGCCCGCTGTACGACACATGGGGTTCATGAGGTGTGAATCCCAAAGTTTCAAATCCTGAGGGAGAGCTTTAATGGCTCAGGGAACCGTCAAGTGGTTCAACGCTGAAAAGGGCTTCGGCTTCATCGCACCGGACGGCGGTGCACCGGACGTGTTCGTGCACTTCTCCGAGATCCAGGGCAACGGCTACCGTAGCCTCGAAGACGGCCAGCGGGTCGAGTTCGAGATCACCCAGGGCCAGAAGGGCCCGCAGGCCTCGCAGGTCCGCGCCGTCTGACGCATAGACCTCTTGGTTGAACCGGGAAGACGGGGTTCGCTTCTAGCGAACCCCGTCTTTCTGTTCCCGGACCTTCCGGGGCGTCCCGCGGCACTTCGGGCACCGGCCCCCGTCCTGCGGAGCGCGCCCCGGCGTACCGCCCCGCGTGTTCTCGCCTTACTTTCGTCCGCGGAGGCCGATTCTCCCCTTTGAGGGCACCGGCCCCGGGCAAGACCTGCGGAGCTCATCGACAGACCGGATCCGAGAGCCGCCAGGCGAGACGCCGAAGAAAGGCCGGGCTGAGCGCCAGGAGCCGCAGAACGAGGTCTCCGAGCGGTCGCAGGTGCCCGTTCACGTCGCCCGGCCTGAAAGCCGCCCGGTGAGGGTGGCGGCCTGGAGTGCGATGGGGCGGCGGGCCGCGACGTAGCGGTCCAGCGCCCTCTCTCCGCCTCTGAGAGCGACCGTAAGGGCTTCGGCCAGGGCGACAGCGGGAGAAGGATTCCGATGTTCGTTCCGTGCCCTCCCGCGGGACTGTGGACGTGCGCGGCGTCACCGGCGAACCGAACTCGCCCGGCACCGGGACGTGCGGATCGCTCGGGTTTCGGGACACACCTCGATCACGAATGCCACCAATCCCGAACCAAGCCTCGTCGCGGTGGATCTACCCGGCCGTGGAAAGCCCGCGAGAGCCCCTCCTTGCCTGGATCGGGCATCCGGCGACCGTGGTCGCCACCTTCGTGCTGCTGATCAACGACCATCTCCTCAAGGCCCTGTGGCCGGGGCTCGTCACCGGCAAGCTGAGCGACGTCGCGGGGCTGCTGGTCGCCCCGCCCGTACTCGCCCTCGTTCTTTCTCTCCCCTTCTCCTCGTTCTCCTCGTTCTCCTCGGTCCTCGCCCGCTCCGGAGGCGGCGCCTCCTTCGGAAGCGGCGCCTCGCTCGTCCCCGTCCGGCTCGCCGCCCTCGTGGCGATCACCGCCACCGGTGTCGGCTTCACCCTGGTCAAGACCACGGAGGCGGGCGCGGCACTCGCCTCCAGAGCGTGGACCCTGGCCGCCGGCCCATCGCTTGTCCTGGCCGATCCGACCGACCTGGTGGCCCTGCCGGCGCTGGGCGCCGCGTGGCTGATCTGGCTCCGGTGCGGTACCGGTCACCCGGTACCGCGGGTCCGCGTGTTGATCATCGTCCCGATCGCCCTTGTCGGGGTCACCGCCACCGCAGGTGAACCGCGGCCGCCCGCGGCGACGCAGGTCCTCATACGTGGCGAGGTCATCGCCGTGGTCCTGGACCAAGGTGCCGAGTTCCTCTCCCGTGACGGCGGCCGTACGTGGATCGGTCACCCAGCACAGGAGCGGAGCACCCGGATCTCTTCGCCCTCACCGGACTCGGGCCTCCCAGACCTCGGTTCCTCGCCCGTCCAGGCCCCCGCGACCCGGAGTTGCCTGCCCGATGACCCCCTGCACTGCTACCGCGTCGTCCCTCCTCGGCTGGCGGTGGACGAGTCGCGGGACGGCGGGAACAACTGGAGAACGGTGTGGGCGCTCTCCCCGGGGCGTGAGGACGCACTCCGGCGGCGGGCTGCGGGCATGTGGGGCAGGCCGTGGCAAGGTTCCTCGGCCATCGCGGTCCAGCGCGTACCGGACGGGCACGTGGTGGTGGCGGCCAACGGTGAGGATGGCATCGCCGTACGGGACGCGCGGGGAAACTGGCGGCGGATGGGCCTGTTCGACGGAGGTCTCTCCGCGAACGCGGCGATCCCGCTCGACGCGCCGGGAGTCGATCTGAGGACGGAGCACCGCATCGGTCTCTTCGTCGGCCTGCTCGGCTTCATGTCCGGCATGGCCGTGGCACGCCGTCACACACGGCGGACCACCGGCGTGACCGGGCCCGCGTACTTCCTCGCCGCAGTCGGTTTCGTGCTCGCCCTGCCGTCCGGCGAACCGTACGTCATCGACCTCGGCGTTCTGGTGGCCCTGCTCGGCGGCGCCTGCGCCCTCACCGCGACGATCCTCGTGTCGGTGGCGGCGATCCAGGCGCGCGTACCGGCCCGGACCTGGCTGGCGCTCGTCACCATCGCCTGCTGCACGCCGTTCGCGACATGGACGCTCTTCACCGGTTGGGAGGCGGGCGTCATCGACGACTACGCGACGGCCGGGTTCCTCGCCTGGCTCGTCGGCGCGATCGGGGTCGGAGGGTCCGTCCTGGTCGGCTGGGCGGGCGCCGCGAGGACAGCGCGAACCGGGGAAGCGGCAAAAGCGGTGAAACATCCGGCGTGAACGCGGAAGTGGCGAAAGCGGTGGAACGCCCGGCGTGAACGCGGAAAGGCCCCGCCGCGGCGGGGCCTTCACCGTGAGTCTCTTCGCGCGGCGCGGGCTTACTTGACGGGTTCGAGCACGTCGAGACCGACGTACGGGCGCAGCGCCTTGGGGAGTACGACGGAGCCGTCGGCCTGCTGGTGGTTCTCCAGGATGGCGACGATCCAGCGGGTGGTGGCCAGCGTGCCGTTCAGGGTGGCCACGTGCTGGGGTTTGCCACCGGAGTCACGGAAGCGAACGCCGAGACGGCGGGCCTGGAAGTCGGTGCAGTTGGAGGTCGAGGTGAGCTCGCGGTAGCTGCCCTGGCTGGGCACCCACGCCTCGCAGTCGAACTTCCGCGCGGCCGAGGACCCCAGATCTCCGGCCGCGGTGTCGATCACCCGGTAGGGCAGCTCGACCTTGGCCAGCATCTCCTTCTCCCAGGCGAGCAGACGCAGGTGCTCGGCGTGGGCGTCCTCGGGGCGGACGTAGGAGAACATCTCCACCTTGTCGAACTGGTGGACCCGGATGATGCCCCGGGTGTCCTTGCCGTACGAGCCGGCCTCGCGCCGGAAGCAGGAGGACCATCCCGCGTAGCGGTACGGGAGCGCGGAGCCGTCGAGGATCTCGTCGCCGTGGTAGGCCGCCATCGGCACCTCGCTCGTGCCGACCAGGAAAAGGTCGTCGTCGGGCAGGTGGTAGACCTCGCCGGCGTGGGCGCCGAGGAAACCGGTGCCCTTCATCGACTCCGGCTTGACCAGCACGGGCGTGATCATCGGGACGAAGCCGGCCTCGATCGCCTGCTGCATGGCCATGTTGAGCAGCCCGAGCTGCAGCCTGGCGCCGACACCCTTCAGGAAGAAGAACCGCGAGCCGGAGACCTTCGCGCCGCGCTCCATGTCGATCGCGCCGAGGAGCTCTCCCAGCTCCAGGTGGTCCTTGGGCTCGAAGTCGAAGGACGGCTTCTCGCCGATCTCCTCCAGCACGACGTAGTCGTCCTCGCCGCCGGCGGGAGCCCCCTCCTCCACGAGGTTGGACACCGTGTAGAGCAGGCCGTCGAGTTCGGAGCCGAGCTTCTCCGCCTCGGCCTCGGCGGACTTCACCTGCGCGGAGAGATCCTTCGCCCGCTCCAGCAGGGTCGCCTTCTCCTCACCCGAGGCACGGGAGACCGACTTACCGATGGTTTTCTGCTCGGCGCGGAGCGTCTCGAAGCGACTCAGCGCGCCGCGCCGCCGCTCGTCGAGGTCGAGCAGCGTGTCGACGACAGAGTCGTCCTCACCGCGGGCACGCTGCGACGCCCGTAGCCGGTCGGGATCCTCACGAAGGGTACGCAGGTCAATCACAGCCACAAGGCTACCGATGTACTGCCCGCGCCCGCGCCCGGATTGACCGCCCGCCCTCCGAGGCGGGGTGGCGCCACGGGAACGGAACCCGCTTTCCCGCCCGGCGGGACGTTTCGGCGGGCACCCACCGGCCCCGTCTTCCTCCCCGGGACGCCTTGGAGCCTCCCTGGGACGCCTTGGAGCGGGCGCACCGACCCCGTTTCCGCCCGGCGGACGCCTTCGGCGGGGGTACGCACCGGCCCCGCCCCCCCTCTGGCGTGCCTTCGGCGGGCACACTCCGGATCCCTCTCGGAGGGCGCCTTCGAAGGGCATACCCCGGCTGCCCCCCTGGGATCGGCGCCGGCTCGCGAGCCGGGTGACGGTCAGACCTGACCGTTGCGGATCCTGCCGAGCCAGCTGGCGGCCTCGGTGAAGTCGCCGTCGTTCGTACCACGCTTGATCTGCGGGAAGAGACCGTCGGCACGCGGGTAGCTGCCCAGGAAGCGCACCTCGGCGGAGACCCGGTGGAGACCCGAGATCGCCTCTCCGACGCGGGCGTCGGCGACGTGGCCCTCGAAGTCGAAGTGGAAGAAGTAGCGGCCGATGCCGTCGCCGGTGGGCCGCGACTCGATGCGGGACAGGTTGACGCCGCGGACGGAGAACTCGGTCAGCATCTCCAGCAGCGCGCCCGGGTGGTCGTCGGCGAGGAAGACGACCAGGGAGGTCCGGTCGGCACCGGTCGGCTCCGGCAGCGGTCCGGGACGCGACACCTGGACGAACCGGGTGACGGTGTCGGTGCGGTCGCCGATCCCGGACGCGAGCTCGACCAGTCCGTAGTGCTCTCCGGCGATGCGCGCGGCGATGGCCGCGTCGTACGGCGAGCCGGGCAGCGCGACCTCCTGCGCCGCGGCGGCGGTCGACGGGGCGGCGACCACCACGGCGTCGGGCAGCTCGCGGGCGATGAAGTTGCGGCACTGGGTGATGGCCGCCGGGTGGGTGAAGACCCTCTTGATATGGCCGATCTCGGTGTCGGGACGCGCCAGGAGCGAGAATTCGACGGGAAGCAGCAGCTCGGCGGTGATGAGCAGCGCCTCACCCCGGGCGAGCTCGTCGAGGGTCGTGGTGATCGCGCCTTCGAGCGAGTTCTCCATCGGGACGACGGCTCCGTCGGCCTCGCCGCGCCGTACGGCATCGAGGGCCGCGGTGACGTTCGGGCTCGGCAGGCGCTCGGCCTCAGGCGCCAGGATGCGCAGGGCTTCCTCGGTGAAGGTCCCCTCCGGTCCCAGGTAAGCGAGTTTCGGCATGGCCCCAGGGTATCCGGCGACTGTCAGAAAATGTGCGCAGGATTACATACCGATACGACCGACTCCTATCCGATCAGTCGAAGTCGCCCCACGTCAGAGGTCGTTTCCTCGTTGATCTTCCCCTCGATGGCCACCGCGCGCCGGACCCCCGCCCGCTCAGGTCCCCTCGACGGCCGTTTCACGTCCGGGGCCCTCGTCCCTTCCGGGCCGCTCCGTCTCCGGGGCCGTCTCCGGGGCCGTATCCCGCCGGGAAAGCGCCTCGAACGTCGCCCTTCGCCGGGGCAGCCACACTCCCAGCACCCAGACCAGGGCCAGCGCGCCCAGCCCGAATCCGTTCTGCACGATCTTGCCCAGCACCGGGCTGAGCACCGGGATCTCCATCGCCTTGATCGTCACTCCCCACCAGGGGATCGGCAGCACGTAGTAGAGCCAGACCCCGGCGGCCACCCGGAGCCTGACCGGGTCGCGCCCGTCACCGACCAACGCGCCGAGCACCACGACCACCCAGGCCAGATGGTGGATCCAGGCGACCGGCGAGAGCAGTACGGCCATCAGCCCGACCAGGGCCACCCCGCTCACGAGGTGCCCGTCGAGCAGCGCTCTACGGGCGTGGCGGAAGCCGTACCAGGCGACCACGGCGACCAGCGCCAGCCAGAGCAGGCTCGTCAGCACGTCGGGGAGGTAGAGCCGGATGAGCATGCCGCGCATCGACTGGTTGGTGGTCGCCGCGTTGGCACCGAGCCGCTCGGGGTCGAGCAACGCGCGGAACCAGAAGTCGGCGGCGTCCGCCGGGATCACCAGGAACGGGAGCAGGGTCAGCAGCGCGGCGGTGAGCGCGGCCACGAGGAAGGTCTCTCGATGCTCCCGTCTCGCGCCGGGTCCGAAACCGGCGATGAGGAAGTAGATCAGGAAGACACCCGGGGTGAGCTTGACCGCGGTGGCCAGGCCGATCAGCATGCCGCGCGGCCACAGCGGGCGCCTGGCCACGCAGTCGGCCAGACAGAGCGCGACGAGCAGGATGTCCACCTGGCCGAAGCGGACCTGGTCCCTGATCGGCATCAGGTAGGTGCACGCGATCATCAGGGCGGCGAACAGCAGCGGCGTCCACAGCCGCCCCCCGCCCGTCCCACCGAGCCCGCCGAATCTCCCCGAACCGACCAGTCGGGTGCGTACGCCCCGGAGTTTCCCCTCCGTCGGCGCCGGCTCCCCACCGGGCGCGCGGGGAGCGGAACCCGGTGAGAGCGGGACCTCGTCCGCCGCTCCCGACCTCCCCGGCGCGCCACCCACCCCGTCGAACACGGCGCGGAAGGAGAGCCGGACGGAGACCCCCAGTGTCAGGAAGATCAACGCTGTCCACGCCCACTGCGCCGTCGTCCACGACACCGCCGCCAGCGGCGTGGCGAACAGCGCCGCCACCGGCGGATAGGTGAAGGGCAGCAACTGCGGCGCGGGCGTGACGAACCCGTAGACGGACCGACCCTCCAGGATCGCCGCTCCGCCGGTACGGTACACATCCAGGTCGACCAGACGCTGGTCGTCCACATTGCCCAGCCAGGAGAGCACCAGCGGGGCCACCGCGGCGGCGACGAGCAGCAGCGCGGGCAGCCAGGGCAGCCACGACGGCCACGACGGCCACGTCCGTGGGCGCCGCTCGGTCGTGGTCGCCTCGCCAGTCCTCACGAGCAGGCAGGTTACCGTGGGGGCGGGGAAAAGTGGCCGCCCAACGGGCACGGACAGAGCGGGCACGGACAGGGGGAACCGGATGGCTTCGGCACACAGCGGTCACGGGCGCGCGTGCCCGGCGACCGGGGGACCCGCGACACGGCCGGCGTTCCGCCGGGTCGCCGGGACCGTGCCGACCGCCGCGGCCCTGCTGTCGGCCCTGCTCTTCGTCCTGCTCGGCCTCCCGGGCACTCCGGAGGCCTTCGCCGCCTCCGGTGTTCCCCATACCTTGGGAGCCCAGGGGATCTCGGGTGCCCTCGACGCCTCGGGTGCCGGTACGGGCGCCTCGGGTGCCCCCGGTGTTCCGGGGGGCTCCGGTGACGGCGTGACGGGCGCCTCGGCGGTGACGACTCCCGGAAGGGTCGTGATCATCGGGGTGCCCGGCTTGGAGTGGAGCGACCTCGACCGGGAGCGGACCCCGAACCTGTGGAGGCTCGCGGGTGAGGGCGGGTCCGCGTCCATGTCCACCCGGGCGGTCCCGCCGCCCGATCGGGGGATCACCTGCCCGGCGGCGGGCTGGCTGACGGTGTCGGCCGGCCAGCGCGCGGGCGCTCCCGGCACGGGTTGCGAGCCCCCTCGGGCACCGGAGGCGGCCCCCGGCGGCGGGGCGAGCGTTCCCGGCTGGGACGAGCTGACCGCTTTCAACGCCACCACCTCCTACCGGCCGGTTCTCGGGCAGCTGGGCGGGCTCGCGG
Organism: Streptosporangium sp. NPDC000563; assembly: GCF_040299985.1. Lineage (NCBI taxonomy): Bacteria > Bacillati > Actinomycetota > Actinomycetes > Streptosporangiales > Streptosporangiaceae > Streptosporangium > Streptosporangium sp. NPDC000563. The sequence continues at coordinate 659,288 of NZ_JBEPDA010000001.1, read as the reverse complement.
CGGAGGCGGGTCTGAAGGTGGCGGCCGTCGGGCCGGGAGCCGCCCTCGCCGCCGCCGACAAGTCCGGAAAAATCGGGAAATACGCGGCGAGTGTCGAGGAGCTGGGCGACCTGTCCCCGTACGGGCTGATCGTGGTCGAGGCCGATGACCTCGCCAGGGCCTGGACCGGTGACGCCCTCGCCGCGGACGGCGTCCCCGCCACGATGACCACCCAGGCCAGACAGGAGGCCGTGGCCAGGGCCGACCGCGTGGTGGGCACGGTCCTCGACCGCCTGCCCCCCTCGCTCGCCGACGGCACGACCCCGGCGTCGCCCACGGCGAGCACGGCCCCGGGGACCACCGCGCCCGAAACCCCGGCACCGGCACCGGCACCGGAAACCACGACGCCGGAAACCACGGCCCCGGGGACCACCGCTCCCGGAGCCACGACGCCCGAGGCCACGCCCTCCGAAGGCACCGTCCCCGGAACGGCCGCGCCCGGAACGGGGACCACGGTCCTGGTCGCCGGCCTGGCCGACACCTCGGTCGCGCCTCACCTGCACGTGGCGATCGCCCGGGGGCCGTCCCCCGGCGGGGAAACGTACCCGCGCGGCTACCTCACCGCCGCCTCCACCCGCCAGGACGGCCTGGTCACGAACACCGACCTGACCGCCACCGCGATCGGCCTGCTGGGCCTCCAGTCCCCCAACGGGGTCGTGGGACGCGCCTGGCAGGGCGGCGGGACGAGCGAGGAGCCGGTCGCGGCGACGGTCGAGAAGCTCGCCGACGACGACCTGGCGAGCCAGGTGCTGCGCGAGGTGAGGGGGCCGTTCTTCGCGGTGTTCGTGGCGGTGCAGATCCTGTTCTACCTGCTGGCCGCCGTCGCGATCCGCCGGGGCTGGGGTGGTTCTCGTGCCCTGACGGCCGTCCAGGTCGTCGCCGTGGTCAGCGGGGCGATCGCGGTCTCCACCTTCCTGGCGCAGCTGATCCCCTGGTGGAGCCTGCCCGCGCCGATGGTCTGGGTGATCGTGACGATCCTCGGCTTCGCCTGCGCGGTCGCCGGGGTGGCGCTCTCCGGACCGTGGCGGGCGCACCCGCTCGGCCCGCTGACGGTGGTCGCCGCCATCACCTCGGTCGCGCTGCTGGCCGACGTGATGACCGGCTCGGCACTTCAGGTGAACGCGGTCACCGGCTACGAGCCGGTCACCGGCGGACGCTTCTACGGTTTCAGCAACATCGCCTTCGCCGTCTACGCCGCCGGCACGATCCTCGCCCTCGCCGGAATCGCCCAGTGGCTGATCTCGGGTGGCCGTCGGACGCTCGCGCTCGCGGTGTGCGCGGCGTACGGAGGACTGGCGGTGTTCGCCGACGGCTGGCCCGCGTGGGGCGCCGACTTCGGCGGGGTCCCGGCGTTCCTGGTGGGGGTCGCGATCCTCATGATCCTGGTGTCCGGCGGGCGGGTCTCACCGATGAGACTGATCCTGGTCGGCCTGGCGGGCAGTCTGCTGATCGGCGCCATAGCGGTGGCCGACTGGATGCGGCCCGCCGACCAACGCACCCACCTGGGTGCCTTCGTGCAGCAGGTGCTGGACGGGGATGCCTGGACCGTGGTCGGCCGCAAGTTCGGCGCGATGATCGGGGTCACGGTCGGCAACTGGTCGCTGTCGCTGCTCACGCTGGTCGCGCTGGCGTTCCTGTTCCTGGTGCTCGACCGCCCTTCGCGGTGGGGGGCCTCGGCCCTGGGCCGGGCCTACACGCTCGCGCCCGCGCTGCGCGCCGGGCTGATCGGGGCGCTGGCCTGCTCGCTGATCGGGTTTCTGATGAACGACTCGGGCATCGCGATCCCCGCGATGGCGCTCACGGTCGCGGTGCCGCTGACGCTGGCCGCCTGCGTGCGCGCAGTCCGGCTCTCGCCGCCCACCACACCAGGGCGATCGTCAGTGCCAGCAGCGTCCACGGCACCACCGTCTCCCTGAGCAGGGTCTTGGTCCAGAGCAGGTCATCGGGCCGCGCTATCTCCCTGGCCGGGAGGTAGGCGAGCGACAGCACGGCGACCCTGGCCACCATGAACGCCTCCAACGCGGGCCAGGACGCCATCGCCAGCAGCGCGAAGGCCAGCCCGTCGTACCAGGGCAGCGCGTACGGGGCGGCGAACAGCCAGGCGACCACCATCGCGGCGGCCACGGACGGACCCACATTCGGCCCCACAGCCGGCACGGTGTCGGCGGGCAGCGCCCGCAGCACGAGCCAGGCCAGGCAGGCCATCAGGAGCAGGGACCCGATCTGGATCCACGCCGAGTACGCGCCCGGCCCGAAGAGCGACTGGAGCCCCACCTTGACGAGTTGCCAGGGGGTGGCGAGGGAGACCCTCTTACTGGCGGCGCTCACCTGATCGAGCACGTGCGGCCCGGCGACGGCGTAGATCGCCACCACGGTGGCCGTCGCGGTCCCCGCCACCACGGCGAGCCTGCCCGGCGAGCGACGCAACTCCCACGCGGGTCCGAGGGCGACGAGCCCGGCGTTGAGCTTGACCCCGATGCCCACCCCGAGCATCAGCCCCGAGGCGGCGCCGCGCACCGTGAGCGCGGCGACCATGCAGGCGACGGCGAGGGTGTCGACGTGTATCCCGGCGGCGAGGTGGTAGATCATCAGCGGGTTCGCCACCCACAGCAGCGCCGCCCGCCGCTGGAGGTTCGCGTCCCCCCTGGCGAAACGGTGCAGCAGCAGCGCCGTACCGACGAACGCCGCCGCGTTGACGACGGCCATCACGAAGACCGTGAGCCTGACCGAGTCACCGCCCACGAGGCTCGCCAGTGCCTGGACGGCGGTGGCGACCGGGCCGTAGACGCTGGTCACACCGGCCCACTCCTCCACCGCGCCGGTGACGGGGTCGCCGGGCAGGGTGGCGGGGGTGATCGCGTACGGGTCCAGGCCGAGCGTGACCAGGCGACCGTACGCGGCGTAGTTGAGGTGGTCGGCCGAGCCCGAGGGCGACAGGAAGGCGAGCACGCCCGACACGGCGCAGCCGGCCGCGAGCAGCAGGCGCGGGTCGGGTCCCCACCGTGACCTGAGCGCGCCGACGAGTCCGAGCCCGCCCAGCACGATCGCGAAGGCGCCCATGGCGATGACCAGATGGGTGCCGGGATGGACGTCCAGCGAGTACGGCGGCTGCCAGGAAGGGCCGGGCAGCCTCGGGACCATGGCCGAGGGGCCGAGCAGCCCGATCAGAACCGTCGTCGCCGCCGAGAGCCCCACGGCTGCGAACGCGGCGATGCCGAGCCTTCGCGGCGTATCGCCGGCGGGGCTCCGCCTGGCGTCGACGACCGACGCATCCCGAGTCACCCGCAAATTCCAGCACACCCGGCGGGGTGCCCGGTTCGGCGCGGGCTTCCAGGCCCGCCGACCTGGTCGACCGGGTGCCAGGGCGGCCGGGGCCGGGGCCGGATACCGGATCAGCCCATGTCGGCCAGGTCAGCCGGGTTAACGGCGTGCCAGGAGGGCGCGGGCGACGTCGCGGAACTGCCTGGCCCGATGGATCTGGGCCTTCCAGTCGGTACCCGTGGCCCGGTGTGCCATCTCGACCTGAACCTCGCGCACCCGGAAGCCCTTCCTGAGCAGGTCGATCGTGAGACCCGTCTCCACGCCGAAACCGCGCGCCAGGGGGCGGGCGGCCTCGAAGGCCGCCCGGGTCAGGCAGCGCTGCCCGTTGAGCGGCTGTGTGGGGGTCCAGCCGGTGGCGCGCTCGACGCCCTCACGCGCGAGTCTCACGACGAACCCGTGGCCTCCGAGCTTCACCCGGGTGACGAAGACGGCGATCGTCATGTCGGCCTCGCCCGCCGCGACCGGCTCGATCAGCGCGGTGGCCGTACGGGCGGTGTCGCCCAGATCGGCGTCGAGGAAGAGCAGGTGCCGGGGCTCCTCGCCGTCGAGCTGGCGCACGGCGTGGGCACCGCTCTCCATGGCGGCGGCCTTGCCCCGGTTGTGGCTGTGTCGCACGACACGGGCGCCGGCGGCCTTGGCCACCCGTCCCGTCTGGTCGCCGGAACCGTCGTCGACGACCACGACGAGGTCGACGCCGGGCAGCGCCAGGACCGCGGCCACGGTGGCCCCGATCCTGTCGCCCTCATCCTTGGCGGGAATGATCGCCGCCGTGCCGGCCATCGAACACCTCCAGCGTGGTGACCCCGGGCATCAGCCGTGGGGAGGACGTCATCCTTGTGAATCGGAGGTCAGCAGCTTCTCCGGCAGGGTCTCGTGCACGACGAAGACGGAGTCGAGACCCGTGACCTGCAGGATCTTGCGTACGGCGGGCCGGGGCGCCGCCACCTCCAGTGTGCCGCCCCGCTCCCGCAACCGCTTGAGCGCGGACAGCAGCACGTTCATGCCGGTGGAGTCGCAGAACTCCACCGCGGACATGTCGAGGACGACACGCATGGTCTGGCTCTGACCAAGCAGCCGGGTGAACTCGGCCTGCAGGCGAGGCGCGGTGTATAGGTCGATTTCGCCAACGATGGTCACGACGGTGTGCCCGGCATGAGATCGAGTTGAGACTTTTAGCTCCACAGCGGGCACACTATCGGCGCGAGAGCCGCTGGTCACGTTCTCTTGAACAACCCGAGTCGTCCGGCCCTTTGTCCCCCGTTTCCGTCTCACGGAAACCCTGAGTGCGCGAAGCTTGACACTACGCAACAACGGCTTGGCCCGAAAGGGAGGAGACCCGGCACCTCCCGATCGCCCCGCGCCACGTCAGTGGCGGCCGTTGAGTCACAAGAAACGGGCTCAAACGCATCATGAACACCGACCTACCCGAAGATCTCCAGCGGAAGCGGCTCCGGGAGCACCTGGAGTCCATGATCACTCGTACCGACAAGGCCACCTCGTGGCGCGACGCGGCGAGCTCACTGCGAAACCTGGTGGACCACGAGGGGCACATCCCGATCAGGACCCGCCTGTCGACCGAGGACCTGGACTTCCTTGAGGGAGCGCGTGAGGAGCTCCTCGACTTCGCCACGCTCGGCGTCAGGCTGCTCGACCTGCACCGGCCGCGCGACGCGGGCGGCGTCACGAGCGACACCGCGCATCCGATCCTGCGTTGCCGCAGCTGCATGTGGCGCTGGCCGTGCCCGACGTTCCGGGCGATGGTGGAATCTCTCGGCACCACCAGGAGGCTGACCTCCTGCCAGCACGTCGAACGCGACACCGAGGGTGACGAGTGCGCGCAGATGGCCCTCATGGTCGCTGTGAGACCCGAGAACCTCGATGACCATGTCACGCCCGCGCCGGCCGCCGACGGCACGGGTTCCAACGGCACGGGCGCGAACTGACCGTCCCTCGACCGTCCTGTCCCCGCACCCGGGCTCGACCGTTCAACACACGGACGCCCAGGCGAAGGAGCACCTGGCCGCCCGGACGAAGCCCGGACGAAGGAGCACCCGGCACCCGGCCGCTCAGGCGGAGAGTGACAGCCGGATCTCGAAGCGGCAGCCGGCGTCGGCGTTGACGACGCCGATCGACCCCTCGTGGGCCTCGACGATGCCTCGCGCGATCGCCAGGCCGAGGCCCGCTCCGGCTCCGTCGGCGCTGGGGGTACGGGCCGTCTCGCCGCGGAAGGCGACGTCGAAGACGCGGGGCAGGTCGTCGGCCGGGATGCCGCCGCAGCAGTCGGCGACGGACAGGCAGGCGATGTCGTCCTCGGCCGAGGCGCGGACCACGACGGTGCCGTCGCCCGGGGTGTGCCTGATCGCGTTGACCACGAGGTTGCGCAGCGCCCGGGAGAGTTCGGCGGCGTCGGCCTGGACGGGGACCACCTGGTCGGCCTCGCCGGTCAGCCGCACCCCCTTCGCCCTGGCCAGCTGTTCGACCCCGGCCAGCGCGTCGGCGACCAGATCCCCGAGGCCGATCCTGCTGCGCGACAGGCGCAGTGTCCCGGCGTGGATCCTGGACAGCTCGAACAGGTCGTCGACCATGCCCGACAGCCGGTCCACCTCCAGGCGGATCTGCCGGTGGTAGCGGCGGACGGTCTCCTCGTCGGAGACCACCCCGTCCTCCAGGGCCTCGGCCATCGCCCTCATGCCCGCCAGCGGGGTGCGAAGGTCGTGGCTGACCCAGGCGACGAGCTCTCGGCGGGCGCTCTCCAGGGCGCGCTCGCGCTCGTGGCCGAGCCGCAGCCGCCGATACGCCTGGTCCAGGCTCCCGGCGATCGTGCCGAGCTCGGCGGGCAATCCCCTCGGTGGGGTGAACTCCCCCGAGGGCGATACGGCGTGCACGGCGTCGACGAGCCTGCGGCTCGCCGCCACGACCCGGCGCGAGAGCACCGTCGCGACGCCCAGCCCGACCAGGCCGCCCACGACGACCACGCTGAGCACGATGTCCCTCGGCGTACCCTCGATGATCATTTTCAGGGTGATGGCGACCACTCCGCCCACCGTGGCCACCACGGTCACCACGACGACCACCGCGAGCATCACGCCGATCGACCGCTCGCGCAGCAGTCGCATCGCGCCCAGCCCGGCCAGCGCGACCAGCAGGCCCAGCCCGGCGGTGACCGCGACGATCAGCAGGATCTCGGGGATCACGACTCCGCCAGCGGTTCGTAGCGGTAGCCGACGCCCCACACGGTGACGATGCGCCGGGGGGCGGTCGGGTCGGGCTCGATCTTCTCGCGGAGGCGGCGGACGTGCACGGTCACCGTGGACGAGTCACCGAAGGACCAGCCCCATACCTGGTCGAGCAGGGCGGAGCGGCTGAAGGCCTGGCGGGGGTTGCGCATCATGTGGGCGAGGAGGTCGAACTCGCGGGCGGTGAGCAGGACCTCGTCGCCGTGCAGGCGCACCTCGTGGGCGCCGACGTCGACCGTGAGTTCGCCGTCCCTGAGCACGCCGGTGCCGGCGGGCAGGGAGGCGCCGCGCGCCCGCCGCAGCACGGACTGTACGCGCAGGGCCAGCTCACGCGGGCTGAACGGCTTCGTGACGTAGTCGTCGGCACCGGTCTCCAGGCCGGCGACCCTGTCCAGCTCCTCGCCGAGCGCGGTCAACATGATCACCGGGACCGGCCAGCGCTCCCTGAGTTTCCTGCAGACCTGGAGTCCGTCCATCTTCGGAAGCATCAGGTCGAGCACCATCAGATCGGGCGGGTTGGCCAGCGCGCGCCTGAGCGCCTCGGCGCCGTCCCCGACGCAGTCGACCGCGTGACCGTCGCGTTCCAGGTAGCGGGCCACGACCTCGGCCACCATCGGATCGTCCTCGACCACCAGAATCCGCGCGTTCATGGCCTCCACGGTAGGCCCGCGAGGGAACGATCCCCCATTCGTGTCATCGGTCCGTAAGGACTGGATCGTTATGACCTTCGTTATGATCAAGGCCCTCGCCGTTTCCCCGGCCGACGTACGGTAGAGCGTATGAGTCGTATCGTGTTCGGGGTTCTGGGCGTCCTGCTCGCGCTCTACGTGGTGTTCGGGCTCGTGCTGCCCGCCCTCTTCGGGCTGCTGAAGTTCGCGCTCGTGCTCGGGGTGCTCGCCCTCGTGGTCGTCGCCGCGGTCACCGTGGTCGGCAAGCTCAAGCAGTGAACCTACTGCTCGCCGTCCAGACCCTGACGGTCTGGATGTTCGACGGCGGCGGTGTCCTCACGGCCGCCGCCGTGGTCGGGCTGGGCGTGCTCCTGCTCGCCTGGGCGCTGCGTCCGGCGCCCGTCACCTCGGGTACGGGGTCACGGTCACCGCTGTCCCGGCGCGACCGGGCCAGGCTGACGATGTTCGTCCGGCAGTGCGACCCCGACGCGGCCGGGAGGTCCCGGCCCAGAGCACCCTCCGCGGGCCCGGCGCCCGCGTAACCCCCGCGACCTCTCGCGACCTCCGTGCCCGACGCGCGTGATCGCCGTGTGTCCCCCGTGTGCCTGATCACCGTGTGCCCGCACAGATGTGGTCGCCGTGCGCCCACGCGCACGCGATCGCCGTGCGTCACCCGCGCACATGACCGGTAACCCCGTACATGCGTGATCGGCATGTCTCCGGGACACCCGGCCTTCGCGCGCCGCGCACGCGTCCCGAAAAGATCCTCGCGGTTCGCGGGTGCCTTCTGCGCCGTCTTCACTCCGCTCGGAAGGGCCCTTCCATGTTCGCCCCCGTCATCTCGTTCACCGCCGGTCTCATCGCCGTGCTCGCCGAGCCGTTGGGCTCGGCCCCGCTCGCGATCGTCGTTTTCACCCTCCTCGTCCGGCTCATGCTGCTTCCGCTCGGTGTCATGCAGGCGAGGGGCGAGCGGGTCAGGACCCGCCTCGCGCCGGAGCTCGGGAAACTCCGGAAGCGGTACGGCCGCGACCCCGAGCGGCTCCAGCGGGAGATGGCCGCCCTCTACGCCAGGGAGAAGACCTCGCCGCTGGCCGGGTGCCTGCCGTCCGTGGCACAAATGCCGTTCCTCATGGTGACGTACCAGGTGTTCGTCTCCTCGACGATCGCCGGGCAGGCCAACACGCTCCTGACTCACGGGCTCCTCGGGGTGCCGCTCGGGCAGCAGTTCGCGGGCACGGTGGCCGGATTCGGGCTGATCAGCGGTCCGACCATGGTGTTCGCCGGACTCTTCCTGCTGCTCGTCGCCGTGGCGTGGGTCACCTCCCGCCGGATGCGGCGCACGATGAGCGAGGACCTCCAGCCCGCGGCGCTGCGCCGGATGCTGCCCCTGCTGCCGTACGGGACGGTTCTGGTCGCCATGGTGCTGCCGCTGGCGGCGGGGATCTACCTCCTCGTCTCGACGGCCTGGACGGCCGGTGAGAAGGCGGTGCTGCACCGCCCGGCGCTCGCCGGGGCGTGAGGGCCCGTCCCCGGATCCACCGAACTCGGCACCGGCGAGGGAGTGCCGTCACACCGCTTCGGACACCCACGAAAGAAGCACCGCGACACAGGTTCGACGCCCACGAAAGAACCGCCGTCACACCGGCTCGGCACCCGCGAAAAACCGCCGTGAACGTTTCACGTTCGCCGCACGTCTCCTCACCGGTGTCACGAGGTCAGGCCCGCTCCGCGGACCGGGACGGGGACGGTGATCTGTTTCCTGGCGAGTGCCGGTGTGATACTTCCGGTGCCGTCCGGCCCGACGGAGTGATCGCACGTCTTCGCGGAACCGCATTTCGTCCATGCCCCAGGAGGAATGATGCGCAAGACCCTGACCCTGCTCGCCTCGGCCGTGCTGGCCACCGGCCTGACACTGTCCGTCGGCGCGGCCCCCGCACAGGCCGCCACCCTCAGAAACGTCTACTACTACGACTGGGACTGCCACCGGGTCGGAAACCTCGGCATCCAGAGCGGCTGGTGGACCTCGTACAGCTGCGTCCCCCAGTACGACAAGTGGTTCCTCTACGCGTAGAGCCCGCGTAGCCGCCCACCGAACAACGCCGCCCGGCGGGCCCCGGGTGAGCACGCGGAGATCGGGATCCCGCCCTGCCTCGTGACGTGTGAGGTGGGGCGGGACACCGTCGGGAGCGTTACCCGCATTCCCTGAGGGCGGGTTCGGGGGTGGAAACACGGCCGTTACCTACCGTGTCGACCGCCGCGACCAACGCCCACACCGTGGTGATCTCTCCTTCGTGCCTGACGCCCCAGGTGGAGGCCAGATATTCGACGATTCCGAGTCCTCGCCCTCCCAGGGAGGAGAGCGCCGGGCGTCCCGCCCGCGGTTCGGTGGCGGCGCCACCGTCACTCACAGCGACCTCGACATGCTCCTCGGTCCAGCGCCATGACACCCTGATCTGCCCTGATGGCAGGGGGTGGGCGTGACGCAGCGCATTGCTCAGCAGCTCGCTGACCACGAGCACCGCGTCATCGATGGCGGACTCGTACACACCCCGTTCCTGCAGGTCAGAGCAGAGGCGTTGGCGTGCGACAGCGACGCTGGACGGTGCATACGGCAACAGAACGACGCTCGACGCACTCACCTCCCCGTATGCCTGTTCCCCCCTGAGGAACTCACCCCAGTACGACCGAAATGCCCCGTTAGATAGTCTTGGAAACCGCACACCAATTACAGCTTGTGCACATTCGACAATAGATCAGCACATCCGTTACCGGCTCGTTACCGCCTCGGCGTGTCGATCAGGTAAGAGCGCTCGGCGTGTCGGCAATACGAAGAGCCAACCTCATCCGGGTGCCGCCCGAGGGGCGCGGATGCGCCGTGACCTCCCCTCCCTGGGCCCGCGCGAGGCTCCGCACGATGTAGAGGCCGAGGCCGACCCCGCCGAATCTGCGGCGGTCACCGCTGTCCGCCTGGACGAAACGTTCGAAGACGCGCTCCCGGATGGCGGGGGCGATTCCCACGCCCTCGTCGTCCACGACCAGCACCACCCGGTCGCCGTCCACCCATGCCTCGACCCTGATCAGGCCACCGTCCGGTGAGTACTTGAAGGCGTTCTCCAGCAACTGGGCCAGCAGGATGTCGGTGGCCAGCGCGTCACCGGACACCGGGGGCAGGTCGTCGGGGACGGCGACCTCGATGCGGTGCAGGTCCGACAGGATCGGCAGACCCAGCGTGGCACGCCCGACCAGTTCGGCCAGGTCGAAGCTCTCGATCCTGAGCACGAGCTCGCCGGCCCCGGCGCGCGAGCCCAGCAACAGGTGGTCCATGAGCTGACCGAGAGAGCGGGCCCGCTCGGCGATGGTGTGCACGGCGGCACGGCGCTCGACGTCGGTCATGCCGTCCCAGCGGCTGTCGAGCGTGCTGGCGAAGCCTCGGACCACGGTGATCGGCGTGCGCAGCTCGTGGCTGGTGGTGGCGAGGAAGAGGTCCTTGGCCTCCTCCAGCTCCTTCGCGCGGGTGACGTCGCGGAAGTCGACCACGATCTCGCCCGTCTCCACGATCTCCGCGCAGAGCACGTCCAGCCAGGTGCCCGAGGGCAGCTGGATGCCGAGCTTGTCCCCGGGCCTCGGCAGCTCGAACGGCGGCGGCCCGCCGATCACCTCGGTGGCGTGGAAACCGGTCAGCTCGCTCGCGGCCGGGTTCCACCGGACGACCCTGCCCGCGCCGTCGAGGACCGCGATGCCGTCGGCGCTGGCGTCGAACACCGCCCGTTCGTGGGCGCGCTGGCGTACGGCCTCCTGGTAGGCCATCGCGTTGCCCACGGCGATGCCCGCGTGACCGGCGAGGAGCTCCAGCAGTTCCAGCTCCAGGTGGCTCACCTTGCGCTTGGCGAACAGCGCGTACAGCGCGCCGTACGGCCGCCCGCCCATGGCGGCGAGGCCGAGCGCGATGGTGTGCAGGCCGGGCAGCCGCGACCAGATCAGCTCGTCCAGGCGACTCTGGTCGCCGGTCTCCAGCAGGACGGTCCTGCCCTCGCGCAGCAGCTTGCCGACCAGGCTGGTGCGAAGGTCGGCGGTGGAGTCGCGCATCGAGTCGGGAAGGTTGTGGCAGGCCACGAGCCTGAGTTTGTCGCCCTCGATCAGCACGAACCCGCCCGCGTCGGCCCCGGTCAGGTCGGCGAGGCTCGCCGCGATCCGGTCGAGCACGGCGGGCAGCTCCAGCTCGGCGTTGATGTCGGCGACCACGTCGGTGAGCCTGCGGACGAGCTGTGCCCTGCGGACGCTGCGCTCGTTCGCGGTCTCGTCGTCCTGGGCCAGGTGGTAGACGCTGACGTAGCCGAGGAGGGCGCCGTCCGGCGAGGACAGCGCGCCGGTGTCGACCCGTACGTCGATCAGGCTGCCGTCGCGGCGAAACCGCTTGGTCCTCAGCGAGACCTCACCGCCGGTGCGGACCTTCTCCAGGACCGCGTTGTGCTCGGCCGTCAGCTCCTCGGGGACCACCGGCGCCCGGCGCCCGACGATCTCCTTCGCCGACCAGCCGAAAAGGCGCTCGGCGGCGGGATTCCAGGCGAGCACCGTCTGCTCGCGATCGATGGCGACGATCGCGTTGGGCGCAGCGGCGACGACCTCACGGCCGATACCGCCGTCACTGTCGGCCCTGTAGTCCACCACAGACCCATAGTGCCGTCTCAACCGGTCTGATCTTGGCACTTTCGTCCCGCACGTGTTGCCACTGGCCGGGCGATCCGTCCGATACTCTGCGGTCACCACACACCTGGATACGAAAGGGTGGGGCCATGTCATCCGGCGACATCGATGCATTGCTACGGGTGACCTCGCCCGACTACGTCGGCACGAGCCATCCCGACATCGCGTTCGGCACGCTCGACGGCCCGCTGGGGCGTCTCACCCTCGCGGTGACGGGCAGGGGTGTGGTGGCCTGCAGCTACGAGGACGAGAACGTCGTCTTCGAACGGATCAGCAGGGAGGTCGGCACGTTCATCGGGCCGGACGCCCGGCGGCTCGATCCCGTCCGCCGGGAGCTGGACGCCTACTTCTCCGCCAGGCTCCGCGCCTTCACCACACCGGTCGACCTGCGCCTGGCGACCCAGTTCTCCAGGACCGTCCTGCAGATGATGCTCGCGGTGCCGTACGGGACGGTGACGACCTACCGCGAGATCGCCGAGCGGATCGGCAGGCCGCGGGCGCTGCGCGCGGTCGGCAACGCGCTGGGCAGCAACCCGGTGTGCGTCATCGTGCCGTGCCACCGGGTCGTCGAGAGCGAGGCCGTTCTGGGCGGGTACGCCGGAGGGGCCGCCGCCAAGGAACGCCTGCTGCGCATCGAGTCCACCGCCACGGCCCGCGCGCCCGGCGGCGCGTAGACCGCCTCGCCCGTCCCTCCCCGCCCGGCCGAAGGCGTACGCTCCCGTGCGACAGGAAGCCGTACGCCCTCGTACGCCACCGACCGGAAACCGTACGGGCGGCACGGTCAGGAGCGGCGCCGGAGCGCGCCGAGGGCCAGGGTGGCGAGGCCCGCGACGAGGAACGCGCCGACGGACGCGCTCATCCACGGCTGCGGGACGAAGCCGAGCGCGTCGCGGACGCCGTTCCAGAACGAGGTCCACCACGCGACCTCCGGAGCGGTCGGCAGTGCGGCGAGCATCCACCACGTCACGAAGCCCAGCACCCACGCGACCACCATGAGCGGGCGCGAGGGCGCGGTCTCCGAGGTGTCCCAGCGATCGGCGCCGCCGAGCAGGAAGTAGTCCGCGGCGAGCACCGCGAACATCGGCACGAAGACCGCTCCGATGAGGCCGAGGAAGCCGGTGTAGGTCTCGGCGTTGACGAAGATCGCGAGCAGGGTGACCAGCACGCCGATGGCGACGGAGATGATCCGGCGGTCCAGCCTGGGCAGCAGGTTCTGCAGCGACATCGCGGTGGAGTAGACGTTCACGAACGACTGGTCGGTCTCACGCAGCACCAGGATGCCGAAGAACAGCGGGCCGAGCGCCGCGGCGACGAAGGGGTCCCAGACCTGGTTCGGGTCGTTGCCGACCAGTGCGAGCGCCGCGATGCCGAGGACGAGGCAGGCCACCTGGGCGATCGTGTAGCCGCCGACGACCCCGGTGAACGCGGCCCTGCCGGAGCGGGAGAAGCGGGCGAAGTCCGCCGCGACCGGCACCCACGAGACCGACAGCGCGATCACGTAGTCGACCGCGGGGGCGAACGCCTCCCAGGATCCGCCGCCGATCGCCGGTCCCCGCTGGAAGAGCGCGATCGTGAACCAGATCATCGAGATCACCACACCGGCGGTGACGTACCTGCGGAGCAGGCGGACCGCTCCCAGCGGCCGGATGGTGAGCGCGGTGGTGATCACCCCCGCGACGACCACCCAGACCGCGTAGGGCACCTCGACACCGAAGGACCCGGCGATGGCCTGGGCGCCCTGGGCGATCACCCACAGCTCGAAGGCCCCCCAGCCCAGCATCTGGATGATGTTCAGCACGGTCGGCAGGTAGGAGAGCCTGGCCCCGAAGAGGCCGCGCAGCAGGACCATCGCCGGAGCGCCGGTCCGCTGCCCGGGAATCGCGGCCAGGCCGACCATCGCGGTACCGATGACGCTGCCCACGACGGCGGCCAGGATCGCGGCCACGAAGCTCAGCGGCCGGTCCCCGAGCGGGTTGATCAGGGCGATCGCACCGGAGAACCCGAGCAGGCTGACTCCCAGGTTGGCCCAGAGCGCGCCCTGGTCGAGCACGCCGAGGGCCTTGGGAGGAGCCTCGCCGAGCGTGAGGGGCGCCTCGACCGCCCCTGAGTCCCCGGGATCGCCGGGGCCCTTGGTGGAATCAACGGCGGCAGACGTCATCACGCACACTCCCTACGCCGGCATTACCCGGACAGGTTCATGCGGTCGGCGGCGCGTCGGAGGGTTCGAGACCCTCTGCGTGATTCCGCCCTCTCAGCCCGGTTACGCCCGAGCTCCCGCGGTAGACATTCGCCCCGATTATGCCATTCATTCCTTTCCTAGCAAGGGCTCCCCCTCGCCCGGTGCGTACGGCTCAGGCGACGAAGGGGTCCTGGCCGCTCTCGGCGACCATCGGGCGTCCCGCGCCGTCCCAGGACCGCATGCCGCCGCCGACGTTGATCGCGTCCCAGCCGACGTGGTTGAGCCAGGCGGCGGCGTTCGCGGAACGGCCGCCGACCCGGCAGACCACGTAGACGGGTGTGTCCTTGGGCACCTCGTCGACCCGCGCCTGCAGCTCGCCCAGGGGGATGTGGACGGCACCGGGCGCGTGCCCGGCACGCCACTCGTCGTTCTCGCGTACGTCGAGCAGGAACGCGTCTTCCGGCACGGCCTGCACCTCAACTTCAGGAACACTCATGCGCTCATTGTTCCAACGTCCCCCACCGGATGGGGCACGAAGCCGCTCGGATGCCCTCATCCGGACCTCCAATTTCCCCTGATAGCAGGCTAATTAGGGACATCCGGCCTGCCTGATCATCCGTCTCCGGCAGGGCGGGGAAGCCGTTCGCCGAGGGCGGCCGGGAGCGCCTCACGGAGAACGGATGATCCGGCGGAGGGACCCGGCCGCCGGAGACGTTCACCCACGTCCCGCTGTCAGGGCACGTCCCAGAAGGCGAGTTCGTGAGCCATCCCCTCAGCGAACAGCCTCCCCGCCCTGCCGGGGTCCGGCGCCACCTCGTCGATCATCACCGCGATGCGCTCGGTCAGCTCGGCGAAGGCGGGGTGCGCGTAGGTGTCCACCCAGGCGCGGTAGCGGGGCTCCTCGGGCGGGTTCTCCGCCAGGACGCGGCCGAGCGTGGAGTAGCCCCACATGCAGGGGTAGAGCGCGGCCAGACCGTCGGCGTAGACGGCCGCGGAGTCGAGCAGGAAGGAGGTGTACGCCGCGCAGGCCGGCCCCTTCCTCGCGCCGCCGAGGTCGGCGTCGAACTCGGCCGACAGCGACCGGTGCAGGCTCAGCTCCTCGTGGAAGGTGGCGTGCGCCAGGTCCACCAGGTCGCCCAGATGCCCGTCCGGAGCCTGCCAGGCGAGCCGCGAGAAGACACGGACGTAGTCGAGCAGGAACAGGTAGTCCTGCTCCAGCCACGACCGGAACACCGGCTCCGGCAGGTCTCCCCGTGCGATGCCCACCACCGTCGGGTGGGCGAGCTGCGCCTCGACGAGCGGGCGGCCGATCGCGTGCAGTTCCTCAGAAACCCTCATGGGTCGGAGATTGTGTCAGGTCAGGGAGGCGGCGCCGAAGGAGACGCTGAAGCGCTTGCACCAGATGGTGACGGACTTCAGGCTGTCGAGGTCGGCTCCGGCGGGAATGGCGTAGTTGGCGTTGCCCCTGTTTCCCTTCAGGTCGCCGAGTTCGAGGTGCTTGCCGTCGTCCAGGTTGAACCATCCCGCGGTGCCCTCCTTGACGGGCTGGTCACTGAGCCAGACCCGCAGGTCAGGCCCATCGGAGGTGTTCAGGTCCTCGATCCGCAGGACCCGGCTCCCGTCGGGCAGCTCCAGCACCCTCGCCCTGCCCTCGGTCTTGTGCTCGTGGGAGATGAACGTGCCCTTGGACAGGGTCTTCGGCTCTCGAGCGGGCGCAGGGGATTCGGAGGGCTCCGAGGACTCCGAGGACGCGGAAGACGTCGAGGGCTCGGAAGGCTCGCCCTGCGGGGCGGCCTCGGCTCCGGGTGGCGCGGTCGCCACGGGCAGCGCCTCGTTCACCTCGACGACGGTGAACAGGCGCCACGGCTGGAACAGGTACAGCGCGACACCGAGCGCGACGGCGCCCAACGCCAGGACGCCCCAGGTGACGGGGTGTCGGAGCAACCTCTTGACTCTCATGGGATACCTCCGGCGTCGGGTCCCGCGGCTTCCGGCCACGAGGAGAAAGCCGAGATGTCCCTCCGGCCTCGACGCCGACGCTATCCGCGGCGCCGCCCTCGATCGATTACGGACTGCTTACGACCGCGAAGTCCTCGCCCCGCTCCCGCGTGACACGACGGCGCCGACCGCCTCGACCCCGCCGCCCCTCGACGCCTCACCCCGCTCCCGCGTGACACGACGGGACTCCCCGGTCTCCGAAGGACGCGGCCCGGTCGCCTCCGTTCGGCCTCCGGCGCCGTTGTCCGGTACGGGACGAGCGGGTCGCGAAGATCGAAAACGAGCTGGGCCGAGGCCCTCGGAAGGCCGGGGAGTCGGAAGGCCGGGGAGTCGGAAGGCCGGGGAGAAGGTCACTTGCCGAGGGCGTCCTTGGGGACGGGCTTGTCCTGGGCGAGGGCCTCGAACATGCGCAGGGCCTTCTCCCGGTCCCACTTGACGACGGCCTGGCCGTCGATGGTGGGCAGTGAGCCGATGGGAACGACCGTGGTGATCGGGTCGCCGCCCATGGCGAGGCCGAGGGAGAGCAGGTCGAACGCGCCGGTCTCCTCGCCGACGGTCACCGAGTCGGCCGCGCTCAGCGCGAGCGGGACGGAGGTGAAGGGGTTGATCAGGACGCCGGGGCTCGCCGCCTTCTTCACCACCGCGGAGAAGAACTGGCGCTGGCGCTGGGTCCTGTCGAGGTCGGGGATCGCGCCGGTGGCGCGGGTGCGGACGTAGCCGAGGGCCGTCCCGCCGTCCATGGTCTGCAGGCCCTTCTTCAGGTTGATCCCCGCCTTGGGATCCTTGATCGCCTGCTTGACGTTGATCTCGACCCCGCCGATGGCGTCCACGATCCCCACGAAACCGCCGAAGCCGATCTCCATGTAGTGGTCGATGCGCAGCCCGGTGACCTGCTCCACGGTCTTGGGAAGCAACTGCTGGCCGCCCTTGAAGGCGTAGGCGGCGTTGAGCTTGTTGCTGCCGTGGCCGTCGATCGGCACGTACGAGTCACGCGGGAGGCTGACCAGGGTCGGGCGGTCGTCGCCCTCGGGGATGTGCAGCAGCATCATCGTGTCGGTCCTGCGACCCACCGCCTTGCCCGTGGCGAGCTTCTTGCGCTGGGCCGCGGTCAGGCCCTCGCGGCTGTCGGAGCCGACCAGCAGCCAGTTGGTGCCGGGAGTGTCGGCGGGACGGCCCTCGTAGTCGGTGAGCGCCTCGACCCGGGTCAGCCGCGAGTTGACCGTGAAATACCCGACGACGACCAGGATGAGCAGCACGACGACCAGTCCGGCGAGGATCCGCACGGCGAGCCTGCCGGGGCGCTTCGGCCGCCAGGCGGGCATGCGCGACGCGAACCCGCCGCCCTGGCCGCCGGAGCCTCCGCCCGAGCCCCCCGGCTGGGCCGAGGGGGCGTTCAGCGGCCTGACCGGGCCGGAACCCGATCTGGCCTTGCCGTACACTCGCCCGCCTCCCCGGGAGGGCGGCACCTCGCGCGCGGACGCCTCCTGTCGGACGGGCGTCTCCCGTGAGGAGGCCGACGCCCCCCGGACGGGCGCCCCCGGGCCGCCAGGCGAGGGGTAGGCGGGCTGCCCGGCCGCTCTCGACGGCACGGGCCCCGGCGTGGGCGATCGCAACGCGCGGGTGCGATCGTCGTCTTCGGGCCTGTCAGCCACGTCTTGTCCCGCCACTTCTCGATCTCATGGTGAAAACGTCATTATCGACGCTACGTCGTGGCTCAGGAACCTGCCGCGAGACGGCCAAGGTTTCCCTATGTAAAAGTACTCAGACAGGTGGTTAGCGACCGACAATGCGATCGTCGGCCGATCCGGAAACATTGACCCCCACCCGGATCGTTACGGTAGAGGACTACCTCTGCTCGAAAGGATGATCGTGTCCACTCCGGACCCGTGGAGTATCTGCCCGTGCGAACGCACGGGCACCACTGAACCAACCGGGAGAGTCGCCCGGTGAACACGGCTTTGGGCCTTCTGGCCATCCTCCTCCTGACCTTCGCCACCGGTTACTTCGTCGCACAGGAGTTCGCCTTCGTCGCGGCGGACCGGGGTGTGCTGCGCGAGCAGGCCGACTCCGGCGACGCGGCCGCGGCACGGGCGCTGGAGGTGACGAAACGGCTGTCGTTCATGCTGTCGGGCGCGCAGCTCGGCATCACCGTGACCGCCCTGCTCGTCGGCTTCCTCTCCGAACCCGCCATCGCCACGGTCGTCCGTCCCTGGCTGGAGAACGCGGGAGTGCCGTCGGGGGCCGTGCCCGGCATCGCCGTGGCGCTCGCCGTCACGATCGCCACGGTGATCCAGATGGTCTTCGGCGAGCTGGCCCCCAAGAACCTGGGCATCGCCCGTCCCGAGCCCGTGGCGAAGTTCCTCGCCCGCTCGACGTTGATCTACCTGCGGATCGCCGGACCGGTCGTCCGGCTGTTCGACTCCGCCGCCACCGGCCTGCTGCGCCGGGTCGGCGTGGAGCCGGTGGAGGAGATCGAGCACGGCGCGAGCCCCGAGGAGCTGTCGCGGATCATCTCCGAGTCCGCCACGGCGGGTGACCTGCCGCCAAGGCTGTCGGAGCTGCTGGAGCGGGCTTTGGAGTTCGGTGACCGCACCGCGGAGGACGTGATGGTGCCGCGCCCCCGCCTGGTGCTGCTCAGGGACGACCGGCCGATCTCCGACCTGGTCGACGCGGTCCGCAGGCACGGTCACTCCCGCTACCCGGTGCTCTGCGACCAGAACGGCGACGACGTGGTCGGCGTCACCGGCGTACGCGAGCTGCTCAAGTCGGGGCTGACCGACGGCAGGCTGGAGAAGATCACCCGTCCCGCGCTCCTGGTGCCCACCTCGTCACCGCTGCCTCTCGTCCTGGAGCGCATGCGCGCCGCCCGCGACGACCTGGCGTGCGTCATCGACGAGTACGGCGGCCTGGCCGGCGTGGTCACCATCGAGGACCTCGCCGAGGAGCTCTTCGGCGAGCTCATCGACGAGAACGACCCGGAGCCCGCGGGGGTCGTCGTGGGCGAGGAGGGCACCTGGGACCTCCCGGGCACGCTCCGGCTGGACGAGATCGAACGGGCCATCGGGCTGCAGCTCCCCGAGAGCGACGACTACGACACCGTCGCGGGCCTGGTGCTCGCCACCCTCGGCCGGATGACCGAACCCGGTGACGAGGCGACCGTCACGCTGACGCCGCGGCACGATCCGCTGGAGAGCGACGACGTCGACGAGGAGGAGGCGGTGCTCACGGTGCTCTCCGTGCACCGCAGGGTCCCCGAGTGGGTTCGGCTGTCGCTCAACGCGCCACGGGAGACCGATGGCGACCAGGACACGGAGACGAGACCCGGGAAGACCGGGGACGAGGAAGAGCCGGAGATGAACGCGCCGCGGATGATCCAGCGTGGCCCCGAGCCGCCCATGATCGAGCGGAGCGGGGTGAGGCGGCGATGAGCACCGTCTCCGCCCTCCTGCTCGGCGTGGCCCTGCTGATCGGCAACGCCTTCTTCGTCGCCGCCGAGTTCGCGGTGATCTCGGCCCGCAGGCACCGCCTGGAGGAGATGGCGGGCAAGGGCGGCCGGTTCACCCGGCTCGCCGCCCGCGCCGCCGTGCGCGGCAGCAGGGAGCTCTCCCTGATGCTGGCCGGAGCCCAGCTGGGCATCACGCTGTGCTCGCTCGGCCTCGGCATGGTGACGGAGCCGGCCATCGAGCACCTGCTGGAGCCGGTCTTCGGCGCGGTCGGCCTGCCCGAGTCGCTGCGGGTCGCGGTCTCGCTCGTGATCGCGCTGGCGTTCGTCACCTTCCTGCACATGGTGATCGGCGAGATGGCCCCCAAGTCGTGGGCGCTCACCCACCCGGAGACCGCGGCGATGGGGCTGGCCATGCCGTTCCGCGGCTTCACCTGGCTCATGAGGCCGGTGCTCGCCACGCTCAACGGCCTGACGAACGGGATCCTGAGGCTGTTCGGGGTGGATCCCAAGGACGAGCTGGCCACCACCAGGACCCCGGTCCAGCTGGCGATGCTGGTCGGCGAGTCGGGCCGGATGGGCCTGCTCGACCGCGACGAGCACGACCTGCTCACCCGGGCCCTGCGGGTTCACCAGCAGCCGGTGGAGCGACTGATGCTGCCGCTGGAGAAGACCACCTCGGTGCCCGACGACGCGACGAGCGAGCAGATGCGCCAGGTCGCCGCACGCGACGGGCACCTGCGCATGCTGGTCACCTCCGGCAGGCCGGGCGACGTCCTGGGCGTGGTGCACGTCAGGGACATCCTCGTCCGGCCGGAGGCGAGCCCCGCCGAGCTCGCCCGCCCGGTGCCCCGCCTGGACAAGGCCACCACGATCCCCGACGCGGTCTCCACACTCCAGGACGCCCACGCGCACCTGGGCCTGGTCACGGAGAACGGCGGCGAGGTGGTCGGCATGGTGAGCCTCACGGACCTGCTCGGCGAGGTCCTGGACGTGCGGGTGCTCGCGACCCGCTAGCGACTCGCCGACTCGCGACCCGCCGGTCGGCGGGGACCGTCGGGATCGGTCTCGGAGTGGGCGGGAGACGGCGCGGGCCGGGGAAAGATTCTTTCCCCGGCCCGCGTTCTCTGTCAGCGTAATCCGGACACCGGCGAACCCCTGCAAGTCATCCGAAAGTGATCAGCAAGCACGGCAGGGTAGAAGGGTGAGGCATGCCGTAGTGGGCCAAAAACCACAAGACCCATGCGTAACCCCTGAGACTTCTCTATAACGGAGCGAGCGACTATCTTGATCGATGATCCACTCGGTCCGGCACGAGACCTTACGGACGGCTCAGATGAATACGCGGTTTCCCGGAAAACGACAAGACCCCGGTCGCGATGCTCGCATGACCGGGGTAGTGATCTTGTGGGCGAGGAGGGATTTGAACCCTCACGTCCTTTCGGACACACGGACCTGAACCGTGCGCGTCTGCCGTTCCGCCACCCGCCCTTGTTGGGTGCGGTCGAAACATTAGCACGAATCAGCCGGTACCCATGAACCCGGATACGATCCTCCTAGATGCGGAAGCGGAGCAGCTGGGTGCGAGAGAGCGAGGAACGAGCCCCCAAGCGGCCGTGACCAGATAGACGGAGGAGGGGAGGTACCCGATGGGAGTCCTTCAGCGTTTCGAGCGGAGGCTCGAAGGCTTGGTCGAGGGGGCCTTTGCGCGGGCGTTCAAATCTGACCTTCAGCCGGTAGAGGTCGCCAGTGCGGTCCAACGGGAAATGGACGAGCGGGCGGCGATCGTCGCCCAGGGCCGCACTCTCGTGCCCAACGACTTCGTGGTCGAACTGTCCACGACCGACAGCGAGCGGTTGGAGGTTTACTCCGACAGCATCAGCCACGAGCTGGCCAACCTCGCCAGGGAGTACGCCAAGGAACAGGGCTACTCCTTCGTGGGACCGGTCAGGGTCCGCTTCGAGACGGCCGACGACCTCGCGGTCGGCCTGTTCCGCATCCGTTCGGGCGTGATCCGCGGGGCGACGGTCGAGCAGGACGAGATCCGAACCCCGGTGAGCGACGTGCCCCCCGCACGGTCGCACGCCTTCGGGGGCCGCCCCCGCCTGCTGGTCTCCACCCAGGACGACCCGCAGGGCCAGCGGTCCTTCGACCTGACAACACCGGTGACCCTGCTCGGCAGGGGCACCGACTGCGATCTACGGCTGGTCGACCCGGGTGTGTCCCGGCACCACGCCGAGCTGCGAGTGGAGGGCCCCCTGGTCGCGCTCGTCGACCTCGGCTCCACGAACGGCACCTTCGTCAACGGCCAGCCGGTTCGCCGGGTCGAGCTCCAGAACGGCACTCGTGTGACGCTGGGGCGAACGACTCTGGTTTTCCGGCGCGATTAAAGGTAAACAGACGGTCCATGTCCGAGCTCACGCTGCTGCTGATCCGGCTCGCCTTCCTCGCGGTGCTGTGGTTCTTCGTGATTGCCGCGGTCGGTGTGATCCGGACAGACTTGTTCGGATCACGCACGGCCGCCGCCGTCCCCGCGCGCAAGGCCCCCAAGCCGGTGAAGCCCGCGGCCAAATCCAGGAAGGGGGAGCCACGGGAGATGATCGTTACCGGTGGCCCCCTCCAAGGCACCACCATTACCCTCTCGGAGACGCCCATCACCATCGGCCGGGCGAACGACGCGACGCTGGTAGTCAGCGACGACTACGCCTCCAGCCGGCACGCCCGGCTCTTTCCCCAGGACGGTCAGTGGATCGTGGAAGATCTCGGCTCGACCAACGGCACGTATCTCGACCGCTCCAAAGTCACCCGTCCGACTCCGGTGCCGCTCGGTGTTCCGATCCGCATCGGTAAGACCGTCATCGAATTGCGCAAATGACCATCGCACTCCGTTACGCCGCCCGCTCCGACGTCGGCCTCCTCCGCGAAGGCAACGAGGACTCCGCCTACGCCAGCGGCCGCCTGCTCGCCGTCGCGGACGGCATGGGCGGCCACGCACACGGCGAGGTGGCCAGCTCGGTCGCCATCGCCGCGATGTCCTCGCTCGACGTGGACGCCCAAGGGGGTGACCTGCTCAGCGCCATCGAGGCCGCGGTACGCGACGCCAACCGCAAGCTGCACGAGATGGTGGGGCGCGATCCCAGCCTCAAGGGCATGGGCACCACCCTCACCGCCATGCTCTGGTCGGGGACGAGGGTCGCCCTGGTCCACGTCGGCGACTCACGTGCCTACCTGCTGCGCGCCGGGGAGCTCTACCAGATCACGCACGATCACACCCTCGTGCAGTCACTGGTGGACGACGGCCGCATCACCCAGGACGAGGCCGCCACCCATCCACAGCGGTCGATCCTGCTGCGGGCGCTCGACGGCAGCGGTGAGGTCGACCCCGACCTGTCCCTGCGCGAGGCCCAGGTCGGCGACCGCTACCTGCTCTGCTCCGACGGCCTGTCCGGGGTGGTGAGCGCCGAGACACTGCACCACACGCTCTCCACGATCGAAGACCCGGAGGGGGTGGTCCGCACCCTCATCGACCTGGCCAACCGTGGCGGCGGCCCCGACAACATCACCTGCGTCCTCGCCGACGTGCTGGAGGTGGACGAGAGCCACGTACCGCGCACCGACGCGGCCGTGGTCGGCGCCGCGGGTTCCAGCATGCCGCGGTCGGAGCTGCCGGACACCCCCGCGGGTCGCGCCAGCGCGGTCACCATGCCGCAGCCCGTCATCTCAGACGACGACGACATCGACGAGCCGATCATCAGGGCCGCGGCCCGACCGGCCAAACGCCGCCGGCTGTGGCCGCTCCTGGCCGTGGTGGGCGGCGTCGTCGTCGTCGGAGGCGGCCTGGGCTGGTATTTCGGCGGCCAGTGGCTGGAAGACCAGTACTTCGTGGGCGCCAAGGGCAACGAGATCGTGGTCTTCCAGGGCGTGAAGACCAACCTCGGCCCCTTCGAGCTCTTCGACGTGGCCCAGAGCACCGCGGAATCGATCACCTCCCTCGGAGCGTTCCAGCAGGGTCAGGTCCGCGACGGCATCCCCGTTCCCACCGTCGAAGCGGGCCTGAAGAAGATCGAAGAGCTGAAGTCGTCCGCGGCCAAAGCCGATCGGAAGGAAGAGCCGACCGCGACCCCGAGCGCCTCCGCGTCCTCCGCGCCCGCCAGGGCCCCCGAACCCACAAGGTCACAGTAGACACATGAGCACCCCTAGCGCCGAGCCGGTCCCGCTTCCCGCCAAACGGCGGGTGGCCCAGTTGGCGATGCTCGCATTCGCGGTCGCCATCGTGATGCTGGCGTACGCCAACGTGGGGTTGGCCCTCGACAACCAGATCCCATCGGGAATGCTCACCTACGGCCTCGGCCTGGGTGGTCTCATGCTCGCCGCCTACCTGGTCCTGGCGAAGTTCGCCCCCTGGGCCGATCCGCTGATCCTGCCGCTGGTGACGCTGGTCAACGGCATCGGGCTGGTGGTCATCTACCGCCTTGAGGCCTCCGGCATGCCGGGTGCCTCGGCCACCGGCCAGCTGCTGTGGACCGGCGTCGGGGTCGTCATGTTCTCCGTGACGCTGATCGTGCTGCGCGACCACCGCGCGCTGCAGCGTCTGACCTACACCATGGGCGCCCTCGGCCTCGCCCTGCTGATCTCACCGCTGCTGCCGTTCATCGGCCAGGAGATCAACGGCGCGCGCATCTGGATCGGCATCGCCGGTTTCACCCTCCAGCCCGCGGAGTTCACCAAGCTCGCCCTGGTCATCTTCTTCGCCGGCTATCTGGTCGCCAAGCGCGACGTGCTCGCCCTGGCCGGGCGGCGGCTGCTCTTCATCGACCTGCCCAGGGCCCGCGACCTGGGACCGGTCCTCATCACCTGGGGCCTCAGCCTGGGCGTGCTGATCCTGCAGAAGGACCTCGGCTCCTCGCTGCTGATCTTCGGCACGTTCATCGCGATGCTCTACATCGCCACCCAGCGCACCTCGTGGGTGCTCATCGGCATCCTGCTCTTCGTCGGCGGCGCGGTCCTGGCGGGGCTCATCTTCGACCATGTCGCGGCCCGCTTCGAGGTCTTCCTCGACCCGGAGAACCCGGAGCTGTACGACCGCACCTTCGGTGGCAGTTACCAACTCATGCAGGGCCTGTTCGCGATGGGGCAGGGCGGCGTTCTCGGCACCGGGCTCGGCCAGGGACATCCCAACCTGATCCCGCTCGCCTTCTCCGACTTCATCTTCACCGCCGCCGGCGAGGAGCTCGGCCTCACCGGGCTGATGGCCCTGCTGATGGTCTACGCCCTGCTGGTCGAGCGCGGTCTGCGCACCTCGATCGCGGCCCGTGAGCCGTTCTCCAAGCTGCTGGCCGGCGGCCTGTCGTTCATCCTCGCCTGGCAGGTCTTCATCATCGTGGGCGGCGTGACCAACCTGATCCCGCTGACCGGCCTGGTCACCCCGTTCATGTCCCAGGGCGGATCGGCGCTGCTGGCTAACTGGATCCTTATCGCGCTGCTGGTACGCATGTCGGATACGGCGAGGAAGCCTCCGCCCCAGGCCATCCAGGACGAAGGAATGACGCAGGTGTTCCAGCGATGAACGGTCCCCTCAAGCGCGCCGCCTTTGCCTGCCTGCTCATGTTCGGCCTGCTCATGATCAACGTGAACTACCTGCAGGCCGTACGGGCGGAGGATTTGCGCGACGACTCGCGCAACACGCGCAACTTCTTCGCACGGTACGAGGTCGAGCGCGGTCGCATCACCGCGGGCGACAAGATCCTCGCCGAGTCGATCGACACCGGCGACTCCGAGTTCCGCTTCCAGCGGCGCTATCCCGAGGGCAAGGTCTACGCGCCCATCACCGGCTTCTTCGCGCCGGAGAGCGAGCGCGACATGGAGCGGGCGGAGAACAGCCTGCTCGACGGGAGCAGCGCCGACCTGCTGATCCGGCGCAGCATCGACCTGTTCACCGCCAAGCAGACCAAGGGCGCCAACGTCGACCTGACGATCAACCCCAGGGCGCAGGAGGCCGCGTACAAGGCGCTGGGCGAGAGCGGCAAGAAGGGCGCGCTGGTCGCGATCGAGCCGAAGACCGGGGCGATCCTCGCCATGGTCTCGATCCCCACCTACGACCCAAACCTGCTGTCCAAGCCCAGCAAGGAAGACGTCAACAAGGCCTACAACAAGCTGGACAAGGACGAGGACAAACCGCTGGTCAACCGGGCCATCGAGCGCACCTACCCGCCCGGCTCGACCTTCAAGGTGGTCACCACCGCCGCATACCTGGAGAGCGACGACACGGTGGGGCCGGAGACCCAGGTGGACGCCCCGCAGCGTCTCGATCTGCCCGGCACCACCGCCGACCTGCCCAACTACGGCGGTGCGGCGTGCGGAGCCGGGGTGGTGACGCTCTCGTTCGCGCTGGAGAAGTCCTGCAACACCCCGTTCGGCAAGATCGCGATGGAGCTCGGCTACGACGCGCTGCGCGAGCAGGCGCTCAAGTTCGGCATCGGCGGCGACCCGATCGAGATCCCGCTGCCGGTCGCGGGCAGCGGCATCGGCCCCGAGGAGGACCAGGCGGCCCTCGCCCAGGCCTCGATCGGCCAGCGCAGCAACCAGATGACCCCGCTGCAGATGGCCATGATCGCCGCCGGCATCGCCAACAACGGCGTGGTCATGAAGCCGTACCTGGTGGACAAGATCGCGGACGCCGAGGGCGGCGAGATCGAGAGCGCCGACCCCGACGAGCTGGACACCGCGATGAGCGAGGACAGCGCGCGCAAGCTTCAGGAGATGATGGTCAACGTCGTCAACAAGGGCACGGCGAGCGCGGCGCAGATCCCGGGAGTGACGGTCGGCGGCAAGACCGGCACCGCCGAGACCGCGAGGGGCCGTGACCCGCACGCGTGGTTCATCTCCTTCGCCCCCGCCGAGGACCCCAAGGTCGCCGTCGCGCTGATCGTCGAGTCCGGGAGCGCCGGCAGCGACGCCTCCGGTGGTCAGACCGCCGCCCCGATCGCCAAGAGCGTGATGGAAGCGGTGCTGGGTAGATGACCGCGTTGCTCGGGGGCCGATACCGCCCGCTGGGGCGGATCGCGTCGGGCGGCATGGGTGAGGTGTGGCGGGCCGAGGACGAACTCCTCGGCCGTGAGGTCGCCGTGAAGCTGCTGCGTCCGCACGTGGCGGAGGATCCGGCCTTCCGCCTGCGGTTCCGCTCCGAGGCGCGCATCGCGGCCGGGCTGTCCGATCCCGGCATCGCGCAGGTCTTCGACTACGGCGAGGGTGAGGGTGTCGCCTACCTGGTGATGGAGCTGGTGCCGGGACAGTCCCTCGCCGGCATCCTGGCACGCGACGGCGCGCTGAGCCCGGAGATCACCCTCGACGTGGTCCGCCAGACCGCGATGGGCCTGCACGCCGCGCACCGCGCGGGGATCATCCACAGGGACATCAAGCCCGGGAACCTCCTGGTGACCGAGGCGGGCGTGATAAAGATCACAGACTTCGGCATCGCGCGAGCGCTGGAGGCCGTGCCGGTCACCCAGACCGGCATCCTGATGGGCACCGCGCAGTACGTCAGCCCCGAGCAGGCGTCGGGCGAGCCGCTCACGGCCGCCACCGACATCTACTCGCTCGGGGTGGTCGCCTACGAGTGCCTGGCCGGTCGGCCGCCGTTCCGCGCCGACACGCAGGTGGCGATCGCCCTCATGCACATCGGCGAGCCACCGCCGCCACTGCCGTCGAGCGTCCCTCCCGCGGTTCGCGAGCTGGTCATGGCGTGCCTGGCCAAGGACCCGCTGCGGCGCCCGGCCGGTGCCAGGGAGCTGTCGGAGCGGGCGGACATGCTGCTCGACGCGCTGACCTCCACCGGTTCCACCGGTCTCGGCATGCTCACCGACCCGGTGGGCTGGCGCGCGGAGCCCGCGAGCGAGTGGCCTCAGGAGGTCACCTCCGCCCTCGCCGTCCCTCCCCGGCCCGAGTCCGGCCCCGGGGCGGGTGCGGGAGCGGGTGCGGGTTCCGGCGCGGGAGCGGGTGCGGGTTCCGGGGCCGGTCAGGGCGGGGGTTCCGGTCCCGGGCCCGGTCACGGCGCCGGCACGAACGGGGCGGGCGCGAACGGGGCGGGCACCGCTCCGGTGCGCGGGCGCCGCGGCCTGCGCAGGAAGACGGTGATCGTCGCGGCGGTCGCGGGGTGTGCCGCCGCGGTCGGGCTGGGCGCCCTCGCGGTCCACGAGCTGACGAACCGGCCCGGTGACAACGAGCCGGGAGAGCCGGTCGTACGGTCGAGCCCTGCCACCAGGTCTCCGACGGCCAGACCGACGGAAACCAGGTCTCCGACGAGCAGACCGCCGCTCTCACCGACGAACTCGGCCCGCCCTTCGGTCACGCCGTCGGCTACGGTAAGCACATCGGCCACGCCCACCGTAAGGCCGAGTACGTCGCCACCGCCCAGCCCCAGCCCGACGCCCAGCCCGACACCCAGCCCGACGGTGACACCGAGCCCCACACCGAGCCCGACTCCTGAACCCGGTGACACAGAGCCACCGAACGAGGAGACGTGATGCGGGAACGGGTCGATGATGGACACCGGTGGCCCAAGAGCTCACCGGCACCCAAGATGAACGGTAAGGGACAGTGCAGGAAATGACTCAGCCCCGACGCCTCGGCGATCGCTACGAGCTTGACGGCGTCGTCGGGCGTGGCGGCATGGCCGAGGTCTATCGCGCCCGAGACATCCGGCTGGATCGGATCGTCGCCATCAAGACCCTCCGCGCGGACCTGGCCAGGGATCACATCTTCCAGGCGCGCTTCCGCCGGGAGGCGCAGTCGGCCGCGTCACTGAACCACCCGTCCATCGTCGCGGTCTACGACACCGGCGAGGACGTCTCCGAGGGCGCGCCGGTGCCCTACATCGTGATGGAGTACGTCGACGGCCGCACGCTGCGCGACCTGCTGCGGGCCGACCGGCGGCTGCTGCCCGAGCGCGCCGCCGAGCTGGTCGACGGGATCCTGCGGGCGCTGGACTACAGCCACCGCGGCGGCATCGTCCACCGCGACATCAAGCCCGCGAACATCATGATCACTCGCAACGGCGACGTGAAGGTGATGGACTTCGGCATCGCCCGCGCGATGGCCGACTCGGCCGCGACCATGACGCAGACCGCCCAGGTGATCGGGACCGCCCAGTACCTCTCACCGGAGCAGGCGAGGGGCGAGCGGGTCGACGCCCGCAGCGACCTCTACTCCACCGGCTGCGTGCTGTACGAGCTGCTGACCGGGCAGCCGCCGTTCACCGGTGACTCCCCGGTCGCGATCGCCTACCAGCACGTGCGCGAGGACCCGATCCCGCCGTCGCAGATCGACCCCGACATCCCGCCGTGGGCCGACGCCATCGTGCTCAAGGCGATGGCGAAGGACCCAGCGCACCGCTACCAGAGCGCCGGGGAGATGCGGGCCGACATCCAGCGGGCGATGTCCGGCATTCCGACGGACGCCCAGACGATGGCCCTGAGCGCCAACAACGAGTACGGCTCGGCCACCCGGACGATGATGCAGCCGCCCGGCCCCGGCGGCCCCGCCACCCAGCGCACCACCGCCGTCCCCCCGTACGAGTACGGCGAGGAGGGCGGCGGCGGGCGCACCGGCGGAGGCGGGGGCGGCCGACGCCGACAGCAGAGCGGCGGGAACACCGCGGTCAAGACCGCGGCGTGGATCATCGTCCCGCTGCTGATCATCGGTGCCTTCATCGGCGTCGGCGTCAAGTTCCTCAGCTCGCCCGGCGATCCCACCGCCTCGGCCAAGGTGACGATCCCGCAGCTGGTCTCGCAGACCGAGGAGGCGGCGACCAACAAGCTGACCGAGCTCGGCCTGAAGGTGAAGACGGTCGAGGAGTACGACGACGAGATCCCGAAGGGGTCGGTGATCGAGACCGATCCCGCGGCCGACGCCGAGGTCGAGAAGGACACCGAGGTGACGCTCAAGGTCTCCAAGGGCGTCGAGAAGGTCGAGGTGCCCTCCGTGCTCAACATGACCACGGAGGAGGCCAAGCAGGTCCTTGGGGATGCCGGTTTCAAGGTCAGCGTGCAGACGAAGGCCTCCAGCCGCAAGCAGGGAATCGTCTTCGAGACCGTGCCCGAGGCGGGCAAGAAGGCCAACAAGGGCAGCACCGTCCGGATCTACGTCCCCAAGGAGGCGATGGAGGTCCCGTCCGTGGTGAACCTCACGGTCGAGGACGCCACGAGAGCGCTCAAGGAGGCGGGCTTCAAGGCGAAGATCTCCGAGCAGCCGAGCGACCTGCCCAAGGGCACCGTGCTGAGCCAGTCTCCCGAGGCGGGCAGCAAGTATCAGCCGGGGACGACCATCACGCTGATCGTGTCGAGCGGGGCGCCGCCCCAGCCGACCGAGCAGCCGACCTTCCCCGACGAGCAGCCGACCGTTCCCGACGAGCAGCCGGATGAGACGCCCACGAATCCCGACGAGGGCACGATCTTCGACGAGGCGCCCAGTGACGAGTTCTGATCTGAGCACCTGACCGGATCATCCGATGGAGGCCCTCGCGACCGCGGGGGCCTTCGTCGTCTCCCGTCCTCCGACTCGGCGCGGTCTCCCGCTGAGAGGCACGCGAGCGGGAAATGTCCTGAAGGCGGGGGCCATGGGACGGGGAGGTCTGGAAAACAGGTGGGCCCTGAAACGGGGAAGAGCCCTTCCGCCACTCGGGGGCGATGGCGGAAGGGCTCTCACTGGTCAATCGTCCAGGATGGGTCCCGCGTTACAACAATCTTTCCAGCCAGTTTCCGAGCAGTTGACGACCGTGTTCCGAGATCACCGACTCGGGGTGGAACTGCACGCCCTCGACGGGGGCGGTACGGTGGCGCAAGCCCATGATCACACCGTCCTCGGTGGTCGCGGTGACCGTGAGGACCTCGGGAACCGTCTCTGGCAGGACCGCCAGCGAGTGGTAGCGCGTCATGGTCACCGGGGACGGCAGGCCGGCGAAGACACCCTGCCCGTCGTGCTCGATCGCGCTGGTGCGGCCGTGCACCAGTTCGGGGGCCCGCGCCACGGTCGCCCCGTGGGCGACGGCGATGGCCTGGTGTCCCAGGCAGACGCCGAGGAGCGGGATGCCCTGGGCCTCGCAGCGGCCGACGAGCGGGACGCTCACCCCGGCGTCCTCCGGGGTGCCGGGGCCGGGGCTGATCAGGACCCCGTCGAAGCCACGGGTGTCCTCGACCGTGACCCGGTCGCGCGGGCGCACGTCGCAGGTGGCACCGAGTTCGCGGAGATACTGAACGATGGTGTGGACGAAGCTGTCGTGGTTGTCGACGACGAGGACCCGGCTCATCGGCCCACGACGATCGAGGCGACGCGCTTCGTCGGGCCCTGGGCGGTCAGGAGGGTCCCGTTCAACGGCCCACACCGGTTCGTCGGGCCCTGGGCGGTGAGGAAGGTCCTGTTCAACGGTCCACGCCGGTTCGGCGGGCCGCGCCGGTTCGTCGGCCCGCGACGGCCGGTAGGACGCGGTTCATCGGCCCACGGTGGTCAGGTCGAGGGAGATGCGAGGTTCGATCCAGGGAAACACGACATACCAGAGTACGACGGCGACCAGCCCGACCAGCACCAGGGTGGCGAACACCCTGGTCACGAGGTTGCCGGGAAGCATCCGCCAGATCCAGCCGTACATGAGACCCGCCTTCTTTCCGATCTTGGTTACCCGGGCCGTACCGGGTGGTTCTCACGGCCTTCCAGCTCGCCGGAGACGATGAGGCGCTGGGCGGCCGAGTACTCCGGGTGGCAGGTGGACAGGGTGATCAGCGCTCTGTCCGGCTCGCGGCCCGGCTGGTCGGGGACCGGGGCGATCACGCCGATCTCGGAGGGGTCGACGACGCGCTTGCCGGTGACACGGTAGGTGTAGCGGGTCTCGCGGGTGTCGACCAGGATGAGATCGCCCCTGCGGAGCTCGTCGATGCGGTTGAAGGGAGCGGCGTAGGTGGTCCGATGGCCCGAAAGTACGAAATTACCGATTTTTCCTGGCATGGCGGTTCCTGGGTAGTGCCCGGGGCCCATCCTCAGCCGATCCTGGTCGACGCCCTCCACGATGGCGTACCGGTAGTCGTCACCGAGCCTGGGGATCGTCAGCATCGCCACCGCACCGCCCAGCCGGACCGGCCAGGCCGCCCTGTCCCGCCGCCCCCCTGCCTTCCCGCCCGGTGGGGCTTGCGCCAGGAGTTCCTCACGCAGCAGCGCCTGCTGCTCGGCTGTGTAGGAGCCGGTGCCCCACAGCAGGTAGGCGCAGAAGAGAAGGACGACCAGCCCCGCGGTGAGGCTGAGGTCGCCCAGAGCCCTCAGCGCTGCTCTCATGGGGGCAGGGTAGTGACGGGAAAGGCCGCCGCGGTGAGCCGGATCACGGGCCCGGCATAACATTTGCCACAGGATGGTGCCCTGTGGAATCGCCACGGCCCACCTGCGCCGACTATCCTTACACGGAACTTCACACGCTAGCGACCACGCTCACCGACACGGCCTGCGCACGATCCGGATCGCGCAGGGTTGACGCAGGAGAAGAACCCCAGTGCCCAAGCCCAAGACTCGTAAGAAGCCGGTCTACACCCCGCCGCAGACGTCACAGCAGATCAAGGTGAGCCCACGCTGGCTGGCGCCGGTCATGGTGACCTGCTGGATCGTCGGCATCCTGTGGATCGCCGCCTACTATGTGGCGCCCACCGCGCCCCTCCTCCGCGACCTCCAGAACTGGAATCTGCTGGTCGGGTTCGCGTTCATCATCTTCGGGGTGGTCCTGTCCACTCGGTGGCGCTAGCTTTTCCACAGGGATTGTCCACACCCTGGGGAAGCATCAGGGTGTGGAGATCAACCGAAGATCCCGAGCTCGGCCTGGACGGCGAACGGTGGCAGACCCAACACCATCGCGACCAGGACGACCAGCATCACCGCGCAACCTCCCCACTGGATCGCGCTGCGGTTTTTGGCGGGGGCGAAGGCGAAGATCACGGCGACCAGGGTGCCGACGATCAGACCGCCGAGATGCCCCTGCCAGCTGATGCCGGGGATCACGAAGGTGATCACGGCGTTCACGCCGATCAGCCAGAGCACGCCCTGGGCGTTGTAGCCGAGCCTCCTCGCGAGCACGAACAGCGCGCCGAACATGCCGTAGATCGCGCCCGAGGCGCCGACCGCGGCGATGCCGAACAGGTAGATCGCGACGGATCCGCCGAGCGCGGAGAGAAGATACAGCGTCAGGAACCTGGCCGACCCGAGGCGCCGCTCCAACTCGGGACCGATGACGTAGAGCGCCCACATGTTGAACAGGATGTGGGTCAGTGCCCAGCTTGAGCCACCCAGCGGCTGGTGCAGGAACGCACCGGTGATGAGGCGCCACCACTCGCCCTGATAACCGACCTCGTAGGCGTTCATCGTGAAGTTCGCGAGCACCCAGTTGGTGTTCACGGTCTCGACGGCGTACGCCAGGATGTTGACGATCAGCAGCGTCCAGGTGACCCGGGGGGTGGTGACCGCCCGGCCGCCGAAGACCGCCTGCGCCTGCCGCATGCCCCTGTTGCCCTCGTTCACGCACTCGGGGCACTGGAAGCCCACCGAGGCGTCGCGCATGCAGTCGGGGCAGATAGGACGTTCGCAGCGCTGGCAGCGAACGTAGGTCTCACGTTCCGGGTGCCGGTAGCAGGTGGGGACAACGGTGTTGGGCTCGTTGGACGGCTGGGTGGTCATGTGTGTGGCTGGCCCCTTCGAGCGTGCTGTTATCCACAGACTGCCAGCCTATTCACGATCCCGAGCGCCTGTGCACCCGTGAACGGCGACTGAGCCGCACCGGGCGAAGCCCAGGTCGAGGTGAGACGGTCTCGGACGAGCGAATCCGAGGGACGGGGCGGGGCCGAGGGAAGATGCGGGTCTGAAGGACAGGGCGGGTCCGAAGGACGGGGCGGGTCCGAAGGACGGGGCGGGTCCGAAGGATGGGGCGGAAAGAGCCGGGCGAAGACCGAAGCGAGGACCGAGGACCGAGGCTGCACGGGACCGGCGCGTCCGAGGGCGGGGCCAGCGGGGCCGGACGAGGGTGTGCGGGAACGCGAACGGCGGCCTCCGACGGAGGCCGCCGAGCATGAGATCAGCTCTGGACGCGCTCGATGGTCACCGACTCCAGGACCACGGGCTCCGTGGGACGGTCACGGGCGTCGGTGTCGGTCTTGGCGATGGCGTCGACGACGTCCTGGCCCTCGATCACCTCACCGAAGATGGTGTGCTTGCCGTTCAGGTGCGGCGTGGGCACGACCGTGATGAAGAACTGCGAGCCGTTGGTGCCGCGGCCGAACTGGACACCGGCGTTGGCCATGGCGAGCAGGTAGGGACGGTTGAAGTAGAGGTCCGGGTGGATCTCGTCGTCGAACTTGTAACCCGGGCCTCCGACGCCCTGACCCAGCGGGTCGCCGCCCTGGATCATGAATCCCGAGATGACCCGGTGGAAGATCGTGCCGTCGTACAGTTTGGCGGTGGACTTCTGGCCGGTCTCCGGGTGCACCCACTCGCGGGTGCCCTCGGCGAGCTCGACGAAGTTTCTCACGGTCTTGGGCGCGTGATCCGGGAAGAGCTGGACCTTCACGCTGCCGCGGTTGGTGTTGAGGTTCGCGATCAACTTCTCAGCCATGATCGGACTGCCCCCTTCAGGTCGTAGGCAATACCTGAGCAACGTATTGCTTTTGTGGCACTTTGACGATTTCGGCCGTGGCCGCATCCCCAAGCATCCTCCCACGGGCCGTCATGATTGAGCCGCCTTCGAGCGGGAAGGGGTGGCGACGGGGCCCCAACGAATGGGGAGGTTGTTGTGCCTCTAGCACTGTTTGGAAAGCGCCACATGAAGATCGTGGCACCGGAAAGGCGGCTGCGCCACGTGAAGGCTCAGGCCGTCCGAGCTGCGGATCGGGTCGGCCCAATGGCCAGTCATGCCCGTGACGCGGCAAGTCAGCACGCACATGACGTAGCCCTTCAGGCTCGCGATGTGGCCGGTCAAGCCCGTGAGATGGCCGGTCAGGCCCGTGAAGTGGCCGGTCAGGCCCGCGGCATGGCGAGTGAGAAGATCATCGTGGCACGTGGGTGGGCGGCACCGAGGCTTGACGCCGCCGCGCACTCGATCGAGGAGCAGCTCGCGCCGAAACTCAGCGCCGCGCTGTCCCAGGCCGCCGCGAGGATCGATCCCACTCCCGTGAAGTCCAGGAAAACACCGATGTTCCTGCTGTTCACGGGCATCGCGATCGCCGCGGCGGGCTACGTTCTGTACCGCAAGAACGCCGACCAGTGGGCGGACACTCTGAAGGAGAGCGCCTCCGACGCGTCCCAGTGGGTGGGTCAGAAGACGGAGGCGGTGGCCGGAAAGACCTCCGGCGCGGTGGACGACGCCGTGAAGAAGGCCGAGGAGGTCGGCGCCAAGGTCACCGACAAGGCTGCCGACATCAAGGCCGAACACGCGTCGCACACGTCGCAGACGCCGAAGAGAACCCCTTAGGGGACGGGGCGCGCCTCTCGGATGACCGGGCTCCCGCTCGGCCCCCGGACATGGCGCGCAACCGATCACGGCGTACGACGTCGGCAGAGAGTACGGCTCGCGCCGCGAAGGTGCGGGCCGTACTTTCGTGTGGCGGCCCGTCGGCCGTATTTCCGCGCGGTACCCCATTGATCGAACTTCCGGGTGGCGACCCGTTGACCGATCACCAAGCACTTGTTAGAACGTGTTCCCCGGCCCAAGGAGCACCGATGACGCTGTCGCCCCTCGACGACCATCCCGTACACCAGTCGTCCGAGGTGATGCGGCACGTCACGACGTCGGACCGCAATTTCTACGACCGGTACTACTTCAACTGCCACGCCGGATCCGACGAGCTGATGCTCATCGTCGGTCTCGGCCAGTATCCCAACCTCGGGGTCACCGACGCGTTCGCCTGCGTGCGCCACCGGAACCTGCACCGCGTGGTCAGGGCTTCCCGGGAGCTCGGCGACGACCGGATGGACACGAGGGTCGGCCCGTTCAGGGTCGAGGTGATCGAGGGACTGCGACGGCTGCGGGTGGTGCTCGACCCCACGGAGCACGGCCTGTCCTTCGACCTCACCTGGGAGGGCACCGTACCGGCCACGCTCGAACCCCGGCACTTCCTGCGCTGGCAGGAGCGCGTGGTGTTCGACTCCTCGCGGATGGCCCAGACCGGCCGGTGGACCGGGCACATCCTGATCGGCGACGAGCGTGTCGAGGTCACCCCCGACCGCTGGCAGGGCACCCGCGACCGCTCGTGGGGCATCCGCCCCGTCGGCGAGCCCGAACCTCCGGGCATCCAGGCGCGCAACGCGGGGACTTTCTACTGGCTCTACACGCCCGTCCGGTTCGACGACCACGCCATCCTCTGCATCATCCAGGAGGACGAGAAGGGCCGCCGAGTCCTGGAGGAGGCGGTGCGCGTGTGGGGGTTCGGGTCCGCGCGGGAGGGTGAGGAGGAGTATCTCGGCCGTCCCGAGTATCGCCCGACGTACGTGGACGGCACCCGGGAGGTGCGCGAGGCGACGATCTCCTTCTCCCCGCCGGGCGGGAAGCCCTTCGACCTGCACTGCGTCCCGATTCTCCCGGTGCACCTGATGGTGGGCACCGGATATGGCCTGGAATCGGATTGGAAGCACGGCATGTACCAGGGTTCCCACCCGGTGGTCCAGGGCGTCACCCACACGCTGCCCGAGGACGCCCAGAAGATGTGGGGCATGGTCGACGCGGTCGGCCGCTTCGAGTACGACGGCCGGATCGGCTACGGGTTGTACGAGTACTGGGCCCTGGGGCCGCACCCGTCCTTCCCCGAAGGTTGAACACCGCGTCCCCTTCGGGAGGTCTTCCATCGCGCGGAGTCCGTTCTTCCCGAGTCCGGGCACGAGCGATGGAAGACCTCCCGGAGGGTGAACCGCACCGTCCCCCGTACGGCGCGGACTCCCGGGCCGGTCCTGCGGTCGCTCGCGGTCGTTCCCGGTGACTCCGCGGTCCGGCGGTTCTGTAGCCCGGTGACTTCGTGACCCGGTGGCTCCGTGACCCGGTGGCTCCGTGACCCGGTGGCCACGGACCTGCCAGGCTTCCCGGATCGTCTCCGAGCAACCGGCTGCGAACCGGCCGGACCATTCCCGCACGGATGCCCCGGCCGGCTCGCAGGTCTTCACGGGGACGCCTCTCCGCTCGCACGGCGTCCCCGCGAGGTCACTTCTCCTCGGCCTTCATGACGCAGGTGACGGTGGGCACGTCGCCCTCCGAGGACTTCTGCGCCACCCTCACCTCGGTGACCGCGTCCCCGTCGGGGACGGGCACGGCCGTGGAGAGCGTGGCCGTCTCGCCGGACTCCGGTACCCCTGCGGGAACGGCGGGCACGGCCATGACCGTGACGTCCTCGGGCAGGGCGGAGGGCTCCGCGGCCGGCTTCACCGCCCTGAAGTCCTTGGTGATCGTGACGCGGCCGGCTTCGGCCTTCCTGGCCTCACCGGTCTCCCCGAGCGGCGGGGCGGGGACGGCGGGCACCGCGAGAGCGGCTCCGCCCTTCTCCAGTTCCTTGCGCTCGGCCTCGGTGAGCGTGCGCGTCGTCAGGCTTATCTTGCCGCCGCCCTCGCAGTCGACGAGCCGCGCGACACCATCCTTGGGCAGGGGCGCGGGGGTGGGGGTGTCGGCACTGGCGGCCCCGGTCAGCGTGGCCATCAGAGCCCCCGCGGTCACCACGGCGGCGGCGAGCATGCGAATACGCATGTGTTTGTTCTCCTTGTCAGACGGATCGATGTCAGGCGGATCGATGAACGAATCGGGAAGCGGACCGGCCCGCGGTTCCGGAGACCACAGCTTCCCGCCCGCTGCCTGAACCCAGGCTGAAGGCGCCGGAAGTCGTCTTCAGGTTGGCTTTAGCCGCGGTACGGCAGTCTGAGCGGCATGCGCGTGCTGCTGGTTGAGGACGAGAAACGCCTGGCCCATCTCCTGAAGGAAGGGCTGGCAGGCGAGGGGTTCGCCGTCGACGTCGCGTACGACGGGCGCGACGGCCTGTGGATGGCGACCGAGAACCCGTACGACGTGATCGTGCTCGACGTCATGCTGCCCCGGATGAACGGCTACGCCGTCTGCGCCAAGCTCCGCGACGCGGAGAACTGGACGCCGATCCTGATGCTGACCGCCAAGGACGGGGTGCACGACGAGGCCGAGGCCCTGGACACGGGCGCGGACGACTTCCTGTCCAAACCGTTCTCCTACGTGGTGCTGCTGGCCCGGCTGCGCGCGCTGGTGCGCAGGGGCGGCGGGGCGCGGCCGGTGTCCATCGTGGTCGGCGACCTGACCGTCGATCCGGCGGGGCTCCGCTGCCGCCGGGGCGACACGGAGATCTCCCTCACGCCCAAGGAGTTCGCGGTCCTGCACGGCCTGGCGCGCAGACAGGGCGAGGTCGTCTCCAAGAGCGAGCTGCTGGCCCAGGCGTGGGACTTCTCCTACGACGGTGACCCGAACATCATCGAGGTCTACGTCAGTGCGCTGCGCCGCAAGATCGACGCTCCGTTCGGCCGCTCGTCACTGGTGACCGTGCGCGGCGCCGGCTACCGGCTGGAGGCCTGAGATGGCATCACGTCTTTCCGTACGGCTCCGGGCGACCCTCGCGGCCACCGCGATCGTCGCGGTCGCGCTGGGAGTGGCGTCGGCGGTGCTCGTCGGCGTGCTGACGGGGAGCCTCACCCGCAGCGCCTCCGACGAGGCCACCCGCCGCGCCGCCGCGACCGCCGACGTCCTCGCCGGTGGCACGGTGATGCTCGACGTTCCGGCGATCGACGTCACGCGGGCCGCCGTTCCCGCGACGGCCGAGGCTCCGTCGGCCACCGTGGTGACCGTCACCGGAACGGCGGCCGGGGTCCTCCGGCATTCGGAGGCGACCCTTCTCGATCCCGACATCAAGATCTTCACGCACCCCGTATGGCCGGCTCCGGCGGTCGCGGGCCCATCGTCCGAGAGGAAGGGCACGACGTCACCCCCGGAGGTGGCCATCCGGGGCACGGCGGACGAGCCGTCACCCCATGCGGCGGCAGCGAAAGGTACATCGGACGCGGCGTCACCCCCGGAAGCGGCCGTGAAGGGCACCGCGTCACCCTCGGAAGCGGCGGCGAAAGGCATCCCGTCACCCTCGGAGGTGGCGGCGAAGGGCACCGCGTCGCCCTCTGAAGCGGCGGCGAAGGGCACCGCGAACAAGGTGTCATCCCCGGCGGTGGCGCTGCGGAGCGTGGCGGGCGCGCCGGCGTTCCAACTCGCCGAGCCGGCGCCATGGGCGTCCGGTGACTCCTTCGCCCTCGCCACGATGCCGGTGGACACCGCGAACGGAACGTTGTTCGTGCAGGCCAGGGCATCGATGGAGCCCACGATGGACGCCCTGAGGTCCCTGCGCGGCCTGCTGCTTCCCGGCATTCCCGCGCTGCTCCTGCTGGTCGCCGTCCTGACCTGGCTCACCGTCGGCCGGGCGTTGGCACCGGTCTCGGCCATCCGCGCCGAGGTGGCCGACATCACCGCGAACGACCTGCACCGGCGGGTCCCCGTACCGAGATCGCGCGACGAGATCGCCCGCCTCGCCGAGACCATGAACAGCACACTCGACCGGCTCGAACTGGCCGTCGGCCGGCACAAGCGCTTCGTCGCCGACGCGGCCCACGAGCTGCGCAGCCCGCTCGCCATCCTGCGGACCCGCCTGGAGCTGGCCCAGCCGGAACCGCTCGCGGCCGAGGCGCTGACCGACGTGGAGCGGATCCAGGCGCTCACCTCCGATCTCCTCCTGCTCGCCCGCCTGGACGCCGGTGAACCCGCCTGTCACGAGGAGGTGGATCTCGGCCAGGTGACCGCCGAGGAGGCGGCCAGGTCGAGGCCCAGGCCGGAGGTCAAGGTCACGCTGGAGGTGGCGGCCGACACCGTGGTCATGGGCTCCGCCGGCCAGCTGCGCCGCCTGGTGGCCAATCTGGTGGACAACGCGGTACGCCACGCGGGTTCCACGGTCACCGTCCGGCTGGCCGTGGACGGCGGCGAGGCGGTGCTCGACGTGCGCGACGACGGGCCGGGCATTCCCGCCGAGCACCACGAGGCGGTCTTCGACCGCTTCACCCGGCTGGACGAGGCCAGGGACAGGGACGCGGGCGGTGCGGGGCTCGGGCTCGCCATCGCGAGGGACATCGCGGTACGGCACGGCGGGAGTCTGCGCGTCGCGGGGAAAGATCGCGAAGCCTGGCTACAGGCCCGTTTTCCTGTGATATGAACCCCTCAGGTGATCTATCACGGCGCCCTTCACTCCCCAGGAGGCCCACCATGCCCGCCCCAACCCGTCGACTGATGATCTTCCGAGGTCTCGCGGGCGGCGCCGCCGCCGTGATCGCGTCGGCCGCCACATGGGTACGCCCCGCCCAGGCATCCTCGGAGACCCAGGAGTCCGAGGAGTCCGCCGGTCCCATCCTCGCCAGGACGAGCGGCATCCCCGTCGGCGGCGGCCGGATCATCAAGGGAACATGGGTGGTCACCCAGCCGGTGAAAGGCACCTTCCGCGCCTTCAGCGCGAAGTGCACGCACCAGGGCTGCACCGTCGCCACCATCCGCGGCGGGACCATCAACTGCCCCTGCCACGGCAGCAAATTCAGGATCGCCGACGGCTCGGTGGCCAGAGGCCCCGCCAAGCGGCCGCTGGCCCGCAGGAAGATCAAGGTCTCCAAGGGGATCATCAGGCTGAGCTGACCGCTCGGCTTCAGACGTGGCGGGCCGGACCGCGCGAGCGAGCCAAGCAGGCGAGCCGAACGGAGCCTGCCGAGCAGGCAGGACGGGTGGACCGGACGGGTGGACCGTGACCGGTGACCTCCCCGGACGTCGGCGAAGGTTTCACGTGAATCAATACGCTTCGCCCGGCGGCCAGGACGGTCTTGGCGGATCGCACCCGCTCCCGAGGGGCAGGAGACGTCACTCCCGGGGCGGGACATCCGATGACCGCCCGGCCACGGGGGAAGCGGAGGCCGCCGGGAGCTCCCGCTCGGTGAGAGGCATCCGATGTCCGCACGGCGACGGGAGACGCTTGGCTTCCGCACTCGCGACCGGACGGCCCGCCACGCGCACCCGGTGAACGTTTTCCGAAATATCTAATTGATATTGTCACATAACGCCACCGGGGAATATATGAATATTTACCCGGGAAAATCCATCCGAGATAACCCGTGAATCGCATGCGGATGTACAAGTCTCACTCTCCGGCAAGTAATGTCAAAGGGTTGATCGCGCCTGACGGCGGATAGACGTCACACCATGCGAGGCACAGTTCGACGTTCCCTGATCACCGGCACCGTCTTCGCCCTGGCCACAACCCTCCCCTTCGGTATCGCACCCGCCGTGGCCGACCCCACCCCCGACTCCCGGCACCTCCCACTCCCGGATCAATTCACGGTCCTCAGAACGGGCAGCAGGGGAATGGAGGTGCACAACGCGAAGAAAAGACTCAAGGATCTGGGATTTTCCCCGGGGAATCTCAGCCCTCTGTACGACTCCGCTCTGCGAATGACCGTATGGGCGTTCCAGAAGGCGAACGGATTGAAACCCGTCGACAGAATCGACCTGCCGACCTGGCAGGCTCTCCTGCGCCCTCGCCGGATCAGACCCCTGGTGACGTACGGGGAGCGGGAAAGGGCCGAGATCGATCTGCGGCGCCGGCTCCTCGTCGCGTGGAGAGACGGGAAACCCGTGCTGGTGACCCACATCTCCACCGGCGCCCGCAGGCCGTACTGCGAGAAGGGCCACTGCGGGTTCGCCTCGACCCCGATCGGCGACTACCGGGTGGGAGTGCGGGTCCCCGGCTGGTCCACGGGGATCCTCGGGGCGATGTTCTATCCCGTCTACTTCAACGGCGGCATCGCGATCCACGGTTCCACCCTCGTCCCCCGCTTCCCCGCGTCCCACGGGTGCGTCCGGGTCCCGCTGCACAACGCCCTCGACCTCTACCGGTTCCTTCAGCCGGGGACTCCGGTGTACGTCCGCCGCCCGGAGGCTCCCACCGGACGTGCGATGAGGGTTCGCGGGGAGCGGCGCCCGCGAATCCCGAAGGCACGACCTGTCGAGGCTCCGCACCGCTCGTCCAAGAAATCCTCGCATCCAGGGCTCTCCACCGGCCGGCGGACGGGAGGTGACACCGGTGGTCGCCGGTGAGCGTGCGGGCGCATCGGAGCGGGGAGGGCGTGGCCGGGTGGTGCGGGCGCCTGTGACAAGCCGTGCGGGCCTGGCCCGGCTCGCGGTGCGCCCCCACCTGCGCGCGGACGCCTGGCGACGAGCCGTGCGGGCGCCCCGCGCCGGTTCCGCCGCGAAAATCCCGGCCTGTACGCCGATCGAGCCGATCTCGGGGGCTTAGAACCGATGCCCCGAGGTGATGATGAGGATGTCGGCTGATCATTCCGAAGGGCGTGCATCGTGATACCAACCATGATCCTGTTCGGCCTGGTCTTCGGGCGCTGGTGGCGCGCCTCCCTCCTCGCCGCCGCCGTGTTCTGGCCCGTGGTGCTCCTGGCCGGCGACGCGATCGGGCTCGACGGGTCACTCATGACGGCGGCCGCGCTGGGAGTGCTCAACGTCTCCGCCGGGGTGGCGATCCACCAGAGCGTCCTGTGGATCGTGAGGAACACGATCACGCAGCGGCCGCGGGCGAAGAATCCCTGACGCACTTCCCGGCGTGGAGGGACGCTGTCGCGCATATTCGACGCGCCCTCCGGTGGCCGGACGAGAACGCCCCGGCGAGCCGACGGACCCACGGTCGAACACGTCCCCGACTCCCCGGCCACCTGGCGGCGTCCGGCGATCGACATCATCCACGGGC
The DNA here is from genome assembly GCF_040299985.1 of Streptosporangium sp. NPDC000563. NCBI lineage: Bacteria > Bacillati > Actinomycetota > Actinomycetes > Streptosporangiales > Streptosporangiaceae > Streptosporangium > Streptosporangium sp. NPDC000563. The sequence goes on along the minus strand of NZ_JBEPDA010000001.1, from coordinate 616,857 downwards.
GTGTCTTCAGGACCTGATCCCCTCCAGGATCACCTCTTCGAGCACGATCGAGGTCATCGAGCGATCGCGCGTGTTGTACTGCCCTCCGGTGATGGCGACGACCAGGTCCAGCGCGGGCGCCACGTAGATCACCTGGCCGCCGTTGCCCGACCCTCCCTTCCACGTGTCGCCCGAATACCAGTGGTAGCCGTAGTGGAGGTCCTCGGCGATCCGCACGTGCGGGTGCAGGGCCGTCTTCAGCCAGGACGAGGGAACGACGTCGCCGCCCCCTTCGAGCACGAGCCGCCCGATCGCGAGAAGGTCGCGGGGGGTGAGCCGCAGCCCGGCGGCGGCCATCGCCGTCCCGTCCTCGCCGGACGACCACTCGAAGCGCGTGATCCCCAGCGGTTCGAACAGCCTGGTACGCGCGTAGTCCTCCAGCGCCCGTCCGGTGCCCTTCGCGATGAGCCGCGCCACCAGCGCGGAAGCGCCTCCGCAGTAGGACCACTTCGTGCCCGGCTCTTCCACGATCCGCTGCTCCAGGACGTAGCGGAAACGGTCGGGGGACAGCTCCATCGCGATCTCACTGTTCGCCGTGCTCGTGTAGGGGGCGCTCTCGTCCCACTCCAGGCCGAGCGTCATGGTGAGGGCGTGCTCGACCGTGAGCGCGGCGCGCCGGGGATCCTGCAGGAGGTCCGAGTATTCGGGGAAGTGCCGGAGCAGTGGCTCGCGCGGCTCCGGAACCTCGCCGTCGGCCAGGGCGATGCCGTACAGGAGTCCGACGACGCTCTTGGTGATCGAGCGAAGGTCGTGGAGCGTGTCGGGCGTGAAGCGCACCCGGCCGAGCGGCTCGTTCAGCTTGAAGTCCTCGCCCTCGCCGTAGTGCTCAAGGATCACCTGGCCGTGGCGGACGGCGACCACGCCGTGGAGGTCGGGCACCCGGCCCTGCTCCACGGCCAGGGCGAGCCGGTCGTTGAGTGTGTCGCTGCTCATGGTTCCGTTCTACGCCCTGCCACCGTGTCAGGATCAACCCCTCGTCGATCACGACGCGCGTGGAGAACCGGGGCCGTTCGCGCCCGCCGGCCGTGCCTTTCTCGCCTCGTTTCCGGCAGGCCCCCTGCGGGACCGCGGACCGCGACGGGACTTCGCCGGGCGAACGCGGTCGGCCGGGGCCCGGCGAGTGCGTCCGCTTGCGGATAATCCGGAACGGTACCGGTTGGCTATGGTGAGGAGCATGACCGCGATGGCACCCGCCCGTACCGAGCCGGATCTCTCCTTCCTGCTGGACCACGCCGGCCATGTCCTGCGGACCCGGATGGCTGCGGCGCTCGCCGAGATCGGGCTCACGGCACGGATGCACTGCGTGCTGGTCCACGCCCTGGAGGAGGAGCGCACGCAGATCCAGCTCGCCGAGCTCGGCGACATGGACAAGACCACGATGGTGGTCACGGTCGACGCCCTGGAGAAGGCGGGCCTCGCCGAGCGCCGCCCGTCGAGCACGGATCGGCGGGCCCGGATCATCGCGGTCACCGAGAAGGGCGCGCAGGTCGCGCGGCAGAGCCAGGAGATCGTCGACGGCGTGCACAGGGCGGCCCTGGCCGCGCTGCCGGGAGACGAGGGCGAGGTGCTCGTACGAGCCTTGAAGCGCCTGGTGGCCGGACATCTCGCCACCCCCGTGGAGGCACCGCAGGGAGTCCGGCGGGCACGGCAGCGCACAAAGTGAATCCATAGAGGATCGTCTACAACAAAACTATCTGCTACGGTCTCTCCTGTTCCCCTCGAACAGGAGGCGACCCCATGTCGCGTACCGCACCTTCCGCACGCCCCGCCGACACGTCTCCCTCGCGCTGGACGGCGCTCGCCGTGCTGTCCGCCGCGATGTTGATGACGATCCTGGACGGCAGCATCGTGACCGTGGCGATGCCGACCATCCAGGCGGACCTGGGCTTCTCGCCCGCCGGGCTCAGCTGGACCGTCAACGCCTACCTCATCGCCTTCGGCGGGCTGCTCCTCCTCGCCGGTCGGCTGGGCGACCTCATCGGCCGCAAGACCATGTTCCTCGCGGGGAACACGGTCTTCGCCGCCGCGTCGCTACTGGCCGGACTGTCCACAGGGCCCGGCATGCTGATCACCGCCCGGTTCCTGCAGGGCGTCGGCAGCGCGATGGCCTCGGCGGTCGTGCTGGGCATCCTGGTGACGCTGTTCACCGAGCCCGGGGAGCGCGCGAAGGCGATCGGCGTCTTCAGCTTCACCGGCGCCGCCGGAGCCTCGATCGGCCAGGTCCTGGGCGGGGTCCTCACCGACGCGTTCAGCTGGCACTGGATCTTCTTCGTCAACCTGCCGATCGGGCTGGTCACGATCGCGATCGCGATCCGGGCGCTGCCGGGCGAGCGCGGGGTCGGGCTCGCCGCCGGAGCCGACGTCCTCGGCGCCGTGCTGGTCACCGGCGGGCTGATGCTGGGCCTCTACACCGTGGTCAAGATCGAGGAGTACGGCTGGCTCGCCACCCACACCCTCGGCCTCGGCGCGGTCTCGATCGCCCTGCTCGCCGCGTTCCTCGTCCGCCAGGCGACCGCGAGGACCCCGCTGATGCCGCTGCGGATCCTCCGCTCGCGCAACGTCTCAGGCGCGAACCTCGCCCAGATCCTGACGCTGTCGGCCATGTTCGCCCTCCAGATCATCGTCGCGCTCTACATGCAGCGGGTCCTCGGCTACGGCGCCCTCGACACCGGCCTCGCGATGCTCCCCGCGGCGGTGGCGATCGGCGGCGTGTCCCTGTTCCTCTCCGCCCGGCTCAACACCCGTTTCGGCGAGCGCGCCGTCCTGCTCGCGGGCCTGGTGCTCCTGTTCTGCGCGATGTGCCTGCTCACCCGCGTACCGGTGAGCGCGAACTACGTCACCGACCTGCTCCCGGTGATGCTGCTCATCGCGGGCGGCGGGCTGGTGCTCCCGGCACTCACCACGCTCGGCATGTCCGGCGCGGGGGCCGACGACGCGGGCCTGGCGTCCGGGCTGTTCAACACCACCCAGCAGATCGGCATGGCCGTCGGCGTCGCGGTGCTGTCCACGCTGGCCGCCCGGCGTACCGAGGAACTGCTCTCGGCGGGAGAGAGCACGGCCTCCGCGCTCACCGGCGGCTACCACCTCGCCTTCGGTGTCGCCGCCGCCCTGCTCCTCGCCGCCTTCGCCGTCGCGCTCGTCGTGCTGCGGCAGCCCGGGCCGGTCAGAAGAGGGTGAGCGGCTCGGCGGGCATGGGCTCGGGCAGCGGCTCGACCTCCGGCAGCAGGGCCCGTACGTCGTCGTGGAAGCGACGGGCGAGCGTGAGCGCGTCGGCGTTGTCGGGGGTGTGCACGAACACGGTCGGCGAGCGGCCCTCGCGCAGCCAGCCGGTGACCGTGCCGATCCAGTGCTGCCAGCCCTCGATCGTGCTCTCGGTGTCGTCCCTGCCGAGGTAGCGGACGATCGGCCGGTCGGTGAGGGCGACCGACCGGAGCGGCATCCGGGGCTTCCTCGACCACGCCTCCCGTTCGGTGTCGCTGGTCGGAGGGCTCCGGAAGAGCGTCGTGGTGTCGAAGGGCACCCACTCGGCGCCGACACCGGCGAGAACCCCTTCGAGAAGCCGCGCGGACCGCGCGTCGTCGAAGAACGCGCGGTGGCGGACCTCGACGGCGTACCTGTGCGAACGAGGGAGCCGGTGCAGAAAAGCGGCGAGGGTGCCGAGGTCGGTCGGGGCGAACGACCCCGGCAACTGGATCCAGAGGGCGTGGGCTCGCGGCCCGAGTGGCTCGATCGTCTCCAGGAACGACCGGACCTCCTCGTCGACGCCGGTGAGGCGCCTCTCGTGCGTGATCGACTTGGGCAGCTTCACCACCAGCCGGAAGTCGGGCGCGGTCTGCCTCGCCCACGACTCCACCGTGCTCCTCGACGGTGTCGCGTAGAACGTCGTGTTGCCCTCCACCGCGTTGCACCAGGACGCGTAGGCCCGCAGGCGCTCTCCCGGCGGGAGCGGGTGGGGCAGGAAGTTCCCCTGCCATGACTTGAGGGTCCACATCGCGCATCCCACATGAAGCCGCATGACCTCGACGCTATCCAAGGACGGGAGCGAACCGGGCGTCGTACGTTAGATCCATCATCCGACCGGGCATCCCGATAGACCATCGCATTCGCGACAGATGGGATGTTTCCCAATGAAGGCGATATCTATCGCGGCAGGGGTCCTGGCCATACTCGTGGCGGCCCCGCCCCCGGTGGCGGCCGAGATCGGAGCCGGGACCGGCGCCTCCCCGGCCTCCGCCTCCTCCGCGAAGCCGGCCTATCCCACCGAGTTCTCCCTTCCCGACGGTTTCCAGCCGGAAGGGATCGCCATCGGCCCGGGGCCGTCCGCGTACTTCGGCTCGCGCGGGACCGGCGCGATCTACCGCGCCGACCTGCGCACCGGGAAAGGCCGGATCATCAATCCGGGCCCCGGCACCCCGTCGCTCGGTCTCAAGGTCGACCCGCGCGGGCGGCTGTTCGTCGCCGGCGGCACGGGCGGCGACGCCCGCGTGATCGACACCCGCACCGGCAAGGTGCTCGCGAGCTACCGGCTCACCACCGGCGCCGCGTTCGTCAACGACGTCGTGCTCACCCGCGACGCGGCGTACTTCACCGACTCGGCCAACCCCGTGCTGTACAGGCTGCCGTTCGGGCGCGGGGGAGCGCTGCCGGCCCAGGCGGCGAAGGTGCCGCTGAGCGGGGACATCGTCTACACGACCGGCAACAACGCCAACGGCATCGCCCAGACCCCCGACGGCAAGGGCCTGCTCGTCGTGCAGTCCAACACCGGCAGGCTGTTCCGCGTCGACCCCTCGACCGGAGTCGCCACCCTGGTGGACATCGGCGCCGAGTCCCTGGAAGGCGGGGACGGCCTGCTGCTGGAGGGCCGTACCCTCCACGTCGTACAGAACCGCCTGAACCTCCTCACCTCCCTCTCCCTGGACCGCGCCGCCACCTCGGGGAAGGTGATCCGCAAACTCGTCGACGAACGCTTCGACGTTCCCACCACCGTCGCCTCCTTCCGCGACCGCCTCTATCTCCCCAACGCCCGCTTCACCACGACCCCCACCCCGACGACCCCGTACAACGTGGTGGCCGTCAAGGGGCACTGATCGTTCCTCTCGTGCCCGCCCGCCGCTGATCGGCGTGCCCGCCCCCGCGGGCACGCCCTCGCACGTCCGCCGCACCGAGAAATCGGCCGGCCGCGCGAAGGGGCGGCAGCGGAGCCCACGACGACGGCCGATTTCCGCCAGCGTGCCGCCTCGGCGCGGCCGAGCATGGATCCATGAGTACTCTTCGTACGCTCGCCATCGAAGCCGAGGTCGCCGCCGAGCTGCGTGTCCGCGACGACGCCGGGCGCCCGCCCCGCGTGGTCACCGACACCGAGGGAGGCGCTCCGCTGCGATGCTGCCTGCGTCGCAGCCTGCCGGGCGAGCGGCTCGCCCTGCTCGCGTACGCGCCATTGCGCAGGTGGGCGGCACGGACCGGGGGCGATCCCGGCCCGTACGAGGAGCTGGGCCCGGTGTTCGTGCACGCCGCGCAGTGCGAGGGACCCGGCGGGACGGGTTTTCCCGTCGAGATGTGCGGCGAGCGGCGGGTCTTCCGCGCCTACGACGCGGTCGGCAACATTCTCGGCGGACGGCTGGTGGACCGCCACCTCAGCCTCGACGCCGCCACGGCGGAGGCCGTCCTGGCGGAGCAGTTCGCGGACCCGGGCGTGGCGCTGGTGCACGTACGGGCGGTGGAGTTCGGCTGCTTCCTGTTCGAGGTGCACCGTGCCTGACCTGGAGGTGTACCTCGCCTGACCACAGGCGGCGAATTCTTCGCCGCCCGCCTCGGACGACGCCGTCATGTGACGACGGCGTCGGAGATCTTCACCGGCTTCTTCCCCGGTGACCCCAACGGCGCGGAGGGTCTCGTCGATCATCGCCCGGATCGACGAGACCCTCCGCGCCGTATGCGTGCCGCCGTCGCCGGCGGCCCTGCGAGTACGAGTTCACGGTCATCGACACCATCGACTCTGGTCGGATCGGCATGCATGAGTTATATTTCACCTGTAAGAAAATTATTACAGGTGAAGGAGCGTCATGACAGGGGCCGTGCCGACCGGCGACGAACTGGTCGTGGTGCTCGCGGCGCTCGCCAACCCGCTGCGGCTGCGCATCGTCGCGAGGCTCGCCGACGGGCGTGACTACGTGAGCCACCTGGCCCGCGACATCGGGATCAGCCGCCCCCTCCTACACATGCACCTGCAGCGGCTGGAGGCGGCCGGGCTGGTCGTCGGCAGCCTTGAGCTCTCGGAGGACGGCAAGGCCATGAAGTACTACGAGGTCACGGACTTCCACCTGCGCCTCACCGCCTCGACCTTGGCCGAGGCGGTCCAGACCCTCACCCGATCGGACCCCGAGAAGGGTCCCGCCCCCAAGGAGAAGTCCTGAATGGACGCGACGACCTGGCCTGGCACGGTCCTGATCCTGGGCCTGTCATTCCTCGCCCTGATCCTGCTCATCGGCACCGCGGCGACGGTGCACGAGTTCCGCAAGCTGAAGATATCCGCCACCGTCCAGGAGGACCTGCGACAGCTGGTACGCCGCTACGAGCAACTCGCCGAGAACACCATGGACGCCCAGCAGCGGATGTCGACCGACCTCTCCGACGTGCGATCGCGCACGACCTCGATCGAGCAGATCCTGCGAACCGTCGAATGACCTCTCCCCTCCCCGAAGGGAGGGGATTCCCCACGGTCACCCGTGAGGGTTCCTGCTTCACCACCGGTCGCCCACCAGGAGGACTCCCCATGAACAGGCCCACCACCCAGAAGAAGGACACGATGAAAGCGATCACCCAGGAGAGGTACGGCCTCTCCGGCGTCCTGAGACTCGACGAGATCGACAAGCCGGTGCCCGGCGACGACGAGGTATTGGTGCGCGTTCGCGCGGCGTCGGTGAACCACGGCGACCTGGCGACCATAACGGGCGTGCCGTACCTCGGCCGCCTCGTGTTCGGGCTGCCCACGCCGAAGCAGAAGGTCCCCGGCCGCGACATCGCCGGAGAGGTCGAGGCCGTCGGCAGGAACGTGACGCGCCTGCGGCCGGGCGACGAGGTGTACGTCGAGGTCAACGGCGGAGGCTTCGCCGAGTACGTCCGCGTCCCCGAGGACCTGCCGTGCCCGAAGCCTGCCAACCTCACCTTCGAACAGGCGGCCGCCGTCCCCTGCGCGGGAAACACCGCACTGCACGGTCTCCGCGACCGTGGCGGGATAAAGGCCGGGCAGAAGGTCCTGATCAACGGGGCGTCGGGCGGCGTGGGCACCTTCGCCGTACAGATCGCCGCGTCGTACGGGGCGGAGGTGACCGGGGTGTGCAGCACCAGGAACATGGAGCTGGTCCGTTCGCTCGGTGCCGACCATGTCGTCGACTACACCCGGGAGGACTTCACCAGGAGCGGCCGACGTTACGACCTCATTTTCGACCTGGCGGGAAACCACTCGCTCTCCGACTGCAGGCGCGCGTTGAGCCCCGGCGGGACCCTCGTACTGTCCAGCTCGAAAGGCGGGCGCTGTTTCGGTCCGGTGCTCCGGCTCCTGGGGGCGCTGGTGCTGGCGCCGTTCGTACGGCAGAACCTGCGCCCGTGCATGGCGATGCGAAGCCGGGAGAGCCTCGTCGATCTCAAGGATCTGATCGAGTCCGGGCGGATCACCCCTGCGGTCGAGAAGACCTACCCGCTGAGCGAGCTCCCCGAGGCGATGCGGTACTTCAGCGAGGAGCACGCGCGAGCGAAGATCGTTATCACCGTGTGAGGCCGGTGAACGCCGTTCGCCTCGGGAAGGTCCGCGCGGACCTCGGTCCGATGCCGGGTCAGGCCGGATTCATCCGGGTGACGATCGTCCGCCAGAGGGCGAGTTGCAGCAGGGCGAGGAGCACGACGGCGGGCATCAGGGTCCAGATCCCGACGCTCTGCCCGATGGCACCGGTCAGCCAGGGAAGCGCCGCACCGCCGATGACCGACACCCCGTTCATGATGCCGATGGCCGTCGGCACCAGCCGGGCTGTGGTCAGGGTGGGCACCACCGCCATCGCCGTCGGGAAGACGGGCCCGAGGAAGAAGCCGAGCAGGAGGAAACCGGCGGTCGCCACGACCACTCCCGGCGCCACCCAGGTGAGCACCGTGCTCGCCGTCACGCCGACCAGGCAGACGTAGGTCATGCCGACCGCGGTCAACCCCATCCTGGTGGCGACCGGACTGATCAGGAACCGCCCCAGGGTCAGCCCGAGCCAGTAACCGCTGGCGATGTAGCCGGCGGTGAGGCCGGTCTGCGCGTGCTCCTCCACCAGGAAGGTGAACCCCCAGTTGCCCACGCTGATCTCCAGGCCGACGTACACGGCGAGGAACACCGAGGCGAGCACCACCGCGGGCGTGCGCAGCACGGAGGTGAGCAGACCGCTCCGCTCCGGTTCGGAACCCGGGGGACCCGCCGAAGGCACCGGGGCGTCCGGATACGGGGTCCCCTCTTTCGCGGAGGGCTCCGACGACGGGGCGCCGGGCCTCACGGAGGGCTCGGGGACTGCCGGAGGCACCGGCACGCCAGGCTTCACGGAGACATCGAGGGCATCGGCGACGTCGGCGGTGCGCCTGGGATAGGCGACCAGGAAACCGGCCAGCAGCGGCAGGCCCGCCAACGCGAGCACCAGCCACACGGCGGTCCACGGCAGGAAGGTGAGAGTCCAGGCGGCCAGCAACGGACCGAGCAGCGCGCCGACACCGAAGAACGCGTGCAGGCGGTTGAGCAGTGTCGTGGCCGAGGGCAGTTCCGCCAGATAGGCGTTGAGCACCGACTCCAGCACACCGGTGCCGTAACCGACCAGCAGTTGCACCGCCACGAAGGTCGCGAACGGGGGACGGGTCGCCATGTACAGCGTGGATATCACGTACAGGCCGCCGGCGACGGCGAGGGAGAGGCGCGTACCGAGGCGTTCGAGCAGCGGGCCCGTGGTGGATCCGGCGAGCATGAACCCGGCGGAGGAGACGAAGAAGGTGATGCCGATCGTCGTCATGTCGACGCCGTAGTCACCGATCAGTGTGGGCAGCAGCACTCCACCCACACCGGCGTTCAACCCGACCAGTACGAAGGTCGCGTACGCCAGGACGACCGGCGCCCGCCAAGGGCTGCTCACGACGGGCACATGCTCTCCAGCACGGTCATGTGATGCGGATGGTTTCCGAACCGCCCGGTGGAGGTGTGGGTCCACGGCGGTCCACCGTCGGCCGACCTCTCCCGGGGGCCTCGCCACTCGGGTGATCACCCAGGAAAGCACTTTTTTGGTGGGGAGTCTTGCCATCCGCTTTACCTGAGGGGCTCAGCATATGACGATCTTCGACAGCGGAACAGACGCGAGGCCGCAGATTTTTTAACCTGAAATTTTCATGCTCGGCGAGGCATTTCTACAGTTCACTGTTATCCGGCCCGTGCGGTGCTTGCCCCCCGCCGAGGGCCGGGGTCAGACTCCGCCGGAGTATCACCCCTCCGCGCGACCACGTGAGCGATCCGCATTCCCGTCGCACTCGCGTGCCGGTCCACGCGAGGAAATGTTAACGCTAACAATCGCGGGAGCCGATCGACGTCGAAACGACCAGGAACCATTCGGCGTCGGCGCCGAAGACCGGCGCCGACGGGACCGAGAAGGCGCGGATCGGCATCCACAGCCACGAGGAGGAGACATGACGAAGGACCACAACGAGCCCGAGAACGGCGAGCGAAACCCGCTGAGCCGCAGGGCCGTCCTGACCACGCTGGGAGCCCTGCCGGTCCTCGGCGCGGCCTCCGTCGTCGCGGCCACGGAGGCCACCGCCGCGACGGCGGTCATCAACCCGTCCGCGCAGCGGCAGACGATCCGCGGCTTCGGCGGCATGACCTTCGCGGCCTGGATCGGCGACCTCACGGCCGCCCAGCGGGAAACGGCGTTCGGCACCGGCGAGGGCCGGCTCGGGTTCTCCGTGCTGAGAATCCCCGTCCCCGAGAACCAGGCGGACTGGAGCCGTGACGTGGCGACGGCGAAGCGCGCGATCGAACTCGGCGCCTCCGTCATCGCGTCGCCGTGGAATCCCCCTGCCAACATGATCGAGACATTTACCCGCGGCAGCCAGACCAACGCGAAACGCCTCAGGGCCAACATGTACGCGGCCTACGCCCAGCACCTGAACGACTTCAACACGCACATGCGGAACAACGGCGTGAACCTGTACGCCATCTCAGTGCAGAACGAGCCCGACTACGCGCACGACTGGACGTGGTGGACCCCCGCGGAGATCCTCAAATTCATGCGGGAGAACGCCGGCTCGATCAACACCAAGGTGATCGCGCCCGAGTCCTTCCAGTATCTGAAGAACATCTCGGACCCGATCCTCAACGACTCCACCGCGCTCGCCAACATGGACATCCTCGGCGCCCACCTCTACGGCACGCAGTTCTCCAATTTCCCCTACCCCCTCTTCAAGCAGAGGGGCGCGGGCAAAGAACTCTGGATGACCGAGGTCTACCACCCCAACAGCAGCGATTCCGCGGACCTCTGGCCCCAGGCGCTCGACGTCGGAGAGCACATCCACCGCGCCATGGTGGACGCCGAGTTCCAGGCGTACATCTGGTGGTACATCCGGCGCAGCTACGGCCCCATGCGCGAGGACGGCCAGATCAGCAAGCGCGGCGCGATGATGGCGCACTTCGCCAGGTTCGTCCGCCCCGGATACGTGCGGGTCGACGCGACCGCGAACCCGGCGTCGAACGTCTACGTCTCGGCGTACCGGGGCGGTAACTCCACGGTCATCGTCGTCGTCAACAAGAACACCTCGGCGGTGAGCCAGCAGTTCACCGTGTCGAACGCCACCGGATCGTCCAGCGTCCCCTCCTGGCTCACCGACGCGAGCAGGACCGTCGCACCCCAGGGAACGACCACCATGTCGAACGGCTCCCTCACCGTCACGCTTCCCGCCAGAAGCATGATGACCTTCGTGACCGGCGTGACCACCACCCCCGACCCCACGCCCACCCCGACCCCCACCGTCAGCCCCACCCCCGGTGGCGGAACGGGACCCCGGGTCGCCTACACGATGAACTCCTGGAACAACGGCTTCACCGCCAACATCAGCATCACCAACACCGGAACCACGACGATCAACGGCTGGACGCTGGTCTTCACCCTGCCCTCCGGCCAGTCCATCACCTCGGGCTGGAACGCCACCTACTCGCCCTCCAGCGGCCAGGTGAGCGCCGTCAACGTCAGCCACAACGCCACGCTCGCCCCCGGGGCCACCATCGACATCGGCTTCCAGGCCAACCACACCGGCAACACCGGCAAACCGACCGCCTTCACCCTCAACGGCATCGCCTGCACCGTGGTCTGACCGGCGACGCTCCTGTCGGCCCGACCGGCGACGGGGCAGGTGCCGCCCCTCCGACACCGGAGGGGCGGCGCAATCGGCCGCCGGCACCTGGGCAGAAAATTCGGCGGAACCTGTCGAGAACCGGTGGCGGCCGTTCGTCACTCGTACGACACAGCCCTTCCGACCACGAGGAGCAACGATGAGGTACGCGATGCTGATCTTCGGCGACGATCGCGAGTGGGGTGCGCTCTCCCCTGCCGAGGAGCAGGAGGCGATGGAGCGGGTCTACGAGTGGTACGAGCGGTGGCAGCCGACCGGCAAGATCGCCGATGGCGGTGCCGAACTGCGGCCCCGGGACACGGCGAAGACGGTGCGCGCCGACGTGAACGGCCAACCGGTGATCACAGACGGGCCGTACCTGGAGCTCAAGGAGGTCATCGGCGCGGTCGTCATGCTGGAGTGCGACGACATCGACGAGGCCGGGCGGATCGCGGCCACCTGGCCGCTCACTGCCGGGATGAGCGCGCTGGAGGTCCGTCCGGTGACGAACCGCGAGTAGCGGTGGTGCTGGGCGCCGGTCTCACAGGCGGCGCCTCAGCTCCCCCACCCGACGCGACATCAACTCCCGTTCGGCCGGGTTCTTCGCCAACTCCAGAGCCCGCTCCGCCGCCGTCAGCGCCTCGGCCGGACGGTCGAGCGTGGTCAGCAGGTCGGCCCGGGCGGCGTGCCACAGGTGATAACCGGCGAACCGCGCCCCGAGCGCGTCGACCTCGTCCAGCGCCGGGGCAGGCCCCACCGCGAACCGTGTGGCCACCGCCCGGTTCAGCAGCACCACCGGCGACGGGTCCAGCGCGTACAGCCGGTCGTACAGTGCCCTCACGTCGGCCCAGTCGGTGGCCTCGTACGAGGTGGCCAGGGCGTGTAGCGCGGCGATACCGGCCTGCAGTTGGTAGGACCCGGGCCGGCCCTGGCGCACCGCCGCCCGCAACCGCAGCACCGCCCGTTCGATCGCCGCCTTGTCCCACAGCCGCCGGTCCTGCTGTTCGAGCAGCACGATGCGACCCCACGAGTCGAACCGCGCGTCGGCGCGGGCATGGTGCAGTTCCAGCAACGCCGCCAGGCCCGCGGCCTCCGGCTCGCGGGGCAGCAGCTCGGCGAGCCGGCACGCCAGCTCGACCCCCTCGCGGGCCAACTCGCGCCGCTGGGCGGAGCGGCCACCGGACAGATACCCCTCGTTGAAAACGAGGTAGATGACCGCGAGCACTGCCGGTAACCGGTCGACGTACTCATGCGGCTGTGGCACCTCGAACCGGATACCGCGCTCCCGCAGCCGACGCTTGGCCCGGGAGAGCCGTTGCGCCATCGTCGGCACCGGCACCAGGAACGCGGCGGCGATCTCGTCCGTGCTCAGGCCGCCGACGGCGTACAGCGTCAGCGCGACCCGGGCCGGCTCGGCGAGATCTGGATGGCAGCACCCGAAAATCATGGCGAGCCGATCGTCCGCACCCGGTTCCGGCGGCGCTTCCGCGGCCACCCGTGCCAGTTTCTCGCGACCGACGGCGTCGCGGCGTAGCCGATCCAGCGCCTTGCGCCAGCCCGTGGTGACCAGCCAACCGGTGGGACTCCGCGGCACTCCCTCGTCGGGCCAGCGCTTGAGAGCCTCGGCCAGCGCGTCCGACAGCGCCTCTTCTGCCCGGTCGAAGTCGCCGAGCCGCCGGCTGAGCGCACCGAGCATGCCGGCCGCGTCCGTCCGCCAGATGCGGTCCAACAGCTCTGCCACGTCGTCCACCACATCAGTGTGCGATATTCGCAGGGGCGAGCGCCGCGCGAGCCTCAAGCCGGAAGGCCGGCACCCATCCCCTCTGCTGGACCGATGACATGGGCCGACACCCAGCCGCGTCGCCCGATTCGCTGGGATTCCTGTCGCATGTCCCCGTCGCCCGCCCATATGGTGTAGCCATGGTGGGACGGCTGGTCGTCGTCGTTGGTTTCGACGGCATCGAGCTCGTCGACGTCGCGTGTGTGACGACCGGTTTCGACTACGCCAACCGGCAGGGGGCCGACCCGGCGTACCAGGTGGTGTTCGCGACCCCGATGGGCCGGCCCGTGCGGTGCGACTCCGGACTCGAGTTGCCCGGGCAGGGCCGGATCGACACGATGGACGGTCCGATCGACACCCTGATCGTCTCTGGTGGCCAGGGGCACGAGACCGCCGCCGCCAACCCTCGGTTCGTCAGCCAGGTCGTACGGCTCGCCAGGCTGTCGCGGCGGGTCGCGTCGGTGTGCACCGGGGCGACCGTGCTGGCCGCCGCCGGGTTGCTCGACAACCGCCGGGCCACCACGCACTGGTACGAGGCCGGACGGCTCGCCACCCGCTTCCCGCAGGTGCGGGTCGATCCCGCGCCGATCTTCGTCCGGGACGGCAGCGTCGCGACGTCGGGCGGGGTCACGGCTTCTCTGGATCTCACGCTGTCCTTCATCGAGGAGGACCACGGGTCCGAACTCGCCCGTCGCGTGGCCATGGGCATGGTCACCTACCTGAAACGCCCCGGGAATCAGGCACAGGTGAGCCTGTTCAACAGGATTCCGCACTCCGACCAGCTCCTGGTCCGGCGGACCATCGACTACGTGGTCAGCCACTTCGACGAGGACCTCAGCGTCGCCCGCCTGGCCGCGCTCGCCGGGGTGAGCGAGCGGCATCTGAGCAGGCTGTTCGTCGAGTGCGTCGGCCGGACCCCCTCGCGGGTGGTCCGCGACGCGCGCCTCGAAGCGGCCTCCCAGCTGCTCACCGCGACCCGTGAGCCGGTCGCGGCCATCGCCCGGCGGTGCGGGTTCGCCTCCGCCGAGTCCTTACGGCAGGCGTTCGTGGCATGGGCCGGGGTCTCGCCGTCGCGGTTCCGGGAAAGATCGTGAAGCTTGGTCCCGCGGTCGCCCCGTGGTCGCCGTGAACGACACGGGCGCGAGCGTCAGGCAGGCGAGCACCGCCACCAGCAGCAGGACGAACGCATGTCGTACGAGCGGAAAACGCCTTCGCAGGCTTTTCGTTGCCGTCCTTTTCCGCGATCACTAAGAATCGCATACGGGATCTCAGCTGTCGCGCTGCTTGAGGCGGAGCGCTTCCTTGCGGACCTCGGCCTGGAGACTCTGCTCGCGCTCCAGCCACGCCGGGTTCTCCGCTTTCAGCGCGTCGATCTCGGCGGTGGTGAGAGGTTCGGTGATCCCGCCCCTGAGCAGGCCGGCGACGGAGATCCTGAGCTTCGCGGCCATGACCTGCTTGGTGTGCGGGCCGTTGCGGCGCAGGTCGGCGAGCCAGGCGGGTGGCGTCGCCTGCAACTCGTTCAGCTCGTCCCTGGAGATGACACCCGCCTGGAACTCGGCCGGAGTGGCCGGCAGAGGGACACCCAGCTTCTTGGCCGCGGTCGCGGGCTTCATCGTCTGGGTGGTCTTCGGTTTGGGCGAGGTCATGACGTCAAGAATAGTCAGCCGGAACAGGTTCCCCTGACATCGCTACCCTGGGGAAGTGACTGATGGAGAGACCGGCGGGACGTTTCGACTGGCGTACGTGCCCGGGGTGACACCCGCGAAATGGGTCAACGTCTGGATCGAGCGAATGCCCGAGGTGCCGATCACCCTGGTCGCGGTTCCCGCCGCCGAGGTGGTGGGACTCCTGCGGAACGGCGGTGCCGACGCCGGATTCGCCAGACTGCCGGTCGACCGGGACGGGCTCAGCGTGATCCCTCTCTACACGGAGACCACGGTGGTCGTGGTGCCCAAGGACCACGTGCTGACCGCCGCCGACGAGGTGGCCCTCGCCGACCTTGACGACGACGAGGTGTTCCACCCTCTGGACGACACCGTCGAGTGGACGGTCCGGCCCGGGCTGCCCGCGTTCACCCGCCCGGCCACAACGGCGGACGCGGTCGAGCTGACAGCGTCCGGCGCCGGGATTCTCCTGGTTCCGCTGTCGCTGGCACGCCTCCACCACCGCAGGGATCTCACCTACCGGCCGGTGCCGGACGCGCCGCAGTCTCAGGTCGCGCTGGTCTGGCCCACGGACGCGACCACCGACCTGGTGGAGGACTTCATCGGCATCGTCCGCGGCCGGACGGTGAACAGCTCGCGGGGCCGTACCCCCGCCTCCCCCGCGAAGAAACCGGCGAAGCGGCAGGCACAGAAACCCGCACAGAACGGCTCCGGTCGCCGGGCCGTGCCGACCGGCCGCAAGAAGAAGGGCCACCGACCTCGGTGACCTGCGGACAGATACGCCGATCCCCCTTGGTAAGGAATGAGCACCGACGGCTGTCAGGCTGAGGCGGTAAGTCGACGCTCATCGGCCTTCATGGTGTCACCGTGGAGCCGCGAAGATTCCAACCCCTGAATTCCCGCTCACCAACGGGAGCCCTTCGCGACGTGGCGGGCTCCTCGCCCTGCTCCAGAGCTGGTCGAGACTCGACCTGGTGTGCCTGTGCGAGGTGGTGCCGCACCCTCGCGAACCGCGCTTTCACGAGAACACGCAGGCCAGGTTCATCGATGAAGGGCGAAACACGACTCGCCTGACTCGGAACCGCACGAATGCTTGCCCGGGCTTGTTCGGATTCGGTAACCGAGTCAAAATCAGTTCAGCCTTCAACTAATTGGTTGGAGGGTCACTGCACGGATGAGGAGAGGCATGAAGCGCATCATCTCCATTCTCGTCGCCGCCGTCGCCCTTGGCGCCACGCTCACCGGCGTCAGCCCCGCGTCCGCGGCCGCCTCCGCAGTCGACTGCTCCACGGGCGAGTACACCCGGGTCCTGAACAGCTACGTGCCCACCAACATTGAGAGGGGGGCCATAGACGGCCGCAGCTACAACATCGGCGGCTCGTTGACGTACACGTTCGATATCTGCCTTGACATCCCGGACACCTCGACATTCACCATCGAGGTACGGATCTGGAACAACGGGACACAGACTTCGTTCGTGGACGACCGGCCCGGGGACAAGATCTTCCGCTACACGCTCGCTCCCAACAGCTTCTGGCAGGTCTACGGCACGTTGACCGGCCCCGGCAGCACCTACCTCTACTACACCTGGAACGAGAAGATGACCCTCTCCTGACGCGGAAAGGGCCGCCCGCCTCGCTCGGTGAGACGGTCGGCCCTACCGCTCTCAAACGGCCCGGAAGCCTGCTTTATCCCGGGTCCACATTCCATCCCGATCTCTCAAGCGGCTCGGTGAGCGGCTGGATTCGTCGTCGCTGTATTTATTTCACCGCCGCACGGGACCGCGAAGGCCACTTCCTGGTCGTCGCCTGGCCGCCCATGCCGAAGCGAGGTCACGGCGACGGAAATGCATGAGGAGTTCGGCCGCCCCCTGAGGTTCGGATCGTTCCACGATGTCTCCCGCGTGTCCTTCGTTCGGTTCCTCCCCTTCGAGACACCGACCCGTCCCGGAGCGGGGACCGGTGATCTCGAAGAAACGACCTTCGAAGAACCGCATGAAAGAGCGAGGGGGGCGGCGACTCGGACGACAGGATGCGCATCGGCGACAGGCGAGGACCGGGGACTGTCACGGAGATCCCTGTGCGCTTTCGCACCACTACTTCCATCGCTCAGGCCCCATATCTTTTCAAGTACCACAAAGAGATATATCTCCTACCCAAGGCGCACATCTGATCTTATTTACCATACAGAAAAAGCAGAAGAACGCCTTTTCGTCTTGACGAAGTCGTCGAATGGCATGAGCATGGAAGCGACTGTTCATTTTCTCATGCATAGAAACAACCGATTCGGTCAACAATTATTCGCGGGTGCGGTTTCTCGCCCGTGACACGAGCAGGGCGATGAGTGCCGACTCCAGTTCCAGCAACCAGCGACCCGAAGATCATGTCAACGAGCTGAACGGGACCGTGCTGGGGTCGGCGGTCCAGGCCCGGGACATCCACGGCGGGATCCACCTGCATCAGGCATTCACCCCCCTGCCGCGACCGACCCAGCTGCCGGCCGGCGGCATCCTGGTTGATCGTGCCGAGACGCTCGCCCTCCTGGACGCCGTGTGCTCCGACCGGGCAGGGACGGGGGTGCCCAAGGTCGCCGTCGTCAGCGGCCCGGCAGGCATCGGCAAGACCGCGGTGGCGTTGCACTGGTCGCACCGGGAGCGTGACGCCTTCCCCGACGGTCAGCTCTTCGCCGACCTGCGTGGGCACGCGATGGACACCCCCGTGCAACCGGCGGAGGTGCTGGGACGGTTCATCCGCGCCTTCGGGATCGCGCCCGAACGGATCCCCGGTGACCTGGCGGAGCGTTCGGCGCTCTACCAGTCGCTGGTGAGCGGGCGCCGTCTGGTCGTCGTGCTGGACGACGCCCTGTCGGCGGCCCAGGTGAGCCCGCTGCTGCCGGCATCCGCGGACAGCATCGCGATCGTCACCAGCCGGTGGCGGCTCGCGGGACTGCTGATGCGCGGGGCGAAGGGAGTCCAGCTGGGCCGGCTCAGTCCAGCCGCCGCGCTGACGCTGCTGAAACGGACCGTCGGCGACGACCGGGTGCACGGCGAGCCGGAGGCGGCCGACGAGCTGGTGGAACTGTGTGCGCGACTGCCGCTCGCCCTGTGCGTGGCCGCCGCCCGGCTGGCCACCAGGCCGCACTGGCCGCTGTCGGAAATGGTGGAGGCCCTCAGCCACGAGCGGCGGCGCCTCAGCGAACTGTCGGTGGAGGACGACATGACGATCCGGGCCGCTCTCACGCTCTCCTACAAAGGACTCACCCCCCAGGAAGCGGGACGTGTCTACCGGCTGCTCGGGCTCTTCCCCGGTGCCACCTTCGACAGCCGGGCGGTGGCCGCAACGGTGGGGCTCCCCCTTGTCCAGGTCCGTCACCTGCTGGAGGTCCTGACGGACGCCAACCTGCTCGATGACCTGCCCAGCGGGCACTATCGCTTCCACGACCTGACCCAGCTGCACGCCCGGGAACTGGCCGAGCAACTGGATTCCGTGGCGATTCGTGAGGAGGCCGTGCGAAGGGCGCTTGACTGGTTCCTGTACACCGCCTGGGGCGCGAGCCAGGTCGTGCTGCCGTACCGCCGTGTCTCCCGGGAAGCGGTGATCCACAAGCCCGCCGAACCAATTGTCTTCACCGGTCCGGTGCAGGCTCTCGACTGGCTGGAGGACGAGTTCGCCAACCTCAGGGCCACCACCCTTGCCGCGTTCGAGCGAGGTCTGTTCGACGTGGCCTGGCAACTGGTCGACGGCATCTGGCCCCTGTTCCTGTACCGCGGTCATCACGCGGAACGGCTGGAGATCGACAGGCTGGGCCTGGCGGCGGCACGCGCCTGCTCGAACTCCCCGGGCGAGGCCAAGATGCTGAACCGGACCGGTCTGGCGCTGCGCACCCTCGGCCGGTTGGACGAGGCCGCCGACGACTTCCGAGGAGCGTTGGAGATCTGGCGTCGCGAGGGAAACCGGCAGCGGGTGGCCGGCAGCCTGCGCCGGTTGGGCCTGGTGGAGAAGGATCGAGGGCGGATCGACGAGGCCATCGCGCTCTTCGGGGAGGCACTCGACGACTACCGCGCGATGGGCAGGTCACGCAAGGTGGCTCTGACGTTGTGCGACCTCGCCGACGCGATGACCGGGAGGGATCGCCAGGCGGAGGCCGTCGAATGCCTGACGGAGGCGCGACGACTCCTCGCTCGGGAACCCGACCCCTACAACCAGGCACGCGTGCTCGTCCTGCTCGGCCGCGCACGGGCCGGAGGACCCACGGCGGCAGCCGATCTCCTGAGACGGGCGCTGGAGGAGATGCGGCGGATCGGCTCGGACAACGGCGAGGCCCAGGCCCTGGAAGCGCTCGGAGACCTCGCCCTGGAGAACGGCCACCGGGACGACGCTCGCGAACGTTACCAGGACGCGCGGCGGATCCTCGTCCGGCAGGGGGCCAGGAGCGAAAGGCTGGACGATCGGCTGTCCCACCTGGGGGGAGACTGACGGCCGTGTGGTGTCCGACGGTCGAGACCGCCCCGGCGGGATGCCAGGGCGGTCCCGGCGGTCAGGCCGCCCCAACCTCCCGACGTTCCTGACCTCCCGGCGTCCCAACGCGCGGCGGGGCCCGGTGTCCAGCCACAACATCGGAGTCCTGACGTCCGGTCACGACGTACGGAGGTCCCAGCGTCCGGTCACGACATGCGGCGTATGTGCCGCTCCCAGCCTCGACAGTTCCTCACAGGTCAGCGACGCCGTCACCGGAGTGCGGGACCCGACCTTCCAGCCGGCGTGCACCACCGCCGCCCGCAGGGCCCGTACCGGATCGCCGGTGTTCCGCCAGACGTGCAGGAAGGTGGCGAACAGCGCGTCACCGGCTCCGGTGGTGTTCACGACCTCCCGTGGCGTCACGGCCTCCGCCCTGACGAGCAGCCCGTCTCTCATCCCGAGCACCGCCCCACGCTCGCCGAGCCCGACTCCCACCACCTGACAACGCGGGTAGCGCCGGAACATCTTCGCCATCCACTGCTCGGGTGGACAGGGCAGGCGTTCGTGGCTGCAGAAGACGATCCTCGCGGCCTCCAGCCATGGACGGTTGTACTCGTCGCCGAGGTGGTGGATGAGGTGGACGTCCACGGCGATGGGAATGCCGAGCCGAGTCGCGGGCCGAACCAGATCCCGGACGAACTTCGCGTTCGTCAGGACCAGAAGGTCCGCGCCACGGGCCTGCGCCTCGAAGAGGTCCGGTGGATACGCGACCCGGTTGACGGGCGCCAGGTTCGGGAAACCCATGCGACGGCCGTCGGGTGTGACGAGTGTCACGCCCGACGACGATTCGGCGCTCTCGACGATCCCGGGTCCCAGCAGGCCCGCACGGCCGAGTTCGGTCGTTATACCCGCGCCGATGAGATCGCGGCCGACCACGGTGCACAGACGCACGTGATCGCCGAGCGTCTTCAGGGTCCGCGCGATGTGACCAGCGGCCCCTGACACGCCGGCGCATGACCAGCATGGCGACGACGTGGGGGCGTACCGGACAGGAAACTCCCTCACCCCAACGGACATGTAGAAACTGACGGCGCCGGCCACGAGGATCCCGCGGTTCATGCGGACGTCCTTCCGGTGTCGTACGCCCCGAGGCGGGCGGGGCTGACCTGCGTCCTGCCCGCCACCTCGAGCGTTCCGATCCTGGCCGCCGAGGAGTCGACGTACCGGCCCACGATCACCGAGGCGGTGCCCAGGCTCTCGAACGGCATCCCTGCGGCCCGCCAGCCGTAAAGGAACGACCCGTAGACGGCGGGCCAGGGGGCGGAGCCGCCGGAAAGGTCTCCCACCTCGGTGATCGCGGCGAGCCGTCCGTCTCGAAACCCCGCCAGGAGGCCGCCTCCGGCCTCCTGTCCGCCGACCGCGACCTCGCAACCGGGATATCGGTCAAGGAGACCGGAGATGCCTCTTCCGGGAACGTTCCAGGGGATCTTCAGGCTCACGAGGACATCGGCGACCTCGCACCAGGTCCGGTTCAGGGGGTCGTCGAGGGTGGCGACGATATGTGTGCCGTCGAAGACGCGCCTGCCGGGCGGCAGGCCACGGTGGTGTCTCTCCGGAGACAGGATGACGAGGTGCGGGGCGCGGAGCGGGCCCTCGCGGGGGATCACCAGGATCGCCGGTTCACTCCGCCGCGATGTGGCGGTTCCGCGCGTGGTGAGGGTCCGCGGCGGGACGGTGATCCCGGACGGAGCCGCGGGTCCGGGTGAAGCCGCGGGTCCGAACAGAGCCGCGGGTCCGGGTGAAGCAGCGGGTCCAGGTGGAGCGACGGGTCCGGGTGGAGCGGGGGCTGCCGACGGGGACGGGATCCGGCGCAGCCTGAGCGCGTGTTCCAGCCGGAAGAGGTGAACTGACACGAACGTACCGAACACGTTGATTCTCCGATCCGGATGGTCTACCTGACGAGAAAAGGCGCCGGAGCCGGTGCGGTCACCGGGATGGTCGCGGGTTGCCGCAGTTCCAGCAGCCGGTAGATGAGCCGGCGCATGTTCCGGTCGAAACGGCCTGGCTCGGAGGTGATGCCTTCCGCGACGGCCCGGTAGTGGCCGGGCCCCACCTCCTCGGCGATCCTGACCAGCTGCTCTCGCAGCGAGCCGCGAGGGGAGAGTCTGGGTGCGACGGTGGCGAGCCCGCCGAGGGCGGACGCGGGGTCGACGTCGTCCCGGGGAAAGCCGGCCAGTGCGACCGGCGCCCCGGTGACCGTCCCGTACAGGGTCGCCGATCCGTGGTCTCCGATGATCCAGTCGGCCGACGCGAGGACCGCGTGCCAGTTCGCCTCCGGTGGCACCAGGCTCAGGCCGCGCCGCAGAGAGTCGGCGAACCAGGCTCTCACCTGCCAGATGCCGTGCCCGAACCAGACGTTGGGGTGCAGGAGCAGCACGACGCGGTACTCCTGCCGGGGCAACTCGGTGACCAGGCGGTGCAGCAGCCGGGGCCATCGGCCGAAGAGCGATGTCGACCCCCAGGTCGAGCTGACCACGACGAGCTTCTGATCCGGCTCGACGGCCAGCGCGCGGCGGTACAGATCTCGGTGCGGCAGTGCGGCGACCAGCCTGTCGTAGGAGGGGTCGCCGACGACGGTGGCCACCGGGAGCGCCTGCGGGCAGGTCCGGCCCAGCCGTCCCAGCTCGGAGGAGTGGGAGAGCGCCACCGCGGAAGGCAGTACGGCGCCGTCGTACAACAGGCGCTGGGGATCGAGCCCGTATGCCACACGATCGCCCACGGCACGCACACCGTCTCGTACGGCCACGAGCTTGTTGAAGCCGGCGCCGTGCGGAATGACGATCAGTGGCGCGTGAATCTCGTGGAGCGCGCCCAGGCTGGCGGCGACGGCGAGATCGAACCGCTGGTTTCTGGACTGTTCCCAGGGCAATACCACCGCCCCCAGTCCACCGACGAAATCCGCGACCCCGTTGCTGAAGACGTCCGGGGCGATGGTGAACACGACCTGGATTCTCAGGTCGGATTCCACGAGGCGTACGGTGTCCATCAGGCGTTGTCCCGATGTGACGGTGTGGACGACCACCAGCACCACTTTGCAGTTCCTGCGCGTCACCCATCGGCGAGAGTCGAGCCCGATAGGAACCCTGCTCCATTCGCGGTCGGACATTTTCCTGTCATCACCCCTGACCTGTTCCGGCGGACGGGCGAGGTTCGTCGTCCTCTATAGAGAGGTTCATCGCCCTTCGCAGAGCGTCGCCGTCGAAACTTGCGGAAACCCTTGCGGTAATCCTGTTGCCAGCCAGAGGGAATGAGGATAAATAGGTCATAGGACTAGTCGAATCACTTACTGCGCAGGCGACTCTGACCAGTTAAATGCCTCATACGGAAGACCGCTCCCGCCGGGAAGGGGAATAGAATGGAATTCCGTATTCTCGGACCGGTCGAGTTTTGGTCCCGAGGTCAACGCCGTGACCTGGGGTGGGCCAGGGAACGTCACATTTTGGCCGTCCTTTTGATGACCCCGGGAAAGCCTGTTTCCACCGAGTCGCTCATCCGCAAGGTGTTGGGTGAAAACCCGCCGGACAATGCCCGAAGCATCCTGTACAGTCCCATCGCCCGACTGAAGGGCCACCTGCACGGTGCCGGAGAGGGCGTGCGGCTGAGAGGTGGTTCGGGGACGTATTCCCTTGAAACAGACCCGGAGAACATCGACTACCACCACTTCCGCGCACTGTGCTCGAAAGCCCGTTCGGTAAGCGAAAAGGGCGACGTCGACGGCGCTTTGCGACTGTATGGCGAAGCGGGTCGATTGTGGCGGGGAGAGCCGCTGTCCGGACTCTCCGGCTCCTGGGTCGTCAATACCCGTAGAAATCTCGAAGGCGACCTGCTGGCCGGCACCGTCGAACGCGTCGAACTCGAACTCCTTCGCGGCTCGAACACCAACCTCGTGCCGGAACTGTACGACCTGGTCAACCGATTTCAATTCGACGAGAAACTGGTCGAGCTGCTCATGATGGCGCTCTATCGAGCCGGTCGGCAGGCGGAGGCCCTCGGCGCCTACCGTCAGGCGCGCAGTCGTCTCGTCGGAGAGCTCGGCACCGAACCGGGGCCGGGGTTACGGGCACTGCAGCAGCGCATCCTCCAGGGCGATCCGGCGCTGCTGCCCGAGTCCTGGCGCGGGGCCCGGGGGAACACGCCGCTGACCAGCCTCCCTCGCGACGTTCACACCTTCGTCGGCAGGACACCCGAGATCAACCGGCTGATCGACGAGCGGATACGGCAGGACGCGGTCACCGTTCTCGCGATCGACGGCATGGCGGGGGTCGGGAAGACAGCGCTGGCCGTGCACCTGGCCCACCGGCTCGCCGACGACTACCCCGACGGCGTGCTCTATCTCGACCTCCTGGGCTACGACGCCGAGCACGCGTCGATGGACCCGGCGACCGCCCTCGAACGTCTCCTGCGCCTTCTCGGCATTCCGGTCCCTGACGGCCTGGACGAGCGGGTGGCGAAGTGGCGCACCGCGCTCGCCCGCCGCAAGGTGCTCCTGGTCCTCGACAACGCCATAGGGCATGATCAGCTCAGCCCTCTCCTGCCGGGGGCACCCGGCTGCCTTGTCATGATCACCAGCCGTCGGCGGCCGGCGGGGCTGGACGACGTCCACTCGCTCTCCCTGGAGGTTTTGCCACCGCAGGAGGGGGCCGACCTCTTCGGTCGCGTCGTGGGTTCGCGGCGCGCGCTCCCCGCGGACGACGTCGCGCGGGTCGTGCGGCTCTGCGGCCATCTCCCCCTCGCGATCCAGTTGGCCGGTAGCCGGCTCCGGCACCGGCCCGCGTGGAGCGTGGCCGACCTCGCCGAGTTACTCGGCAGGAACGACCGGCGGCTGAGCGAGATCCGGGCGGGCAACCGCGGGATCATCGCGGCGTTCGAGCTCTCCTTCAACGGCCTGGACGAATGGCAGCAGCGGGCGCTCTGGCGGCTCGGACTGCACCCCGGGGCGGACATCACCGCGGACTGCGCGGCGGCGCTGCTGGAATCGGACCGGGCCGAGGCGGAGAGGTTGCTCGACGATCTCCTCGACCATCACCTCATCTCCGAGCCTCGGCGAGGTCGATACAGGTTTCACGACCTCATCGGCGAGTATGCCCGCCTGCTGTCGAACCGGGAGCCGGAGAGCGCGCGAGCCGAGGTGCTCCGCCGGGTCCTCGACCACTACCTTCACATGGCCGACACCGCCGACCGGCTGCTCTACCCGCACCGCACCCGCGGCCCGGCCGAAATGTTCGACGCACCGGGTCCCGGAGCAGGTATCACCACCGAGGAGCAGGCCCTCGCCTGGATGAACGCCGAAGTGGACAACCTGCTCCTCGTCACGCGCCACGCCGCCGATCACGGGTGGACGAGGCACGCGGCGTTGCTTCCGCGCGTCCTCGGCCGATATCTCGACGTGTGGGTCCGCTGGGCGGAGGCGGCCGAGCTCCACACCCGCGCCGTGGAGGCGTGGCGCGAACTGGGGAATCGGTCGGGGACCGCGTACGCGCTGGCCGACCTCAGCGTGGTGCGGCGGCAGACCGGCCGGTATGAGGAGGCCCTCCGGCTGGCCGACGAGGCGCTGACGATCCAGCGTGCCCTCGACGACGAGCGGGCCATCGCCGACCTGCTCGACAACAGCGGCCTGGTGTACTGGCAGCGTTCCAAGTTCGACGTCGCCCTGAACTGCTTCGAGCAGGCACTGCGACTGCGCAGAGCGCTGGCCGACCGCCACGGTCAGGCCGCCAGCCTCACCCATATCGGGATCATCCACTCGCATCTGGGGGACTACCCGAAGGCCACCGAGCACCTGCTGGGGGCGCTCGGGTTGTACCGGCAGGGCGGCGACCGGCGCGGACAGCAGGTCGCGTTGAACAACATCGGCGAGATCGAGTTCAGGCTGGGCAACTACAACACCGCGCTGAGGCACTACGAAGAGGCCGAGTCCGTCTACCCTGACATGGGCCCGCAGAACAAGGCCATCTGGCTCAACAACGTCGCCAACGTCTACCAGTTCCTGAACCGGCACGCCGACGCTCTCGAGTGCTACAGAAAGTCACTGCGGATTCACGGTGACATCGGCGACCGGCGGCACGAGGTGGACGCCCTCAACAACATCGGCAACTGTTACGCGCGCATGGGCAGGGACGAGGACGCGCTCGTCCATCACCAGAAGGCATTACGCGTCTCCATCGAGATATCGGAACGTCACGAGGAAAGCCGGGCCCTTCTCAGTATCGGCGGAATTCATCATCGCGCTGATCACCACGACGCCGCCCTGGCCCATTACGGGAAGGCCCTTGCCGTGGCGCACGCCATCGGGGACGTCCACCAGGAGGCCCGCACGCTCGACGAGATGGGCACCGCGCTCGCCGACGCCGGCAAGTGGACACGGGCAGAGGAGTGCTGGCGACGGGCGCTCGACCTCTACGAGTCTCTCGGCGTGGTGGAGGCGGAGCTGCTCCGGGCGAGACTTGCCAGGTAGAGCCGACGGGAGTCGCCAGGCGGCAGGTGGACCCATCCTGCTGTATGATCTTCATGGCCCACTGGGTGCTCAAACGCACACATATCGCCCTTATCGCTAATTCGCCACTTTTATTCTCATATTCCCCGCAGGATGTCGCGAGCCCTGCGAGATGACTACCAGTTCAGGATGTCCTATAGTGGAGTCTCGTCCTGGCCGAAATTTGAGACCGAGGACGTTTTCGGTTTTTGGCAAGAAAGCGAAAAACAGCGATGAGACGACCCTTCAAGACCGTCGGCGCCATTCTTGTGACCGGTGCCTTTATGATTTACGGTATCGACCTGTTGTCGATCATTGATTCCCTGGTCATTAGTTCCTGAATATATTATCGAACGGCCAGGGGTGGCGTAGGCCACCCCTTTTTTTGTCGACCTCGGCGGTCCCGCACCCACGGTAGTGGGCGACCGAGCAGACGATCCGGCGACCACGCCCACCACCCGCACGGCCCCGTGCCGACGCAGCCTGTCCCCCGGACCGTTACCGTCCGTCATCCTCGTACCCGCCGAGGCCCGGTGAGCGGCGGCCTCAGCCCTTGAAGGCGCCGTTCATGATCCCGGCCACCATGCGCCGTCCGACGAAGACGAACAGGACGAGCAGCGGGAGGGTGGCGAGGAAGGAACCGGACATGGCGAGCCCGAGGTCGATGCTGAAGCTGTTCTGCAGCGCCTTGATCGCGATCTGGACGGTGTACATCTCCGGCGACTTCAGCACCACGAACGGCCACAGGAAGTCGTTCCACGCGGTGACGAAGCCCAGCAGGCCGAGCACGAAGGCGGCGGGACGCACCAGCGGGAACGCGACCCGCCAGAAGATCTGCCAGGTCGACGCCCCGTCGATGCGGGCCGCCTGAAGGAGCTCGTCGCTGATGGCGGACGATATGTGCTGGCGCATCCAGAAGATGCCGAAGGCGTTGGCCAGGCCGGGGACGATCAGCGCCTGGAGTGTGTCCACCCAGCCCAGCGATGAGATGATCATGTATTGCGGGACGATGGCGAGCTGGGTCGGCACGGTCATCGTCAGAACGACGACCAGGAACAGCGTGTTGCGGCCGCGGAAGCGCAGTTTGGCGAACGCGAAGCCCGCCAGTGCGCACAGCACCGCCTGGCCCACGCCGATCGACCCGGCCACGATCAGGCTGTTGACGATCGACTGGACGAACGGCACGGTCGAGAACACCAGGCCCGCGAGGTGGAAGAAGTTGTCGCCCGGCACGATCTCGGGCGGCAGATTCGTCGCCGTCGCGGTGTCGGTGGTGGCGACGATGAACATCCAGTACAGCGGGAACAGGCAGAAGAAGACGGCGAGCGCGAGCAGCGCGTAGGTCCACCATCGGACACGATCGCCGGAGCGTGGTCTCGTCGTGCTCACGATCGCCTCCTCAGCCCTTGACCGGGCGGATCCGGGTGGACAGGAAGTAGTTGAGGCCGGCGAGCACGACGACCATCACGAACAGCGCCACGCCGACCGACGCGGCGTAACCGAACTTGAACTGGGTGAACCCCTGCTCGAACAGGAAGAGGGTGAGCGTCTGGCACTGACGGATCGGCCCGCAGGTGGTGGCCGCTCCGCGGTTCACGAGCAGGGGCTCGGTGAAGATCTGCAGCCCGCCGATCGTCGAGGTCACGATCGTGAACACGATGACCGGCCGCAGGGCGGGGAGGGAGATGTGCAGGAACTGCCGCACACCTCCGGCTCCGTCGACGGCGGCCGCCTCGTAGATCGCTCGGGGAACGGCCTGCAGGGAGGCCAGATAGAGCAGCGTCGTGTAGCCGAACCACCGCCAGGCCACCATGACGGCGATCATCACATGGCTGCCCGCCACCGACTGGGTGAAGTCGATGTGCTCGACGCCCACCAGGCCGAGCAGCCAGTTCAGCACCCCGTAGTCGCGGTCGAACATCTGGACGAACACGATGGCGGTGGCGGCCACCGAGGTGATGTACGGCACGAGCATCGTCATGCGGAAGAACACGGCGAAGCGCAGCCGTACGTGGTTGAGCAGGTGCGCGAGCAGCAGCGCGACCAGCAACTGCGGCACGGTGGACAGCAGCCAGATGCTCACGGTGTTGCGCGCCGCGTTCCAGAACCGCACGTCCCCGAGCAGCCGGTCGAAGTTGTCCAGGCCGACGAACACCTGCTCGCCGATCGGGTTCCAGTCGAACAGCGCCACGTAGAAGGTGAACAGCAGCGGGATGAGACCGAACACCGCGAAGAGCACGAAGAACGGGGCGATGTAGGCGTAGGGGGCAACGATCTCGGCGAAACCGCGTCGCGCGGCCTCCACCGGCGGGGCCGGGGGCAGGTCCGCCTTGGTGGAGCTGATGCTCGTCGTCACGGTCTGCTCGCTTCCCCGCCACCGGCGCGGGCCCCTTGGAACGGCCCGCGCCGGCGACGCTCGCGAAGGGGCCTAGCCACCGATCGCGGTCTTGATGTTGGTCACCGCCGCGTCCCACGCCTTCGCGGGATCACCCTTGCCCTGCTCGACGTTGGTGATGGCATTCGTGAACTCCGTGCCGATCGTCGTGCTCTCCGGCCCGATGAGGAACGGCTTGAGGCCGAGCAGCGAATCGGTGTAGATCTTGCCGATCGGTGCGCCGGAGAAGAACTCGTCCTTGGCGGAGGTGAGCTTCGGGTCCTGGTAGACCGACGGGGTCGCGGGCAGCGACCTGGCCTCGGAGAAGTGTTCGAGCTGGCCCTGCGGCGACTGCATGGTGGCGATGTACTCCCAGGCGGCCTTCGGGTTCTTGGCGTTCTTGGGGATCGCGAGGAAACTGCCGCCCCAGTTGCCCGAGCCGCCGGGGATCGTGGCGATGTCCCACTTGCCCTTGGTGTCCGGGGCGTTGTCGCGGATCTGGCCGAGGAACCAGACCGGTGCGGCGGCGACGGCGAAGTCCCCCCGCTTCATCGCGGCGCTCCACCCCTCGGTGAACGAGCTCTGCTTCGCGGTGATCCCGGCGGCCACGGCCTTGAGCGCCTGGTCGAAGGCGGCCCTGACCTGAGGGCTGCGTTCGTACACCAGGTTGCCCGCGGGGTCGTAGTACTTCTCCTGCCCCTGGTTGACCACCTGCGAGTAGACGCTCCCACCCGCGTTGTCGATGAACGCCTTGCCGGTGGCCGCCTTGTACTTCTTGCCGACCTCGATGAAGGCGTCCCAGGTGGGCCAGAGCTTGCCCACCTCCTCACGGTCCGTCGGCAGCCCGGCCTCCTTGAACAGATCGGTCCGGTAGGCGATGGCCATACCGCCGACGTCGGTCGGGATGCCGATGATCGAGCCGTCCTTGGCCGTGGGCTGGCTGATCACCCAGTCCAGGTAGTCACCCTTGACCTTGTCGGCACCCAGCGTGCGCAGGTCGACGAAGTTCTGCGGTTGCTGGACGAACTTGGGCAGGTCGTCGCCCTGGATCAGCACCAGGTCGGGCACCTTGCCGCCGGCGAGCGCGGTGGTGAGCGCCTGCGCCGTCTCCTGCGCGTTCCCCACCTCGGTCAGCTTCACCTGCACGTCCGGCTTCTTCTTCTGGTACTCGGCGACGGACGCCTTCTGGTTGATCCCGGTGAACGACCAGAACTCGAACGACGAGCCGTCCGATTCGCCGGAGGGAGTCCCGGACGACGAGCCTGAGCACGCTGCCATGCTGAGGGCCGCGGTAGCGGCCAACACGACCGCTGAGACGTTACGGAACTTCACGGCGACCTCTTTTCGCTTGCTGTGGTCAGGGATGCGATGGGCGGCCCGGCAACGCGAGGACGCGCCGCGCTCGCCGGGCACCTCCTCCGCGCGCAGGACGGTGCCGCGCCGCCTCAGACTCCGGATCGCGAACGCCGGACAGGTTCGACACCGCCATGCCGACCTGCCGCCTCACCTGCGAAGCCTTCTGACATCGCCCTTGAACATGAAACTTTCGGAATGTCACACCGGTCATTGATCCAGGACATTAGGGCTCTGCTGACCTGAGCGTCAATATTCTTACGGCAATGCGTCTGAAACAATCGGTTCACCGGTTTTATGTTTCGGAGACACAACGCCCTCTCCCTGAGACGACGAGACGCCTCAGGTGACGCGTAGGCTCGCCCGGTGCGGTTCGTGACGATGGACGACGGCGTGCGTTTGTGGACCGAGACCACCGGCACCACCAGGCGGTCTCGGCCCGTCGTCCTCCTCCACGGCGGCCCGGGCCTGTGGGATCACCTCCGTCCCGTCGCTCGCCTGCTTGACGACGGCACCGTCGTCCACCGCTTCGATCAGCGTGGGTGCGGCAGGTCCGACCCCTCCGACGACCAACGGATGGACCGTCTGATCGCCGATCTCGAAGCCCTACGCCGGCACTGGGAATACGACCGATGGATCGTCATCGGTCACTCGTTCGGCGCGACGCTCGGACTCGCCTATGCCTGGACCCACCCTGATCGGGTCGCGTCGCTGGGCTACCTGGCCGGCACCGGACTCGGTGATTGGAGAACGAGCTATCGAGCCGAGCGAGATCGCCGCATGACCGAACGGCAACATGGACGTCTCGCCGAGCTGGCGGCGCTGTCCGAACGCTCCGCCACGGAGGAACGGGAGTTCCGCACCCTGGCATGGTTCACCGATCACGCCGATCGCACGCGGGCGTGGGAATGGGCCGAAGCGGACGCCGGCGCTCCGTACTCGATCAACTGGGCCGCCAACCGCCACCTGAGCGCGGAGGCGGATTCGTGGTCCGATGAAACCGTAATCCGCGGCTGCCGCCAGATCACCGCCCCGGTGGCCGTCATTCACGGCACGGGTGACCCTCGGCCGGTCACCACCGCGGCCTCACTCGCCGACGCCCTGCCTCACGGCCGACTCCACGTGATGCGGGGTGCCGGTCACCATCCATGGCGTGAACAACAGAACGCGCTCCGAAAGATCTTGCAAACCCTGTAGCGGACTCGTGGTTCCGACTTCACATACAGTGCGGCCACGACCAGGAGGAGCATTCAGGTCGTTCGTCACGCAATGATCCTGGGTGTTCCCCGTTCTCCAGAACATCGATCCCATGAACCCGAGAAGGGCCACACCTGCCATGTCGCCGGACCCGGAAGACTTCATCGTGATCACCGGAGGGCCGGGATCCGGAAAGAGCACCTTGATCGATCACCTGCAGGAAGCCGGCTTCTCACGGTCGTACGAGGCAGGGCGGGGCGTCATCCAGGACCAGATGGCCATCGGGGGACGCGCACTGCCGTGGAACGACCCCGAAATGTTCGCCGAGATGATGCTCTGCTGGGAACTCCGCTCCTATCGCGACGCGGCGACGCGAAAGGCCCCCGTCTTCTTCGACCGGGGCATCCCCGACATCATCGGCTACCTCCTTCTCGAAGGCAGGCCGGTGCCCGCCCACCTTCACACCGCCGCCCGCACGTTCCGCTACCACCCGCGTGTCTTCATCGCCCCGCCCTGGCCGGAGATCTACCGACAGGACGCAGAACGCAAGCAGTCACTCGCCGAGGCGGAACGAACCTACGAGTCCATGGTCACCACCTACACCGAGTACGGCTACGAGTTGGTGCGGCTTCCTCGCGTGCCCGTGGAAGAACGCGCCCGATACGTGACCGACCACCTCCGCTGATCACTTCGGAACCACTCGTCCAGACAATTATTGACTCCCCAGAAGGACTTGTCGGCCGGATGGAGCTGCCAACAAAGCTGCGCGAACGTCTGGCCACCATGGGGCATCAGCCACCTCGATCGAACCAAATAACGCGCCCGTACCGTCTTAGGAACGAAGCCCCGGCCCGGCGATCGCCCCCAGCCATGTGGGATGCCTAACCACCGCATGGCGATCGTAAGGGGGGCACCATCCAAGAAGCTGAAGGCAGCACGTCCAGCACGTTGACTTACATGGCCAACACCATATTTGCGATTATTTGCCCCTTTTAGACGCACCCCTCAACCCCTCCCGGATAACAGTTTCATTACGGGGAGAGACGGGCAATTCTCACAAAACGCCTATTCTTCACCACGAATGGATCATGGAATTAGCGATATCCGCTGTTCGAGGGCTTGTGAGCCTTATTGAACGCGAGAGTAACTCACTTATCTCTCGTCACGGCAAACGCATGCGCACCACTAGTGTTTGACCACACGCAAAAGCCCGACTACAGAACGTCGGGCTGGCGCCCGATTTATGCCTGTAGCCGGGTTTGCTATACGTGGTTGTTAGCGACTCTAGCAGTTGGCTGCGCTCCTTGACATAAGAGGGTGCGTTCGATTGGGCTCCAGCGTGCCCTGGGAACAGGAAACTCCTGCTCCCAGCAGTACTGGAGGTTGGCATGTGCCAGCACATCGGGATGATCGCCAAGACTGGTCAGAGGTGCCCTGAGACCGGTCAGTGGGAGGTGGTCGGCTCCCCCTCTACTGTGGCGCTCATCACTAAGCACAACACCATGCCTCCTTACCGGAACGCGGGTGTGGTCTGGCGACTGAAGAGTTGCGTCTAGTTAGTTCACGATGATCTCGGGAATGGCGTAGTCAGGTGATTAGCGCTTTCCGCTGCCTGGCTACGCCAGGGCCTGAGGCTATTGTTCGATTGCGTGCCAAAGGGCGGCGTCACCAGCCGCCGGCCCCTGGAGCCTGATAGCACACCGCCGGTGTCCGGACTACTGAGGGAAGCTCAGGCCTGTTCTGTGCGGCGGCGTGACCATGGGCGGGCCGCGAGGTACGGGCGGCTTGGCCTGTGAAAATAGGAGGCGGCAGGCAGGAGGCCCACGTCAGGATGGTCGCTCTGTGCCCGATATGAAAGGAACTGAGCGACCATGCCTAGCGCCATCACTTTGATCCGCTCCGCTTCTCTATCCGACATCGCCGAGTACGCTTACGCAGCCACGGCGCCTGCCGAGTCACGACTCATCTTCCTCGCCGGAGCGTGTCCCCTGAACGAGGACGGCTCGACGGCAGCGATTGGGGACTACGCGGGCCAGGCAGCGAAAGCCATCGAGAACATGCGGGCGGCTCTCACTGCCTCCGGCGCATCGTTGCAGGACGTCATCAGCACAAGGGTTCTCGTCGCGTCCACCCGGCGGGAGGATTTGGTGGCTGCCTGGCAGGTAGTCCGGGACTCGTTCGGTGACCATGACGTACCGAGCACCTTGATGGGAGTCACCGTGCTTGGTTACGACGGCCAGCTCGTTGAGATCGAAGCCGTCGCCGCCGTACTTGATTCCTGAGCAGTAAGGCCCTGTCTGGGCAGCGGCGGCGTGACCATGGGCGGATCGCATGGTCCGGGCGGCGCGGCCGGCGTACGGGGACGGCCCCGAGTCCTGCCCGCACGCCGGGACCAGCCCTCAGGCCGCATGCCAGGCGCGCGCGCCGCAGGTGCAGGGCCGAGCGACGGCGCGCAGCGCCCGCTGCCCCTTGATCGAGGACGAGTACGTACGGGATGCGATCAGCGACGTTCGTCGCGCGATCGACGAGGGCCGTGTACCCGTGCCCACCGGTTACCCCGGACGCCCATCGCTGACAGGCGAGAGCACAATTCCTCAAGGGTCTCCTTCAGAGTCCCTGAGGAGTTGCGTGAGCGCGCGAAGGCCCGCGCCGAGCAAAACCGAACAAGCGCCGGATCTCGCCAAGAGTCGGCCACCTGGCGCTGCACCCCGACCGTGCCGGTGCCCGATTAAGACAGGGCCTCGATGGGTGCTGTAGGCACCAGTTCCTGCACGGTCTGAGCGAGCTCCGCGTCGAGCGTGATGAACGCATCGGCTTGGAGCAGGGTCAGGGCGATGTACTCAGCGGCGAACGTGTCCGGCCACCCGAGTTGGTCGGCGATCTTCCACGCGGTGCTCTGAAGGACGCGGTCGCCGAGCAGTCGAATCCGTAGCCCTCGCACGTAGTTGAGCAGGCGATCGGCGTCCTTCTTGGTCATCTCACCGCGGCCAACTGCTTGGTAGAGAAGCGACAGCATCTGTGAGCGAAGAAGCGTTGGAGCCAGGATCTGATGCTCGCCGGGGATCACGGCCTCGTTATGGGCCAATCGAAGGGCCACGTCCGGCCCGATCACATACTTGGTCAACGTGACTATCTCCTCCGTAACACAGAGACGGCAAGGGACCTAGTACGGCAGGCGCCGCGCCGCTCGCCCTGGGTGCCGCCCCGAACAGTGACGGACATCGTAGGGCACAGCCCGCGCGCAGATCACAAGATCATAACGGGCTACTCCGGCACACGCGCCGCGATCATCTACAAGCACGCTACCGACAAGCGAGGGCACTAGGTCGCGAAGCAGATCGACAGTCTCGCGAGAGAACAACTCAACAGCGGGTCGGGCACGGAAGCCGAAGAAGGCCGAATAAAGATCAAAGCCCAGGCCCGGGGAACCATCCCTCACCCAGGCTTTCATATGAGTGGAGCCTAGGAGATTCGAACTCCTGACATCCTGCTTGCAAAGCAGGCGCTCTGCCAACTGAGCTAAGGCCCCGAGATCCAAGCGGGTACCTGGGAGGGGACCTGCTTCAGTCGTACACGGTAGCAACAGGAGCCGCTCCGACGCCAATTGGATTGGCAGGACGCCGGCATGTCGTACCGAGCGAAACAACCGGAAGTCGTGGGGTCCCAGGGCACGGGACCGGCCTCGGCCATGAACCCGTCGGGCGGTATGGGCTTGAGCCGGAGCGAGGCAGTGCGTCGTGGACGGCACGGCGACCCCTGGGACCGGGGAAAGGATGGGGTCGCCGTGCCCGTTCGTCAGAAGTGGCCGATGGTGACCGAGCTGGAGGTGAGTGCCCAGCGGTGGAGGACGGTCGTTTCGGCCTCGTGCATCTGGGTTTTCAACCCCTCCAGGGTGCGGTCGCAGATGATGAGGGGTTCGGGGGTGGGCCAGGTGGCGATGGCGTGGAAGAGGCGGCTGCCGGTGCCGTAGAGCACCGACCAGCCTGGGCGGGTGGCCTGCAGCATCGCGGCCTCGGCGCGGGCCTCGTGATCCCAGGTGTAGCGCGGGACCGCGATGACGGCCTGGCCGTCGCGGTGACGGCCCCGGGCAGCGGACAGGCAGCGGCGGATCATGAGATCACCTGCCCGGCCTGCTCCCGCTCCGGTACCTTCCGTGCCACCTGCTCGTGTGCTGCCTCCTCCACCTCGCGGGCGAAGGTCTCCTGGCGGTCGGTCTCGGTCCGCAACGCCTCCAGGTCGTCGGCGTCGACGGTCCGCTCGGCCCCGGCATGGGTGGCCACCTCGGAAAAGGGCCGTTCGCGGCTGGCCCACAGCCGTCCGGCGTCGCTGAGGATCAGCCGCCAGCCGGGAATCGTCGTGGGACTACTGGTGGGCTCTGGGTGGGTGGAACTACCATCTGTCACTGATTGGACCTCGATCCGATCAAAGGCCCGCCCGGTCGTTCGCAGCGTGGGGCGGGCCTGCCTCATGCAATGGAGGGGTTCGCCGTACCGGCCAGGTGACCGGCACGAAGATGGGGTGACCGCTGAGCGGTTCGGTGCGCAGGTGGTTCTTCGCCTCGGACGGGACACGAGGCGATGCCGGGAGCCCAGCCCAGACGGCCTGGTAGGAGCGGTCCCTGACGGCGACGCCGGACGCGGGCGACAGAGCCTCCGCCGAAGCGACGACACCGGTACGAGCCGTTCGGCGGACGCACTCCGCTCAGGACGACGCTGCTCGGGGATCGGCGGCATTCCCTCGATGGATCGCTGAGCGGGGATCACGGCGGCCGGGGCCACAGGGGCGGGCTCGAAGCACGGCAGGGAACGGTCTCCGGTACGACGAACCCGCAGCCGGATATCCATCAGGTCGCCGGAAGGCTGGACGTACTCGTGATCGGCGGGCCGATCAGGGCAGCCGTGCGCGTAAGGGGCATGCCCGCAGGTCGCACACCCCATCGGCATCGGCGACACCTCGGCGAAACAGCCGCAGCCACTCATCATGGCCCGGTCGAGAACCGGGGCACTAGGGTTAGGCATCGGGTCAGGACTACCTTCCTGATCAAGGGCCCGTTCAGTCGTTGCAGCGCTGGACGGGCTCGTTTTTGATCTTACTTCACTACCCTTAACAACTATGAAGTATGAACATCTGTTGTCGTCAGTTATTTACAGCTATTCATGGTGGGTATCTCGGGGCAATAAGAGATGTCTACGGTGATCAAGTGACGATAGCGTGGCGCGCAAACCAGCCGAAATGGGTACAGATCGCCAATGTGATCAAGGATCGCATTCGTAACGGCACCTACGTAGTCGACGAACCCGTCGCCAGCGAACACCTGATCGTCCAGGAGTTCGGCGTATCCCGGCCGACGGCTCGCAAGGTGCTGGTGCGCCTTCGCGGGGAAGGCGTCGTCTACGCCGTCCGAGGTTTGGGAACGTTTGCGCGATCTCCCGACGATTGGGAGCCAGCCGAAGATTGAGGTCTTCGGCGCATAGACACAAGCAGCCATTTGTTCGATTTTGTCACCAAGCCATCACTCTCCACCCCGGACCACAGAAGCATCATGCAGTCACACTGTGCAGCAAAGCAACTGCTGTACGTATAGTTTTTTCGCCAAATCCCCAGCACACTGAACAGCACGACGAAGAGCCTGCGGTTCGGCATCACCGCTTGGGCCATGAACTGCGACGGCCAGTGCACGGAGATGCACATTCGCCCGTGGGAGGAGCGGTCAAAGGCTGATCCCTGTTCGGCCCTGTTTTCTCCGCCGTCGAGCCGGACTACTTTCCCGTCAGCGGGACGCGGCGGCCAAGGGTGCTTCGGCGGGAACGCCGCCAAGGAGGCCGGGCAGGCATGTGATGGAGTCGAGGATGTGGGTGGCTCCGCCGTTGAGGAGGCGTTCCCTGCTGTGGACTCCGGTCATGATGCCGACGACCATCGTCGCGCCGGCCCGGCGGCCGCTGAGCATCTCGCTCTCGGAGTCACCGACGACGGCGACCTGGCGTACGTCCTCGATGCCGAGGCGCATGACCGCGTTGAGGATCATGTCGGGCATGGGGCGTCCTCGTCCGGCGTCTTCCGGGCACAGGGCGAGGTCGAGCCTGTCGGACCAGCTCAGGACGCTCAGCACGCGGCTGAGGGTGACGCGGCTGAAGCCGGTGGTGAGGCAGATCTTGACGTCGGCGTCGCGGAGCCTGTCGAGTGCCCCGACGATCCCGGGGAGCGGGGCCAGGCCCGCGCGTGCGATGGCGCCCTCGTAGGAGCGCTCGAAGGTCAGGTTGGCCGCCTGGGCCTGGGCTTCGTTGTCCGGGAAGATGCCTCGGAAGACGTCGATGGTGGGACATCCCCGGGACCGGTGCACGTGCACCATGGCACGAGCGTACGCACCGGTCCCGGGCACGATGCCCTGAGTGGCGATCGCCTCGGCGAACGCCCGCTCGACCATGGCGACATCACCGATCGTGGTGCCTGCCAGATCCAGGCAGACAAGCCTGATGGGTGTTATTCCATCTTGGGCAAGGACCATGAAAGCACCCGAATCGGTAGCCGCGTATGTCAGTTTTCGCTGCCGGTGGCCTCGGTCCACAGGTCGAGCTCGGCGCGGTCGGCCTGCACCTTGCGCCAGACCAGCAGCCCCCCGAGGGCGACGAGCGCCAGAACGAGCAACTTCTTCACGGTGTGACCCCACTTCTTGAGAAGTCTCACCTGCCGGGGTGAGACAACGCCCGGTTCGAACGGTTCCCTGCAGCCTAGCAAGGGATCGGGCGGTGATCCGGTCCGTACGACAGGCCCAGGGCCGATCTACACCAACCGGGTGATTTTCAGCATCATGCCGTACGGAACGCGTTCCGACGATCACGATCTACCGTGAGTCTTGTCGCGAAACCGTCCTGGTTCTCACGATAACCCCGGTGAAGCGGCCACTTTACCCGCCCGGAGGTTCCGGTCCTCGGCCGCCCGGGAATGGTAGCGCCCGCCACGGGAACGACCAGCGCGTTCACCCGCTCCGGACCGATTACCCGGAGCGCGAATGACACAAACCCGCTCGGCATGGGGCGTTACAGGCGACGACACGCCCGGGGAGGTTCAGGTGTTTTCGACGAGATCGGCGTAGTCGGGGTGGCGGTCGATCCACTCCCGTACGAACCAGCAGAGGGGGACGACCTTCGCGTTCTCCGCACGGGCCGCGTCCAGTGCCGTTTGGACGAGTGCGGCGCCGATCCCCTGGCCCTCGTACTCCGGCTGGACCTTGGTGTGGGGATAGACGATGACACCATCGCGCCGGATGAGGTCCAGCCGTCCGGCCGGCCTGCCGTCCACCTCGGCCACGAAGGAATCGCCGCCGGGAGAGAGCTTGACGTCCGCCTGCATGGGGGTCCTCCTTCGCCGGGCCGCCATACGGTCGTACGGCGGTCTCTTGGTCAGCCGTTCCCGCGTGGCGTTCATTCCCGGCCCCGACTTACCCTCGCCAGAACATGACATTCATCTTGAAAAGCCGAATTTCCCCATAAGGGAGATCTGTCGTGGAAAGCAGTCGAACGGACACCGCAGATCATTGATCTCGCGAGCCGGGGTTCGTCGGCGACGGTCCCCACCCCACGCGCTCCGGATCGTCGAACCGTGCGACCGGACGGCGGTGCCGACCGCGGGTCCTGGCACCGTAACCACAGTGGGATAACGCCTGGTTGCTCCTCAGTTGTACCGTAAGGGTTCTCTAGAGGAATTCGGAGGATCGTACGCTGAGAGTGACCGAATCGGCCCTTGCCCCGACTCTCGGGGCGATCATGCTCTCCCATTCCGATACGGGCATCACGCCCGGCTGCCGTCTCTCGGCCGTGCTCTCCTCCCACCAACCGTCTGCAGAGGTATATCCGTGAGCGCTACCGTCCGCGTGACCGACGTGTCCGACCCCGCCGCGCAGGAGACGCTTCTCCTCGCGCTGGCCGGCGAACTGGACTACAGCAACGCCGAGCGCTTCCACCACGACCTGCAGGACGCCATCGGTGAGAGCAGGGGCGACCTCGTCATCGACCTGACCGAGCTGACCTTCTGCGACTCCACGGGGATCCAGAGTTTCCTGAAGACCCGTCAGACCGTCCAGGACCGCGGCGGCAACATCGTCCTGACCAACCTGCATCCCCGCCTGGAGAGGCTCTTCCACCTGACCGGCCTCGCCCAGGCCTTCGGCATCCAGCCCACCGTGGCCGACGCGCTCAAGGCCCTGCGACCGAGTCAGCCGTCGTAACCGATCCCGGCCCCGCCCGGCCGCCGCTCGCCGAGAGCACGACCGAGCGAACATCTGTTGGTCCCGACGGTCGTAAGTTGGCAATGAGCGGGCAGGTGTCTAGCATCGTGTAACTCGTCAGCAACGCCCTGATTCTGGAGCAAGTCGGCGCGCCCCCCGGTGACTGCCAGATAAGGCGATCTCAAGGGGGTGTCGTGACCGGCGACCACGGCCAGCACTGGCCGATCGACGAGGACCTCAGCGGTCTGCGGGAGCGTCTCCAATATCACGCCGTTCAGGCAGGCATGCGGGGCGAACGGTTGGACGACCTCCTCCTCGTCACCAACGAGGCGGTCATCAACATCCTGGAGCACGGCGGCGGCAAGGGCACGCTGGCCATCTGGCAGAACGAGACCCACCTGACCGTCGACGTCACCGACACCCTGGGGCTCCTGACCACCCGGTTCGTTCCCAGCGAACGTCCCACGGGGACGGTCCGCGGGTTCGGCCTGTGGCTGATGAACCAGCTGTGCGACGAGTTCGCCATCGACCAGACGGAGCAGGGGTCACGCGTCCGCCTGCGCATGCGCCTCGTCCCTCCGGCGGAGGGGAACGGGGCCGGTGATCCGGCCGACTCCGCGCGGTCCCCCGTCACCTCCGGCGCCACCGACTCCGCGCGGTTCACTTCCACCCCCAGCACCATGGACCACGTACGGACCGGCCCCATCTCCAGCGCCGCCGATCCCGGCCGGGGTGTCTCCGATCCCGTACGGGACGATCCAGGCCAGGACGAACTCCAGGTCTCGCTCTAGGGGCTCCGGGTCTCGTTCCAAGAGTTCCGGTCCCGTGCCAAAAGAACTCGGAGAATTTCCGAAACGCCGTTCAGGGGCGGTCTTCGCGGTCCGGCGGCCGCGGCGAAGGGATCACCTGTCGCGCCGCCCCCGGCCCGCCCCTTCTTCGTACGCAATCCTTGACCGTCATCTGGCGGGAGATCGACGTACCGGACAAATGCCCGCGATATGATTATTTGGCCAGGTCAGCGCCTTAATAGGTGACCTCGCGGAGAAAACATCCGCGATGCCCGCAGGGCTTTTCCGGAACACCGGCCTCCCTCTGGAAAGCGAAACCAGGAAACCGACACCACTCCCACGTCGTCCCGGCCCCTCCTGGGCCTTCCGGAGCGGCCTTCAGGAGCGGCCTTCCGGAGTTCACCGCGTCTCCGGCGGCGCGCGAAGCCACCCGCCCCGGTCAACACCCGCCGGAACGATGCCGAGACCGCCACCTCAGAAGTCGCCCCCGTTCTCCCGGTTCTCTCCGTCTCACTCAGCCGTACGCAGGTTCGGAAGGGATGGTCGATATGAGGGTTGTCGTCGATCTGGCGCGGTGCCAGGGATACGCGCAGTGTGCCTTCCTGGCCCCGGACACGTTCCGGATGCAGGGCGAGGAGGCGCTCATGTTCCACTCCAGCCCGGACGAGGCGCAGCGGGAAGCGGTCCTGCGCGCGGCGGCCGCCTGCCCGGTCCAGGCGATCCTGGTCGACCTGCTGGACACCGTCGCGATCCCGCCCGTGACCGCGGCGACGGCCGCGACGAGCGGAACGAGAACGGTGTGACCGGCGGGCGGAGCGGGGAGACGTTCCCGCACGACGGCCGCATCGTCATCGTCGGCGCCTCCCTCGCGGGACTGCGGGCCGCCGAAGCGCTCCGCGACGAGGGCTTCACCGGCTCGCTCACCCTCGTCGGCGACGAGGTGTGCGAACCCTACGACCGGCCTCCGCTGTCCAAGCAGGTCCTGACGGGCTGGGTGCCCGCGAACGGCACCGCGCTACCGCGGCGCCGTGAGATCGACGCGAACTGGCTGCTCGGCGTGCCCGCCTCCGGGCTGGACCTCGCGGGCAAGCGGGTGGACCTCGCGGACGGACGTGAGGTCCCCTTCGACAGGTTGCTGATCGCCACCGGCGTGCGCGCCAGGCCCTGGGCCGACGAGTCCGAGGCGGCTCTGGACGGCGTGTTCGTGGTACGCACGCGCGAGGACTCGGGCCGCCTGTGGGAGCGGCTCGCCGCCGGGCCCGGTCGGGTGCTCGTCGTCGGGGCCGGTTTCGCCGGTTCCGAGATCGCCTCGGTGTGCCGTGGGCTCGACATACCGGTGACCGTCGCCGAGAGCGCCGAGGCCCCGCTGGTGGGAGCCCTGGGAGGCATGGTCGGCTCGATCGCCGCGAACCTCCAGCGTGCCCACGGCGTCGACCTGCGCTGCGGCGTCAAGGTCACGCGGCTGGAGGGGGACGAGCGGGGACGGGTGCGCCGCGCCCACTTCTCCGACGGCGACACGGTCGACGCCGACGTGGTGGTGGTCGCCCTCGGCGGCGTGCGCAACACCGAGTGGCTGCGGGACTCCGGGCTGGCCGCCGGTGTCTGGGGCGTGGCCTGCGACTCGGGCTGCCGTGCGTTCGACGTCAACGGCCTCGTCACCGACGACGTCTTCGTCGCCGGGGACGTGGCACGCTGCCCGCACCCGGTCTACGAGTATCGATTCCTGTCGCTGGAACACTGGGTCAACGCGGTGGAACAGGCCCAGGTCGCGGCCCACAACATGGTGAGTTCACCGACCGACCGCTGGCCGCACCTGTCCATGCCGGCGTTCTGGTCGACGCAGTTCGGCGTCAACATCAAGTCCGTCGGTGTCCCCGTCCTGTCGGACGAGGTCGTCGTGACGCAGGGATCGGTGGAGGAGCACCGTTTCGTCGCCGCGTACGGTTACCGCGGCCGGGTCACCGCGGCGGTCAGCTTCGACAACGCCAAGTGGCTCGACCACTACCGGCACCTGATCGAGACGGCGGCCCCGTTCCCGCCCTCCTGTCCCACCCCCGACCAGCCCGCCGACATGAAGCCCGTGCCCGCCCACTTCCCCGACCGGGAGATCATCACCCACGGGGCGACGGTGGTGGTCACCGGCTACCAGCCGAGTGAGCGGCGCGTGGCGTTCGCGCGACCGGGCGGTTGATCCGTTGAACCGGGCCGTCGACCTGTCCTGCCGGACGGCTCACCCGTTCGAACCGGCCGACCCGCCCTGCCGGAAGGCCGCCCCTGTCGACCCGCCCGGCCGGATGACGGACCCGTTCGGATCGATCCGGCCGGGGCGGCGGGAACCGGCGACACCCTAGGAGAAGCGGTCATGACAGTCACCCATCCGTCCAGCGTCTTCCAGCGCATCCTCGACCACTCCAGCCGGGCCGATCCGTACCCGCTCTACGCCGAGCTGCGCAAAACCCCGGTGGCCCGGCAGGAGGACGGTGGCTACATCGTCAGCACCTACCGGGAGATCACCGCACTGCTTCACAACCCGCATCTCAGCTCCGACACCGACAATCTCGACAACCCCGGCCCCGCCGCCGCCGGCCGCGAGGACCCACCGGCGTTCATCGGCCTCGACCCGCCGCGCCACGACCGGCTGCGCCGCATGGCGATGCGGTACTTCGGCCCCCCGCACTCGCCCAGGCTGGTGGACGACATGCGTCCCGACCTGAAGGCGATCGTCACGAACCTGATCGACAACCTGGTGACCAAGGACGAGATCGACATCGTCGACGACTTCGCCTACCCCTTCCCCGTCACCGTGATCTGCCACCTGCTCGGCGTACCCCGCGAGGACGAGCCGCGGTTCCACGGGTGGGTCGAGGCGATCGTCGCGGTGCTCGACTTCAACCCCGCGACGGACCCCGAGGAACGCGTGCGGGAGGGCATCCAGGCCCGCAAGGACCTCAGGGCCTACCTCGCCGAACTCCTGGAGAGCCGTCGTGGCCGGCCTCCGGGCGACGACCTGCTCTCCCGGCTGGCCAACGACGAGGGACCCGACGGGCGCATGACGGACGAGGAGATCGTCAGCACCGCGAACCTGCTGCTCATCGCGGGCCACGAGACGACCGTCAACCTGATCACCAACGGCGTGCTGACGCTGCTGCGCCACCCCGACGTGCTGGAACGCCTGCGCCGCGAGCCCGAAATGATCATTCGGACGGTCGAGGAACTGCTGCGCTACGAACCTCCGGTGCATCTCATCCCCTGGCGGGCCGCCTACAGCGACCTCACCGTCGCGGACACCGTCATCCCGAAGGGCTCGCAGATCACGCTCGTGCTCGCCTCCGGCAACCGCGATCCCTCCTGCTTCCGTGACCCCGACCGGTTCGATCCCGACCGGCGGGACAACCAGCACCTCGGCTTCGGCGGGGGCGTCCACCTGTGCTTTGGCGCTCCACTGGCCCGGTTGGAGACGCAGATCGCGCTGACCGAACTCGTGCGCAACCTGGAGAACCCTCGGCTCGCCGCCGATCCGCCCCCGTACCGGCAGAGCGCGGTCCTGCGCGGCCCGCGCCACCTCCTCGTCAGGCAGGGATGACGGACGGTACGGCCGTCCCTCTCCGACAGAGGTCACCTCAAGCAGAGGTCACCGCGGCCCGGGTCACGCCACGCCCCCGGGTCCGGGCGGGAGGGCCCGCGTCACCGGGTCCGCCGAGGGGAGAGCCCGCGCGTCACCGGGTCCACATCCCGATCCGCACCGGCACCCCAGGGGAGGCGTGCAGTACGGGAGCGTGATCGGGTGCGTCGAGACCGCCCGCCTGGAGCAGGTCCTGGTCCAGATGGACCAGCCGGGCGTGGCGCAACGGCCAGTCGGGGTGCTCGACCTGGGCGGTGACCGTTTTACCGGCGATCGTGGTGAAAAGCCGATAGCGGGCGGTCAGGAAGTGCGCCAGTTCGTCACGCTCGGGCTCGGTGAACGGCGGGCCGTGCTCCACGATCGCGTCGCACCGCGCCCCCACCGGCCCCGGCAGGCGTCTCCGGCAACGGTAGCCGCGCCGCTCGCCGACGGCACTCACCGCCATCCGGGACCAGAAGTACGGCAATCCGTACCCGACTCGCGCGCCGAGCACCGCGAGCAGGCGCCCGGCGTCCAGCGAGAGGAACCAGATGCCGTCACGCCCCTGCTCGTCCCGTACGTAGGTACGCACGT
This sequence comes from Streptosporangium sp. NPDC000563, assembly GCF_040299985.1. NCBI lineage: Bacteria > Bacillati > Actinomycetota > Actinomycetes > Streptosporangiales > Streptosporangiaceae > Streptosporangium > Streptosporangium sp. NPDC000563. The sequence continues at coordinate 572,863 of NZ_JBEPDA010000001.1, read as the reverse complement.
TCGTCTCGGGAAACCGCGACAGCCACGGCAGGGCGGGCACGCCCGGTGCCCGCACGTCCTCCATCAGAAAGGTGGTGAGGCCGACCCAGGCCGTGCCGTCGAAGGTCTCGGCCGTGAGTCCGGGAGGCAGCAGCCGTTGGATCACGGCGGGTGGGTACCGCCAGTGCATGAAGGTCATCTCGGACCAGCGGTGGTACATGACCGGGTGGGACAGGTGAGGGGACGGCGGAGCCTGCATGATCCGCTCCTTCTCTGGTGGTGGCGGTGCCCGGGCGAGGGTGTCCGCCACTTATCTTGGCCATGACGCCGGGTGTCGTCCCCGGCGACATCCGTCTCGACGTAAACAAGGCCAGACTTCCAACGAAACAGATTCCCGAACAGAGCCGAAGGGGCCAATTCGTGATCTTCATCGCCGTCAAGTTCACCGTCCGTCCCGAGCGAGCCGACGAGTGGCTCGCACTCGTCGACGACTTCACCCGGGCCACCCGCGACGAGCCGGGAAACATCTTCTTCGAATGGTCCAGGAGCGTCGACACACCCGACCAGTTCGTTCTCCTGGAGGCGTTCGCCTCGTCCGCCGCCGGTGCGGCGCACGTGGGATCGGAGCACTTCAAGACCGCCATGACCTGGATGCCCGATGTGGTGGCGACGACACCGGAGATCATCAATGTTGAGGTGCCCGGCGAGGGCTGGTCGCGGATGGCGGAGGTGACGCCCCGGGCGAGCCAGGACCATCCGTAGGGAAATTATTGGTTCGCCTTCCGCTCTCCCACGCCCCTCGGATGGATTTGTCGCGCCAAAAGGGTAGGGCAGGCCGGACACGAGGGGAGAGAGAACATGGGTGATCATCAGACAGTGCCCGAACTGATGGGTGAGAACGACGTGGTGGATCTGCTGCTGGCCCAGCACGCGTTGATCCGCGACCTGTTCGACGAGGTGAAGAAGGCCTCGCCGAGCGAGCGGCCGGAGGCGTTCCAGCGCCTGGTGCGGCTGCTGGCGGTGCACGAGACCGCCGAGGAGGAGATCGTCCACCCGTACGCGCGCCACAAGATCGAGGACGGTGACGCGGTGGTGGACGACCGGCTGGCCGAGGAGAACGAGGCCAAGCAACTGCTCATGGAGATGGACAAGGCCGGCGCCGACGATCCGCGGTTCGCGGAGAACCTGGCGGTGCTACGGGCGGCGGTGACGGCCCACGCCCGCAGCGAGGAGCGCTACGAGTTCACCCGGCTGCGCGCCGAGACCAACGCCGCCGAGCGCCGGGCCATGGCGGTGGGGGTGAAGGCGGCCGAGGCGATGGCTCCGACCCACCCGCATCCCGGGGTGGAGTCGGCGACCAAGAACCTGCTGGTGGGCACACCGGTCGCGATGATGGACCGGGCCCGTGACGTGATCCGCCAGGCCATGGGCAAACAGGGCTGAACGGGTCGTCGCCCCGGCCCGCGTTCCCCGATCGGGGAGCGCGGGCCGCACGCGTGGAGCGAGATCTCACCCCTGGGTGCCGGATGCCGGAGCCCCCTCCCCGGCTCCGGCACCCGGCACCCGGCACCCGGGACTACACCGGTCGACGCGCAGGACGGCGTCTCGCCCGGGTCCACCAGCGACTCGTAGTGACGTGCTCCTCCTTGATCAGCCCGATCTCCTTGGACGCCTACGTGCGCGACTTCTCCGTCCGGGTGGCCTCCGACTGCGTGGCCCACATCCATCCCGACCTCGCCGACGCGTCACTGCGGATGATGGAGCGCAACATGCGCGCCGAACTCCTTCCCGCCGAACGCTGCCCGGGATGACCCTCGGCTCGACGCACCCCGCACCGGCTCCGGCGCCCGCCGACCGCTGTCACCTGGGATGACGGTGTTCACCCTGATCGCTCCTCCCTTCGGCCGCGACTCTCCTCACGGCTTGCACCGCCGGGAGGTTAGCTCGGTAAAGATGAGGGCATCAGGGACATATGGTACGGGTGTTCGATAAGTCGATATACGGCCACATATCTACAGACGGCGGCATGCACATCGGGACCCATTCATCCACCAGGCCGGAGAGCCCGCCGCGCGGCCTCGCGGGGAGAGACCCCTCGGGAACCTGAAGCTCCACCGGTCCATCACCCCCCCTTCCACCCGCAGCCTTTCGCCGACACGGGAGATCGTGATGCAGCTTCCCACGCCTCGGGGTCCCCTTACCGCCGCGCTCTTCGAACGGCTGAGGCGTCCGCCCCACCCCTTCGACCCACCGCCGGCACCGGCCGAAACTCCCGCCATCGCCGACGAGGATCTCCAGCTGGCGCTCTTCACCTGCTACGAGCTGCACTACCGGGGCTTCGAGGAGGTGGACGAGGAGTGGGAATGGGAACCGTCGCTGCTGGCGATGAGGAAGGTGCTGGAGCGACGGTTGGAGAACGGTCTCGCGCGAGCCGTACCCCGCCCGCCGTGCCCACCGGACGTGCCCGTGCGACGTGCCCTGGCCGAACTGGTGACCGCCGACGACGGCCCCTCCCTGTCGGCCTTCCTCGCCCGGCGAGCCGATCTGGAGCAGTTCCGCGAGTTCGTCACGCACCGGTCGATCTACCACCTCAAGGAGGCCGATCCGCACACCTGGGCGATCCCCCGGCTGGACGGCCGCCCCAAGGCGGCGCTGGTGGAGATCCAGGCGGACGAGTACGGCGGCGGGCGCGTCGAGAAGATGCATTCCGAGCTGTTTCGGGCCACCATGCGCGGGCTGGGCCTGGACGACTCCTACGGCGCCTACCTCGACCGGGTCCCGGCGATCACACTGGCGATCTCCAACACCATGTCGCTCTTCGGTCTTCACCGACGCCACCTCGGGGCGCTGCTCGGCCACCTGGCGGCGTTCGAGATGACCTCCTCGGCCCCCAACCGCCGCTACTCCACCGGACTGCGCAGGCTGGGCGGCGACGAGGCCGCGAGGCGCTTCTACGACGAGCACGTACAGGCGGACGCCGTCCACGAGCAGATCGCCGCGCACGACATGTGCGGCGGCTTCGTCCGCGAGCACCCCTCGCGGGCCGGCGACGTCCTGTACGGAGCGGCCTGCGCCCTCACCCTCGATCGGCTCTTCGCCGAGCACGTCATGGATCACTGGCGGTGCGGTGCCTCCTCACTGCGCGAGACGAACGTGATGGCGGAGAGCCGCTGACGAACCCCGACACGGAGACGGACCCCGACATGGACCCCGATGTGGCCCTCGATATGAACCCCGGCGTGGACCCCGGCGTGGACCCCGGCGTGGACCCCGGCGTGGACCCCGGCGTGGTCCCCGGCGTGGACCCCGGCGTGGACCCCGGCGTGGACTACGTGCTGCCGCTGCGCTGGAGTGACGACGCCGGTCTTGAGGAGTTCACCGCCTACCTGCGCCGGCTGCGCCCGCTCGTCCGCGTCATCGTCGTCGACGGCTCACCCGCCGCGCTGTTCGCCCGGCACGCCGCCCGCTGGGAGGGCCTCGCGCTGCACGTACGGCCCGACGGTGACCTCGACTTCGCCAACGGCAAGGTCAACGGGGTGATCACCGGGTTGCGCCTGGCCCGCGCGGAGCACGTGGTCATCGCCGACGACGACGTCCGCTACGGCGAGGGCGAACTGGCCAGGATCGACGCCCTGCTGAGGAACGCCGACCTGGTACGCCCGCAGAACCACTTCGATCCGATGCCCTGGCACGCCCGCTGGGACACCGCCCGCACCCTGCTCAACCGCGGTTTCGGCGCCGACTATCCCGGCACGTTCGGGGTGCGCCGCTCGACCTTCCTCGCGATGGGCGGCTACGACGGGGACGTCCTGTTCGAAAACCTTGAGCTGATCCGCACCGTCCGCGCCCACGGAGGCCGGGAGGATCGCCCGCTCGATCTCTACGTTCGCCGCCTGCCGCCCGATCCGCGCCATTTCTGGTCCCAGCGGGTTCGCCAGGCCTATGACGACCTCGCGCAGCCGGCCAGGATGGCGTTCTTTCTCGCCATCGCACCCGCTCTCGCCGTCGCGCTGCTACGACGGCGCCCCGGACCGGCCCTGGCCGGGGCCGGGCTGGCGGTGGGCCTGGCCGAGATCGGTCGTCGCCGCGCGGGCGGGCCACAGGTCTTTCCCTTCACCGCCGCGCTGTTCGCCCCGGTATGGCTGCTGGAACGGGCCGTCTGCAGCTGGCTCGCCCTCGCGACCCGATTTCTGCGCGGCGGCGTCTTCTACGCCGGACGCCGGATACCGGCCGCCGCCCACCCGCCCCGCCTGCTCAGAAGGCGCGCTCGGACGCGTGCTCAGAGGCGCGCTCGGACACCTGCTCAGACGTCTACCCAGACTCAGACGTGTGCTCAGACTCAGAGGTCTGCTCAGGCCGCCGCGTCCGGCTCGCTCGCGGCCCGGAAACCGGCCCGCTTGTGCGAGCCGTCGCAGAACGGCTTGGAAGCGGACAGGCCACAACGGCACAGCGCCACCGTCGTCCGGCCGGGATCGATGACGGCCCCGTCCTGAGTGAGCAGGGTGAACGGCCCTCGGATCAGCAGCGGCCCGTCCTCACAGGAGGTCACCGTGACCGAATCATCCATTTTTGAGCGCATATCGCCCCTGTGCCCACCGCGCCCCGGAGAAAACGCCGGTTCCGCGCCCTGACGGACCCGCCCCCGTTCCATCGATTTACCCGCCCATTGCTCAGCAGACCGTACACATACCGCTCGCGGCCTCGTCAGCGGGAGACGTAGCAGTAGTTCGAACTGTTCTTGAAACGGTGGACGGCCTTCGGCTCGTCGAACCGCCACCGGCAGCCGGCGTCACGTTTGGCCTGGGTCAGATACATGGTCCGGTCTCCCTTCCGCATGACGCAGTACGCCCCCGGCGTGGGAGTTTTCCGGTATTCCACCCACTCCCAGCCGATCGTCCTGCAGTATTCGGTGAAATGGCCGGGACCGAGCTCGACGAGCCGCGTCGGTTCGGGCGACGAGCGTCCGGGGCGCGAGTCTCCGCTCGAAGGTTCGGTACGGGTGGAGGGTTCGCGGGAGGGCTGGGGCACCGCCGGTTTCGTCGCGGGGCGGCTGCTCGCGACGGGATCGGACACCGATGATGTGGGAACCGCCTCCGGAGAGACGGTCCCCACACCGATGGAGGCCCAGATGGGGCCCGCGACGTCCCTCGGCGTTCCTGTCCCACCGCTCGTTTCTGCCTCCCCGATCGTTCCTGTCCCACCGCTCGTTTCCGACTCGTCGATCGTTCCTGTCCCACCGGTCGGCGCCGACGAGGTCCGCGGCCCGCCGGCCACCGGCACGGTCGAGTCCCCGACGGGCACCAGAGCGACGAAGGCCCCGGCGACTCCCACGACGACCACGGCGGCGGCTACCGCGAGGACCGTCGTACGCCTCTTCCCGCGCCTTTTGAGCGTGTCCGGGTCCGTGGCGGCGCCCATGACGCCGGAAGCATCCGCTCCGCCCGGCGAACCCGCCACTCCGCCCGGCAAATCCACCGCTCCGCTCGGCGAACCCACCGCTCCGCCCCCGCTCGGGAGACTCGACTCCCTATCCCTGACCGGCGAGCCACCTCCGCCGTTCCCGCCCGGCGAACCGGGCGTCCCATCTCGGACCGGTGATCGCGAAGCGCCGTCTCCCGTGGGGGCGTCCGGTCGGTCGACGGCGGAGGTCTCCCGTGAGTCGACGGGAGCGGCCCCGTTTCCGCGCACCAGCCGATCGAGGATCTGCTGCGCCGTGGGCCTTCGGCCGGGGTCCTTGGCGAGGCACGCGGCGAGCAGGTCCCGCAGCGGTGTCTCGATCCCGTCGAGGTCGGGATCGAGGTTCACGATCCTGTTGATGATCACGGGGATGGCGTCGTCGCCGAACGGCGGACGGCCCGTCGCCGCGAAGGCGATGGTGGAGGCCCAGGCGAACACGTCCAGGGCGAGACCGGGCCGACCGGCGCTCAGTTGCTCGGGTGCCATGTAGGCGGGCGTTCCCACGACCCTGCTGGTCACCGCACCGGTCACCGCGAGGTCCCGGGCGATGCCGAAGTCGATGACCCGGGGCCCGTCCGGGCCGATCAGCACGTTCTGCGGCTTGAAATCCCGATGGACGATTCCGGCGTCGTGCAGGGCGACCAGTGCGGTGGCCGTACCGATGGCCAGGCGCTCCAGGGCGCTGCCCGAGCGCGGCCCCTCCTCGGTCACCACCTCCTGGAGCGAACGGCCAGGGACGTACTCGCTCACGATGTACGGGTGGTTTCCCCAGATGCCGAAATCCAGCACCTGTGCCGTACAAAAACGGGCGACCCGTTTCGCGACTTTCAGCTCACGTTCGAAGTCATCACGGACGGCGCTGTCCCTGCCGAGCCGGATATGGAAGAGCTTTACGGCAACAGGAGTGCCGGAATCCGCCTCACCCAGATAGACGACGCCCTGCCCGCCCTCCCCGATCCTCCGGACAATGCGATAGGCGCTGATTCGTGAAGGCTCCCCGGACTGCATGGGTTGATCGTCCGTCATGCACCCTCCCCCGGATATGAACTGTTCGACGCGAATGTCCACCGGTCGGCGAGCCGCCGGCCGGACCACACCCCGAAGACGGTGGCAGGGGCGGGCACGTCCACGGCCGGGCTCGCACGGATCGAGGTCGATGCGAGATCGTCCGGCACGTCAGGAAACATGGCCGAATCCCGAGTTTCGGCCTCAATGTCCCCGCACGGATCCATAACTCAAGTCATCATAGGATCGACATTATGCACGTACAACAATTTTCAACATATCGCCGCACCACTGAGATTGCATCTCATATAAATCCCCCGGCCATGCGACCGTGACACTCGTGCGGAATTCCCCGAACAGAGAATGACATCCCATGGGGAACGGCATGGCCGCACCGCTTCCTTCCATCCGGCGGAGATTCACCAAACCGCACGCCCGAGCTCGGACACCGTGGCCCGCATTCGCCCGGCGCACGGGCCTTCACCTCGCACCCGACGGCCGCGTCCCCGATATCCCGGGCATCCCCCGGCACCCCACGGCATACCAAGATCCCGGGACATCCCAGGATCTTCCAGGGCATCCCTGACCGGCGCCAACGGCCCCCGGACGATGTCAACGGTGTTCTCGACGAGCACCGTCGAAACCGCGGTCCGCGTGGCACCGGTCTTCAGGACGACCGCCTCGCCGTCGCGCCCGACGCCGACCGGGCCCTAACGGCCGATCACTAGCCGACCGCCTTCTCCAACTGGGCCTTCGTCATCTTCGAACGCCCCTTGACGTTGCGGCGCTTGGCCTCGGCGTACAGCTGGTCCCGCGTCCGGCCACCCGCACCCGAGTGCGAACGCAGCCCGCCGCGCCGGGAGGAGGAGATGTCCTGGGTCGAGGTACGGCTCGCGGTCCGCGACTCACCGGCCCTCGCCCGCTCCTTGTTCACCGTGCGGGCCGCGATCTCGGTCGCCCGCTTCTCGCTCTCGCCGCGCTCGCGTGCGCTCTCCTTGATGTGCTTGTACTGTCGTTCCCGCTTGGGACTCGATCCCCGAGGCATGACGATCCCCTTTCCTTGATCCTTTCGTCGTTCGTGCCCTTGTCCGGTCCGTGCCCCAACGCCTTCCGGACATGCGGGCACCGGCCGAATTCGGCTCGCCACCACCGCTGGACCTTTCGGGCACGAGGAGCCGGACTGCGTCCGCTGATCGGCGCACCCGCCGCCGGACCCCCGGATCACGAAGCGGGTGTCGACAAACAAGCCAATTGAGTTATATGTCAGCTTTTGTGGTGGTTTGACGCTGGTCGGGGTAGGGGAGCAGCAGGAAAGATGACCGACGGCACCACCGGCCGGGAGGAGGGTCATGAGGAAACCGCCGAACGCCCGGCTGATCGTCTCCTGCATCGCTTTCGTCATCCTGCTGGCGCTCACCCTCGGGGCCGGGATCTCCCAGAGGTGGCCGCTCTTCCTGGCGGGCATCGCGCTGACCGCGCTGGCCGCCGCCTACGCGCTGGTCACCGGGGAGTGGCTGGCGACCCTGCGCAGGGGCGGTCCCACCAGGTCCGGACCCCGGCGCCGCTGAGCTCCGACGACCGGCGGCCGACGGGAGGACACCCGGATCCCACGGGAACCCCGGGACGACCGGCCGGCCCGGAGCAGACCGGCGAGGTGGGCGAGAGACGGGGTGAGAGCGGTCGGCCGCCTGTATCCCGACCAAGGGGGGATGACCGATGACTTCGACGACCGTTGCCGACTATGTGCTGGAACGCCTGCGCGAGTGGGGGGTCCAGAGGATTTTCGGCTATCCGGGCGACGGCATCAACGGCCTGCTCGCCGCGTGGGGACGGGCCGGGGACCGGCCGGTGTTCGTCCAGGCGCGGCACGAGGAGATGAGCGCGTTCGAGGCGGTCGGCTATGCCAAGTTCGGCAGGCGCCTCGGGGTCTGCGCGGCGACCTCGGGACCGGGCGCGATCCACCTGCTCAACGGTCTCTACGACGCCAAGCTCGACCACGTCCCGGTGCTCGCGATCGTCGGCCAGACCAACCGCAGCGCGATGGGCGGCTCCTACCAGCAGGAGGTCGACCTCCTCTCGCTCTACAAGGACGTGGCCGGCGAGTACGTGCAGATGGTCACCGTGCCCGAGCAACTGCCGAACGTGCTGGACCGGGCGATCCGCGTGGCACTTGCCGAGCGGGCCCCGACCGCGATCATCCTGCCCGCCGACGTACAGGAACTCGAGTACACCCCGCCGGGCCACGAGTTCAAGATGGTGCCCTCCAGCCTGGGCATCGACTGGCCGAAGATCTTTCCTGACGACGCGGCGCTCCACTACGCCGCCGACCTGCTCAACGCCGGTGAGAGAGTCGCGATCCTGGCCGGTTCCGGCGCTCGAAGTGCCCGTGCGGAGCTCATGGAGGTCGCCGAACTGCTGGGGGCGGGCGTGGCCAAGGCACTGCTGGGCAAGGACGTGCTCTCGGACGAGCTGCCGTACGTGACCGGCTCCATCGGGCTGCTGGGCACCCGGCCGAGCTACGAGATGATGAAGGGCTGCGACACGCTGCTCACCGTCGGCTCCAGCTTCCCCTACACCCAGTTCCTGCCGGACCTGGACCAGGCGCGGGCGGTGCAGATCGACATCGACCCCAAGCTGATCGGCATGCGCTACCCGTACGAGGTGAACCTGGTCGGCGACGCCGCGACCACCCTGCGGGCCCTCATCCCGCTGCTGAAACCCAAGCAGGACCGCTCCTGGCGCGAGAGCATCGAGGCCGGCGTCGAGCGGTGGTGGGAGACCATGCGGATGGAGGCGATGGTCGAGGCCAAGCCGGTCAATCCGATGCGCCTGTTCCACGAACTGTCCCCGCTGCTGCCCGCCGACGCGATCGTCACCGCCGACTCCGGCTCGGCCGCCAACTGGTACGCCCGCAACCTGCGCTTCCGTGACGGCGTGCGTGGTTCGCTGTCGGGCACGCTGGCCACCATGGGGCCGGGCGTGCCGTACGGGATCGGCGCCAAGTTCGCCCACCCGGACCGCCCGGTGATCGTGTTCGCCGGTGACGGGGCGATGCAGATGAACGGCCTGGCCGAGCTGATCACCGTCAAGCACTACTGGCGCGACTGGTCCGACCCGCGGCTGATCGTCGCGGTGCTGCACAACAACGACCTCAACCAGGTCACCTGGGAGATGCGCGCCATGCAGGGTTCGCCCAAGTTCCCCCAGTCGCAGACCCTGCCGGACGTGGACTACGCCGCCTTCGCCGCGAGCCTGGGCATGGGGGCGTTCACCGTCGACAGCCCCGAACAGGTCGCGCCGGCCTGGGAACGTGCGCTGGGTGCCGACCGGCCCGTCCTCCTGGACGTGTACGTCGATCCTGACGTGCCTCCGATCCCGCCGCACGCGACCTTCGAGCAGATGAAGGACTCCGCCGAGGCGCTTCTTCGGGGTGACGAGAACCGTTGGGGCGTCCTGCGGGAGGGGATCAGGACCAAGATGCAGGAGTTCCTTCCGCACCGCGACGGCGGCGGGTGAGCGGCCCGTGACCGGCCCGCTCGTCGATGCGGTCGAGGCGAGCGCCTACACCGTCCCGACGGACGCGCCCGAGGCCGACGGGACGCTGGCCTGGGACTCGACCACGATCGTGCTGGCGCGGGTGCGGGCCGGTGGCGGCACCGGACTTGGCTGGACGTACGGGCCGGCCGCCTGCGCCGCCGTGATCGGCGACCGGCTCGCCCCGGCGGTGCGGGGCCGCGCGGCGCTGGACATCACCGGCGCCTGGCAGGCCATGGTCCGCGCGGTGCGCAACGACGGCAGGCAGGGGGTGGCCGGGTACGCGCTCTCCGCCGTGGACGTGGCACTGTGGGACCTCAAGGCCCGCCTGCTGGACCTGCCGCTGCACCGGCTCATCGGCGCGGCCCGCGAGGAGGTCCCGGTCTACGGCAGCGGCGGCTTCACCACCTACGACGACGGCGCGCTCACCCGCCAGCTCGCCCACTGGACCCAGGAACGGCGGATCCCCCGCGTGAAGATCAAGATCGGGGAGTCCTGGGGCGCGAACCCGGGTCGCGACCTGGAGCGGATGCGCCTGTCCAGGAAGATCGTGGGTGCGGACGTCGAGCTGTTCGTGGACGCCAACGGCGGCTACACCGTCAAGCAGGCCGTCCGGGTGATGGGGGAGGCGGCCGGGCTGGATGTGCGCTGGCTGGAGGAGCCCGTCTCCTCCGACGACCTCGACGGGCTGCGCGAGGTCCGCGCCGCCGTGTCGCCCGAGGTCACCGCCGGGGAGTACGGCGGTGACCTCACCTATTTCCGGCGGATGTGCCAGGCGAGGGCGGTGGACTGCCTGCAGGCCGACGTGTCGCGCTGCGGCGGGATCAGCGAGTGGCTGCGGGTCGCCGCCGTCGCCGCCTCGTACGGCCTGCAGCTGTCCGGACACTGCGCGCCGCACCTGCACGCGCACGCCGCCGCGGCCGTTCCCAACCTGCGCCACCTGGAGTGGTTCCACGACCACGCGCGGATCGAGACGATGTTCTTCGACGGGACCCTCGACCCGGACGACGGGCTGTTGCGGCTTCGCCGGGACGCGCCGGGACACGGGCTGAGCCTGCGCGACGCCGACGCCGAACCGTACCGGGTCGGCTGACGGCGTCCGCCCGGTGTCCGACCAGGTATGGCTTTCAGCGGCGGTAAGGTCCGAGGGCACACCCCGATCCCGGCGGAAACGAAAAAACTCCACGCCGGAAAATTACCTTTTTTCACCGTAATGTGAATTATGTCGGGTATGTAGCGATTTGTGTCCCTTTATCGCAACCTCAGAACCCGGGTGGACGGGGAGGTGCGATGCGACGAGGGGTCGCTCGCCGCCTACGCCCACGATTCCTCGAACTACCGCCAGACCCCGTCCGTGGTCGTGGTACCCCGCACCGTGGAGGCCGGGGCCGAGGCCGTGCGCGTCTGCCACGAGCACCGGACGCCGGTGCACTCCCGGGGCGGGGGAACCAGCCTGGCCGGGCAGTGCTGCAACGAGGGCGTGGTGATCGACTGGTCGAAGTACTGCACGCGACTGCTGTCGGTGGACGGCGAGCGGGCCCTGGTCGAGCCCGGCGTCTGCCTGGACGACCTCAACGCCGAACTCGCCGACCGGCACCTGATGGTCGGCCCCAAGCCCTCCACCCACGACACCTGCACCATCGGCGGGATGATCGGCAACAACTCGTGCGGCGCCTCGGCACAGGCGTACGGGAAGATGGCCGACTCGGTGATCCGGCTGGAGGTGCTCACCTACGACGGCCTGCGGATGTGGGTGGGGGAGACCTCCGAGGAGGAGTACGAGCGCATCCTCACGCTGGGCGGGCGCCGGGCGGAGATCTACCGGGCGATGCGAAGGCTGCGCGACGAGAACCTCGCGCTGATCCGGACCCGCTACCCGAAGATCCCGCGCCGCGTCTCGGGCTACAACCTGGACTCGCTGCTGCCGGAGAACGGCTTCAACGTGGCCCGCGCGCTGGTGGGCAGCGAGTCGACGCTGATCACGGTGCTGCACGCGGAGATCGGACTCTTCCCGGTGCCCCGGTTCCAGTCGCTGGCGGTGCTGGGCTACCCCGACATCGCCACGGCGGGCGACGCGGTGCCGAAGATCGTGAAGCACCGGCCGCTGGCGCTGGAGGGGCTCGACCACGAACTGATGGACCTGGCCAGGGTCGAACACGTCGCCGGGCAGGAGGTACTGGACAGGCTGCCAGAAGGGTCGGGGTGGCTGATGGTGCGGTTCGGCGGCGACACCCGCGAGGAGGCCGACGAGCGGGCCAGGAGGCTGCTCGGCGAGGCCGCGGGCGCGCACACCACCTATCTGGACGACCCCGCGGAAGAGGAGCGGGTGTGGAGGATCCGCGAGGCCGGGCTGGGCGTGACCGCCTACCCACCCGACAATCCCGACACCCACGAGGGCTGGGAGGACGCGGCCGTCCCGCCGGAGCGGCTCGGCGACTACCTGCGCGACTTCCAGGCGCTGCTGAACCGCTTCGGCTACCACAACTCCTCTCTCTACGGGCATTTCGGGCAGGGGTGTGTGCACACCCGGATACCGTTCGACCTGGACGACCCCGAGGGAGTGGCGAAGTATCGCGGATTCGCGCAGGACGCCGCGCGCCTCGTCGCCTCCTACGGCGGATCGCTGTCCGGCGAGCACGGCGACGGGCAGTCACGGGGCGAGCTGCTGCCGATCATGTTCGGCCCCGAGGTCGTCGGACTGTTCGGTGTCTTCAAGCGGATCTGGGACCCGGAAGGGCGGATGAACCCCGGCAAGATCGTCGATCCGTACCGGCTGGACGAGAACCTCGACCACCTTGACTATCACCCCGCCGAGCCGAAGACGTACTTCGACTACCCGGACGACCACCACCGGTTCACCCACGCCGCCGCCCGCTGCGTCGGCGTCGGCAAGTGCCGCTCCGACTCCGGCGGGGTGATGTGCCCCAGCTACCGGGTCACCCGGGAGGAGCGACACAGCACCCGGGGCCGGGCCCGCATCCTGATGGAGATGATGCGCGGCGAGACGGTCACCGGCGGCTGGCGCTCCAGGGCGGTGCACGACGCGCTCGACCTGTGTCTGTCCTGCAAGGGCTGCCGAGGTGAGTGCCCGGTGCACGTGGACATGGCCACCTACAAGGCCGAGTTCCTCTCCCATCACTACCGGGGACGACCACGGCCGGTCGCGCACTACTCGATGGGCTGGCTGCCCCTGTGGGCCAGGATCGCCGCCCTCGCGCCCGGAGCGGTCAACGCGCTCACCCACACGCCCGGCCTGAGCGGGCTGGTCCGGCTCGCCGGAGGTGTCGACCGGCGTCGCGAACTGCCGCGCTTCGCCGCCGAGCGCTTCACCGACTGGTTCCGCGACCGGCCGCCACGAGATCTCGACGGGGGCGAGCCGGTCGTACTGTGGCCGGACACCTTCACCGACAACTTCCGTCCCGGCGCGGCCGTGGCGGCGACGCGCCTGCTGGAGGCGCACGGCTACCGGGTCGAGGTGCCGCCGGTGCCGCTGTGCTGCGGGCTCACCTGGATCTCCACCGGCCAGCTCGGCACCGCCAGGCGCGTGCTGCGCCGGACCGCGGCGGCGCTCGCCCCCCGGCTGCGGCGGGGGATGCGGGTCGTCGGGCTGGAGCCGAGTTGCGCCGCCGTCCTGCGCTCCGACGCGCCCGAACTGCTGCCCGGCGACCCGGACGTGGAGCTGCTCGGCCGCCGGATCAGGTCGCTGTCGGAGATGCTGCTCGACCGGGCACAGGTCGCCCCGCCGCCGGGTACCGGAGTGCGCGCGCTCGCCCAGCCGCACTGCCACCAGCACGCCATCTGGGGCTTCGAGGCCGACACCAGGCTGCTGGAGCGCGTCGGGATCCAGGTCGAGGTGCTGGACGTGGGCTGCTGCGGGCTCGCGGGCAACTTCGGCTTCGAGCGCGGCCACCACGAGATCTCGACCGGCGTGGCCGAGCTGGGACTGTGGCCCGCCGTGCGGGCGGCGGACGAGGGGACCAGGATTCTCGCCGACGGCTTCTCCTGCCGTACCCAGATCGAGTCCGGCACCCACGCGAAACCGGTTCATCTGGCCGAACTCCTCGCCGAGGTGCTGTTGCGGTCGCCACCGGCCCCCGCGCACCGGCAGCAGGAACGGGTGCGCTCGGGCGCCCGCTGAACCGTCTCGCCGACCCCGGCCTCCCGTCGCGTATCCGACGGAGGGAAAGCGGGCCGTGAGCGCCCTGCCCCCAGACAGGGGAGTCCGATTCCATGCGGCCCTGACACGCCGAGAAGGGAGGCCGACTCCATGACGAGCGAGGACACCGTGGGTTTCGCTCCGCAGGTGCTTCGGCAGTACGCCTTTCTCGCCGACGGGTACCGCGGTGCCCTCATCGGTCCGCGCGGGGACATCTGCTGGCTGTGCGTGCCGCGATGGGATTCCGACGCCGTGTTCACGAACCTGCTCGGCGGCCGCGGCGTGTACGCCGTCACACCCGTCGACGCGCGGTTCGTGTGGGGCGGGTTCTACGAGGACGGCTCGCTGATCTGGCACAGCCGGTGGGTGACCTCGCACGGCATCGTCGAGTGCCGCGAGGCCCTCGCCTTCCCCGCCGATCCGGAACGTGCCGTGCTGCTGCGCCGGATACGGGCCGTGGACGGCCCCGCCCGGGTGACGGTGATCCTCGATCCGCGGGCGGGTTTCGGCAGGCGGTCCCTGCGCGAACCGCACCGCGAGTCGGGAGTCTGGACCGGGCGCACCGGCGACCTCCATCTGCGCTGGACGGGTGCCGAACACGCCGGCCGAGGAGCGGGGGGAGAGCTACGCGCCGACCTGCGGGTGCCCGAGGGAGGGCATCACGACCTCGTGCTGGAGCTGGCCTGCCGGCCGTTCGACGTGGCGCCCGTCGATCCGGTGACGGCATGGCGCACCACCGAACAGTCGTGGCTCGTCACCGACCCCTCCCTGCGGGGGTACGTCGCCCACCGCGACGCCGTACACGCCCACACGGTGCTGCGGGGCATGACGACACCGGGCGGCGGCATGGTCGCCGCGGCCACCACCTCGTTGCCCGAGCGCGCCGAGGCAGGCCGCGACTACGACTACCGCTACACCTGGATCCGCGATCAGTGTTACGCGGGCCGCGCGGCGGCGGTCGCCGGTCTCGACGATCTGCTGGACGCGGCGGTCGCGTTCGTCACCGCACGGCTGCTCGCCGACGGCCCTCATCTGGCCCCCGCCTACACCACCGGCGGCGACCGGGTGCCCGAGGAGCGCCCGCTGCCGTTCCTGCCCGGCTACCCGGGGTCGTCGGTCAGGGTGGGCAACCGGGTGACCGGGCAGTTCCAGCTGGACGCGTTCGGCGAGGCGCTGCTGCTCCTCGCCACCGCCGCGCGCCGGGATCGGCTGGACATCGACTCCTGGAACGCCCTGGAGAGCGCGCTCGACACCATCGCACGACGGTGGCGGGAGCCGGACTCGGGAATCTGGGAGTTGCCCCCGCGGCAGTGGGTGCACTCCAAGCTGATCTGCGTCGCCGGGCTGAAGGCGGCGGCCGACGTCGCCCCGGCCAGGCAGGCCGCTCGCTGGAGCACCCTCGCCGATACCGTCCTGGCCCACACCGCACGGCACGGACTCCACCCGTCCGGCCGCTGGCAGCGCGCTTTCGACGATCGACGAGTGGACGCGGCCCTGCTCATCCCGGCCGTCCGCGGCGCCCTCGCGCCGGATGATCCGCGGACCGTCGCCACGCGTGCGGCCGTACACACCGACCTCGAACGTGACGGTTACCTCTACCGCTTCCGGCAGGACGAGCGGCCTCTCGGCGAGGCGGAGGGTGCCTTCGTGATGTGCGGGCTGATGGCCGCGCTCGCCGCCTACCAGAGCGGAGACGAGGTCGAGGCGGTCCGCTGGTTCGAGCGCAACCGTGCCGCGTGCGGCTCACCGGGCCTGTACACCGAGGAGTACGACATCGGGCAGCGGCAGTCGCGCGGCAATCTGCCCCAGGCGTTCGTGCACGCACTGCTGCTGGAGTCGGCGGTGACACTCTCGGCTCGGGGAACCGGGCTAAGCGGTGCGCGTACCCTCCCGTGACGCGGCCGGCGTCACGACCTGCCGCTGTCGCGCAGTCCGGCCAGGCTCCAGGCGAGGGCGACCCCCGCGTCGGAGAGCGCGACATGGCGCCAGCGGTCGTCGACCACCCCGAGCGCCACGGCGGTGCCCGCGTGCACCAGGTCGATCACGGCGCCACCGGCGAGCACCGACCGGCTGGGGCGAAGGCCCGACCAGGCCGCCTGGCCCAGCTGCCTGGCCCCCAGCAGACGGGCGACGACCTTCGCCCCGCGACTCCTTCTCCCCCCGAGGACGCGGAGCACCTGCGAGGGCGCCAGCAGCAGTGCCAGCCCCCATGCCGCGCGCGTGACCTCGATCGCCCGCACCGGTGGCATCGACCGCTCCTCGAACGGCCCGCGCCACCTCGTTCCCTTCGCCGTACGCCCGTGCGCCCATGCCAGGGCGCCCAGCCCCGCCGTCAGGGCCGAGGCCCCCGCGAGCAGTCCGTGATGCTGGGAGGCCCAGAGCTGAGGGCTGCGCGTTATCGCCCTGTGGTCGAAGGAGCCGTGCGCCCCCTCGTCGGTACCGGGTTCCTCGTCGGCCGGACGCCACAGGTTGGGAGAGGTCCGGTGGGTCACCTCGGTGGTCTGCTGGGAGGCGTAGCCCGTCCAGGCCAGGTATCGGTCCAGGAGGCCGGGGATCACCGCGTTGGCGAGGAGCGTCGCCGCGGTCGAGACTCCCACCCAGTATTCGCGCCGCCGCGGGTGCTCCGCCGCGTACAGGATGGCGTCGGCCGGGATCTCGGGCTCGTAGATCGGGGGAACGGGCTGGGGATGGCCGGGCAGGCGCGACAGCACCCAGTCGAACTGCGGCGTGTTGACCGCCGGCATCTGCACCATGGTGACCCGTACACCGCTTTTGTCGTGCAGCAACTCGCAGCGCAGCGACTCATTGAATCCCTGGATGGCGTGCTTGGCTCCGCAGTACACGCTCTGCAGCGGAATCCCGCGGTACGCCAGTGCCGAGCCGACCTGGACGACCACACCGTGATCACGGGGAAGCATCCGCTTCAACGCGGCGCGCGTGCCGTTGACGAAGCCGAGATAGGTGACCTCGGTCGCGCGGCGGAACTCCTCGGGTGTGATCTGCGTGAAGGGGGCGAACACCGACGCGAAGGCGACGTTCACCCACACGTCGATGGGACCGAGTTCGTCCTCTGTCCGCTCCGCGGCGGCGTCGATCTGATCGTGATCGGCGGTGTCGGCCTCGATGACCAGCGCCTTTCCGCCCGCCTCACGCACCTCACGCGCGGCCCCCTCCAGGCCGTCGGCACCTCGGGCGATCAGCGCCACCGCATCGCCCCGGGCGGCGAAACGGCGGGCGGTGGCCCTGCCGATACCCGCGCTGGCTCCGGTGATCACTACGACGCGTCGTCCATCTCGTGTTGTCATGGCTCGACTCCCATCGTGCAGAGTCGATTTACCCTGACAAAAACGACATAACACGCCAAAAGGATTAATGTTCTCGTGGTCGACGCGCCCCCTGAGGTGGCGCGCCCGGAGATACGGCGTCACCGGCGTGCGGGGAGAGGCCGATGGCCGTCCGTGGGCCGACGAGCCGGAGTACGCGCTCATCGGCCCACGAGGCCACCGCCTCGCCCCGAGCGTTCCCGTCAGGTGATGTCGATCGCGGTGGGGAAGCGTTCCCAGACCCGGTGCTGCCCCAGCAGCCGCACGACCTCCCCGAGCACGCCGTCGCCGCTCTCGCCGACGAGCACGCCGGGTGCCGCGGTGTCGATCCCCGCGGCGGTGAGCGCCCGCTCGGCGTCTCCCCAGCCACCGAGCGGCTTGGCATGGCGGAACGCCTCGCCGAGCATCAGCAGCACCCGCGGGTCGATTCCCGCGGCGAGCGTGCCGGTGCCCGCCTTGGCGTCCCGGGCGCCGTAGGCGTCCTTGCCCGGTGCGGGCGCACCGGCCAGCAGCAGGGCGTCGAACTCCACCGACCGGGCGGTGGCGAAGGTGCGCTGCACGGTGACGGGATCGCCTCCGTCCGCTCCGAGCACTCCACCCGCCGGGGCGACGACCAGCGGCACCATGCCGCCGTCCAGGATCGCCTGGCGAACGGCGCGCACCGTCTCCAGGCCGCTGTTCTCACCGACGACGATGCCGACGATCCGGCCGGTGGTGGGCCAGGTCCGACCGAGCTGGGAGAGCGCGGGGCTG
Organism: Streptosporangium sp. NPDC000563; assembly: GCF_040299985.1. Classification (NCBI taxonomy): domain Bacteria; kingdom Bacillati; phylum Actinomycetota; class Actinomycetes; order Streptosporangiales; family Streptosporangiaceae; genus Streptosporangium; species Streptosporangium sp. NPDC000563. The sequence goes on along the minus strand of NZ_JBEPDA010000001.1, from coordinate 554,656 downwards.
GGCTCGACCGGAGCCGGCGGCCCCGTCGGCTCCGGCACGGGGAGACCCAGTCCCGCGGCCACCTGCGCGCACAGGTACGAGTCGATCTCGGCGAGCACCCGCAGGGTGCGCTCCTTGATCGGCTGCTCGTAGACCTTGCCGAGCTCGAAGGTGTACGCGGAGATGACGTGCTCGCGCTCGACCGGGGTGAGGCTCAGCCAGAACTGGCGGGGCTGGCTGAAGTGGTCGGCGAACGACGCCGGAGCCTCGCGCACCTTCCGGCCCGCGACCTGCACCGGCCTCTCCACGTAACCCCCCTGCTGCTGCCCCGCGAAGAAGGGGCAGCCGCCGTCGAGGGAGTTGGGCTTGTAGGGGGCGACGCCCGCGTGCACCGCCGTCTGGTGCAGGCCGTCACGCAGCATGTCGTTCACCGGGGCGTGCGGGCGGTTGATCGGGATCTGCGCGAAGTTGGGGCCGCCCAACCGGCTGATCTGGGTGTCCAGGTACGAGAACAGGCGCCCCGCGAGCAGCGGGTCGTCGGTGATGTCGATACCGGGTACCAGGTGACCCGGGTGGAAGGCGACCTGCTCGGTCTCGGCGAAGTAGTTGGTCGGGTTGGCGTTGAGGGTGAGCAGGCCGATCGGCTGAACCGGCGCCAGCTCCTCGGGAACGATCTTCGTCGGATCCAGCAGGTCGATGCCCTCGAAGGTCTGCTCGGGAGTGTCGGGGAACGCCTGGATACCCAGCTCCCACTGCGGGTGGGCGCCCGCCTCGATCGCGTCGGCCAGGTCGCGCCGGTGGAAGTCCGGGTCCATGCCGTTGATGATCTGGGCCTCCTCCCACACCAGCGAGTGCACCCCGGCCTTGGGCTTCCAGTGGAACTTCACCAGCGTCGTCTCCCCTTCGGCGTTGACGAGCCGGAAGGTGTGGACACCGAAACCCTCCATCGTCCGGTAGGAGCGGGGAATGGCCCGGTCGGACATGTTCCAGATGGTGTGGTGGGTGGCCTCGGTGTGCAGGGACACGAAGTCCCAGAACGTGTCGTGCGCGCTCTGGGCCTGGGGGATCTCCCGGTCGGGGTGCGGCTTGGCCGCGTGGATGACGTCGGGAAACTTGATCGCGTCCTGGATGAAGAACACCGGGATGTTGTTGCCCACCAGGTCGAAGACACCCTCACCGGTGTAGAACTTCGTGGCGAATCCCCGCGTGTCACGCACCGTGTCCGCCGACCCCCGTGACCCGAGAACGGTCGAGAAACGCACGAAGACCGGGGTCTCGACGCCCTCGGCGAGAAACGCCGCCTTCGTCACCGTCGAGGCGTTGCCGTAGGCACGGAAGACGCCGTGCGCAGCGGCGCCGCGGGCGTGCACGACGCGCTCGGGAATGCGCTCGTGATCGAAATGCATGATCTTCTCGCGCAGGTGATGGTCCTGCAGCAGCACCGGCCCGCGGGGGCCGGCCTTGAGCGAGTGGTCGGTGTCCGCCACCCGCAGGCCCTGCGCCGTCGTCAGATACTCGCCCCCCTGCGCCCGCGCCGCCGGCGGCACATCGGTGGGTTGCCCGGTCGGGGTGAAGGGATCGGGGCCGCTCTGGTCGGGCTTGGGCGGCAGAGGCGCCCGGGGCTCGGTCGGCTCATCCGGCGACGGTGTCCCGCTGCTCGGCCGGCCGGGGACCACACCCGAAGATCCATCGCCCGACACGGCGTCGACCACCTTGTCGACGACCTTGTCGACCGTTTCCTTCATCGGATGAGACTTCTCCATCGTTCCCCCTCAAGGTGTGACGGCACCGTGTGAGATCACGTTCGGTCCTCGGGGTCCGACGCGCCCAGGGCGCGGTCGGACCGCCGAGAGCCGGCGGCGTTACGCGATGCCCCGGCTTCGGCACATGACCTGATCACGGTTATGGGATCCCGCTGCTCACGCCCCGGAATCCCCGTTCTTGACCGGCTCCGCGACACGGGGTGCGGACATCGTTCGTTCGGACGTGTGCCCTACCCGGCGACTCCACACTCCATGAGCGGCGCTTCTTTCCACGTGAGGCCAGGTCTTTACCCGCTCCCTCGTGGGCAAACGTCCAACCGCCACTCGCCCTCGCCATCCCCTACCTGCGAAAAGCCACGCACCACCCCGCGATGAGGAAGTGCCCGATCCGGAGGCGTCGCGTGTCGTACGCCGACAGCGCCTTTACCTCTTTCCAGTCGCCCCAGCGGACGTCGGCCGACAACCTCGGGACGTCTCGGCCGCAGGAGCGCCGACTCGGAGTGTCCGTCCCGGTCTCGTACGCACCGGGCACGGACACCTCGGCTCCGACCTCCGTCCGCGTTTCAGGAAGCGCGGTCGAAGCCCGCGGGGGCGTCGGCACCGACCGGAGTGGCGGCGGCGGGTCGGTTGGACTGGCAGCGTTGCTTCTCGGATCCGGTCATCGGGCCGGTGCGCTGGTAGAGACGGTCGGACAGCTCGGTGGCGGGATAGTCAAGAACGGTGTACAGGCGCCACTCGGTGTGGGGGTCGGCGGGAGCCGGGCTGGTGATGAACCAACCCTCCGTACGGCGACGCCCCGCCTGGGTCTCCACCCATGAGGCCTCGGCGGGCTGGGCGACCTCGGTGACGTTGTGGGTGATGGAGGTGACCCAGCTGGGAGCCGTTCCGGCACCGGTGGCGAACTGCTGGGCCATGGAGCTGGCCGCGCCCGCGCCGCCCGGCAGTCCGGCCTTGACGGGCAGGTCGCCGTAGGAGCGCCCCGCGACGGTGACGGGACGGTCGCGGGTCAGGGCGTTGCGGGTGCAGTTGATGTAGGTGTCGCCGTTGACCTTCGCGGGCTCGTAGTAGGTGTAGGAGTAGGCCTCCTGCGGCGTGAAGGAGCAGGTGCCGGGCGCGCTCGCGCAGTGGTTGACGGCGTCGGCGACCGGCCTGCGATCGTTGCCGTAGAAGGCCTGGGAGGCCGGCAGCGCGGTCTTCGGAATGGTCTTGTCCACCGGCGGCGGGATCTGGGTCGCCCGCACATCGGCGATCAGAGGTCCACAGTCGCCTCTGGCGTTGTCGGCGACGGGCACCTGGGAGGTGAAGGTGAGCAGTGGCTCGTGCTCACCGGCGGTGAAGGTGTAGCTCTGACCGGTGCGCCAGACACCGGTGCCGAGGACACCGGGTTTCTTGTCCGGGTCCGGAGCAGTGGTCCGAGCGTCGGCCTGACCGCCGTCGCCCTCGACGATGTAGGCCTGACCCTGGCTGAGGGCCGCCGGGGTGCAGACGGCGGCCACGCTGGGGCTGTCGTCGAAGGTGACGGTGACCTGGGCGCCCGCGCGCACACCGCGCAGCCGCTGCTTGAAGGAGTGAGTGGTGGCGTTCGGGAGGCGAAGCATGACGGCCGTCTTGCCGTCGGGGTGGCCTGAGACGGTGCCCGCGTAGCGGGCGACGCCGGAGAATGTGCCGGATCCGTTGGTCGAGCCGACGGACCAGCCCTGAACAGCCGTCCAGTTCGGGCCGGTGCCGGTGAAGGCCGGCAGGGCGAAGTCGCCGTTGATGACGGCGACCGGCTTGGTATCGGGTCCTGTGATCTGCGCGGACGCTGTGGCAGGGGCGGCCAGCCCCAGGGCGAGCAACAGTGCACCGGCGACGGCGGCCCTGACGGGAGCGTGCGGTGATGTCATGATGATCTCCACGGAAAAAGGGGCACTTGGGCGGGGCGGTCAGGAACGTTCGGCGGCGAGCACCGTGCGTTGCCTCAGCCGCGCGCCTTCCGGCAGCGCGGGAAGGATCGTTGAGCGATCAGCCCTGCGGAATCCGCGATTGACGGTGTCTTCCACGGCGGTCTTGCTCGCGGGCCGCAACCGGTCACAGGTGTCGCCCGGCACGGTGAAGGTGTCGGCGACGAAGGTGCTGGTGTTCACGGTCGAAGGGCCGTCGACCGTGACGTTGCGCACCTGCAGGCCGCCGATGGTGATCTTTCCCGCGACCCGCTGCATGGCGGAGCTGGCCCCGAAAACCAGGGCGTCGCCCGAGCGTACGGTGGTGGTGTACTGGGTCGCCTCGGTGTTCTCGGTGGTCCAGCTGCGCTGATAGTGGAGCTTGAAGGCGCCCTCGAACGCGCCCTTGGCGCCGAGCGAGCCCGCCAGCTTGCCGTTGCCGTTCGCCCCTCCTTTGGCGCTGAACGCGGCGTATGGACCTTGCTGGGTGTTGGGTGTGGTGAAGGTTCCGCTGCCTTCTCCCGACACCCCCGCGGAGACCTCTCCGGAGGCGTTGACCTGCCCCTCGACCGAGATGTTGCCGGTTATCTCACCGCCGAGGTTGTCCGTGCTGCCGGTACGCAAGGTGACCTGGCGTTCCACGGTGATCGGGTCCTTGGTGCAATTGATGACCGCGTTGCCCAGGGACTTGACGGCGCTGTAGTACTCGCCAGAGGCCTGTGAATCGATGCGGAAGCGGCAGGCACCGGGATTTTCCGCGCACCGCCTGACCGCCTCGTCCACCGATGGCAACGGCTTGTCGCCGTCGAAGGCCTGGGCGACGGGAACGTCGGGCACACCGGGTGCGGAGGTGGCGAAGGCGGTCGCTGGAACGAGCGTGACCAGGACGGCGGTGAAGACCAACGGTGTCCGACGAAGAGAAGATTTCACGGCGATCATGGGTTCATCAGCTCGCAGACACCGGTCAGCTGGGAGAAGTCAGGGGAGTCGCGCAGTACGGCGGGCAGGCCCGCGGCGAACTCGTCACATGTTTCCGCGATGACAGATGCAGCGTTGTCCGAGGGGGCGGGCCGGAAATTGGCCAGTGCCTGCCGGGTGTCGTCGAGGTCCTTACGCTGCTGGCCACCGTCGCCGATGAGGTTTTCCATGCACTGCTTCGAGGTTGGAGGGCATTCCTCCACCTTCTTTTTCGCTTCGGCGATGTCTTCCTTCGCCTTGGCCGTGTCCTTCTTGGTCTCTTCTCGGTCGGCGTCGACGCCGCCGCGTTCCTCCTGGGCGCCGCACGGTTTCGGCTGCCCGTTGGGACAGGTCTCCTCTTCGGGAGGATCGGCGTGGAGTGTGGGGTGAAAGGTGGCGGCCATGGCCGCGGGGACAGGAGCACAGGCGATCGCCAATGCCGAGGTGAGCATGACGAAGAAGCCGGAGATGCGGATGGGATGCATGGTCCTCTTCCGACGGGGCGAGTGAGTCAGGTTTCGCTCATCAACAAGACGCACACACAAAGTAGCGATCAGAACACACAGAGCAAGATCTCCGTGCCTGGCGTGTCCCCGATTCGATGGCGCCACCCACGGCCCGCATGCCGCCCCAGCCGCCGGTCGACCGCACGTCGATCACTTCACCCGATCACCCGGAAGATCCCAAAAGGCCACTTCCCTGCCGGAAAATGGCCTCTGAGCTGCGTGGGGCTACCAGGACTTGAACCTAATGACTCTGTACGACCCCGAGTTTCCCGACTCGGGAGCTCATCCCGCTGACGTCTCGACTTGAACTGGAGCTTGGACTTCTCATCGCAGGCCGTACGCCGTGAGGGTGAGCGACTGGCGGGTGACGGTCGGCAGGGGCCGAGTGAACGCCTGCGCTGATACCCGGGCCTGGAGTCCTCTGTTAAGGCCGTGCGCCTCGGCCCCTGCCGACCGTCACCCGCCAGTCCGTGCGATTCGGCACGATCGTGGTGTGAGCCAGCCGCAGGAGACACCGCTCGTATTCACCGGGGCCGCCGAGCCCTTGCGCAGAGCGCGGGCCTGCGGCCGACTGGGGCCACGAACCGCTGATCGGATGTCGAGCCGCCGAGCTCTCTCATTAGGGCGTGGCGTGCCCCTGCGCGGCTCACCTGGGCTAACGACCGTTGAAGGAGGCGCCGATGACGGTGACATGCGGAATCGACTGGAGCGAGAAACACCACGACGTCGCCTTGGTCGACGAAGACGGCACACTGGTGGCCAAGCGGCGCATCAGCGACGACGCCGAGGGCTGGCGGGCCCTGGTCGAGTTGCTGGCCGAGCACGGCGACCACCCCGGCGACCCGATCCCGGTGGCGATCGAGACCAGTCGCGGCCTGCTGGTCTCCTGCCTGCGCGCCACCGGCCGAACGGTATATGCGATCAACCCGCTGGCCGTGGCCCGCTATCGCGAACGCCACAGCGTCGCCCGAGCCAAGTCCGACCACCTCGACGCCATGACGTTGGCCAACATCCTGCGTGTCGACGCGGCTCACCATCGGCCGCTGCCGGCCGACTCCGAGCTGGTCCAGGCGATCGCCGTGCTGGCCCGCGCCCAGCAGGACGCGGTCTGGAACCGCCAGCAGCTGGCCAACCAGCTGCGCTCCCTGCTGCGGGAGTACTTCCCCGCAGCGCTGAAGGCCTTTCATGTCAAGAACATCGGCCTGACCTCCCGCGAGGCCCGCGCCGTCCTGCAGGCGGCGCCCACCCCGGGCGCGGCCGCCAAACTCACCTTCCGCCGGCTGCACGCCCTGCTACGCGGCTCAGGTCGCCAGCGCAACATCGAGACCTGGATCGACCGGCTGCAGGCCCTGTTCCGCGGAGAGCAGCTGCGTCAGCTCCCGCTCGTCGAAGAAGCGCTCGGCCGCCAGGCCCAGGCGCTGCTGCTGCAGCTGGACGCGGCCTGCCGCGCCGCCGACCAGCTCGCCGAAGCTACCGGCGAGGCCTTCGGCCGGCATCCGGACGCGGCCATCATCACCAGCTTCCCCGGCCTGGCCGACCTGACCGGCGCCCGGGTGCTCGCCGAGCTCGGAGATGACCGCACCCGCTTCGCCAACGCCCGCGCGCTCAAGGCCTACGCCGGATCGGCGCCCATCACGCGCGCTTCGGGCAAGAGCCTGGTCGTCCACCACCGCAAAGTGAAGAACCAACGCCTGGCCGCCGTCGGCTACGTGTGGTCCTTCGCCTCCCTACGAGCACCAGGCCCCAGAGGCCACTACGACTACCGGCGCGCCGAGGGCGACCGGCACTCCAGCGCGCTGCGCAACACCTTCAACCGGATGCTCGGCTGCCTGTTCCACTGCCTGCAGAACCACAGGACCTACGACGAGTCCACCGCCTTCCCGCAGCGTCAATCGATGCGGCTCAGCCACGCGTCCTGAGCGTCGGCCAACCGCCCTACCAGCGGTATCGGAACGAAGCGGCACGCGAATTCAAGCCCCGCGTCCTCGCCATCACCGCGAACATGGTGCTGCCATGCATCAGCGCCATCTGAGTGGGCCGTGAGCTGGAAGAACGTTGTCTGCCGCAGCTGCCCGGTATCGGCACGCGGCCTGTTGTCCACCGCAATGGGCCCGATGAGGGAGAGTCCCGTCAGGCCGGTCTCCTCTGCGACTTCTCGCAAGACAGCCTGTTCCAGGCTTTCATCCGGCCCGACCCCTCCCGCCGGTACTTGAGTACCCGCTTCGGGCATGCCGACATGATCGAAGACAAGCAACTCCGGGGCGGATCGGTAACGGATGACGTAGGCGGCGACGCGGATTCGCGGGCGAGACATCCCCCCATCATCCCAAAAGCGATCTTGAAGACATTAGCTTGACACTCTACGCAGATCGGATGTCTGGGACCTCTTCCTTATCAGGCAAGACGGGAGGGAGCGGAACCATGGGCAATACCCGCTCCCACCTGCGCATATGGTCCATGGTGATCCACCGTCGTCTGGCCTCGTCCGTGGTCGTTGTCACTCAGTTGGTCACTCAGTGATTCGCCTGTCCGAGCCGGTAGAACGCGCCTTCCCCGGTTCTCACTCGGGGACGCTCAGCTCTCGATACGCCTCGCGTAGTTCTGCGGCTTCCGGCATGCGACGCGTCTCGATAGCACCGATCACCTCGCGCACCCTCCAGTAGGAGGACGGCACCAACGCGCCACTCGTCATGCTCGTGAGAGCAAGCTGACCCGCCTCGTCGGGCTGATCGGTGGCCAGAAGCGCCAGGGCCAGGTCAAGGCGTGCGGAGGTCGCTCGACGTGGACGAACCAACCCATCCGCGGCCGACTCCAAACGGGCGAGCACCTGCCGGGCGTACGACTCGGCTGCCGGATCCCCCAGCCATGACAGCGTGGTCGCCACGTACGCCTCGCTCTTGGAAGGGTCATAGCGGTAGTGATGCTCGGGATGCTCGGGCATCGACAGCGGCGAGACCAGCCGGGCAACACGGTTCAGCGCATCACGCGTCTCCGGGCCGGACCCAAGCCGCGCCCAGATCCGGCCCTCCTGCGCGGTCGCCTGAATGTAGGCCGAGCCGCCACGTGGTGCGATCGCCTGCGCGCCTTGGGTCAAGGCCAAGGCTCGGCGGTAGTCGCCGGTGGTGACCGCCTGCCATGCCTCGGTCTCCAGACACCACGCGGCGATCTCGGGATGCTCGGCATGCTTGGCCAGCTGGGCGGTCGTGCGAAGCCACGTTCCGGCTGCCTCGAACTGGCGAAGGTCGATATGGCAGGTGGAGGCCAGCAGCGACAACCAGCCACCGGCCGTGAGAAGACGGCGGTGCTCGGCGAACGTCTTCTTGGCGTCGACCAGGTGTGAGACGTACGACAGGTGCTGACGTACCCGTTCCAGCAACTCGGCCGGTGGTGTCGCCTGATAAGCCATCGCGAGGTCGTCAACGGCCAGTTCCAGCCGGTCAAGCGTTCCTGTGCCCACATCGCTGGCGGCGACACGACGGGCCAGCTCCAACGCTTCGATCTCGTCGGCGAAGTGAGGGCTGCCCGGCGCTGTGCTCTCCGGCTCCTCGCTGAACAGCTCGGCTTCTTCCGTGCCGAACACCCGGCAGTAGAGCAGCCGATAGGGGTCCTTGGGCTGGTGCCTGCCCGCTTCCCAATCCTTGATCATGCGGATCAGGGAATCTCGCTCGGGCAGGCGGGCACGAGTGCGCGGGTCGGCAGCCTCGGCAAGCTGCCTGGCCATGTCTCGCTGCGTCCACAACTTGCCACGCCTCGCGGCGCGTAACCGTACGGCCCAGGCCGGAACGTTATTCATTGTGTGCACCTCGGGGGACTGGGGTCCTCCTGTCTCCCCCAGTCTCCCCTACTCGCACTGTCGGCGCGGGATACCCGGCGATGTCATGGGAGCACCAGGAAAAACGGGACCCGCAGGCGCGGTAACGCCGTACGGGTCCCTTGATCGCACACTGGAGGTGCGACCCATGGACAACTGTAGAGCCGTCCCGCCCGCCGTTGATGAGGCGACGGTGGAGAGCCATGACAAGGCGCTGGCCGTCGTTCAGCGGCTTCTCATCGAGCGGGGAATCCGCGCTCACCGTCACCACACGATCAGTCTCGGACTCTTCGCCAACAGTGCGGCTGCTTGGCCCGATCAGCCGCCGTTGCGGTCGCGGATGGAGCGCTACCCGCCGGAGCTGACCGTGAAGGGTCCGCAAGGCTGGTGTGTAGCCACGGTGACCATGGGTCCGCGCTCGGGCAGCTACCTGGTCTCTCTTCGCGACGGCTCCGGCCCCCAGGCGGTCCGGAGCGAGCATCCGGAAAAGGTGGTTGCCCTGATCGTGGCTGCTCGGGGGATGTGACCGTGCACGGCTGGATCATCGTGGGCGATGCGGCCACCAAGCGAGTCAACGGCAAAGAGGTCATCGTCACGGCTGGTAAGTCGGGCGACATCAGGTCGGTCATCAGGGCGTGGGAGGACGCTGAGCGCCACCGGATGCTGTACGAACTGGGCAACCTCGGCCGCCTGGTCGATGCCGCGCTGGCCCGCCTCCAGTCCCACCGCACTCCGGGCAGTCGTGGAAAACACGCGCCGCAAACCGACGACACCAAATGATCACCGATCGGGTGCGGCAACAGACCTTCCTCGCAGTCGCGTTGCCGTACCCGACCGGTAATGCCCGTGACTGGGTAACCGTGTCATCCGGTGGCAACCTGACCCGGAGCACAGGGCCGCCAGGCCCGCGCACCGGAAGCAGGGCGGCAGAGTTGTCGATTCCTCCAACAGCACAAACAGAGTTGATGCAGATTAGGAGATACGAACAACGAGACAGTCGGAGATAGAGAGTTGAGACCAGGACTCCAGGGCCACAGCAAGACCGTAACATCAAGTACAGCACTGTTAAGCATCCTCAGCACGGAGTCTTCCCCCAAGGATTAATTCGTCATGAAAAATCCTCAATCAAATGTCACCGAAATTTTATTTGACGCCGTGGCTCGTCAAGCGGAGATTTTTCTTCGAAGTGGCGAGTCGATGACATTGCCACTACCATCTCTTCCGGTTTATAAAGACTCGGGTGTTCGGCGAGCAGTTTACTCATTCGCCAACAATACTTTAATTGCAACATTGGCAAGAGGAGAAGAAGCAACAATAGAGATTCAGCCCTCAGGCGTCTCAGACCCACGCCTAGGGCGCCTAGTTATATACCTTGACCAGTGCCACTGGAGCGCGCTATCGAGGCACTTATATAACCCAACCGACGCGCGGGGAGTAGACAAAAAGGCAGCAGAAACCGTTATTGAACTCGTCAGGCAAAAGAAGATTATACTCCCTATTTCCTCCGGGCATTTTATCGAGACAACCGTAACCTACAATGATAAAAGGCAAAATATCGCAGCCACCATGCTCGAATTCTCCAGAGGATGGCAGATGCGCCATCCATTTAGGATTTGGCGAAATGAAATAGCTACAGTATTTTCTATGCGCTATGGGAATTCTGAGCATTACAGCCCACCAGTCTTCACCCTTGAGCCCGAGGCACTGTCCAGGAAGTTGCAACTATCGACAAAAAAGGGATTCGATGAAGATCTTCCGGAAGACTTCGATCATCTACTCAGGTGCCTGACGGCGGCTATTTCCAACTACGACATTCTCATGGACCCCAATCGTATAGAGCGAGGAGAGATTACAAAATGGGTTGAACACTTCCAAGAAGTATCTAAGATGTTTAAAGATGAGGGACTCAACGCAAAAAAGCGATACGCAACAACCAAGGGGCTAGTCGTTATCGACCTCATAAATGAGGTACAAATTGCGGCAGCTGAGACTAACACAAGCCGCACCCAGCTCGAAGATTGGTTCGGAGGAAAATACCAGGAAGATTTATCCAAGATGCCGTCCCTTGGACTCTATGCCGACGCACTAAATGTTCGCCTATCTAATTCAAACACCAAGTGGGTCGATAATGACTTTATCGATATACTGTTTCTGACTTGCGCAACGGCCTATGCAGATCTCGTCGTTGGAGAGAAAGCCGCAACTAACTACTTAAGTCGCGCATGGGGCGACCGGCCAGCATCGGCCCCTGTTGTAAAGAACTTATCAGAGCTAGTCGACATTCTTCCTGCTCTTTTGAATCCGACCGATTCATAGAGACACAGTTTTGCAGCGATAGTGGAGGCGGCCGGCGCAATGCCGAATGGCACCCCGTAGGGGCCGCGAAGCGGTTGGGCCGGCGGTCGGAGCGGCAGGCGGCAGTGCGTACCAGGGGCGGCGGGTGCGTTCGGTGCGGCGGGTACTCGGTGCGGTGGGCGGCGGGCTTACGTCGTGCCGTCCCGGCTGGCGCGGGCCGGGACCGGCCGCCAGGGCCGCACGCCCGGCCCGCTGGCCGTGCCGGGACGGCGGGGCGTGTCCCGCCGTGCGGCGGCGCGGAGCGCTGGTGCCTTGAACCAGTAAAGAAACTCTGAGCCAATGCCAGTCGCAATGACCTGTCACAGCAGGAACAGGATGCGGCCGGTCGGTTCGGGATCGGGCTTGTCTACGAGTTGTTCGGGGTCGTGGATGTTGGGGTCGAATCCGTCAGGGAGATCACTGGTGGAGTTCTCGCGAGCGTAGACGGTCTCGAAGCGTTCGGCGTCGGCCTTGATCTCGGTCATTTCCAGGGGGCGGCCGTCTTTGTCGGCGAGGATGCGGCGGATGATCAGGATGGGACTGCCGACCGATAGGGCCATCAGGTCGCGCTCGTCTGCGTAGGGCATGCGGGCGGTGACGATGGTCTCCCAGGTGGTCGGGCCGCGTCCGCTGGTGATCGTCTCGTAGAACGACTGCCGGGTGAGGGCGTGGACGAAGGCTTCGCCGACGGTCTGCTTGGGGGTCGGGGCAGGGATGATCTCGGGGACGGTGTAGGAGTTGATGCCAATGATCAGGCCGGTGGTGGTGTGGCGCCATCGGCTGGAGCGGTGAAAGACGGTGTGGCCGGTGCGCAGGCCGAGAGTGCTGGCGATGTCGCGGTTGGCGGCGCTGAACTCGCTGCGACTGTAGATCTGCTGGTCTTCGGCGTCATTGGCGTGCGGGGCGGCGAGCTGGGTCCAACCCCATTGACGGGCAGTGGGGATGAACTCTGGGTCGGCGATGTCGTGGCGGGGCCATGCGCCGAGCAGGATCGCGTGGCGGTCGGGGATGGCTCGGACGAAGGTGCCGCGTCCGCGTACGACGCTGACGAGTCCTTCGCCGACCAGGGCTTTGACGGCGTCGCGGACGGTGGGGCGCGAGACGCTGTAGCGGGCTGACAGGGCGGTCTCGCTGGGCAGGGGTGCGCCGGGGGTGTAGCGGGCCTCCAGGATGTCGGCGCGCAGTGATGCGGCGATGACCTCCCACAGGGGGCGTTGGGAGTCGGCGAGCCGTTCCTGTTCTTCCGCGCTGAGGTCGAGATCGGCGAGGTCGGGTTCGTAGTTGCTGCTGTTCACGGGAACTCCTTCGGCATAGACGTACGTTTCTCTTGTACTACATGTTGACAAGGCATAGCAACGCGATCACTCTTGTACTACAAGTCAACCGTACGAGTGTGCATGAGGGGATGGTGACCATGAACGGCAAGGAGGAAACCCACATCACCACCGAACCGAACAGCGACGCTGAGGGACTGAACCGGTCAGGACATCCGCAATGGATGATCGACGTAGCACAGCTGATCAACGATCCGGGCTATGACCGGTGGCGTTCCATGGTGGCCGCGACCGGCGGATGCTCTCATCCGATCCACCTCGCCGGAGAATCCAGCATCGTCAACGCCGACACGGGCGAGGTGCTGCACGACTACCGCACCACCGACGAGGTGCGCGGGTATCTGCTGGTGGCCTGCGGCAACCGGCGGGCCTCGGTCTGCCCGTCGTGCTCACGCGTCTACCAGGGCGACACCTTCCAGCTCATCCGGGCGGGCCTGTCCGGCGGCAAAGGCACTCCCGAAACCGTCAGCGCGCACCCTCGGGCGTTCGTCACCCTGACGGCTCCCTCGTTCGGGCCGGTGCACACCCGGCGCGAGAAGAACGGCGCATTGCGGGCCTGCCGTCCCCGTAACCGCGCCACGGTGTGTGAACACGGGCGGCCGGTCGGCTGCCACGCCCGTCACGAGATCGGAGACGAACGGCTGGGCCAACCGATCTGCGCGGAGTGCTACGACTACACCGGGGCGGTGCTGTGGCAGGCGCACGCGGGCGCGCTGTGGCATCGCTTCACGTTGGAGATGCGGCGCACCCTGGCCGGTGAGGCGGGCCTGACACGGACGGCGTTCGCCAAACAGGTCCGGGTCTCCTTCGCCAAGGTCGCCGAGTACCAGCGGCGCGGCCTGGTGCACTTCCACGCGGTGATCCGCCTGGACGGTCCCGAGGGCAGCACCGACGTCCCCCCGGCCTGGGCTGATCACAACCTCCTCGTGCGGGCCATCGCTCCGGCCGTGAGGCGGGTCATCGTTCGCACTCCTGCCAGCGGGCTCGGACGCTGGGACCTGACGTGGGGCGATCAGCTCGACATCCAGCCCATCGTCGTCGACCAGAGTGCGGACGGGCTGAGTGAGAGGGCGGTGGCCTCCTACATCGCCAAGTACGCGACCAAGGGCGCGGAGACTTCGGGCACGGTGGATCACCGCCTGTCGTGCCCGGTCTGCAAGGGGCGCGGACGGCTGAGCCTTACGGCCTCCTGCGGGCGCTGCCACGGAACCGGCCTCAAGCCGGGCCTGCACCTGGACGCGCTCCCGGTCACCGAGCACGCCCGCCGCATGATCCGTACCTGCTGGGAGCTGGGCGCACGACGGGAGTTCACCGCACTGCGGCTGCGACCTTGGGCGCACATGCTGGGATTTCGCGGCCACTTCTCCTCCAAGTCGCGCCGCTACTCCACCACCCTCGGCGACCTGCGCCAGGACAGGGCGAAGCACCGGACGGCCGAAGCACGCGAGCGGCACGGCCTTCCTGCCCTGGCTGATGAGAGCACGCTCGTGCTCGGGCACTGGCGCTTCGCCGGATCGGGCTACACCCCCGGTGAGGCGATCATGGCCGAACACATCCGGCACCGCGTCTCTCAGGCCCGCGCCATCGCCGCGAAGAAGCGGGAGGACGGTTGACCGCACCCCGACCGTCCGCCGACCGGCGGCTGTATCGCGTCAGCGAAGCCATGTACCTGCTCAGCATGAGCCGCAGCGTGATCTACGAACAGATCCGCTCCGGGCGCCTGCGCTCGGTCACCCAGGGCCGCACCCGGCTCATCCCGGCCTCGGCCATCACCGACTACGTCGCACTACTCGAACAGGAAGCGAGGGCATCATGACCACACGACGCAGCCGGGGAGACGGCGGCCTGCACTGGGACGAGACCCGCGAACGCTGGATCGCCTCGGTCACCGTCGGCTACACCCCGGCCGGAAAGCGCATCGTCAAGAAGGCCAGCGGCAAGACCAAGACCGAAGCCAAGGCCAAGCTCAAAGAGATCATCCGCGACTACGACGACGGCCTGACCACGGCTGCGCACAACTACACCGTGGGTGACGCCGTACGCGACTGGCTGGAGTTCGGTCTCAACGGGCGGGAAGCCTCCACGATCACGAACCGTCGCATCCTGGCCGAACAGCACGTGATCCCCGCGCTGGGCGCTCGCAAGCTCCGTGAGCTGTCTGCCGACGACGTGGACCGGTGGCTGTCGGCCAAAGCGAAGATCCTGAGCACGGAGACGCTGCGGAAGATCCATTCAATTCTCAAGCGGTCCATCGCCCGCGCTCAGGCCCGCGACAAGGTCAAGCGCAACGTGGTGATGCTGTGCGAGATCCCCAAGGGGCAGGAGGGTCGTCCCTCGAAGTCGCTGACGCTCGACCAGGCGGCGTCGGTGCTCAAGGCCGCCGAGGGGGCGATCCTGTACGCCTACATCGTGGTGTCGCTCCTCATCGGCGCCAGAACTGAGGAGTTACGGGCGCTCACCTGGGCGCATGTGGACCTGGACGGCCAGCCGAACGCTGATCCTCCGGTACCTCCGTCAATCATGGTGTGGCGCTCGGTGCGGGTCGGGGGAGACACCAAGACTGAGAAGTCCCGGCGAACCCTCGCTCTCCCCAGGCTGTGCGTGGACGCGCTGCGCGGGCACCGTGAGCGGCAAGTGCTCGCACGGGAGAAGGCAGGGGACTTGTGGCAAGAGAATGATCTCGTCTTCGCGAGCAAGCACGGGACCGAGTTGGACGCGGCCAACGTTCGCCGGGCCTTCCGGGTGATCCTCAAAAGGACTGATCTCAACGAGGACGAGTGGACTCCTCGGGAGATGCGGCACAGCTTCGTCTCACTGCTTTCGGACTCCGGCGTCGCACTGGAGAACATCTCCCGCTTGGTTGGCCACAAGGGGACCGTAGTGACCGAGAAGGTCTACCGGAAACAGCTCCGCCCTGTGCTGCTGGACGGGGCCGAAGCAATGGATCGGATCTTCAGCGGTGAGTGAGATGGACTACTGGGCTCAGCCCGACGCTGCCGCTCCTCCGGCCAACCCGGCGAGTAGATTTGCGCCTACCTGCGCGGCAGCGCGGAACCAACCAACCAGTCGCTCCTTGGTGTACGAGATCATCTTGCCTCCCGTGGGGTTCCTGTCTTCCGTGATGGTGACGAACCCAGAGGAAGCATGCTGGCAGACAATAGCGGACAACAGCAGCAAAACGATGGTGACTGGCTGGCCGTGTCTAGCCAGACTCAACCCAGTAGTCCCTGATCATGCTACCCACTCGATCACTAAGCAGGATCGCTAGTCACTCACTTAGTCACTCGGAAGATCAAAAAAGGCCACTTCCCTACCGGGAAATGGCCTCTGAGCTGGGTGGGGCTACCAGGACTTGAACCTGGGACCTCTTCCTTATCAGGGAAGCGCTCTAACCGTCTGAGCTATAGCCCCTCATCACACAGACGAACGGTCCCGTATCCGTTTGGCGGAGACGAACCCGTTCGCTCGAACAGGGAAAAGCTTACCCTGTTTCGGCACCTGCTCGCGCCATGTCCCCGCCCCGGAAAGAGGGCGGGGACACTCGGCGGGACCGCTACTACGACTACTCGGCCTCGCTGAAGGTGACCTCCACACCGCCGACCAGGTCGGAGGCGATGTTGTAGATCACGGCGCCGAGGGTGGCGAGAGCGGTGATCAGCACGACGTTCACCGCGCCGATCAGGGCGGTGTAGCCCAGGATGCGGACCGGCTCGAACCAGGAGGCGATGTCGACGCCGTTGGTCGAGTTGCCGTCGGCCGTCGTGAGCTGGGTGACCGTCTGGATGATGTTCTCGAACACCCCGAGGCTGGACAGCACCATGTACAGGGCCGCGACCGCGATGAACAGCACCACGAAGCAGACCAGCGACACGACGAAGCTGAACTTCATCGCCGACCACGGCTCGACCCTGCGCAGCACCAGGTGCGCCTTGCGGGGCGACCTCGGGCCGCCGACGTCCGCGGCCTTCCTGTCGGCCGCGTCGGCCGGGGCCTGGGGCGACGACAGGCTGCCGGGCGACCACGAGGCCCGGTTGTTCTGCTGGCCCGTCGATGGCCGGCTCTGCTGTCCCGATGACGGGGCGGACGGAGAACGCCCTTGCTGCCCGCCGGTTGGGGACGTCGGCGGGGCCGACGGGGGACGGCCCTGCTGTCCCCCGGGCGAGGGCGCGGAGGAGGAACGCCCCTGCTGCCCTCCCTGCGGATGTGAGGACTGTGGTGGCGCGGATGGTGGTGGAGATCCGCTTGGACGGATCCGCACCGTGGTGTCGGCCTGCTTGCCGTCCTCTGTCGTGGTCACTTTTGGCCTGCCCTTGCGATTGTCGGATACCGATCCATCGGTCTCCGGCGCGGGCGCGCTACCGTTAACCGGTGACGAGGCCGCCTCGACGTCCTTCGTTCCAGCGATCTTGTCCATCTTCTCCGTCGCCTGATCGCGTGTCGACGAGGAGGCGGGGCGCGATCCCGGCTTGCCCTGAGCATTCACGGATTCTCCCCTTCCCCGTTCTCACCGGTCTCCACCTGCGTCTCGGCGCTTTCCCCGGTCACCGGGTTCTCCCCGGTCTCCAGCGCCTCCGCATTGCGGGCCAGCGCCACGACGCTGTCCCCCTCCGCCAGATTCATCAGCCGAACCCCCATCGTCTGGCGGCCAGACTGCTTGATCTCCCCGGCACTCGTCCGGATAACCCCTCCGGCGGACGTGATGGCGAAAACCTCGTCCTCGGGTCTGACCATGACCGCGCCAACCAGCTTGCCACGGGCGCTTACGATCTTGGCGGTCAGGACTCCCTTTCCGCCCCTTCCCTGAAGAGGGTACTGATCCACAGGGGTGCGCTTGGCGTATCCGCCCTCGGTCGCGACCAGAACGTTGTCGCCGTCGGCGATCCGGTTCATCGCGAGGAGCTCGTCCCCGTCGAGGAATCGCATGCCGATCACGCCGCTCGTCGCCCTGCCCATCGGGCGCATGGCCTCGTCGGACGCCGTGAAGCGGATGGACTGGGCGCCGCGCGAGACGAGAAGGAGATCGTCGTCCTCCGATACCAATCTGGCAGCGATCACTTCGTCATCTTCGCGCAAATTGATCGCGATGAGACCACCCGTGCGCGGCGAGTCGTACTCGGAAAGGCGTGTCTTCTTCACCAGGCCGCTGCGGGTGGCGAGCACGAGGTACGGGGCGACCTCGTAGTCGCGCAGGTCGAGGACCTCCATCACGACCTCGTCCGGCTGCATGGCCAGCAGGTTCGCCAGGTGCTGCCCGCGCGCGTCACGGCCGGAGTCGGGCAGTTCGTACGCCTTGACCCGGTAAACACGGCCCTTGTTGGTGAAGAACAGCAGCCAGTGGTGCGTCGTGGTGACGAAGAAGTGGTCGACGATGTCGTCCTGGCGCAGCTGCGCGCCCCGCACGCCCTTGCCGCCGCGCTTCTGCGCCCGGTAAAGGTCCGTGTTGGTTCGCTTGGCGTAGCCGCCGCGGGTGATCGTGACGACCATGTCCTCCTCGGCGAGGAGGTCCTCGATCGACATGTCGCCCTCATAGGCGATGATCTCGGTCTTGCGGTCGTCGCCGTACCGCCCGGTGAGCTCGGTGAGCTCCTCCTGGACGATCGAGCGCTGCCGCTCGGGCGAGGCGAGGATCGCCTGATACTCGGTGATCTGCGCCATCAGCGCGTCGTACTCGTCGGTGATCTGCTGGCGCTCCAGGGCGGCCAGCTTGCGCAGCTGCATGTCGAGGATGGCCTGCGCCTGGATCTCGTCGATCTCCAGCAGCGCCATCAGGCCCCCCTGCGCCGCGGACGCCGAGGGCGACCGGCGGATCAGGGCGATGACCTCGTCCATCCGCTCCAGGGCCTTGAGCAGCGCGCGCAGGATGTGGGCCCGCTCCTCGGCCTTGCGCAGAAGGTATCGGGTCCTGCGGACCACGACGTCGATCTGGTGCGCCACGTAGTGGCGGACGAACTGGTCGAGCCTGAGCGTGCGCGGCACGCCGTCGACCAGGGCCAGCATGTTGGCGCCGAAGGTGGTCTGCAGCTGGGTGTGCTTGAAGAGGTTGTTCAGCACGACCTTGGCGACCGCGTCGCGCTTGAGCACGATCACCAGACGCTGGCCCACCCGCGAGGAGCTCTCGTCGCGGACGTCGGCGATGCCGCTGATCCTGCCGTCCTTCACCGCCTCGGCGATGGTCAGCGCGAGGTTGTCCGGGTTGACCTGGTACGGAAGCTCGGTGACGACGAGGCACTGACGGCCCTTGGCGTCCTCCTCGACCTCGACGATCGCCCGCATGGTGATCGAGCCGCGACCGGTGCGGTACGCGTCGTCGATGCCGCGCCTGCCCACGATCAGCGCGCCGGTGGGGAAGTCGGGCCCCTTGACGCGGGCGATCAGTGCTTCGAGGAGCTCCTCGTCGTCGGCGTCGGGATTCTGCAGGCACCAGACGACACCGCTCGCCACCTCCCGCAGGTTGTGCGGCGGGATGTTGGTGGCCATGCCGACCGCGATGCCCGCCGCGCCGTTGACCAGCAGGTTGGGGAAGCGCGAGGGCAGGACGAGGGGCTCCTGGGAGCGCCCGTCGTAGTTGGGGACGACGTCGACGGTGTCCTTGTCGATGTCGCGCAGCATCTCCATCGCGATGGGCGCGAGCTTGCACTCGGTGTAGCGCATCGCCGCCGGCGGGTCGTTGCCCGGGGAACCGAAGTTACCCTGCCCGTCGACCAGCGTGTAGCGCAGCGACCAGGGCTGCGCCATCCGCACCACGGTCGCGTAGATCGACGTGTCGCCGTGCGGGTGGTAGGAGCCCATGACGTCACCGACGACGCGGGAGCACTTGAAGTAGCCGCGGTCGGGCCGGTAACCGCCGTCGTACATGGCGTACAGCACGCGGCGGTGCACCGGCTTGAGGCCGTCGCGGACGTCCGGCAGCGCGCGCGAGACGATGACCGACATCGCGTAGTCCATGTAGCTGCGCTGCATCTCGGACTGGATGTCGACCGGCTCGACGCGGTCGGTCGGAGGGCCGGGCGGAGTGTTGACTTCCGTCACAGGTCAGGATCCTTTTCTGGTACGGCTACCGCTACACGTCGAGGAAACGGACATCCCGGGCGTTCCTAATGATGAAGGAACGGCGGGCTTCGACGTCCTCACCCATGAGCACGCTGAACAGCTCGTCGGCCTGGGCCGCGTCGTCGAGGGTGACCTGGAGGAGAAGGCGGGTGTCGGGGTTCATGGTCGTCTCCCAGAGCTGGCCCGCGTTCATCTCGCCCAGTCCCTTGAAGCGCTGCACGTTGTCGCGCGGCCGGGGGTCGGGCTTGCCCGCGTCGATACCGGCCTGGATGACCGCGTCACGCTCGCGGTCGGAGTAGGCGTAGGAGGCGTCCTCGCCCTTCCTGTCCCACTTGATCTTGTAGAGGGGCGGCTGGGAGAGGTAGACGTGCCCGGCCTCGATCAGGGGCCGCATGAAGCGGAACAGCAGGGTGAGCAGCAGCGTCGTGATGTGCTGGCCGTCGACGTCGGCGTCCGCCATCAGGATGAGCTTGTGGTAGCGGAGCTTGGTGATGTCGAACTCGTCGTGCACGCCCGTGCCCATGGCGGTGATCAGCGCCTGGACCTCGTTGTTCTGCAGGACCTTGTCGATCCGGGCCTTCTCGACGTTGAGGATCTTGCCGCGGATCGGGAGGATCGCCTGGAACTTGGAGTCGCGGCCGCCCTTGGCCGAGCCGCCCGCCGAGTCACCCTCGACGATGTACAGCTCGCACTTCTCCGGATCGCTCCACTGGCAGTCGGCCAGCTTGCCCGGCAGCCCCGAGCCCGACTCCAGCAGCGACTTGCGCCGGGTCAGGTCGCGGGCCTGACGGGCCGCGAGGCGGGCGCGGGAGGCCTGCAGGGACTTCGTGATGATGTCCTTGGCCTCGCCGGGGTTGCGCTCGAACCAGTCGCGCAGGTGGTCGTTGCAGGCCTTCTGGACGAACGACTTCGCCTCGGTGTTGCCCAGCTTCGTCTTGGTCTGTCCCTCGAACTGGGGGTCTGTCAGCTTCACCGAGATGATCGCGGTGAGCCCCTCGCGGATGTCCTCTCCCGCGAGGTTGTCGTCCTTGCCCTCCTTGAGGAACTTCTGCTCGCGCGCGTAGCGGTTGACGATGGACGTCAGCGCCGCGCGGAAGCCCTCCTCGTGGGTGCCGCCCTCGGCGGTGTTGATCGTGTTGGCGAAGGTGTAGACCGACTCGCTGTAGGAGTTGTTCCACTGCATCGCGATCTCGACGGCGATGCCCTCGCCCTGCGCCTCGAAGTCGATCACCGAGAGGTGGGCCGGCTCCTTCTTGGAGTTGAGGTGCTTGACGAAGTCGGACAGGCCGCCCTCGTAGTGGTAGGTGACCTCCCGGGGCTCCCCCTCCTCTCCGTCGACGAAATCGGGGCGCTCGTCCCTGATCGAGATCGTCAGGCCCTTGTTGAGGAAGGCCATCTCCTGGAAGCGACGCGCGAGGGTCTCGAAGTGCCAGGTCGTGGTCTCGAAGATGCTCCCGTCGGCCCAGAAGGTGATCGAGGTGCCGGTCGAGTCGGTCTTCTCCCCCTTCGCCAGGGGCGCGGTGGGCCTGCTCTCGACATAACTCTGCCGCCAGTAGTGCCCGTCGGTGCGGATCTCCACGTCGAGCTTGCTGGACAGGGCGTTGACGACGGAGACACCCACGCCGTGCAGTCCGCCGGAGACCGCGTACGACTTGTCGTCGAACTTGCCCCCCGCGTGCAGCACGGTGAGGACGACCTCGACCGCGGGACGGTTCTCACCGGGGACGATGCCGACGGGGATGCCACGGCCGTTGTCGACGACCCGAACGCCGTTGTCGGCGAGCAGGGTGACCTCGATCCGGTCGGCGTGCCCGGCCAGGGCCTCGTCGACGGAGTTGTCGACGACCTCGTAGACGAGGTGGTGCAGACCGCGCTCGCCGGTCGAGCCGATGTACATACCGGGGCGCTTACGGACCGCCTCAAGCCCTTCGAGAACGGTGATTGAGCTAGCGTCGTAGGACAAGTGCGAAATCCTCCTGCCGCGGACACGCGGCAGGGAGACAAGATGTAGCCCCGCCGTGCCCGTCACCGTCGTGAATGCCCCGATGCGCTCACCCAGGGGAGCCGACATGCTCGCCGGGGGGTGGCACGCAAACGGACGTGTCCGGAATTCGATTTCATTCTAGCGGCTCAGAACACATCATGTGGCATTGACAGCCTCTGGAATGGCCTGTCGCGCGACGATCATCGTCTTGGACATCCCCCTACGCGGAGGGGGTTCGTCGCGCCAGAAGAGCCGCTGATCCGTTTTTCAGGCCCGTGTCAGCCGTACGTGTCGCCCGGACCGCGGCTCCCGGTGACACGCAGACCGCCACTGGAGCGGGGGCCGTTCTGCGGGCCGCGAACCTTTACCTTTTGTACCGTTCCGTCCCCGAGTTCCTCGTTCAACCTCCGGACGAGGGTCCTCGCCAGGAGACGGACCTGGGTGGCCCATGCGGTGGAGTCGGCGACCACCACGACCTCGCCGTCGGCGAAGGTCTCCGGCTTGGTGTGGGCCGCCATGTCGGCGCCGACGATCTCGGACCAGCGGCCGAAGACGCCGCCGATCGCGGCGGGCTGCTCCCAGCCTCGGTCCGACAGCAGGTCCGCGATCGCCCTGCCGAGGAGCTGGGGGTCGCCGGCGTCCCTGCGCGCCCCCGACGCCCTGCGCCGCGGCTCTCGGCGGGGCAGCTGCCCCCGTCTGGCGGCGTCCGACTTGGCCTGGGCGAGCTTCTCCCTCGCCAGCGCGGCCCCCTTGGCCGCCGCGCTCCTCGCGGAACCGGCGGCCGCCCCGTCCGCACCCGTGCCCGCCTGGCCTTTGCCGACCGGGTCCGCCGAGCCTTTACCGGCCGAGCCCGCCGGGCCCTTACCGACCGGGTCCGCCGGGCCTCGCGAACCCGGGGCGGGCCCGGCCGCCCGGCTCCCGCCTCCCCGCTCCCGGCCTTCCCCCGCCGCCGCGCGCCCCCTCGGCTCCGGGGCCCGCGGCACGGGCACCGGGCCGCTCGCGCGCTCCCCTGCGTCATCGGACACGGGCCACGCCTCCCTCGGTCACGTCGAAACGGCCTCCGGCCAGCTCGGCGGGCACGTCGTCGGACACCGCCGCGGTGATCAGAACCTGCTCGGCGGGGGCGACCATCTCGGCCAGGCGGCGCCTGCGCCTGCTGTCCAGCTCGGCGAAGACGTCGTCGAGGATGAGGACCGGATCGCCGCCGTCGGCCCTGAGCAGGTCGTAGGCGGCCAGTCTGAGCGCCAGCGCGAACGACCACGACTCGCCGTGGCTGGCGTAACCGCGCGCGGGCAGCTCACCCAGGCCGAGGAACAGGTCGTCGCGGTGCGGGCCGACGAGGGTGACACCGCGTTCCAGCTCCGAGGCCCGGACCTCCAGCAGGCCGGCGCGCAGCCGTTTGGCCAGCTCGGTGCGATCGGTCCCGGCGTCCGCGGCCAGGGTGCCCCGGTATTCCAGCGCGGCGGCCGCGGAGTCCGGCGCGAGGGAGGCGTACGAGGCGGCGACGAGCGGGCGCAGCGTCTCGACCAGCTCCAGCCTGGCCGCGAGCAGCTCGGCACCGTGCGTGGCCAGGTGGGCGTCCCAGACCTCCAGGGTGCTCAGCGGGTCTCCCGCCCCCGCCTCGGCGAACGCCGCGTCGCTCTCCGCCCGCCGCGTGCTCCTGCCCCGGCCCCTCCTGGCCTGCGCGGCGGTGCGCAGCAGGGCACCGCGCTGCTTGAGCACCCGGTCGTAGTCGGCGCGCACCCCCGCGAACCTGGGCGTCCTGGCCACCAGGAGGTCGTCGAGGAACCGGCGCCGCTCCGAGGGGTCGCCCTTGACCATGGCGAGGTCCTCGGGGGCGAACAGGACCGTGCGCAACAGGCCGACGACCTCGCGGGGACGGGGGACCGGGGAACGGTTCAGCCTGGCCCGGTTGGCCCTGCCCGGGTTGATCTCCAGCTCGATCAGCGCGCGCCGGTCGTCGCGTACCACCGACGAGCGGACGACCGCCCGCGCCGCGCCCTGCCTGACCAGCGGCCCGTCGTTGGCGACGCGGTGGCTGGCCTGCGTCGCCACGTAACCCAGCGCCTCGACGAGGTTGGTCTTCCCCATGCCGTTGGGTCCGACGAAGGCCGTGACCCCCGGCTCCATGCCGAGGTCGACGTTCTCGTAGGACCGGAAGTCGGTGAGGGAGAGATGGGCGACATGCACCCCAGGAAGATTAGTCGGCCTCGTCCGTCACCGCGGCCTCCCGTGCCCGTACGGCTCGCACCCTGTGAAAAAGGTCGTGGCGCGAGCCGCCGGAGACGGTGGACCGAGGATGGTCCTGCGGAGGGCCCGCGGTGGACCGGCGGTGGGCCGATGCCGGGCCGGCCTGGCTATCCGGCCGTCTCGACGGGGGGCGTGACGTCGGCGCCGGGGGAGTCCGCGCCCTTCTCGGTCGCGCCCGCCTTGGAGGTGACCGCGTGGCCGCCGAACTGGTTGCGCAGGGCCGCGACGACCTTCATCGCCGGCGAGTCGTCCTGGCGGGAGGCGAACCTGGCGTACAGGGCGGCGGTGATGACCGGCAGCGGGACCGCCAGCTCCACGGCGGCCTGCACCGCCCAGCGGCCCTCGCCCGAGTCCTGCGCGTAGCCCTCCAGCTCGGCCAGGGTCGGGTCCTCCTCCAGCGCGCGGACCATCAGGTCCAGCAGCCAGGAGCGGATGACGGTGCCCTGCCGCCAGCTCTTGAACGAGCCGGCCGCGTCGGTCACGATGTCGGAGGCCTGAAGCAGCTCCCAGCCCTCGGCGAACGCCTGCATCATGCCGTACTCGATGCCGTTGTGGACCATCTTGGCGAAGTGGCCGGCGCCGACCGTGCCCGCGTGGACGAAACCGTCGTCGCCCTCGGGCTTGAGGGTCTCGAAGATCGGCATGACCCGCTCCACCTCGGCCTTGTCGCCGCCGACCATGAGCGCGTAGCCGTTCTGCAATCCCCAGACGCCGCCGCTCACGCCGCAGTCGACGAAACCGATGCCCTTGGCAGAGAGCTCGGCGCCGTGCTTCTGGTCGTCGACGTAGTGCGAGTTGCCGCCGTCGACGAGGGTGTCGCCGGGTGACAGCAGGTCGCCGAGTGCCCTGACCGTCGCCCTGGTCGGCTCACCGGAGGGCACCATGACCCACACGGTGCGCGGCGCCTGGAGCCGCTCCACGAGCTCCTCCAGATCGGCGACGTCGCTGACCTCGGGATCACGGTCGTATCCGACGACGTCGTGACCTCCTCGGCGCAGGCGCTCAGCCATGTTGCCGCCCATCTTGCCCAGCCCGACCATGCCGATCTGCATACGAGCACCCCCTTCAGGGTTTCGTGTTCACCTACGCCAAGCGCGCCCGCGCAAGTCTTACCAGCTCGGCGTTCCCGCCGACAGGGCCACCCACAGGGCTGTGGAGAACGTCCTCCAGGCCGATACGCGTGGCGAGTCCAGCCTGCCCCGCCTCGTCCAGGAGAATCCAGGTCGGGTCCCCCTCCCCGTGGAGCAGCCTCGGGCCTGGGACGCCGAGTTCGGCGAGACGAACCAGGATGGCACGCGCCCGTGGGACGGCGGTGTCCGCGGAACCGCCGATGATCTCGACGAGCACCCGCGCGCACTCCAGGCCGGTCGCGGCGAGGGCGTCGGCGTCCTCCACCGACCAGACCCCCGCCTCCACGTCGACGCCGAGCCGCCGCAGGTCGTGCCACAGGGCCTCGAATCCGGGCTCGGAGAGGTTCGCCGACGCGAAGTCCGGCAGCTCGCCCGGGGCGAGCCCGGCCCAGCCGCGCACGGCCTCGCGCCGCGCGTCCACATCCCAGCCGGTTATCCACAGCCCTGTGCTCACCCCGACGGGGAGACCGGGGCACGCCTCGCGTACGGCGCGCACGGCCGCCCCGATGTGCGCGGCGCTGAGCGACTCGCTGCCCGCCTCGTCGCGCGGATGTATGTGAACGGCGTCCGCACCCGCCCCATGAGCCTCACGGGCCGCCTCAGCGAGCTCCAGAGGGCTCAGGGGGAGGGCCGGGTGCTCGCCGGGCCTCCTGGCGCCGTTCAGGCACGCCTTGAGCCACGTCGCTCCCCCTCCGGCCCCGCCGGACGGTCCCGAGTCTCCACCCGTCACCGTGTCCACCGCCGTGTCCACCCCTGGGTCGCGTTCCCCGCCGGTCTCCGGTGCCGCCGCGAGATCCTTTTCCCGGTCCGTCCCATGGCCTGTGGAGGGATCCGCCGCGCCCGGCCTTCGCGGGCCCCCGTCGGGTGGGCGGGCATCAGCTGGACAGGCGGATGGGCATGATCAGGTAGCGGTAGTCGGGAGCACTCCCGTCGTCCGTGGGTTTGCCCCCGGTGAGGATGGCGGGCTTGGTGGACGTGGTCATCTGCAGGCGGGCCACGTCGGAGTCGATCGCGCCGAGCCCTTCGAGCAGGAACTGGTGGTTGAAGGCGATGTTGATGTCGTCGCCCTCGAAGTCGACGGGGAGCACCTCGACCGCCTGTGCCTCGTCGCCGCTGCCCGCCTCCAGGACGACCTCGTCGCCGCGGAAGGCCAGCCGTACGGGCGTGTTGCGCTCGGCGACCAGGGCCACGCGCTTGACGGCCTCGACGAAGGCGGCCGTCGGCAGCTCGGCGCGGGCGGAGAACTCCGTCGGCAGCAGTGAGCGGTACTTGGGGAACTCGGGGTCGAGCAGCCGGGTGGTGGTGCGGCGTCCCGCGCTGGAGAAGCCGATCATGCCCTCGCCGGTGCCGCCGGCCGAGCTCAGCGCGATCTCGACCTCGGCCCCGGTGCCGCCCAGGGCCTTGGCCGTGTCGGCGAGGGTCCTGCCGGGGATCATCGCGATGGCCGAGAAGTCGGGCTGGCCCGGCTGCCACTTCAGCTCGCGTACGGCGAGGCGGTAGCGGTCGGTCGCCGCGAGGGTGACCGTGTCACCCTCGATCTCCACGCGTACGCCGGTGAGCATCGGCAGGGTGTCGTCCTTGCCCGCGGCCACGGCGACCTGGCCGACGGCCGAGGCGAACACGTCGCTGCCGATCCGTCCCGCGGCGGGGGGCATGGTGGGCAGGGAGGGATAGTCCTCCACAGGCATGGTGAGCAGGGTGAAGCGGGCGCTGCCACAGGTGACGACGGCCTTCGCGCCCTCCACCACGAGATCCACAGGCTGTGCGGGAAGCGCCCTGGTGATCTCGGCCAGGAGCCTGCCCGAGACGAGCACCACGCCCGCCTCGCCCGTCTGCAGTTCGAGGGTCACCTCCGCGGAGACCTCGTAGTCGAAGCCCGAGAGCTTGAGCTGCCCGTCCTCCGTGACCTCAAGACGCATGCCGGCCAGCACCGGCACGGAGGGACGCGCGGGCAGGCTGCGCGCCGTCCATGCGACCGCCTCAGCGAGCACGTCTCGGTCGACCCGGAACATCACGTGGATCCGCCTCCTGTGTGTCGAGCGCCATCCGCTCGGTGCCTGGGGTTGAAGTGTTCACTCTCGCGCACCCGCGCTCCCTCGGAACCCCTCTTATGGCTCTTGGGTTTCCTAGTTAGAGATACAAGTGGCCTTCGTATTAGGGGCTGTGGATACTGTGGAAAGCCGTTGTTTCCGCAGGTCAAGTGCTGTTTTTTCATCCACCGGGGTTGTGGGTGGCCGCTGTGGACAACTCTTGGGGCTGGGGAGAACTCCGGAGTACACACAGGCCGTCCCCAGATTCGGTGCCCTCTGTCCCCAAGTTTTCCACGAGGTTTCCCCAGGTTATCCACGGGGTAGGAGGTCGTTTTGTCCTTGTGGAAAACTCTCCCCACAGGGCGTCCCCAGGTTATCCACGAGTTGTCCCCAGGTTGTCCCCAGGTTCTCCCCAGAGTTGTCCACAGACGCCGAACAGCGTTCGGACCAGCGGGTTTCCGGATGATCATGGTTCGGCGCCTCCGAGCTCCCGGGGCCCGCGCGAACCGTTGATCCACAAGGTTTTCCACAGCCTGTGCATCACGGGGTGAAAAACCTCATCATCCATTGCGGGACTGCTGCTTGATCCGGGTCGTCAGCTCGTTGACCTGGTTGTAGATCGAGCGTCGCTCGGCCATCAGGGAGCGGATCTTCCGGTCGGCGTGCATGACCGTGGTGTGGTCGCGGCCGCCGAACTGCTGGCCGATCTTCGGCAGCGACATGTCGGTGAGCTCCCTGCACAGATACATGGCGATCTGGCGGGCGGTGACCAGGACCCGCGAGCGCGACCCGCCGCACAGGTCGTCGATCGACAGGCCGAAGTAGGCGGCGGTGGAGGCCATGATCGTGGCGACCGTTATCTCGGAGCCCGCGTCCTCGGTGATCAGGTCCTTGAGCACGACCTCGGTGAGCTGCAGGTCCACCGACTGCCGGTTCAGGCTCGCGAACGCGGTCACCCTGATCAGGGCGCCCTCCAGCTCGCGGATGTTGGTGGAGATGCGGCTCGCGATGTACTCCAGCACCTCGGGCGGCGCGGCCAGCCCTTCCTGGATCGCCTTCTTGCGCAGGATCGCGATCCGGGTCTCCAACTCGGGCGGCTGGACGTCGGTGATCAGACCCCACTCGAACCGGTTGCGCAGCCGGTCTTCCAGCGTGACCAGCTGTTTCGGCGCCCGGTCGCTGGAGATGACGATCTGCTTGTTGGAGTTGTGCAGGGTGTTGAAGGTGTGGAAGAACTCCTCCTGCGTCTGCTCCTTGCCCTCCAGGAACTGGATGTCGTCCACCAGCAGGATGTCCACCGCCCGGTAGCGGCCCCGGAAGTTGTCGGCCTTGTGGTCGCGGATGGAGTTGATGAAGTCGTTGGTGAACTCCTCCGAGCTCACGTACCTCACCCGCGCGCCGTCGTACAGGCTCTGGGCGTAGTGGCCGATCGCGTGCAGCAGGTGGGTCTTGCCCAGGCCCGAGTCACCGTAGATGAACAGCGGGTTGTACGCCTTGGCCGGCGCCTCGGCCACCGCGACCGCCGCCGCGTGCGCGAACCGGTTGCTGGAGCCGATCACGAAGGTCTCGAAGGTGTACTTCGGGTTCAGCCGGGCCGGCTCGCCCTGCGTCCTGCTCCCGCGCCCGTCCCATCTGTTCTGAACCCCTCCGGCGCCGCCCGCGCCGGGCACGGGTGGCGCGCCGCGGTCGAAGGAGTCGGGCTCGGGTCGGGGCGGGGACGGCTGGGGGTTGTAACCACGGCCGTATCCGGGGCTCTGCTCCCCCTGCGAGGAGCTCTGCGAGGGCTCCGCGGGGAGGTACGGCTGGGGCGGCTCCTCGCCCTGCTGGTACGGATAGGAGAACGCCTGTGCCTGTGGATAGTCGGTGGACGACTGCGAGGCCTGGTTGCCCCCCGGATAGGGGTGCTGCGGCCCGGAACCCCCGTGGTGCTGGCCCTGAGAGGGTTGTGCATAACCTTGCTGGGCCCCGCCAAGCTGTGTATAACCCTGCGGCTGGGCCTGGGGATAAGTGTCCTGGCGGGGGGTGAGCCCTGACTCGGGGCCCGCCGCGCTGGGGTCGACCATGACCGCCACCCGCATCGGTCGGCCGAACTCCTGGGAGAGCGCCTGGCTGATGAGCGGACGAAGTTTGTTTTCCAGGACATCTCTGGCGAAATCCGTGGGGGCGGCGAGGACCACGGTGTCGTTCATGAGGCCGAAGGGCCGGGTCATGTTGAGCCAGACCCGCTGCTGGGACGGGACGTTCTCGTTCAGGGAGTTCTCAAGAGCCCTCGCCCAGACAGCGCTGAGGTCCGTTTCGTCCATGGTCCGGCTCCCCTCCTCCCGACGCGGCCCCCGCTGGCCTACCGCGATCTGTTTATCCACAACGGTGGCCGCCGGGCGCACCGGATCTCGTCGTTGTCCACATGCCGGGAGTCCCGTGGCCCCTTCGTGGGCGCCATACGAAATCCACATCGAATCCACAGGCTGTGCACAGCCCGTTACCTGCGGTCCGACGCGTCCTCGCAGCGGAGAGAGGGTCTGGAAGGGCCGACAGTAGCCCTGTCCACAGCTGTGTACAAGACGTTGTCCACAGCCTAGTGGCGTACGAGGGGGACGGAGCGCACATCCTGTGGACGGCGAGGCGCCGGTGGATAACGTGCCTGTGGAAACGTGGATAACCTGTGTGGGCGTGCTTCGGAAACAGCCTCTGGTTTGACCTGGGACACGCCTGACCCGTAACGTACGACGGTCGGCTTGTCACGCGGCGGCTATTTCGCATGCCCCGCATCCGGCAGGTCAGCCATTGTCGAGCGTCCCCATGTGCTGGGGATGCGTCTTGAGCCTGGAGCCCACTCGTGAGCAAGCGTACTTTCCAGCCGAACAACCGCCGTCGTGCGAAGACCCACGGCTTCCGGCTCCGCATGCGCACCCGCGCCGGCCGCGCCATCCTTGCCGCTCGCCGTCGCAAGGGCCGCGCCGAGATCTCCGCCTGACGCATCCGTTGCGCCCGTTCGCCGGGCCGAGGCAGTAGCGCCTGTCGCCCACCGGCATCGCTGCCGGTGGGCGACAGGCGTACCTGCCCAGGGTGAACAAGATCTCTCGTGCTGCCGTCAGGGTCCCGCATGCGCCGGGGCGACGAGTTCGCCGGCGCGATCAGAAGGGGAAGCCGAGTAGGCCGCCCCACCCTGGTCGCGCACCTCGGCATGCGCTCTGACAGGGATGCTCCCCCCCTGGTGGGATTCGTGGTGAGCCGTGCCGTGGGAGGCGCGGTCATCAGGAATCGCGTCAAACGTCAGTTGAGACACCTCATGCGAGACCGTCTCGACCGGCTTCCGAGAGGTAGCCTGCTGGTGGTACGCGCCAATCCACCGGCCGCGTCCGCGCGAAGCGAGCGCATCGCCGCCGAACTCGATGTCGCGCTGGATCGTTTACTCAGGCGGCTGGAGCCCTCAGGGGCTCGCATGGATGGGCGATGATGACGGCGCAGCAGACCGCTGGAATTTCTCCGGCTGCCAGGATCCTGATGGCTCCGATCCGGTTCTACCGGGCCTTCGTGAGCCCTCTGCTGGGTCCCCGTTGCCGCTTCCACCCCTCGTGCAGTGCCTACGGCCTCGAAGCCGTGGCCGTTCACGGCGCGCTGCGCGGCACATGGTTGACGATCCGGAGAATCGGGCGTTGCCACCCATTCCATCCCGGAGGCTTTGACCCGGTGCCCCCGCGCCCGGGCCGGTCCGACGAAACGCAAGGGAGCTAGCTCGGTGGAGCTGTCCTGGCTGAACTGGCTGTACACAGCCGTCGCCCAAGTAATCACCTGGATTCACGAGGGCTACAGCACCTTCATTCCGAGGAACAGCGGGCTCAACTGGGCGCTGACCATCATCACGCTCACCGTGCTGATGCGACTGTTGATCTTCCCGCTCTTCCTCAAGCAGATGCGCTCCTCGAAGAAGATGCAGGAGCTGGCCCCCAAGGTCCAGGAGATCCGCAAGCGGTACAAGAACGACAAGCAGCGCATGAACCAGGAGGTCATGGCGCTGTACCAGGGGCAGGGCGCCAACCCGCTGGGTGGCTGTCTGCCGATCCTGGCGCAGTTCCCGATCTTCATCTCGATGTTCACCGTGCTGCAGGCCATGGCCGGCGGGCACGCCAAGTTCGGCATGACGCAGACCCTCGTCGACAGCGCCCGGGCCGCGCACATCTTCGGCGCCCCCATCCCCGCGACGTTCTTCACGAGCTCTGCCGACATCGTCCAGCTGGACGCCGACCCGATCATCACCAAGGTCGTGCTCGCGATCTTCGTGGCGGTCAGCTCGCTGACGACCTTCCTCACCGTCCGGCAGAGCGTGACCCGCTCGATCGCCCAGATGCCGGACAACCCGATGGCGCAGCAGCAGAAGATCCTGATGTACGTCTCGCCGCTGTTCGCGATCTTCTCGCTGAACTTCCCCCTCGGCCTGATCCTCTACTGGGTCACCACCAACGTCTGGACCCTCGGCCAGCAGCACTGGTTCTACAGCCGCAACCCCTCCCCGGTGGTCGACGCCAAGGGCAACGTCACCACTCCCGAGCCCAAGCCGAGCCTGCTGAGCAAGGTCAAGAAGACCGCTCCCGAGCCCGAGGCGCCTGCGGTACCGGAGACCAAGGTGATCCGGCAGCAGCCCACCCGCCAGCCCCGCAGTAAGCGGACCGGCAGCAAGAAGTCCTGACGTCTCATCCCGACAGCACGAAGGAGTGGCCGGACGTGACCGAGGCCGAGGCCGAGAAGGAGCCCGCGAAGGCGGTTCCCGATCTCGCCGCCCTGGAGCAGGAAGGCGAGATCGCGGCGGACTATGTCGAGGGTCTGCTCGACATCGCCGACATCGACGGTGACATCGACATGGATGTCGAAGGCGATCGCGCCGTGGTGTCGGTCGTCGACATCAAGGGCGGCGACCTGGTCGGCCCCAACGGTGAGGTGCTGGAGGCCATCCAGGAGCTGACCCGCCTCGCGGTCCACCGCCAGACGGGTGAGCGCTCACGCCTGATGCTCGACATCGGCGGCTACCGCGACCGCCGCAGGAGCGAGCTGAGCGAGCTCGGCACCAAGATCGCAGCGGACGTCAAGCGGAACGGCGAGCCCAAGTCGCTGCAGCCGATGACCCCGTTCGAGCGGAAGATCGTGCATGACGCCGTCGCCGCGGCGGGCCTGCGCAGCGAGTCCGAGGGCGAGGAGCCCCGTCGTTTCGTGGTGGTCCTTCCCGCCTAGCACCCTTTGGCGCGAAGCTACGCGCCGGCAAAAGGCCGCTGTTCCCGCTTCGCCGGGGCAGCGGCCTTTCTCGTGACTCCACATCCTGCGCCAGGTGGCGAAGTCACTTGTTCTGGTGGCGTCACACCCTGACCTACGGTGGCGACGTCATCCGTTCTCGTAACCTCACGTCTCGATCCATCGCGGTGCCGACGCCCGTTCTGGTGACGCATGCCCCAACCCACGGTGGCGACGTCACCCGATGCCGAGGCGGGCCATTAGCCTTGAGACCGGCCTGAGCCCGATTTTTCCGAGGGAAGAGTGAGCGTCGAGTGAGTGACCAGATCCCCGAACCGCCCGAGGTCGCGCGCGAGGTGTTCACCGGCGACGCCTGGGCGAGAGCGGAGGCCTTCGCGGAGCTGTTGGCCGGTCCCGGGGTGGTGCGCGGGCTGCTCGGCCCACGGGAGGTACCGCGCATCTGGGACCGCCACCTGCTCAACTGTGCGGTGATCGCCGAGGTCGTGCCCGCCGACGTACGCCTGGTCGACATCGGTTCCGGTGCCGGTCTGCCGGGTCTGGTCCTCGCGATCGTGCGGCCCGACATCACCGTCACCCTCCTGGAGCCGCTCCTTCGCCGGACGGTCTTCCTGGAGGAGTGCGTGGAGTCGCTGAAACTCGGCAACGTCGAGGTGTTGCGCGGCCGGGCCGAGGAGTTCGCGGGCAGGCGGGAGTTCGACGTCGCCTCCGCCCGCGCGGTGGCGCCGCTCGACCGCCTGCTGAAATGGTCACTGCCCCTCCTGCGCGAGGGCGGTGAGCTACTGGCCATGAAGGGCGAGCGTGCCGCTGAGGAGTTGGCGGACGCAGAGGCGCAATTACGGTCGAGTGGGGTGCAAACCGCCGAGCTCGCATCGGTTGGGCGCGGTAAGGTCGAGCCGCCCGCAACTCTCATCCGAGTGGTCGCCGGTCGAGCTCCCGAGGGAGCGCGGAAGACCTCTCGCCGGAAGGATCGTGCCTCGCGCGGCAGGTAGCGCGAGGCCCCCAGATAGACCGAGCAAAGCGAGTACGAGGCCAGTGGAAGACCATTCGAGTGCGATCGCCAGCGCGAGGAGCGGTCTCGGCTGGCCCGAGGTTCCTGCCGTTTTGCCCCATGGACGGCTTTCCGGTCTGGGCTGGCCGGCACCGGCTCCCGGTGCCGTAGTCAGGCCGGTTGAAAGGAAGACGACCGTGACCCAGACCCCCCTTAATCCCGGCGACTCGCCGCTGGTACGAGAGGCACTCAGCTCAGTGGTTTCACGTGAAACATCGGCCCAGAAGACCGCCACCGCTCCCGGAGGCTCCACCGGGGTCCGGGATGGGGACTGGCCGCGCCCTGCCAAAACCCGGATTTTCACCGTCGCGAACCAGAAGGGCGGCGTCGGCAAGACCACCACGTCGGTCAATCTGGCGGCGGCGCTGTCCATGCACGGCCAGCGGGTGCTCGTGGTCGACCTCGACCCCCAGGGCAACGCCTCGACGGCTCTCGCGGTCGAGCACCGTGGCGACGTACCGGACATGTACAAGGTGCTCGTGGAGGATCTGCCGCTCGCGGAGGTCGTGAAGGCGGTTCCGGACATGCCGGGCCTCTACTGTGCCCCCGCCACCATCGACCTCGCCGGAGCCGAGATCGAGCTGGTCTCCATGGTCGCCCGTGAGGCCCGCCTGCAGCGCGCGCTGACCGCGTACGACGCCGTCGAGTTCGACTACATCCTCATTGACTGCCCTCCCTCGCTCGGCCTGCTCACGGTCAACGCGCTGATGGCCGCGAACGAACTGCTGATCCCCATCCAGTGCGAGTACTACGCGCTGGAAGGCCTTGGCCAGTTGCTGAGAAACGTGGATCTGGTCCGCGCGCACCTGAACCCCACACTCGACCTCTCCACCATCCTCATGACGATGTACGACGGACGCACCCGCCTCGCCTCCCAGGTCGCCGAGGAGGTTCGCTCCCACTTCGGCGCGACGGTGTTGAGTACCCTCATCCCCCGAAGCGTGCGCGTCTCCGAGGCGCCGAGTTACGGTCAGTCGGTCATGACGTACGACCCGGGCTCCAGCGGTGCGATGGCCTACATGGACGCCGCCCGCGAGATCGCTTATCGCGGTGCGGCCGTATGAGCGCCGGGAATCTCGTGGCCGCGGTCACGGGCCTGTCAGTGAGTGCGACACCTTGAGTCTCGGGAGGGGCAAGTGAGCAAGCAGCCGAGAGGGCTGGGCAGAGGGCTGGGGGCGCTCATCCCGACGGGCCCGGCCGTCGTCGCGGAGCCACCCGCGTCGATGACCGCGACCATGGTCGCCCCGGAGCCGGTGACACCGGAGCGGCCGGGGCCCGCCCCGGTCGAGGGCGCCTACTTCCTTGAGATCCCCGTCGACGACATCGCGCCCAACCCACGTCAGCCGCGAGACATCTTCGACGAGGACGCCCTGAAGGATCTGGCGACTTCGATCGGCGAGGTCGGTCTGCTCCAGCCGATCGTGGTGCGCGCCACGGGCGAGGGACACTACGAGCTGATCATGGGTGAGCGCCGCTGGCGCGCTTCCAAGCTCGCCGGGCTCTCCGAGATCCCTGCGATCGTGCGGGAGACCCAGGAGGACAAGCTCCTGCTCGACGCGCTCATCGAGAACCTCCAGCGCGAGCAGCTCAACGCCCTGGAGGAGGCGGCGGCCTACCAGCAGCTGCTCGACGACTTCGGCGCCACCCACGAGCAGCTCGCCGCCCGCATCGGCCGTTCCCGCTCGCACGTGACCAACACGGTGCGCCTGCTGAAGCTCCCGCCCGGGGTGCAGCGCAAGGTGGCGGCCGGAACGATCAGCGCGGGCCACGCCCGAGCCCTGCTCCGCCTGGACGATCCCGCCGCCCAGGAACATCTCGCCAACCGGATCTCGGCCGAACTGCTGTCGGTCCGCGCGGTCGAGGAGATCGTCGCCGTGGGCGATGCCAAGGCGGCCCCGGCACCCGCTCCGCGAGCTCCTCGGGCGAAGCCCGACGAGGAGCCGGCCCTCCGGCACCTGGCCGACCGTCTCTCCGACCGCTTCGAGACCCGCGTGAAGGTCGATTTCGGCCGCCGCAAGGGACGCATCGTGGTGGAGTTCGCGACCATCGACGATCTGGAGCGCATCATCGGCACGATGGCTCCGGGGTCGCTGCAGGCGATGGAAGGGTGATCTCTCCGATCCCGGAGACCTGGGAAAGCGAACCGATGGCAGTGGCTCCGGGACGGTGAGCCGGAGAGGGCGAACCGGTTGCGGTGACTTCGGGAAGGTGAGTCCGGGAAGGTACGCCCACCGCGAAGGTGGGGAAGCGGTCCCGCGGTGCACTCGGCGACTCGGTGAATCCACCCCGACACCATTCCGGAGTCTGGATGCCCCCGACAGCCTCGATTTTCTCGGGGTGCTTCCCCGGGAGGTGAGAGCGGCCTGCGAAGGCCGACTCGCCGCGACAGCCCGACCGGAGCGGTACCAGCCGCCGCTGTGATGAGGCGGCACCGTTTCACGTGAAACACAGAGGGGCGACCATGCGAACCGAGCTCGGGGGCGGGACGACGGGCCTCGCCGAGAAGGGCCGAAGGGCGGGAGTGGCGACGAGGAGCGAGAGCCGGACTCTCGTCCTCCGGAGGCCGGGCTTGTCACCGAGAGCCGAACTCTCGTCGTCAATGGCGGGGTTTACCCGCGGCGTGTGGACGGCTCGCCAGGACGCGCATCGCGCACGAGACCAGGTTCGAGACGCCCTTACCCGTGGCGTGTGGACGACGGCCCACCAGGACGGCGACCGGTGTTTCACGTGAAACAGCCGCCCCTTCCGGGAGAAGGCTGTTTCACGTAAAACAAACGCCCCTCAGAAGCCAACGGCTTCTTGGACGGCGAGACGGATGTCGGCGACGAAGGTGTCGACGTGCTCGGGAGCGGTGTCGAAGGCCGTGACCCAGCGGACCACGTTCTCCGCCGCGTCCCAGACATGGAAGAGATAGCGCTGCTGCAGTTCCGCGATGGCCTTCTCGGGGAGTACGGGGAAGACGGCGTTGGACTGCACGGGGTAGCGGAGCGAGACCTCCGGAAGGTCGGCGATGCCGTTGGCGAGGCGGCGGGCCATCGCGTTGGCGTGGGCGGCGTTCTCGCGCCAGAGCTCCTCGGTGAGGAGGGCGGTCAGTTGGGCGGAGACGAAGCGCATCTTGGAAGCGAGCTGCATCCCCTGTTTGCGGAGGAACAGTGCGGCGGGGTCCAGCTCCGGGCGGAGGACCACGAGTGCCTCGGCCCCCATCGCCCCGTTCTTGGTACCCCCGAAGCTGAGCAGGTCCACGCCCGCGTCCGTGGTGAGGGAACGGAGCGAGCAGCCGAGCTCGGCCGCCGCGTTGGCGAGCCGGGCGCCGTCCATGTGCAGGAAGAGGTCGTGCTCGTGGACGAACTCCGCGAGCTCCGCGATCTCGTCGACGGTGTAACAGGTGCCGCACTCGGTCACCTGGGAGATGGAGACGACCCTGGGCTGGGAGTGGTGCTCGTTCCCGAGCACGGACAGTTGGCCACGGATGTCGTTCACGGAGAGCTTGCCGTCGTCCGTGGGGAGGGTGACCAGCTTGGCACCCAGCATGCGTTCGGCGGCGCCGCACTCGTTGGTGTTGATGTGGGCGGTGGTGGGGCAGAGCACCGCGTCGTACGCCCGGAGTACGAGTCCGAGCCCTACGACGTTGGCGCCGGTGCCGTTGAACATGGGATATGCGGTCGCGCGGGCGCCGAACTCGGCGCGGAAGGCGTCCTCCATAGCGGTGGTCCAGACGTCCCCCCCATAGGGGAGGGCGTCTCCGGTGTTCGCTTTGAGGATGGCGGTGAGAACCGCAGGGTGCACGCCCGCGTGGTTGTCGCTCGCGAAGCTCTTGGGGAATCTCTTGGGGAATGGGGTGGAGGTCAGCACACGGTCAGCGTATGGGCAAACCCGGTCCGTTACCGGGCTCGCCCCGCTCGTCGGCTCGACTTTCGTCTGGGAAATCCTGATTTCACCATGCGGCCCTCACCGCAGGACCCTCGCGGGAGGGAACTCCGCGAGTGACGGCGCCTGTTACGGGAGGGTTCGGCAGAGGGTGCCGAGATCTTCCCCTGCGGCCTCGGCGGCCATGGGGAGGAGCGACGTCTCGGTCATCCCCGGGGCGACGTTCACTCCGAGACAGAGAGGCCCTTCCCCGGCTGCCTCCCGTCAAGGAGGCAGGGCAAGGAGGGTCAGGCTCCGCGGATGACGGCCTGTTCCAGGAGGGTCCGGCAGAGGGTGCCGAGATCTTCCCCTGCGGCCTCGGCGGCCATGGGGAGGAGCGACGTCTCGGTCATCCCCGGGGCGACGTTCACCTCAAGGAAGTAGGGCAGGCCGTTCGCGTCGACGATCAGGTCGGTGCGTGAGATGTCCCGGAGACCGAGGGCGGTGTGCGCGGTCACGGCCATCTCGGCACATGCGGCCGACACCTCGGGCGTGAGGCGTGCCGGGGCGAAGAACTCGGTGTGCCCGGCGGTGTAGCGGGCCGCGTAGTCGTACACGCCCTCGTCGGCGACGATCTCCACGGGGGGCAGTGCCACGGGCCCGTCCCCGAGGTCGACCACGGAGACGGCGACCTCGACCCCCTCGATGCAGCGCTCGATCAGCGCGGTGTCGCCGTAGGCGAAGCAGCCGACCATGGCGGCGGGGAAATCCTCCGCGCTGCGGACGATCGACGCGCCGAGCGCCGAACCGCCGCGGGACGGCTTGACGAACAGGGGAAGGCCGAGATGGTCCACGATGCGGGCCAGCACCGCGGAGGCGCCGAGGTCGTGGAAGGTCTCCTTGGGCAGCGTCACCGAGTCGGGGGTGCGCAGTCCGACAGAGCGGACGACGGTCTTGGCGGTGGGCTTGTCGTAGGCGACCCGGCAGGCGTCGGGGCCGGCGCCGACGTACGGGACGGAGAGGAGTTCGAGGACCGAGCGGATGGCTCCGTCCTCGCCCGCTCCGCCGTGCAGGGTGACGAAGACCGCGTCCGGCGGGTCCGCGAGCACGGCGGGAACCAGGGACGCGTCGGTGTCGCGGGTCTCCACGGAGACGCCCGCTCCCCGCAGCACCTCGCTCACCCGCCGGCCCGATCGCAGCGAGACCTCCCGCTCGTAGGAGAGCCCGCCCGCCAGGACGAGCACATGGCCCAGGTCACTCATCCGACATACCTCTCGTCATGGCCCGCTCCGAGCCTGTCCTGTCGCTCTCGTCCCGCGTGCGCGGTCGTCCCGACGGATCGGTATCGATCACCGCGCACCGGCGCAGGAAGTCACCGTACGGCACCGAGGGGGAGGAACTCATGCCGGAGGTGCCCCGTGGCACGGGGCACCTTACGGGGGCGAGGTTACGCGAGGTCGGGTCCCGGGGTGTCGATGCCGACGCGTTCGGTGGGCGAGCCGGTCCCGAAGGTGTCGCGGAGACGGAGCTCCTGCCCGATCACCCCTGCCAGGCGGCGGACGCCCTCGCGGATGCGGTCGGGCTCGGGATAGCAGTAGGAGAGCCGCATGTGCCGCGCGCCGCCGCCGTCGGCGAAGAAGCCGGTGCCCGGCACGAAGGCCACCCGCTCCGCGACCGCGCGGGGCAGGAGCGCCTTGGAGTCGAGTCCCTGGGGAAGGGTGGCCCAGACGAAGAACCCGCCGTCGGGGCGGGTCCAGGTGACGCCGTCGGGCATCAGGGCCTCCAGCGAGGAGAGCATGGTGTCGCGGCGCTCGCGGTAGAGCTCCCCGAACGTCTTGATCTGCTCGCGCCAGGGCTGGGTGGCCAGATACTGGCCGACGGCGAGCTGGGTGAAGGAGGAGTGCGACAGGACCGCGGACTCCATCGCCAGCACCAGCTTCTCGCGGATGGCGTGCGGGGCGAGGGCCCAGCCGACCCGGAAACCGGGGGCGAGGGTCTTGGAGAACGAGCCGAGGTAGACGACGCCCTCGGGGTTGTCGGCGCGTAGCGTCCGGACGGGGTCGCCGTCGAAGCGGAGCAGGCCGTACGGGTTGTCCTCGACGATCAGCACGTCGGCCCGCTGGCAGATCTCCAGGACCCGCTGCCTGCGCTCGGCGCTGAGCGTCACGCCCGCCGGGTTCTGGAAGGTGGGGATCGTGTAGAGGAACTTGATCCGATTGCCCGCGCTCTTCAGGGCGTAGACGGTCTGGGCGAGCGACTCGGGGATGATCCCCTCGTTGTCCATCGCGATGTGGATGACATTGGCCTGGTAGGCGGAGAACGTGCCCAGGGCTCCGACGTAGGAGGGTCCCTCGGCGAGCACGACGTCACCCGGGTCGATGAAGATCCGGGTGATGAGGTCGAGGGCCTGCTGGGAGCCGACGGTCACGACGACGTCGTTGGAGTTGGCCTCGATCCCCTCCAGCCGCATGACGTCACAGATCTGCTCGCGCAGGTGCGGGTCGCCCTGCCCCGAGCCGTACTGGAGCGCGACGGGGCCGCGCTTGGCGATCAGGTCGGCGACCAGCTCCCCCACCACGTCCAGCGGGAGGGCGGTGACGTACGGCATGCCGCCGGCGAGCGAGACCACCTCGGGCCTCGACGCGACGGAGAAGAGAGCTCGTACCTCGGAGGCGACCATCCCGGTTGCCCGTGCCGCGTAACGGTCGACGTAGGCGTCGATGCGCGAACCTTGGGCCGGGGTGACGGCCTGACCGTGATCACGGTTCTGGGGCACGGTCCACCTCCTAGGTTGTGTGGAGCACACAAAGCGCTCATACCAGAGAAACCAGCGTACGTCAGGGGTCGCAGTTCGTCTGCGTGTAGGGAGAGGACCTCCTGAAAGCAGGACCCGCACTGGGCTACGATGCCAGCTGGAGACGCCGTTTTCGCGCGTTTTTCGCCATGGCTTGCACTCGTCTCGCCAGGATTGGGGCCAACAGGTGTCGCGTCGGCTGGCAAACGTCACCCTCGACAATCTCGACGACCTGCCGCGCCGCTGTCGCCGGTGCGTCTTCTGGGAGCTCGATCCCGTCAACGCGGACCGGGCGATGAAGGCCGGCGACCCGGGACTGGAGAAAGAGGCCTGGATCTCCTCGACCCTGCTGGAGTGGGGAAGCTGCGGAAAGATCGTCTACGTGGACGGGGTGGCCGCCGGATTCGTCCTCTACGCGCCGCCGCACTACGTGCCGCGCTCGGTGGCCTTCCCGACCTCGCCGGTGAGCGCGGACGCGGTGTTGCTGATGACCGCGCACATCATCCCGGAGTTCTCCGGGGGCGGCCTGGGCCGGATGCTGGTCCAGGGCGTGGCCAAGGATCTGACCCGGCGCGGGGTGCGTGCGATCGAGGCGTTCGGCGATCTGAAGTGGGAGCAGCCGGGTGCGTGCCTGATGCCCGCCGACTACCTGCTCTCCGTGGGGTTCAAGACGGTGCGCCCGCATCTGCGCTTCCCCCGCCTCCGCCTGGAGCTCAAGAACGCCGTCTCGTGGCGTGAGGACGTCGAGGTGGCACTGGAGAGGCTCCTCGGGTCGATGAGTCCCGAGAGGGCGCTACGGCCCGTCTGAGACCTTCTGGAGCCCGTACGGCACGCTCTGGGGCCGAACGCACCCTTCCGAGACCCTCCGGAGCCGCACCGGCCCTTCCCGCGGGGGCCGGACATCCGAGGTCGAACGCGTCGGTCGAACCCCTCTTCTCCCCGGCCGAACCCGTCCCCGGATCCGTCGGCCCGTCCCGGCGCGGTGGGAAGGCCCCGCGCATGTGCCCGCTCATGTGAAGGCCCCCCGTGGTGAGACGGGGGGCCTTCAGTGGGTGGGTGTGCCGCTCGGAAGCGGGTGATACGGCCGGACGCCGTGGGGGACGGCCGACCGCAGGGGGCCTAGATGATGCCCTCAAGCTCGCGAAGCAGCATGGCCTTCGGCTTGGCGCCGATGATCTGCTTCACAACCTCTCCGTTCTTATAGACGTTCAGGGTAGGAATCTGGAGTACGCCGTAGTTTGTCGCCGTTGCCGGATTTTCGTCGACGTTCAGCTTGACGACGGTCAGCTTCTCGGCGTTCTCGCCGGCGATCTCCTCCAGAATGGGCGCGACCTGGCGGCACGGGCCGCACCACTCGGCCCAGAAATCGACGATCACGGGCTTGTCGCTCTTGAGAACGTCGGTCTCGAAGCTGGCGTCGGTCACGTGCTTGATGGTGCCCAAGGTTCCTGCTCTCCCTCTTGCTCTTGCCTGAGGACTGCTGCTGTTGACTTTCCCCCCTCGTGCACAAGGGGGTTCCCACGGTCGCCCGCGAGGGTGTTCCCGCTTCGTCGCCGGTCACCCGCCGAGGAGAACCCTCCCCGGGGGTCTCGCACCGGCCCGACACGCGTTCCACCTCTCCGCCGACCCGGCGGCGAGGACGATACCGCTGGGATCACCGGCATGGCGACCGGCGCACGCCCGACGCGCCGTTCGACGGTGCGCGACGTGTGCCCGGCGGGCGAGAGCCCGGCCGACCCATGACGATGCTCACGGCGCCTGAGGCCCGCCCTGACGGACGGGGTGACGGGCGGTGCGGGCACCGCCCGTCGCTCTCTTCCGCCCGGGGTTACGCGTTCTCGTGCTCGGTCAGCCAGCGCTCGGAGTCGAGCGAGGCGGCGGCGCCGGTGCCGGCGGCGGTGATCGCCTGCCGGTAGATGTGGTCGACCACGTCGCCCGCGGCGAACACACCGTCCAGGTTGGTGCGGGTCGAGGGCGAGTCGACCTTGATGTAACCCTCGTCGTCCAGGTCCACCTGGCCCTTGACCAGCTCGACGCGCGGGTCGTGCCCGATCGCGACGAACAGGCCGGTGGCGGCGATCTCCGCCTCCGCGCCGGTCTTGAGGTTGCGCACCCGCACCCCGCTCACCTTGGACTCGCCCAGCACGTCGACGACCTCACTGTCCCACAGGAAGCGGATCTTCTCGTTCGCGAACGCCCGGTCCTGCATGATCTTGCTGGCGCGGAGCTCGTCGCGACGGTGCACCACCGTCACCGAGGCGGCGAACCGGGTCAGGAAGATCGCCTCCTCCATCGCGGTGTCGCCGCCGCCGACGACCACGATGTCCTGGCCGCGGAAGAAGAACCCGTCACAGGTGGCACACCACGACACGCCGTGGCCGGAGAGGCGCTTCTCGTTGGGCACACCCAGCTCGCGGTAGCCCGAGCCCGTCGTGAGGATGACGGACTTGGCGTAGTAGGTGTCGGTGGCGGTCTTGACGACCTTCGGGGTGACGGTCAGGTCGACCTCGATCACGTCGTCGGCGACCAGCTCGGCGCCGAACCGCTCGGCCTGCTTGCGCATCCCGTCCATCAGGTCCGGGCCCATGATGCCACCGGGGAAGCCGGGGAAGTTCTCCACCTCGGTGGTGTTCATCAGGGCGCCACCGGCGGTGACCGAGCCCTCGAAGACCAGCGGGTTGAGGTCGGCACGCGCGGAGTACACGGCGGCCGTGTAACCGGCGGGACCCGACCCGATGATGATCACATTCCGGACGTCCATCAGTGCTCGCGCCTCTCCTCTGTCGTTGCCACCGGCGTCAACAGATCCTAGGCGCCGCTGATTCCCACCGGGCGCGGTGACGGATCCGCCGGTGGAACGGGAAAGCCCGGCACGGACGAATCCATGCCGGGCGCAGACGAAGGGTACGGAGAAGGTGCGAGGGTTCTGGGAGCGGATTACCCGCCGCCGATCACCCCGTGTGTCTCCCCACCGATCGTTCCGCGCGGCCTGCCGAGGTCCCCCGGGGCCGCCTCCTCCAGGTCACCAGCTCGCGAGACCCGGCTTGCGCACGTCGTCACACTGCGGACCCACGACGTGGACGCGCACCGTGTTCTTGGCCTTGTTCTGCCAGAAGAGCAGGATGTTGGCCTCCTGCCCGTTGTAGAACCCCTGGTCCACGGCGAAGGGCGACGTGCCGACCCGCGCCGAGATCTGCCGGACGCACTTGTCGATCCCGGAGTTGTCGGTCGTTCCGACGATGGTCCCGGGGCCGATGTAGTCGAGCAGCGAGCCGCGGAGCTCGGCGTCGGTGTAGTTGTAGTTGCTGTCGGTCAGCGTGTACTGGATCGTGTCCGCCGTCGGTGCGGATTTGGCGATCAGCGGAACGCGGTCCGGGCCGGACGCCGACAGCGTCCCGGTCGCCAGCGCGGTCGCGCCGATCACCGCCGCCGCCACGCCCGCCGCGGCGGTGGCGGGCATCGCCCACCGGCGCCGTCGGTTCGCGCCGCGACGTCTGGTGGGGACCACCGGGACCACGGTGCCGTCGTCGTCGACGACCCCCAGCCGCACGGCCGGTTCGAGCTCTGGCTCCTTTTCGGGGATCGGGTCCCGGTGAGGGGTCGTCTCCCATGGCGCCGGTTGTGCGGGAGAGGACGTCTCCCACGGCGCGTCGCGCATTATGTCGTCCCAGGCCGGTGCTTCCACCAGGCCCACTCCACCTCCACGGAAGCTTTCCGCCTCGGCGGCCAGCGCGCGGTCGATCCTCAGCGCGACTCCCATCGGCATCGCCGGTGTGGGGGTCGCCGCCAGGACCTCACGGACCGCTGCGAGATCGGCGAGGCTTTCGCCACAGGGGTCGCAGATCGCGAGATGCTCGCGTACCCGCATGGCGGTGGCGGCGTCGAGGAGTCCCTCGGCCAGTTCGGCCAAGATCTCCAGGTCGTAGTGCGTATCACCCGTCACGAAGTTCTGCTCCCTTCGCGGATGAGACGCGAGACA
The DNA here is from genome assembly GCF_040299985.1 of Streptosporangium sp. NPDC000563. Taxonomy (NCBI): domain Bacteria; kingdom Bacillati; phylum Actinomycetota; class Actinomycetes; order Streptosporangiales; family Streptosporangiaceae; genus Streptosporangium; species Streptosporangium sp. NPDC000563. The sequence continues at coordinate 510,695 of NZ_JBEPDA010000001.1, read as the reverse complement.
GGTCTGATCGGTTCCGTAAATGGGAAAGAATCGGGGCGAGTTTCGCCCTTCCGCGCGCGCACCGGCTCTTCACCGTGCCGCTCGGCACCTCCAGCACCTGGGCCGCGTCTTCGATCGAGTAGCCCATCATGTCCACGAGCACCAGCGCGGCGCGCTGGTCGGAGGGCAGCAGCTTCAGTGCCGCGGAAACCTCCATGGACACTTCGCGCTCGGCCGTCTGGTCGAGCACCGGGGTATCACGCTCCGCGGCCTCGACGAGCTCGTCGTCGGCCACCGGGCGCACCGATTTCCTGCGCATGCGGTCGAGGCAGGCGTTGACCACGATGCGGTGCAGCCACGTGGTCACGGCCGCCTCGCCGCGAAAGCTCCCGGCCTTGCGATAGGCCGAGACGAAGGCGTCCTGAACGGCGTCGGCCGCCTCGTCGGGGTCGCCCAGCGTGCGCAGGGCGACCGCCCACATGCGGTCTCGATGTCGCTTGACTATTTCACTGAAGGCGTGCGGATCCCCGGCGATGTGCCGGGTGAGCAGGTCGGCGTCGGACACGTGGGCCTTCGCCGTCTGCTCGTCCGCCGCTGGCGGGGTCTCGGGTGGGGAATTCACAAGGAGAGTCCTGCTATACCGATCCGGGGAGAACACCTCTACGGGATAGATGGTGCCACGAATTCTCCGATGATCTGCAAGAAGCCATGCAAAACAGATCAAATCGGAGCAGTGTCACTTGGTCGCGAAGACCTTGATCTCCTGCACCTGCCCGCGGAACTTCCCCTGGTAGGTGGGCATTTTGGTGAACCAGACGAGCACGTAGCGGCCCTTCTTCGGGGCCTCCGCGGTGAACGTCTTCTTACCGGAGACTCCGTTGACCTTCTGGAGGACCGAGAGGGACTCCAGTTGCGGGGAGTCGCCAACCCTGAGTTCGGCGGTGCCTCCCGAGGTGCCGCCGAAATCGACCGTCACCTGCTTCACCGGGACGCTCTCGCCCATGTCCAGCAGGAGGCCCACACCCGTCTTGAGCCGGCCGAAGTCGGCGGAGTCGTACGACTCGGAGTGCCAGTCGGTGGAATCCTTACCGTCGATCGCGAAGCCGGCGAGTTCGCCGCGCTCCTCCCTGTCGCCCAGCGGGTCGAAGCCGGTGACCGAGGAGGGCTTCACCTCGCGGATCTCGACGGCCGCGGTCGGCGTGGGCGTGGTGCTCTCCTCGCCGGGCACCGGGGTGCCGGCGTTGCCGATGCTGCGGCCGAGGGTCCAGGCGCCCAGACCGACGGCGACCATCACCAGCAGCACGACGACGGTCATGGCGACCTTGTTGACCATGCCGCCCCCCTGCCGGGGCATCGGGCGGTGCTGGTGCTGGTGCTGGGTCTGATGCTGCGAGGGCGGTGTGTGGCGCTGGGGAGCCGCGGTGTCGACCCCCTCGGAGCGCGAGGCCGCCACCGGCAGCGCCGTCATGGGCATCGGCGTCGGCATCGGCAGGGGACTGGGCCGCGACACCGAGGCCAGGGCCTCGGCGACCTCGGCGGGCGTGGTCAGCGGTTCGAGCCCGCGCCTGGTCTCCGGCAGTATCGCCCGGCAGACGATGGCGTCCAGGTAGCCGGGAACGCCCGCGGTGACCTGGCGCGGTGTGCAGAAGTGCCCGTCGGTCACGGGCGCGACGGGCAGGCCGCCGCTGCTTCGCTCGTCGCCCGGCCAGTGGCCGGTCAGCCCGGCGTACAGCAGGCGGCCGAGTCCCTCGGCGTCCTCGCGGGCGGGGTCGTCGCTCATCACGTCGTCCAGGACGGCGTCGACTCCCAGGCCGAGCAGTTTGACCGTGCTGCCCGCCGTCCAGACCAGGTGCTCGGGGGTGAGGCAGAGATGGGCGAGGTTCGCCTCGTGCGCGTGCGCCAGGGCCTCCGCGGCCTCGGCGACCATCGCGGCGGCCCGCTCGGGGTCGAGGGGCCCGCCCGCGATCATGTCGCCGAAGGACTCGCCGCTCACCCACTCGCTGACGACGTAGGAGTGGCCGTCGTCCTCGGTCGCGTCGAAGACCTGGGTGAGACGGGGGTCGGTGAGCCGGCTCGCCACCCTGGCGGCCGTGACGACCTCGTTCAGGCGGGGGAAGTCGGGATCGAAGGTGTGGACGGCGACGGGCCTGGCGAGCACCTCGTCGATGGCCTTCCACAGGGTGGCCCCGCCCGACTCGTGGACGCGGTCTTCGAGCCGGAAACGCTCGGCCAGCTTGGTGCCGGGCTCTACGGCGGGGGAACTCACGAGGACCCCGTACCTGAGAACACGACAACACCATGCCCGGTCAGCACATCAAGACACATCACATGATGCTGGGTGGATCCGCCCACGCCCTCCTGCTTCCATTAGCCGCATGTCACCACACGCGTCGCACCATGGTAGTCCCGCACCGGTTCCGCCCGTGTTCGTCTTGTCAGACGTTTAAGACAAGTCTTTGGCTTACCGGCCTACCCGTCCTGCGACCATTCCAACGATCGAACTCACCTCGGGGATGCGCATCCGGTGGGCGATCGCCAAGTAAAGAACCATACCGAGTCCGCCGCCCGCCGCCAGCATGACGGCCGCACTCAGCGCGTCCAACGCGGTGAGTTCCTGCGTGAGCCACAGCACGCCGAGCGCGAACGCGGCCGCCGGGAGGGCGGCGAGATACATCCGGGACAGTCCGGCGGCCACCGTGCGTCCCGCCAGGCCCCCCACGCGGCGCGAGGCCATCGTCCAGGCGATCGCGGCACCGGCCACGTAGGCGACGGTGAACGCGAGCGCGAGGCCCATCACGATGTACCTGGCGGGCAGGGTGTAGTAGGCCACGAGGCTGAGCGTGGCGTTCACCGCCACGTTGCCGAGGGCGAGGAACGCCGGGGTGCGGGTGTCGCCGAAGGAGTAGAAGACGCGCAGCAGGAGCTGGAAGATCGAGAACGGCACCAGCGCGAGCCCGAAGACCTGCAGCACGTTGCCGATGTAGACCGCCGAGCCGACGGTCATGTTGCCCCACGAGAAGATCAGCACGGTCACCGCGGGGCCGAGCACCATCAGCAGCAGCCCGGCGGGCACCAGCAGCACCGACACCAGCCGCACCCCGGATGCGAACTCCTCGCGGACCGTGTCGAGCTGGCCGTCGGCCACCCCCCGGCTCATCCTGGGCAGCATCGCGGTGATCACCGAGACCGCGATGATCCCGTAGGGGAGCTGGAAGAACTGGTAGGCGTAGGAGTAGGCGGCGTTTCCCGCACCGGGGGCACGCTGTCCCGCGCCGGTCGCCAGCTTGGTGGTGATCAGGAAGCCCAGCTGGCTGATCCCCACGTAGGCGAAGGTCCAGACCGCGGTCCTGCTCATCTCGCCGAGCCCGGCGTTGCGCAGGTCGAACCTGGGCCGGAAGCGGAATCCCACCCGGTGCAGCGCGATGACCAGCACCGCGCACTGCGCCACGATGCCGGCCGTGGTGCCGAGCCCGAGCAGCGCCAGGTCGGCGTCGGCGATCGTGTCGACGTCGGTGCCCGCCCCGCCCAGCTTCACGTAGTAGACGATCGCGACGCCGATCATCACGATGTTGTTCAGCACCGGTGCCCACATCGGCGCGGCGAATCTGTCGCGGGTGTTGAGGATCGCGCCGGCGATCGCGCCGATCCCGAAGAAGGCGATCTGCGGCAGGATGAACTGCGCCAGCCTGACCGCGACCTCGGTCTGCCTGGGCCCCCAGTCGGTGCTGTAGAGGCTGATCAGCGGTCCGGCGAGGATCACCGCGACCAACGCCAGCAGGGTGAGCGTGATCACCCCGAGCGTCATCAGACGCTGCTCGTAGGCCCGGCCGCCGTCGGGGTCGGACTTCTGCCGCCTGATGATCATCGGAACCACGACGCTGCTCAGGATCCCGCCGATGAGCAGGTCGAACAGGATGAGGGGAATCGTGTAGGCGACGTTGTAGGCGTCGCCCAGCGCGAAGGTGCCGATGGCCGCCGCGAGCACCGCCGTCCGGACGAAGCCGGTGACGCGGGAGACCATCGTCCCCGCCGCCATGATCGCGCTCGCGCGCAGAACCCTGCTCATGCGCTTTCCTCCGCTACGTGCTGGGAGCGCCAGGCGCTCAGGACTCGGTGCCGGCGGGCTCGTGCAGGCGCTCGGGCGGGGGAGCGGCCGCGGGGCGGCGGCCTCCCCTGCGGCGCAGGACGCGCAGGACGACGGCGGCAAGCATCACCACGAGGGCGGCTCCGACGATCACCAGGGCGACCCCGGTGTAGCCGGTGGTCCGCACGGTCAGCTCGACCGGCTTGCCGTACTTGCGGCCGTCGTCGGTGGTGAGCTGGACCGTCACGGTCGTCTGGCCGCTGGCCGTGGAGGTCGAGGTCATCGGGATCCGGATGGTCTGGTTCTGGCCGCCGAGGATCTCCAGTTTGTCCTCGTACGGCTCGATCTTGAGCAGATCCGGCTGGTCGGAGGTCACCCTGAGCCGGACCGCGATCCGGCTGGCCTCGCCGCTCAGATCGTTGCGCACGCTGATCGGCACGTCGCCGTTGCTGCCGGCCAGGGTGCGCAGCCGAGACTGCTCGCTGCCGGTGATGTTGACCATGGCGATCCGGCCGTCGATCGCCCCCGTGACCTGCTGGACGTACGGGGTCGCGTTGCCCGTCCTGCCCCGCCACGCCGAGGAGGTCAGGCGCAGCAGCGCCAGGTCGAAGACGTCGAGGTCCTGGGCGGTGGTGATCGCGGAGGTCAGGTCGGCGCGGGCGCCGACCTTCCTGACGCCCGTCATGTACTGCTTGGGAAGCTCCAGCTTGCGGTCGGCGTCGGTGTAGGTCAGGCCGGACCTGGGGACCGGAGCGCCCTTGCCGCGCTTGATCGTGTCGAGCGTGACGGGTGCCAGCCAGGGCAGGGCGGCGGCCGTCTCGACCAGGTCGGTGACGTAGGCGGGATCGGGGTCCCAGCGGCGGTGCGGGACGGCGATCACCGTTCTGGCGGTGGTGACGGCCTCCGAGCTGATCATCGCCGTCTCCGCGATGAACCGCTGGCGGTTCGTCAGCGCCGCGCCGGGGGTGGAGGTGTCGGCGCCGACGGTCTCGCTCAGCGTCGCGTCGGCGACGAGGGCGGTGAGCGGGCCGTTCACGCTCTCCAGGGTCGCCGAGGCGTCGGGGGTGGTGACCGGGGGCGTCGTCGGCGGCAGGTTCAGCACGTTCAGCAGCACGGTGTCGACGCCGCCGGTGGCGAGCAGGTCAAGCCCGTCGTAGTCGATCAGGCCGCCCACCGGCCAGTTCACGTTGGTGATCACGTCGCGGCCGAGGGTCTCCCTGGCGACGATCCCGGCCGCCGAGATCCCGGTCCGGGTGGCGTCGTCGAAACCGTTGTGGGCGAGCGCCACGACGTCGGGGTCGGCGTAGGGGGTGGCGACCACCGGTTGGTCGGCGACGGCCTCACGGAAGTCGCTCAGCCACCGGGCGGCCTCGGGGGCCGCGGGGCGCCGCTGGCCGCGGTCCTTGACCCTGACCGTGTGCGGCTCGCCCATCGCCCGCGCGTCGTCGAGCAGGGCGGGGTCGACGATCCAGGTGAGGCCCTTGGCGGACGAGGTGCCCTGGGCGATCTTGAGAAGGTCGCCCAGGCGCTTGCCGGGGGCCATCGCCGCGGGCAGGTTCCCGTCGGCGAAGACGGAGTCCTCCGACCGGCGCGGCTGGTCGACGATGGGCAGCACCATGGCGAGCCGGGTGCGGGGCACCCTGGTCTCCCTGGGCATGTAGGTCACCATGGTCCGCAGGGTGGAGACCTGCTGCCCGAAGGCGTCGCGCACCTCGACCATGATCGGATAGACGCCGAAGCCGGAGAACTTCAGCTCCTGCGGCGTGAAGGCGAACTGCCACGGCAGCTTGCCCGAGGGCGCGATCGACGCCTGGACGAAACTCTCGCAGCACCACGAGCTCGGGAGGGTCTGCCCGGCCAGGTACGCCTCCATGTCGGCGCGCCTGGCGAACGGCTGCGGCGAGAAGTGCATCCGGATGCGCAGCCCGCTCATGGGTTCGGCGCCCGAGTTGACCAGGGAGCCCGACAGTTTGATCTCGGTGGTCGGGTCACGGGGGGCGTCGGGACCGATCGCCTCCATCACGACCTGAAGGCCCGCCCGGCTCGCCGAGGTCGTCCGGGCGCTCGCCATACCCGGAACGACCACGGCCGCGGGAACGAGCAGCGTGGTGACGAACAGGGCGAGCAGCGCGGCTTTGCGGATCACGTGCCGGCCAGGGGTCGAGTACGGCGCACGCCGGTAATGCTATGGCCTAACCGGCGCCTAACCGGCGAGCGGAAAGATCGCCGGCTCACCGCGGGAGCCCTGCCGGGTCAGATCGACGATCTTTCCTGACACCAGTGTGAGCAGGTGGTCCGCCCGGATCTGGAGTGCCGTCCTGCGCTCTCCGGTGGGCACGTAAACGAGTGTGGCGCCGTGGGTGAGTCGCTCGTCCACCAGCACGGTGAGCGTGTCGGGCAACAGCAGCGGGCACACCAGTCCCGAGGCGTAGTCGGTGGCGGAGTTGACGGTGAAGGCCGGAGCCACCCGCACCCTTCTCGCCCCCAGGATGCCGCCGACCACGCCGGGGCGCGGCGGGGAGCCGACGGAGGTGACGACCGCCACGGGATCGCGGCCGAGTCGTGTCGTGACCTCGAAAACCGCGACCCCCACGCATATCTCAGGGCTCACCGACAGCACCTCGGGGAGTTCGTCCGAACATGTCATCGCGCGCGGAAGGCGTACGATCTCATGATGGACCTGGTGTGCGAGGAGCCAGCGGTGGATCGCGAGCGCATCCTTCATGTGTGCTCCTTGCCTCGACGCACAGTCCCCGAGGTTTCCTGACCGACCGTAACCTGGTGATCGCTTCAGGTGTATCCCCGCAGGGAACATGTTCCGTAACCGAAGGACCTACCCGGCTTGTCCCTTTCAAATCTGACCCAGAGCCAGCGCCACGGCATGAGCGAGCTGTTCCGGAAGATCGCACCCGTGGCGGACGAGCTCGGCGAGCTTTTCGCGGCCAGGGGCTACCAGATCGCCCTCGTCGGCGGCTCCGTCCGCGATGTCTTCCTCGCGAGGATCGGCAACGACCTCGACCTGACCACGGACGCGAGGCCGGAGACCGTCCTGGAGCTCGTCCGGGACTGGGCCGACTCCATCTGGACGATCGGCATCGACTTCGGCACCGTCGGCGTCCGCAAGGGCGGGTGGCTGCTGGAGATCACGACCTATCGCAGCGAGTCGTACGACCCCAAGTCGCGCAAGCCCGACGTGGCCTACGGCGACACGCTGGAGGGCGACCTGGCCCGGCGCGACTTCGCGGTCAACGCGATGGCGCTGCGCCTGCCGTCCCGCGAGTTCGTCGACCCGCACGGCGGCCTCGACGATCTGCACGCCAAGGTGCTGCGCACCCCGGGCCCTCCCGAGCGCTCCTTCGGCGACGACCCGCTGCGGATGCTCCGCGCCGCGAGGTTCGCCAGCCAGCTCGGCTTCTCCGTCGATCCGGCGGCGCTCGCCGCGATGGGCGCGATGGCCGACAGGATCGACATCGTCTCCGCCGAGCGCATCCGCGACGAGCTGGACAAGCTCATCGGCGGTGACCACCCCCGCGAGGGCCTGCGGCTCCTCGTCGAGTCGGGGCTCGCCGCCCACGTGCTGCCCGAGCTGCCGAAGCTCCGCCTGGAGATCGACGAGCACCATCGGCACAAGGACGTCTACGAGCACTCGCTGATCGTGCTGGAGCAGGCGATCGACCTTGAGGAGAACGGCCCCGACCAGATCCTGCGCTGGGCCGCGCTCCTGCACGACGTGGGCAAGCCGAAGACCCGCCGCCACGAGCCCGGCGGCAGGGTCTCCTTCCACCACCACGAGGTGGTCGGGGCCCAGCTCGCCAGAAAGCGCATGACGGAGCTGAAGTTCCCCAAGGACGTGGTGGCCGACGTCTCCCGCCTGGTGGAGCTGCACCTGCGTTTCCACGGGTACGGCACGGGCGAGTGGACCGACTCGGCCGTGCGCCGCTACGTCCGCGACGCCGGACACCTGCTGGAGCGCCTGCACAGGCTGACCCGCGCCGACTGCACCACCCGCAACCGGCGCAAGGCGCTGGCCCTGTCGCAGACCTACGACCAGCTGGAGGAGCGCATCGCCCGGCTGGCCGAGGAGGAGGAGCTCGGCAAGATCCGCCCCGAGCTCGACGGCAACGAGATCCAGGAGCTCCTCGGCGTTCCGCCGGGTCCTGTCGTGGGCCGCGCCTACAGGTTCCTGCTGGAGATGCGCCTCGACAGGGGTGTCATCGGCAAGGAGGCCGCCGCGGACGCCCTCCGGGAGTGGGCGCGGGCCGACGAGGCCGGTGGCGCGGGAGGAATGAGCGAGGTGGGCTCTGAACGGCGCCCCTGAGCCGGACGATCATGTCACCCCCGGTTCCCGTCCCGGTGGTGACGCCCTTGACGCTTCCGGTCCGCGGGCCGATCGCGGCGGCCTCGACGGTCTCGACGGGGCCGGGATCGCCCTGCTCGACCGGGAGCACGTGTGGCACCCCTACGCGGCCGCGCCCCAGCCGGTGGCGCCGCACGTGGTCTCCCGCGCGGACGGGGTGCGGATCACCCTCGCCGACGGGCACGAGCTGGTCGACGGCATGTCGTCCTGGTGGGCGGCGATCCACGGCTACAACCACCCCCGGCTCAACCGGGCGCTGAAGGACCAGCTGGAGGACATGGCGCACGTCATGTTCGGCGGGCTCACCCACGAGCCCGCCGTACGGCTGGCCGCCACGCTCGCCTCCATGACCGGGCTGCCGAGGGTGTTCCTCGCCGATTCCGGGTCGGTCGCCGTCGAGGTCGCGATCAAGATGGCGTTCCAGTTCACCGGCAGGGGACGGCTGCTCACGGTGAGGGGCGGCTACCACGGCGACACCTTCGGGGCGATGTCGGTCTGCGACCCGGTCAACGGCATGCACCACCTGTTCTCCGGTGTGCTGCCCGAGCACGTGTTCGCCGACCGGCCGCCGCGCGAGTACGACGAGGGTTACGCGGCACGGCTGTCGGACCTGGTCGCCCGGCACGCCCACGAGCTGGCCGCGATCATCGTGGAGCCGGTCGTCCAGGGGGCGGGCGGCATGCACTTCTACCACCCGGCCTACCTGCGGCTGCTCCGCGAGCTCGCCGACGAGCACGGCGTCCTGCTGATCGCCGACGAGATCGCCACCGGGTTCGGCAGGACCGGGGAGCTGTTCGGCTGCGACCACGCCGGGATCAGGCCCGACATCATGTGCCTGGGCAAGGCCCTGACCGGCGGCTACATGTCGCTGGCCGCGACGCTGTGCACCGAACGGGTGGCGAGGGGCGTCGGGGTGCTGATGCACGGGCCGACCTTCATGGGCAACCCGCTGGCCGCGGCCGTCGCGAGCGCCTCACTGGAGCTCCTGCGGGAGCGCCCGTGGCGCGAGGAGGTCGGCCGGATCGAGGCCGGTCTCCTGGCGGGCCTGAAAGGGGCCTCGGGGGCGGCCGGGGTGAGGGACGTGCGGGTCCTCGGCGCGATCGGGGTGATCGAGGCCCGCGAGCCCGTCGACGTCCCCGCCGTCCAGGACCTCGTCATGCGGCACGGCGTCTGGCTCCGCCCGTTCGGGCGGCTGATCTACGCCATGCCGCCCTACTCGATCGGCGACGACGACCTGGAGAGGGTCACGACGGCGATGACGGCGGCGGCCCGCTCACTGTGACCGGTGTGAGGGCGGCGGCGGCCGCCCGGTCGTCGTGAGGGGCCCGACGGTGGCGGTGGTGCGGTCGTCGTGAAGGGTACGGGGGCGACGACGCCCGCTCACTGCGAGGGCTGCGACGGCAGCGGTTGGGCCACCCGGGCCGGTGTGACGACCCGGTAGATCACCGCGCCCGCGACGTATCCGGTGGCGATGAGCACCAGCACGAGCAGCGACCTGCCGTCCGGCGGCAGCAGTGCCGCCGCCAGTGCCGCGGCCAGCACGTAGCTGCCGTTGAAGAGCATGTCGTAGATGGAGAAGGCCCGGCCGAGGTAGGCGTCCTGGAGATCCCGCTGGACGGCGGTGTCGGCGCAGATCTTGATGCTCTGCCCGGCGATGCCGAGGACGAATCCCGCGGCCGCGAACCCCCACTGCTGGAACGCCGCGCAGAACGCGAGCGTCAGCACCCCGGAGGTGATCAGCATGGCCGGGACCCATCGTTCGATGGTGAAGCGCTCGGTGGCCCACGGCGTGACCAGGATGGCCAGGAAGTAGCCGACCCCCGAGGTGGCGACCACGACGGAGACCGCGTTCAACGCGTCCTCGGCGTTCTCCGCGAAGTAGTAGCGCGACAGCAGCACGAGCATCGCGGTGCACATGCCGTACATGAACCGGTGGGTGGCCATCGCGCCCATTGCCGCCGCCGCGGCCCGGTGCCGGACGAGGTGCCTCGCGCCGTCGGCCAGACCGGTCAGCACGTGGCGTACGGCCTCGCGGGCCTGCGGCCGGTCGGGGTCGTCGGCGGGACCGAGCAGACGCCTTCCCATGGTCATGGCGATGAGCGCGCTGAGCCCGAAGACGAGACCGGAGACGACGAGCAGCACGGCCGTACCCGGGTGGCCGGAGCCGAAGACCGCCCGGAGCAGGTATCCGGCGCCTATGCCCACGAAGGTGAGCACGGTGCCCGAGGTCGGGGTGACCGCGTTGGCCACCATCAGCCGGTCGGCGGGCACGACGTGCGGGAGTGAGGCCCCCAGCGCGGCGAGGAAGAAGCGGTTCACCCCGAGGACGCCGAGCGCGGCGACGTAGAAGATGCCGTCGGGGGCGTTCGCGGCGACGAGTGCCGCCGCCACGAGCAGCAGCGCCCCGCGGACCATCGGCGCGATGACGAGGATCTGCCGCCGCGACCAGCGGTCGATGAACACCCCGACGAAGGGTCCCAGGATCGAGTACGGCAGCAGCAGCACGGCGAGCCCCGCGGCGATCTCCACCGCGCTCGTGCTCTTCTCCGGGCTGAAGAACGCGAATCCGGCCACGGCGAACTGGAAGATCCCGTCGGAGAACTGCGAGACCAGGCGGGTCGCGTACAGCCTCCGGAAGTCCCGACCTTCCAGGACCACGCGTAGATCGGATGCAAATGACACGCGCTCAGCCTATGCGTGGGCGGCCTGGACGGGCATCGGGAACCTCCCTGATTGTGTTAGCGGGCATTTACCACCTTTGCCTACGTATCGCTTAGGGGGCGCGGTAAACCAACATGATCACGTACCCTCGTTCGAGTGACACCTGATGAACACGTTGTGCTCGTCGACACAGAGGGAAACGCGATCGGCACGGCGGCGAAGGCCACGGTGCACGGTCTCGACACTCCCCTCCACCTGGCCTTCTCCAGTTACGTGTTCGACGAGCAGGGGCGGGTCCTGCTCTCCCGCCGCGCCCTGCACAAGACGACCTGGCCGGGGGTGTGGACCAACAGCTGCTGCGGCCACCCCCTACCCGGGGAGCCGCTCGCCGAGGCGGTGACCCGCAGGCTCTCCCACGAGCTCGGCCTCGCGGCCGACCGGGTCGACCTCCTCCTGCCGCGCTTCTCCTACCGGGCGGTCATGGACAACGGCATCGTCGAGCGGGAGCTGTGCCCGGTCTACCGGGTGCTCGTGACCGCGGAGGCCTCGCCGAACCCCGACGAGGTCGACGACGTCCGCTGGATGCCGTGGAAGGAGTTCACCGACGGGGTGCTCGGCGATCGCCTGGCGATCTCCCCCTGGTGCCGCGAACAGGTTCCCCAGCTGGTCGAGCTCGGCGCCGACCCGCTCGCCTGGGGGGCCGCGGACCCCGCCGACCTCCCGCCCGCCGCCCGCTGACGCGCCGGCCTCCAACCCGCCTCCCATCGAGACCTTCCGTTCCGCCGGTGTGGGTGCCTCTCACACCGGCGGTCGTCCAACGGCGAGAGCCCTCGGCCCACATGGGCCGAGGGCTCTCGCCGTTCGATGCCGGAAGGCTCGGGAAGGTCAGCGCTCGACCTCGCCGCGGATGAACTTCTCCACGTACTCGCGCGCCTCGTCGTCGGAGTACTGCTCCGGCGGCGACTTCATGAAGTAGGAGGAGGCGGACAGGATCGGCCCGGCGATGCCCCGGTCAAGAGCGATCTTGGCGGCGCGCACCGCGTCGATGATGATGCCGGCGGAGTTGGGGGAGTCCCATACCTCCAGCTTGTACTCCAGGTTGAGGGGAGTGTCGCCGAAGGACCTGCCCTCCAGGCGCACGTACGCCCACTTGCGGTCGTCGAGCCACGGCACGTGGTCGGAAGGGCCGATGTGCACGTCGGCCTTCTGCATCTCGTGCGGGATCTGCGAGGTGACCGCCTGGGTCTTGGAGATCTTCTTGGACTGCAGGCGCTTGCGCTCCAGCATGTTCATGAAGTCCATGTTGCCGCCGAAGTTCAGCTGGTAGGTGCGGAGCAACTCGACGCCGCGGTCCTCGAACAGCTTCGCCATCACGCGGTGCGTGATGGTCGCACCGACCTGGGACTTGATGTCGTCGCCGACGATCGGGACGCCCGCGTCGACGAACTTCTGCGCCCACGTGGGGTCGGAGGCGATGAACACCGGGAGCGCGTTGACGAACGCGACCTTCGCGTCGAGGGCGCACTGCGCGTAGAAGCGGTCGGCCTCCTCCGAGCCCACCGGCAGGTAGGAGACGAGGACGTCCACCTTGCTGTCCTTGAGGACCTGCACGACGTCGACCGGAGCCTCGTCGGACTCCTCGACCATCTCCCGGTAGTACTCGCCAAGGCCGTCGAGGGTGGGGCCACGCTGCACCGTGATGCCGAGCGGCGGCACGTCGCAGATCTTGATCGTGTTGTTCTCCGAGGCGACGATCGCCTCGGACAGGTCACGTCCGACCTTCTTGGCGTCCACGTCGAACGCCGCGACGAACTCCACGTCACCGATGTGATAATCGCCGAACTTGACGTGCATCAGGCCCGGCACCCGCATACCGGGGTCGGCGTCCCGGTAGTAGTGCACGCCCTGAATGAGCGACGTGGCGCAGTTGCCTACACCGACAATGGCTACGCGCACCGAACCCATGGCACTCGCTCCCCTTTTTGTTCTTCTCAATGGTCAGTTTTCTTCCGGGGTGGCGTGCCGCCCCGTCGTGCCCGTCCCTGGCGCGGGCGCCCTGGACGTCTCCTCTCGCGCGGGTCGCCGCTCCCCCTCCGGCGGCGATGCCTGCCGTTCGGTGGCGATCAGCTCATTCAACCAGCGCACTTCGCGTTCGACCGACTCCAGGCCGTGACGCTGAAGCTCAAGGGTGTAGCTGTCCAGCCGCTCGCGCGTACGGGCGAGTGCCGTGCGCACGCTGTCCAGACGTTCCTCAAGCCGGCTGCGGCGGCCCTCGAGAATGCGCAGGCGCACCTCGGCCTCGGTGTGCCTGAAGAAGGCGAAGTGCACGCCGAAGCTCTCGTCCTCCCAGGCGGAAGGGCCCGCCTGGGTGAGGAGCTCCTGCAGGCGTTCCTTGCCCTCCGCGGTCAGCTTGTAGACGATCTTCGAACGGCGGCCGGGGAGCACGATGGCGCTGTCGGTGGCCGTGGTGGCCGCGGCGGCGTCGCCGTCTTCGACGATCAGTCCGTCGGTGAGCAACTGGCGGAGGCACGGGTAGAGCGAGCCGTAGGAGAACGCCCGGAACATACCGAGCAGGGCGTTGAGCCGTTTACGCAGCTCATAGCCGTGTAGAGGGGTCTCGTGCAACGACCCGAGCACGGCCAGCTCCAGCACGCCGCCACGTCCGCCGGCCACTGGAAACCACCACCTCTCGCGTCGATGTATCGAACCGATACATCGACAGGATACGTCCATTCAACATAAGGCTGCAATCAGCGACTTTCCCAAGAGGTTGGGAGCAAACGCCAAAAAGCCGTAGTCTGGCGCCTATGTGGTCACAGCAGACGGTGGTGGGAGATGGCCCCCACGTGGCGTGGGCCGCTTTTCAATACCGGGAATCCCACCTCAATGTGGGAGAGGTCTGCCAAGGTTGTTGCCAGAACCACCTGACGATCTCGTTCGTCCCCGGGAATGGAGATCCACCCGAATGGGCCGGCCACCAGTGAGCCAAGGCGACGAGATCTCCGGTGATCAGGAGGTAGTCTCGCCCGCCTGCACGCCGTCGTAGACCCCGATGACCGAACGAGGACGCGTGAGTTACAGCAACAGCAATGACCCGGAGCCGGACGGGCGCCGTCAGGGCGCCGACGAGTCGGCTCGCCAGGGGCGGCGCCGTCGCTCAAGCCCAGGAGCCGCTTCCCGTGCAGTCCCCCCTCCACAAAACGTTCAAACCGGTGCGGGGTGGGATTCTCCTCGACAGGCACCGCAGGCGGGAGCCGATCCCCGGACCGCGATGATGCCCCAGCACGGCGGCATGCCCTACCCCGGCGGCACGGCCCAGCAGCCCGGTGGACCACCCCGGCGCGACGCGGGCGCTCCCGGCGGCGTGCCCCCGCGCGGCCCCGCGGGTCCCGGCGCTCCCGGTGGGACGCCTCGGCCCGGCCCCGGCGCTCCCGGCGAGATACGCCGCCGTGACACCGACCCGACAGGCCGCCGCGCCGAGGCCGCCTTCGAGGACACCCAGGCGATGCTCGCCGCCCAGTCGGGCGGCGGGCGTTCCGCGGGTTCGAGGCCGGGCGACGGCGGCCGCAGGCGCCGAGGACGCGGTGCGAGCGCTCTCGCCGCGGAGGGACCAGGAGGCCCGGAAGGACCCGAGGGCCCCGGCGGAGACGGTTTCGACGGCGACGACGACCCCCCGAAGAGGTGGACGCGCTTCCTGCCCAACTGGAAGATCGTGATGGCCAGCTTCGTGGTCCTCACCGCGGGCGTCTTCGGCATGATCGCGGTCGCCTACGCCAACACGCCCGTCCCCTCGTCCCGGCAGGCCGGCGTCGACGACCGGGGCAGCGTCATCTACTACGGCGACGGCAAGACCGTGATGGCCCGCTACGGCACCAAGCGGACCCCGGTGAAGCTCAAGCAGATCCCCGTCCACGTCCAGGACGCGGTGATCGCCCTGGAGAACAAGACCTTCCGCACCGACAGCGGCATCGACGTCGCGGGCATGGCCCGCTCGGTCTGGAGCACCGTGAGCGGCGCCCAGCTCCAGGGCGCCTCGACCATCACCCAGCAGATGGCCCGCGGTTACTACGAAGGTCTCAGCCAGGAGGTCTCGATCCAGCGCAAGATCAAGGAGATCTTCGTCGCGGTCAAGATCAGTAAGACGCTGGAGAAGGACGAGATCCTTGAGGAGTACTTCAACCTCGTCTACTTCGGGCGCGGCGCGTACGGCATCCAGGCCGCGGCGAAGGAGTTCTTCGGTAAGAACGTCGGCGATCTGACCGTGCCCGAGGGCGCCTACCTCGCCGGCCGGATCCAGAACCCGACCGCCTTCGACGTCCAGGAGTCGGAGAAGAAGAACTACGCCGCGACCAAGGAGCGCTTCCAGGCGGCCCTCAGGAACATGGCGGACATGAACCCCGCCGAGTACGGCAAGTATGCGAACAGCTCCTTCGAGGACCTGAAGTTCAAGGACGTCAAGGTCACGGAGACCTTCAAGGGGCTCAAGGGCTACATGCTCAACATCGTCTTTCGTGAGCTCAACGGCCGGGGCATCTCTCGTAAGGACCTGGAGACCGGCGGTTTCAAGGTCTACACCACGTTCAACAAGAACATGATGAAGGCCGCCAGGGACGCGGTGAAGGCGAGGACCGCCGGCCTGGACCCGACCATCCACGCCAGGCTGGCCTCGGTGAACCCGAAGAACGGCCGGGTGCTCGCCTTCTACAGCGGTGACGACTTCACCAACGACTTCAACAACCGCGCGTTCGACTCCACCAAGCAGGCGGCGTCGGCGTTCAAGCCCTACGTGCTCGCCGCCTGGCTGGAGAGCGGCAAGTCGCTCGACAGCTACGTCGAAGGCATGGCGTCGATCAAGATGCCGAACACCACCCCGATCAAGAACTCGGGGAACCAGCCGTTCGGGCCGATCAACATGGTCAAGGCCATGGCCAGCTCGGTCAACACCGTCTTCGCCCAGATGGGCAAGGAGGTCACCCTCGAAGAGGTGGCGAGGATCGCGAGGGAGGCGGGGGTCGGCGAGACGGCGAAGCAGAACCCGGCCTACGGCGACAAGAACGCGGTCGACTGGGCGGTCGAGCACCAGAACTACCTGACCACCATCGGTGTGGCCTCGGTGACCACGGTCGAACAGGCCGCCGGTTATTCGATCTTCGCCAACGAGGGCAAGCACGTCGACTGGCACACCGTCGTCAAGGTGACCAAGCACGACGGCACCGTCGTGCTCAAGGAACTGGCCGACGAGAGGCAGGTCATCACCCCCGAGTCCGCGGCCGACGCGACCGTCGCGCTCCAGGCCGTCGTCAAGAGCGGCACCGGTGGCGCGGCCAACATCGGCACCCGGCCGGTGGCCGGCAAGACCGGCACGAACAACGACTACAAGGACGCCTGGTTCGTCGGTTTCACCCCGCAGATCGTCACCGCGGTCGGCATGTCCAAGGACGTGCCCTACAACAAGGCCGGGACGCGCAAGCTCAAGGTCGACAAGTACGGCCTGCCGAGCAGGAAGATCAAGGACGAGAACATCGTCTGGAAGGAGGAGCCCATGCCCTCCTTCATCGGCGGTGGCGGCACCCCGACCCAGATTTGGCACGACTTCATGCAGACCGTGACCGCGAAGGACGAGGTCGTGCAGTTCCCGCCGAGGGCCAACACCGGATCGCTGCACAACCTGGCCACGCCCAAGCCGACGCCCTCGCCGACGCCGACGATGGAGGACACCAACCCCTTCCCCGACGAGAACGGCGACGACGGCTGGCCGAACGAGAACCCCGACGACGGTGGCGATTTCGGCGGCAACGAGTGCATGCCCGGGGATCCCTCGTGTGACGGCGGCGACGACGGCGGCTGGGGCGGCGACGGGCCGCCGAACGGCGTGATCGAGCAGAACGGCGCGCCGGGCGTGGTCGGCGCACCGGGAACACCTGCCGGGGCCCTCGTGCCGACACCCACAGCGAGCGGACGACGTCCCTGATGAAGAACCTTCTGCCGCAGCGGGAGTCGCTGTCCGAGTTCGGCAACCGGGCCATTCCGTACACGCCCCTCGCCCTGTTCGCGGGGCTGGGGGCGGTTCTGGCCTGGTTCTGGAAGTGGCCGTGCCGCGTCGACGGGGCGTGGAACGACGGGACCCTGCAGTTCACGAACTTCTGTTACACCGACATCTATCCCCTGTGGTGGAACGAGAAGCTCAACGAGGGGATGGTCCCCTACTTCGACTATCCGGTCGAATACCCCGTCGGCATCGGCGGGATCATGGAGTTCTTCCGCCGGATCGTCACGCCCATGAGCGATCCGGGGACGGCGTTCTACGACCTCACCGTCATCCTCATGGCGCTCTGCCTGGTCGTCGGCGTGCTGCTGATGGCCGCGCTGGCCGGTCCCGCCAGGCGCTGGGACGCGCTCTGGTACGCCCTCGCCCCCGCGCTGATCCTCACCGCGTACATCAACTGGGACCTGGCGGCCAACGCCCTCGCGCTGGGCGCGCTGCTGGCCTGGTCGAAGCGGAAGCAGTGGCTCGCGGGCATCCTGCTGGGCCTCGCGATCGCCACCAAGTTCTATCCGCTGATGTTCCTCGGCCCGCTGTTCCTGCTCGCGCTGCGAACCGGTAAGTGGGTGCCGTTCCTCAAGACGATCGGCGGTGCCGCGGGCGCCTGGCTCGTCGTCAACGTGCCGATCATGATCTTCGCCTTCGAGGGGTGGAAGAGGTTCTACGTCTTCAGCCAGGAACGACCGGCCGACTGGGGCTCCATCTGGTACTTCTTCAACCAGAAGCAGTGGCCGATCCTGGGTGACGCCGAACTCCTCGACAGGCTGGGCGTCGTCTCGCTCGCCGCGTTCTGTCTCGCGATCGCCGTGATCACGCTGACCGCGAAGACCCGTCCCCGCCTGATGCAGCTGTGCTTCCTCACCCTGGCGGCGTTCATGCTGACCAACAAGGTGTGGTCGCCGCAGTACGTGCTCTGGCTGATCCCCTTCGCGGTGCTCGCCAGGCCGGGCTGGAGGCCGATCGCGCTCTGGCAGCTCGCCGAGTGCTGGTACTTCTTCGCGATCTGGCTGTACCTGGTCGGCATCCAGCCGGGCAACGAGGCCCTGGGCATCGCGGGCGACACCTACTTCACCGCCGTGTGGGGCCGCGCGATCACCATCCTGATCATGATGGCGTTCGTCGTGCGGGACATCTTCGTCCCCGACAAGGACGTGATCCGCCAGGACGGGACCGACGACCAGGCGGGTGGCGTCTTCGACGAGGCACCCGACCGTTTCCGGCTCGCGCTCTCCTAGGGAGCCGGTCAGGTAACCGCACAAAGTGTTGATCAACACCGAATGCGGCCGGGCCGACCTGTCGCGACCTGCGGTTCAGCCGAAGGCCGGACACCGCGTGGGCTTTACTTGACCGGTGCTCCGACGTCGGGGCCGTTCGGCGAGCCGAGCTCTCTCGGGGTGACAGGGGGCCGGGGAAAGGCCGGGGCGTCCAGGGCTCGGCCGAGGTGACAGCCGAGGTGACAGGGGGTCGGATGGGCCTGTTCGGTGAGCGTTCACATCTGGCGGTTCGCCCAGATGATCCGGGACAATTCGACCTTGTGACCACTCCCCCCGCTCCTCCGCGAGACGCGCCTCCCGCGCCTTCCGCTCCTGAGCGCCATGTCGCGACGGAAGGGCTGCTGCTCTGGCTGGCCTCCAGGTTGGGAATCGTCGTACTGGTCGTCATCGGCTCTCAGGCGCTCATGGAGGGGGACGCCCTACCGGCGCCCTTCCTGGAGCGCTGGCGCAACTGGGACGCCAACCTGCTCGTCACCATCGCCGAACACGGGTACGGCGGGCCTCCGGGCAGCGAGCCCGACAGGGGGTTGCCCGCCTTCTTCCCCGGAATGCCGCTGATGCTCCGCGCGGTGCATCTCGCGATCGACGACTGGACGCTCGCCGGGCTGCTCATCTCCCTGGTGGCCGGCGCCGTCGCGATGACGGCGCTCGCCAGGCTCGCCGAGTTCGAGGGGCCGCGGGGAGCGGGCCGGTACGCGGTGCTCGCGCTGCTGCTCTGGCCGATGGCGGTGTTCCTGTTCGCGGGCTACAGCGAGGCGCTCTTCCTCGCCTTCGCCATCCCCGCCTGGCTCGCGGCGCGTCAGGGCCGCTGGCCGCTCGCCGCGGCCCTGGCGGCGGGCGCCTCCTGCGTGCGCATCACCGGCCTGTTCCTCGCCGTCGCGCTGATCGTGGAGTTTCTCGTCCGCAGGCACCCGCTACGGCAGGTGGGGTGGCTGCTCCTTCCGTTCGTGCCGCTCGCCCTCTACTCCGCCTACCAGTACTCCCGTACGGGTGACTGGCTGGCCTGGAAGACCGCGCAGGAGGCCGGTTGGGGACGTTACATGGTGTGGCCCTGGGAGTCGTGGAACACGACCTTGGGCGCGGCGACGGGCGAGGGGCGGATGGCCTGGGCGTTCCGGCTGGAGATCGCGGGGGCGATCGTCGGGGTCGCGCTCGTGCTTCTCCTGCTCTACCTGCGGAGATGGAGCGAGTTCGTCTATGTGGGACTCCAGGTGGGCGCCCTGGTGTGTTCCGCCTACTACCTGTCGGTACCGCGCTCGGCGCTGCTGTGGTGGCCGCTCTTCGTCCTGATCGGCAGGGCGAGCAGCGGTCCTGAGCCGTGGCGACGATGGATCATCCTCGGCTACGCCCTGGTGATGGGACCGTTGATGGCGCTCAACGCGTTGATCTTCGCCGACGGCGCCTGGGTGGGCTGAGCCGCAGGGGTTACCCCTCTACCCACTCTCCGGAAAAAGTAATCCCATGAAGTTATCCACAGGCTGTGGATCAACGGGCTGTGGATCGGCTTTCGCCCACCGGCGAGACGTTCTCCGCGGTGCCGCCGTCCGGCGGCACCGCCACCCGGGCCCCGGAACCTCGCCTCAGAGCTTCGTCCGGAGGAAGGCGATGTCCTCGGCCTGGCCGTCGAAGGGGGTCTCCACCACGATCGGCGCGTTCGCGCTCCGGCACACGCCCAGGATGAGCTCGGGGTCGATCTGACCCGCGCCCAGGCTCGCGTGCCGGTCGGCGCCGGAGTCGAAGGCGTCGCGCGAGTCGTTGCAGTGGACCAGGTCGATCCTGCCGGTGATCGCCATGACCCGCTCGACCACGTCCGCCAGGTCCTCACCACCCGCGTGCGCGTGGCAGGTGTCGAGGCAGAAGCCCACGTCGAAGCCGTCGAGCGCGTCCCACAGCCGGGCGATGCGCTCGAGCTTGCGCGCCATCGCGTTGCCGCCGCCCGCGGTGTTCTCGATGAGGACGGGGACCCCGTGCTCCTCAAGGCGCTCGAACACCTTGCGCCAGTTGTCGAAGCCCTTCTGCGGGTCGTCTCCGGCGCCGACGTGCCCGCCGTGGACGATCAGACCCCGGGCGCCCAGCTCGGCCGCCGCCGCGAGGTGCGCGCTCAGCAGCTTGCGGCTGGGAATGCGCACCCGGTTGTTGACGGTCGCGACGTTGATCACGTAGGGGGCGTGGACGTAGACCTCCACGTCCGAGTCCTTGATCTCCCGGGTCTTCTCGCCGATGACCGGGGCCTTCCACCCCTTCGGGTCACCGAGGAAGAACTGCACGACCTGGGCGTCGCGTGCCCTGGCGTGGGCCAACGGGTCGTCCTGGTCGACGTGAGCTCCGATAAGCGGCATGTATCCGAGAGTAGCCGTTTCAACGCCGAGGGCAGGGGCAGTCGCAGGTCGCGCCCCACCGCCCGCCCCCACGGGCCGACCCCAAGGAGTTCCAAGTGGCTGCTCGCTATCGCAGAGGGATCAGTCTCATCGGTCTCATCTACATCCTGATCGGCATCTACGTCGCCTGGTTGTACGACTACATCACTCCCGCGCTCCTGAAGGACATCGCCGAGGCACTGCTCGCCGTCTTCCTGTGGTTCCTCATCCTGCTGGGCGTGGATCTGCGTCTCGGCTGATCCCGCGTCCCGTACGCGCCCCCGATCGCATCGGATCGGACACGGCCGCCGACCCGCGGCGAGGCGGCACGTACCGAGGACGGGGCCGGTCGTTCCCCGCTCGCGTTCGAGATCTTCAAGGGCCGGCTCGCGGCCAGGTCCTCGTCGGTGTGGCCCTCGTCAGGTTCGGGGCCCTACGGGAGGAAACCCCCGTTGCGGATGCCGAAGGCCACACCGACGAACGAGGCCACGATGCCCACGATGTTCAGCGCGCGCTCCGGTGTCGTGGCGGAGACGTACTGGGAGTAGAGACCTCCGCAGAAGCCGAGCACCCCGAGCCACGACGCGACGGGGTGCGCGGAGGGGATGAGCCCGGCCACGAAGGCGACCAGCCCGCAGAGGATCGTGCAGACGCTCAGCACGTTCTCCAGGGGATGACGCCGCCCGTCGCTGTTCAGCCTGAACCGGAAACGCCCGCTCGGGCTCTGTCCGGACACATGAGGCACCTTCATCGCCCCCTTTCCCATGAGGGCGTGTCCTGGAGAGGACGAACCCGTTTCCTGTGTGGGGACGTGCCCGGCGAGGCGACGGCCCAACCCTTGACGGGCTGGTAGGCTGGCACGGCTACGTCGAATGGGTGTGTCATGGCCCACCCTCCACCCCGAGCGCCGAAATGGGAGTTCCGGGGTGAAGCACGTCAGCGTCCTCCTGTCACGGCACGGTGTCGTGACCGCAAGAGTCCAGAGGAGGTTGGAAGTCAGCATGCGCCGTTACGAAGTGATGGTCATTCTTGACCCCTCGCTCGATGAGCGTACGGTCGCCCCTTCCCTCGACCAGTTCCTCACGGTCGTCCGCAACGACGGCGGCACCGTGGAGAAGGTCGACGTGTGGGGTCGCCGCAAGCTGTCCTACGACATCGCGAAGAAGCCCGAGGGCATCTACGCCGTCATCGACCTGAGCGCCGAGCCCGCCACGGTCAAGGAGCTCGACCGGCAGATGAACCTCAACGAGGGAATCCTGCGCACCAAGGTCCTGCGCCCGGACGTGCACTAATCTCCGGCATTTTGTCGGACGGCAGCCGTACTCTGAGCCGATAACCAGCGAAGGCCGCAGGAAGGGCAGCGCTAGCCATGGCAGCAGGCGACACCACGATCACCATCGTCGGCAACCTCGTCGACGATCCGGAGCTGCGCTTCACCCCCACGGGGCAAGCGGTGGCCCGGTTTCGCATCGCGTCCACTCCGAGGTTCCTCGACAAGACGACCAACGAGTGGAAAGACGGCGAAGGCCTGTTCCTGACCTGCAACGTGTGGCGGCAGGCGGCGGAGAACGCCGCCGAGAGCCTCCAGCGCGGCATGCGGGTCATCGTTCAGGGACGGCTCCGCCAGAGGTCTTACGAGACCAAGGAAGGCGAGAAGCGCACCGTCTACGAGGTCGAGGTCGACGAGGTCGGCCCCTCCCTGAGAAACGCGACCGCCAAGGTCAACAAGACCGCCCGTCAGGGCGGTGGCGGTGGCTTCGGCGGCGGTCCCGCCAACGACCCGTGGGCCTCCGCGGCGCCGGCCGCACCGCAAGGTGGCGGCTTCTCCGGCGGCGGCGGCAACAACTACGGTGGCGGCGGTCAGCAGCAGCAGGGTGGCGGCGGCTTCGGCGGCGGCGACTTCAGCGACGAACCGCCTTTCTAGGGACGCTCCTCCGGGACGGTCACGACCGCGCCCGGCATCCCGCGTCCCAGTCCATATCCGCAGCGACCATTCCCGCCTGACGGCGGGGCTCTGAAAGGAGCACCACGATGGCCAAGCCGGCACTGCGCAAGCCCAAGAAGAAGGTTTGCCTGTTCTGCCACGACAAGATCTCCTACGTCGACTACAAGGACACGGGGCTGCTTCGGAAGTTCATCTCCGACCGCGGCAAGATCCGTGCCCGCCGGGTGACGGGCAACTGCACCCAGCACCAGCGTGACGTGGCGACCGCTATCAAGAACGCTCGTGAGATGGCGCTCCTGCCGTACATGAGCACCGCGCGCTAAGGAGGTCCGGACAGATGAAGCTCATTCTCACCAGTGAGGTCACCGGCCTCGGCGCCCCCGGCGACATCGTCGAGGTCAAGAGCGGTTACGGCCGCAACTACCTGCTTCCCCGCGGCTTCGCGATCCTCTGGACGCGCGGCGGCGAGAAGCAGATCTCCTCGATCAAGAAGGCCCGCGACGCCCGCGAGATTCGCGACCTTGGCACCGCCAAGGAGGTCGCCGGTCAGCTGCAGGCCCTCAAGGTGGTCCTGAAGACGAAGGCCGGCGAGTCCGGCCGCCTCTTCGGCTCCATCACCACGGGTGACGTCGCCGAGGCCGTGAAGGCCGCCGGTGGCCCCCTGCTCGACCGCCGTCGCATCGAGATCGCCTCCGCGATCAAGAGCCTCGGCTCCCACCGGGTCAGCGTCAAGCTGCACCCGGAGGTCTCCGCGTCCCTCGATGTCGAGGTCGTCGCGGCCTGACAGGCCCCGTGAGACAAGGGCTCCTCTCCGTTCGCGGGGAGGGGCCCTTGTCCTTTCCCGGCCCTCCCGCGTCCTGAGGACGTGCTTTGCCCGGATCTTCGACGGGCACGGGGGTTCCCTTCCGGCCTTCCGGCAGCCGGGAGGGTGCTCCTTCCCGCTTCCGGAGAGCCTGCGGACCGTTCCCGCCCCTGAAAGCCTGGGGACCGCGGAAATCCCCTTTCCCGCCGGGAAAAGTTCATATGCTGGTACCCCGTTACCCCAGGTCACTGCGAATACATACAATTCGGAAATCGTTGCTTCGCCCTGGAGGTTTTGTCATGGTTCGTCCCTCGATGCTGTTCGCGCTCGGTGCCCTCGCGGCGACCGCGGTGGCCTGTGCGCCGGCTTCGGAAACGGCGACCCCGGCGAGCCCCGCATCCTCAACGTCCGGCGACGCCTCCGCGGCCCCCAGCGCCTGCGCCAAGGACAGCCCCGCGCTGAAGACCCCCGGCAAGCTGACCATCGGCACCGACAAGCCCGCCTACGACCCGTGGTTCAGCGACGACGACCCCACCAACGGCAAGGGCTTCGAGAGCGCGGTCGCCTACGCCGTCGCGGACCAGCTGGGCTTCGCCAAGGATGACGTCACCTGGGCCACGGTGAAGTTCGACTCCGCGTTCGCACCGGGCGCCAAGCAGTTCGACTTCGACGTGAACCAGGTCTCGGTGACCCCCGACCGGGCGAAGGTCGTCGACTTCAGCAAGGGCTACTACACGGTCAAGCAGGCCGTGGTCGCGCTGGACGGCTCCAAGATCGCCTCCACCACGGACCTCGCGGGCCTGAAGGACGCCAAGATCGGCGTGCAGATCGGCACCACCTCGCTGCAGGCGGTCAAGGACGTGATCAAGCCCTCGTCCGAGCCCAACGTCTACAACGAGCAGATCGACGCCGTCAACGCGCTGAAGAACAAGCAGGTCGACGCCGTGGTGGTGGACCTGCCCACCGCCTTCTACGTGACCGCCGCACAGGTCGAGAACTCCAAGATCGTCGGTCAGTTCGGCGCGGCCTCCGGTGAGCCCGAGGTCTTCGGCGCGGTCTTCGAGAAGGGCAGCCCGCTGGTGAGCTGTGTGAACGAGGCCATCGACAAGCTGACCGCCTCCGGTGAGCTGGCGAAGATCGAGACCGAGTGGCTCGGCTCCGCCGCGGGCGCACCGGAGCTGAAGTGACCCTGAAACACCCTCCGACACCGTCCGCGACCGGACCCGGCCCCGGAGCCGACGCGGACGCGGACGCCCGGGTCTCGCCACGGGCGCGGCGCGCGTACGGTCCGCGCCACGGCGGCGCTCGATGAAGAACGACGAGCGCCTGCGGGTTCCCGTCGACTGGCAGAAGAGCGAACGGCAGCTTGAGCGCGAGCGGCTCCGCAGGAGGGCGTCGATCCGTTCGAGCTCCGTCGCGACGGTCTCGACGATCCTCGTGATCGTCCTGCTGCTCTGGCTCTTCACGGCCTCCCCCGGCTGGCCGAGGGTGCGGGAGACGTTCTTCGACCTCGACCAGTTCACCGGGGCGCTGCCGGACGTGCTGAGCGGGTTCCTGCTCAACGTCAAGATCTTTCTGATCGCCGAGCCGCTCATCCTCATCGTGGGACTGCTCGTCGCGCTCGCCCGCAACCTCACCGCGCCGGTGTTCTTCCCGCTGCGTGCCCTGGCGGTGATCTACACCGACGTCTTCCGCGGCGTGCCCACGATCCTCATCATCTATCTCGTCGGTTTCGGCCTGCCCGCGCTCGGCCTGCAGGGGACACCGACGGACCTCGCGACGCTGGGCATCATCGCGCTCACCCTCTCCTACGGCGCGTACGTGGCGGAGGTCTTCCGTGCGGGCATCGAGTCGGTGCATCCCAGCCAGCGGGCCGCCGCCCGGTCCCTCGGGCTGAGCCACGGCCAGACCATGCGCCACGTGGTGGTGCCGCAGGCCGCGCGCAGGGTGGTGCCGCCGCTGCTCAACGACTTCGTCTCACTGCAGAAGGACACCGCGCTCGTCGCGACGATCGGCCCCCTGGAGGCGCTGCGGCAGGCGCAGATCCACGTCGCCAGCACCTTCAACTACACGCCGTACCTCGCGGCGGCGCTGCTGTTCATCCTGCTCACCATCCCGATGGCCCGCTTCACCGACTATCTGGCGGCTCGCTCGCAGAGACGGCGGGGCCAGTGAGCGTGCGTAACCCGGCGTACGGCGGCGTCCCGTCGCCCGGCGAGACGGCGACGGCACGGGAGGAGAGTGCATGAGCCTGCTCACCATCGAGGGGCTGTGGAAGAACTACCACGGCCACAACGTGCTGCGCGGGATCGACCTGGAGGTCGAGTCGCACGAGGTGGTCTGCCTGATCGGCGCCTCGGGCTCGGGCAAGTCCACCCTGCTGCGCTGCGTCAACCTGCTGGAGACCGCCGACGACGGCACGATCACCCTGGACGGCGAGGAGATCACCGATGCCAGGGTGGACCCCGACGACGTGCGCAAACGCATCGGCATCGTCTTCCAGGCGTTCAATCTGTTCCCGCACATGAGCGTGTTGGACAACATCACGCTGGCCCCGCGCAAGGTCCACAAGGTGAGCGGGAAAGAGGCCGAGGCACAGGCCCGCGACCTGCTGGCCAGGTTCGGCCTGGGGGACAAGGCGGACGCCTACCCCGACCAGCTCTCCGGCGGCCAGCAGCAGCGTGCCGCCATCATCAGGGCGCTGGCCACGCGGCCCCGCCTGATGCTGCTGGACGAGGTCACCTCCGCCCTGGACCCCGCGCTGGTCAAGGAGGTGCTCGGGATCATCAGGGAGCTCAAGGAGGGGGGCATGACCATGGTCCTGACCACTCACGAGATGGGTTTCTGCCGGGAGATCGCCGACACCGTCTGCTTCCTCGACGGCGGCGTGCTCCTGGAGCGCGGCACCCCCGAGCAGATCTTCACCGATCCTCGTGAGCCCCGCACCAGGGAGTTCGTGCAGAACGTGATCGACGCCCGGCGTCTCTGATCCCCTCTCGCCCGCGCGTCCCCGAAGCCGCGCGAGGGTCGTGAGGTCCACGGGCGTCTCAGTGGTCCGGCGGGCCTCATGGCCCGCGCGGTGGACGGTCAGCTCAGCGCCGGTGCCTGCCGCGAGGTCCGGCCGTGGGCCCGGGGCCGCCGGGCCGGCCGGGAGGGCCCTGTGCAGGGTCGTACCGCCCCGGAGCGGGGTCGGCGGGAGCCTCGGGGACGGGGCGCGCCATCGTGGCGAGCACGCTGTTGCGTCTGCCGTACACCAGGTAGACGAGCACACCGAAGGCCATCCAGATGATGAAGTACAGCCAGGTGATGAGCTGGAGGTTCACCATGAGCCACAGGCAGGCGAGGATCGTGGCGATCGGCAGGCCGGGAGAGAGCGGGGTGCGAAAACCTCTCGGCAGCTCCGGCATCGTCTGCCGCATCCTGATCACCCCGCCGGCCACGACGATGAACACGAACAGGGCACCGATCACGACCAGTGGTTCGAGCGTCAGCACGTCCACGAGCTCGGCCAGCAGGATCGCGACGAAGCCGATGACCAGGGTGACCCTTGTCGGGCTGTGATAGCTGCGGTTGATCTTGGAGAGCGGGCGGGGAATGAGCCCGTCGCGCGCCATGGAGAACATCACCCGGGTCAGGCCGACGAGCAGCACCAGGATGACGGTGGTGAGGCCGAGCACCGCCCCGATGTTGATGACGTGCACCATGAAACCCACGCCCGCGTCGCGGAAGGCGCTGGCGAGCGGTGCGTCCGTGTCGATCTCGTCGTACGGGATCATCCCGACCATGACCACCGCGACCGCGATGTAGATGACCGTGGTGATCACCAGCCCGCGGATGATTCCCTTCGGGATCGAGCGCGGGGCGTCCTCGGCCTCCTCGGCGGCGGTGGCCACGACGTCGAACCCGATGTACGCGAAGGTGATGGCCGCCGAGGCGGCGAAGATGCCGAACCAGCCGAACGCGCCCGTCTGGCCGAAGAGAAGACCGAGCAACGGGGAGTGCAGGGCGTCCTCGGCCTTCCCCCCGGGCGTCGCCGGCACCGGGATGGCCGCGAGGTTGCGCCGGTCGAAGTGGAGGGCGCCGATCACGATGACCGCGCCGATGGCGAGCAGCTTGGCGATCACGATGATCCACAGGGTGCGCAGTCCGACACGGGCGCCCAGGGCCACCACGGCGGTGAGGATCACCAGAATGAACAGCGTGAACAGGTCGAAACCCATGCTCTGGCCGACCACGCCCGCGACCGCGCCGGGAAGGTTCACCCCGAGGTCGGTGAGCATCTGGGCGGCGTAGAGCGACCAGGCGCGGGCCACCGCCGCCGTGGCGAGGAGGAGCTCCAGGATCAGCGCCCAGCCAACGACCCAGGCCCAGACCTCACCGAAGATGACGTAGGCGAAGGTGTAGGCGCTTCCCGCGGTCGGCATCGCGGAGGCGAGCTCGGCGAAGCAGAAGGCCACGAGCAGGCTGGTGATTCCAGCGATCATGAAGGAGAGGAACACGCCGGGTCCGGCCATGCTCGCCGCCTGGCGGCCGGCGAGGCCGAAGATTCCCGCGCCGATCATCACACCGATGCCGAGGACGATGAGGTCCGCCCCGCGATAGGCCGTGGGGAGGCCGTGGCGCGCACCGGTCCACCGGTCGGTGGCATGGTCCGGCGGCATGCGGCGAACGATCGAGGGGGAAGGGCCTTTGGGCACGACGTGACCAATCGTGGTGGGCTTTTAACCCTGTATCGAGGGACTTGTCTCACAGTGCCGCAGGAGAGTTTCGCAGGTCAAGGGCTATCCCATCACGTGGTGGATACCACAGTGTCACGCCCGGATCACCTGTTCGGCGGACACGTTGCGTCACCGGCGAGCCACTTTCGGGCGCTCGGACGTCTCAGCCGCCGACCACCAACCACGCCGTGCCGTACGCCCGCGTCGACAGGGTCACCAGCCGGGCCGCCATCCACAGCCCGAGCGCCAGCCAGAGTGCGACCAGACCGCCGCCCTTGAGATCCACCAGGAACGCGGCGGGCAGATAGGCGAGCGTCGTCCACACCCCCGCCCAGGCGAGGTAGCGCCGGTCTCCGGCACCGATCAGCACGCCGTCCAGCACGAACACCACCCCGGCGACAGGCTGCAGGGCGGCCACCACCCAGAGCAGGCCGAGCAGTTCGGCGGAGACGACGGGGCCCGCGTCGAACAGCGAGGGCACGAACGGCCTGACCACCACCACGAGGAGGCCGAGCAGCACGCCCGAGCCGACTCCCCAGGCCACCATCCTCCGGGTCGCGCCGCGGACTCCCGCCACGTCGCCGGCGCCCAGCGCGCGGCCGGTGATCGCCTGCCCGGCGATGGCGATCGCGTCCAGGGCGAACGCCATCAGGGTCCAGATCCTGATGGCGACGGTGTGCGCCTCGATCTGCTGCTCCCCCATGCGGGTGGCGACGGTGGTCGCGACGGCCAGCACCACCTGAAGGCACGCCGTGCGGATGATCAGGGCGACCCCCGCCGAGCCCGCCGCCCGTACGCCCGCCAGGTCGGGGCGGAACGGCGCGCGGTACCGGACGAGGATGAGGAGGAGGTAGACGGCGGCGGCGAGCGACTGGGCCAGCACCGTGCCCCAGGCCGAGCCCGCGATCCCCCAGCCCAGTCCCAGGACGAAGACGATGTTGAGCACCGCGTTCAGTCCGAAGGCCCCCACCGACACCAGCAGGGGGGTCGTGGTGTCCTGCATGCCGCGCAACACGCCCGTGCCCGCGAGCACCAGCAGCATGGCGGGGACGCCCAGCAGGCTGATCCGCAGGTAGGTCACCGCTTGCCGGGCGAGCTCGCCCTCGGCGCCGATCAGGTGGACCAGCGAGGGCGCGAGGGGCCAGACGACCACGATGATCGCCAATCCCACCCCCGCGGCCAGCCAGAGGCCGTCCACCCCCTGCCGCAGTGCCCGGCCGGTCTCGCCCGCGCCGATCTGCCTGGCCACCGCCGCGGTCGTGCCGTACGCGAGGAACACGCACAGCCCCACCAGGAAGGTCAGCACCGTGCTCGCCACTCCCAGGGCGCCGAGCGCGGGGGCGGGCAGCCGGCCGACGACGACGCTGTCGGTCAGCAGGAAGAGCGGTTCGGCGACCAGGGCGCCGAACGCGGGCAGCGCGAGCCGCAGGATCTGCCTGTCGTGGTCGCGCCCGGAGCCGCCGGGCCGATCGGCTCGACCGATCTGACCTGGTTTGTCGGATGAGCCGGAGCCGGACCGACCGGACCGGTCGGGTCGATCGGCCTGGTCGGCCCGATCGGGTCGGCCGGATCGAGGAGTAAGAGGCACTTATCCATTGTGCCTCTTACCTCCCAGCGGATCTCCGGCGGGATGAACCTCTCAGGACATGCCATCTGGGGCGACTTTCAGCGTGTCGCCCCAACTTTCTTTTCTCCACAGGCGGTGGATTAAGTTTTCCCTGGTCAGAGCGTTATCCACAGCTGTGGACAAGAGTTATCCACAGAACTGTCCCCAGGGTGCCCACACCTCTGGGGAAGAAGTGCACAGCTTATCCACACCTCTGTCGACAGGTCGCGTTGCCAGCCGGGCGTGGAGCCGCGAAACTGTCACACCGGTCCGCTACAAATAGAGATAACGTAACTGTGTTCGAAAGAGGGGGTGTGTGGTGAGCGTCGCGGAGCCGCCGGTCTTCGAGCCGAGATTCGAGCGCACCCCACCGAACAACATCGAGGCCGAGCAGTCGGTCCTGGGCGGCATGCTGCTGTCCAAGGACGCCATCGCCGACGTGGTCGAGATCCTGCGGTCCGACGACTTCTACCGCCCGGCCCACCAGATCATCTACGACATCGTCACCGACCTCTACGGCCGCGGCGACCCCGCCGACGCCATCACGATCCTCGACGAGCTGCAGAAGCGGGGCGAGGTCGCCAGGATCGGCGGTGGCGCCTACCTCCACACGCTGACCGCCATCGTCCCGACCGCGGCCAACGCCGGTTACTACGCGAGGATCGTCCGCGAGCAGGCCATCCTCCGCCGCCTGATCGAGGCCGGCACCCGCATCGTCTCCTACGGCTACGGCGGTCAGGACGAGGAGGTCGACGACCTCGTCGACCGCGCCCAGGCGGAGATCTACAAGGTCACCGAGCGCCGCACCTCCGAGGACTACGTCCCCCTGGCGGACATCATGCCGGGCGCCCTCGACGAGCTGGAGGCCATCGGCGGCCGGAGCGGCCAGATGGTCGGGGTCCCCACCGGTTTCCAGGACCTCGACTCCCTCACCAACGGCCTGCACCCGGGCCAGATGATCGTTGTGGCGGCCCGGCCCGCCATCGGCAAGGCGCTCGCTCTCGACACGCCGCTGCCCACTCCCGCCGGCTGGACGACCATGGGGGAGGTCGAGCCGGGTGACCACCTGATCGGTGCGGACGGCAGGCCGACACGGGTGGTCGCGGCGACCGAGGTGATGCACGGACGGCCTTGTTACGAGGTGGAGTTCAGTGACGGCACCGTGGTCGTCGCGGACGCCCGGCACCAGTGGCGGACGACCACGCGCGCGCGTCGCCGGCAGGACTCGGAGAGCCACCGGCCCGCCGAATTCATCGAGCACGTCGGGAGCGCGTACGAGACGTCGACGGCGGAGCCGACGAACGCCTCCGCGACCGCCGCCCACGAGGACGTCGTGACGACCGAGGAGATCGCCCGCACACTGCGCTGCGCCTCGGCGGACAGGCGACCGAACCACGCCGTCGCCGTCGCGGCGGCGTTCGACCTGCCCGAGCGGGATCTGCCGTTGCCCGCCTACGCGCTCGGAGTATGGCTTGGCGACGGTCACCCCGACGGTGCCGGGTTCACCACCATCGACTCGGAGATCGCTCTCAACCTGGAGGCCGAAGGGGTGCGGGTCACCCGTACGAGCTCCGATCTCCCCTACGCACTCGGTCTGCCGCATCCGTCGCCCGTGACGGACGTGACGGAGCGGCCCTGCACGGTATGCGGTGCCCTGTTCGTGCCCCGGACGTCCCAGGCGCGGACGTGCGGTCGCCCGTGCGGGGAAAGGGCCCGTCCGGTTCCGGCGACCAGGTGTCCCGACTGCGGTGGTCCGTCCAGCGGTGTGCGGCAGTGCCAGGCATGCCGGAACGGTCATGACACGGTGCGGGCCATCCTGCACACCCTCGGTGTCCTCGGCGACAAGCACATTCCCCAGATCTATTTGCGAGCCTCCGAGAAGCAACGGCGCGCCCTGCTCGCCGGTCTCCTCGACACCGACGGACACGTCGGCCGCGACGGCCGGATCCAGCTCGAGGTCACCGACAGGAGACTGGCCGAGGACGCCTGCGAACTGGTGCTGAGTCTCGGCTACCGGGCGACGACGAGGACACGGACGGTCAAAGACGGAAGCGTCGGCTCCTCCACCTTCTACATGATCGACTTCACGGCGGCGGACAAGGTGTTCCGGCTGTCCGGCAAGGCCGTCCGGCAGGTGACCACACCCCATCCGTCGACGCTCGTTCGATACATCGTCGACGTGCGGCCGGTGCCCTCGACGCCGGTGAGATGCGTGGAGGTCGACAACGCCGACCACATGTACCTTGCCGGAAAGACCTGCATCCCAACGCACAACAGCACTCTTGGCCTGGATTTCGCGAGATCCGCCGCCATCAAGCACGGCATGACCACTGTGGTGTTCTCGCTGGAAATGTCGCGCAACGAGATCACGATGCGCCTGTTGTCGGCCGAGGCGCGGGTGGCGCTGCACGCCATGCGGTCGGGCACGATGACCGATGACGACTGGGCGAAGCTGGCCCGGCGGATGGGCGAGGTGGCCGAGGCGCCGCTGTTCATCGACGACTCGCCCAACATGTCGATGATGGAGATCAGGGCCAAGTGCCGTCGCCTCAAGCAGCGCAACGACCTGCGGTTCGTCATCATCGACTACCTGCAGCTGATGTCCTCGCCGAAGAAGACCGAGAGCCGCCAGAACGAGGTCTCCGAGATCTCCAGGGCCATCAAGCTCCTCGCCAAGGAGCTGGAGGTCCCGGTGATCGCGATCTCCCAGCTCAACCGTGGCCCCGAGCAGCGAACGGACAAGAGGCCCATGGTGAGCGACCTTCGCGAGTCAGGGAGCATCGAGCAGGATGCGGACATGGTCATCCTGCTGCACCGGGAGGACGCCTACGAGCGCGAGTCGCCCAGGGCGGGCGAGGCCGACCTGATCGTGGCCAAGCACCGTAACGGCCCCACCGCGACGGTCACCGTGGCGTTCCAGGGCCACTACAGCCGTTTCGTCGACATGGCTCCTCACTAGACCTCGCCGTAGGGGGGCCGCGACCGGTGAACCGTTCCGCGTGGCGTGCCCCTCCGCGCCGGAGGGATCTGGAGGGACCCGTCCCAGACGGCGGCATTCTCACATGGCG
Organism: Streptosporangium sp. NPDC000563; assembly: GCF_040299985.1. Lineage (NCBI taxonomy): Bacteria > Bacillati > Actinomycetota > Actinomycetes > Streptosporangiales > Streptosporangiaceae > Streptosporangium > Streptosporangium sp. NPDC000563. Next base: position 477,801 of record NZ_JBEPDA010000001.1, on the reverse strand, counting down.
CGCAGACCACGGTCGGTGAAGGCGATCAGCCACTCGAAGCTTTCCTCGACGTCCGCGCTCATCTGGAAGCCGTGGGCCGCCTGCAGGGTGGCGAAGCCGTGGCAGAGGGTGCGAAGCATGCGCAGGGCGTGATCCATGTCGGCCTCTCCGATCTCGTAGCCGCGCAACACCGCCCTGAACGTGCCGAGCGACCGCTGAGCCGCGGTGATCAGCGGATCGTCCGGATCGTCCGGATCGGACGGTTTCAAGCCGATCGTCGCGGCGTACCGGCCAGGGTGATTCAGGACGAAGGCGCGGAAGGCGTGCGCCGCGGCCGCCAGGGCGTCACGACCCGCGTACCCCTGGATCGCGCCGCCGATGGCGTCGGCGACCTCGTTCAGCGCCAGGACCGCGATACGACGGCTGAGGTCTTCCTGTCCGCTCACGTGCTTGTAAAGGGAGGGGGTGCGCACGTTCAGCCGTTCGGCCAGCAACCCCATCGTCAGGTTGGTGAGGCCCACCTCGTCGGCGAGGGCGGCACCGGCCGCGACCACGGTCGCCGGGTCCAGACCGGCCCTAGGCACGAGCGGCGTCCGAGCGGAGGAAGGCGAGCGTGAGCGAGACCACCTGGTCGGGGAACTGGTCGTGCGGGTAGTGCCCGGCGCCCTCGATCATCTCAAGGCGGCCGAGGCCGGAGGGCAGGCCCTCGACGATCGCCGAACCTTCGGCGTGCGGATCGGCCCAGTCGGGGTCGAGTGTGCCCATCACGACGAGGACCGGGCAGCGGACGTTGCCGAGCTGTGCGCCGGCGTCGGCCGGGGCGCTGCGGCCCATGGCCTGCAGGGCCTTCATCCGGCCCGGCTCGCGCATCAGGGAGTCGACGCGGCCGATCCGCTCGGCCCAGTGGGCCGGCTTCGCGCCGGGGTAGGCCACCTCGAGGTACGAGCGCCAGAGCCGCACGCTGCCGAGCACGGCGGTGCCGAGCAGCCGCAGCATGCCCTGCCGGAAGCGTTTCGTCCGCAGGTCGCCGACGCGGATCGACTGCTTGCGGGTGAACGGCGCCAGCTCGACGACCGCGGTGATCAGCGATGGCTCCTGCGCCGCGGCGATGGTGGCGGCACCGCCGGAGAACGAGTGGCCGACGAGCACGGCCGGACCGCCCAGGTGACGGATCACGGCGAGCAGGTCGCCGGCGGCGGCGGTGCGGCTCCAGGCCGGCCAGTCGACGCTGGACTCGCCGCAGCCGCGCAGATCGACCGCGGCGACCCGGTATCCCGCCGCCACCAGCGACGGGATCATGGCGCGGTACGCGGCGCGGCTGTCGCCCATGCCGTGAGCAAGAACGATCAGCGGGCCGGATCCGGTCACCTCGTAGGCGATCGTGCCGCCGTCGACGGCGAGATGTTCGCTCATGACATCCTCCGAGTTAGGCTAATAAAGTTAGCTAAAAGCTAATCTGATTAGCTTGCCTTGTCAACCACGAGGCCCCGGAAGCCTGTTCGATCGCCCCCTGTCGACATGTCGTGTGCCGCGGCCGTTGGGGTTCAAGGGTGTGGGCGGCGCCTCGCGGGCCGATGGCGAGCGTGATGTCCTGTCGTGATGAGGTTTGGGCTGATTTGCCGTTTATACCCCCCTGGGTATAGTGAGGCCATGGAACTGAAAGAGTCGATGCTCGGCGACGCCGTCACCCGCCTGCGCCGGGCTCAGGGGCAACTCGGTGGTGTGATCGCGATGATCGAGGCCGGCGAGGACTGCGAGAAGGTCCTGACCCAGCTCGCCGCCGTTTCCAAGGCGTTGGACCGGGCCGGGTTCAAGATCGTGGCCACTGGGATGCGCTACTGCGAGGCGGCCGAAAGTCGCGGCGAGCGGGCCCCTATGGACAGAGCGCAGTTGGAGAAGCTGTTCATGGCGCTCGCCTGAACCCTCTCCTGGCCGGACCCGATCGACTTCGGGTTCGACCATGTCCTCCATATACCCCCCCGGGTATAAGGGTCGCTTCCGTCGCCGGAGCGCCGCCGCTCGGCGCCGGGCCGGATCCCGGCCCGATGGAGTCGGCAGGGCGGGACATTCGGCCAGGCTGTTCCTTTTTTTATCCTCTACATACCCCCAGGGGTATAAGAAAACGAAAGGCGTACCTCATGGAAGTCGTCTCCTTCCGCACCCCTGGACTGGGCGATCAGACCTACCTGCTCACCCACGAAGGTCAGGGGGTGCTGGTCGACCCCCAGCGCGACATCGATCGCTTCCTGACAGCCGCTACGGAGCGCGACGTGAATCTGCGCTTCGTGCTGGAGACCCACCTGCACAACGACTACGTCTCCGGCGGTCAACAGGCCGCTCGCCGTACGGGCGCCGAACTCGTGCTCCCCGCGGCGGCGGCGGCCGCCTACCCGCACACTCCCGCCTTCCACCTGGAAGACATCTCCGGCGAGCGCGGCCTGTCCCTGCGTCCTATCCACACCCCGGGACACACTCCTGAGCACACCTCCTACCTGGTGCTGATCGACGGCGAGCCGATGGCCGTCTTCTCCGGCGGCAGCCTGCTGGTCTCCTCGGCCGGGCGCCCGGACCTGCTCGGGCCGGAACGGGCACGCACCCTGGCTCGCCACCAGTACGGCTCGCTGCGCCGTCTGGCCGACCTACCGGGTGAGGTCCGGCTACTGCCCACCCACGGCGAGGGCTCCTTCTGCACCGCCACCGGCGCGGGCCGCTACACCTCCACCGTCGGCGAGGAGAGAACCGGCAACCCGCTGCTGGCCATCGCCGACCGTGAGAGCTTCGCCGACCATCTGCTGGCCGCCCCCATGCCGATCCCCACCTTCTACCGGCACATGGGGCCAGCCAACACCCTCGGCGTGCCACCCATGCCCGCGACCGACGTGCCGGTACTCACCCTGGAGCAGGTCCCCGACCAAGCCCGCCTGCTGGACATCCGCCCCCGGGCCGCCCAGGCCGCCGGCCTGCTACCCGGCTCCGTGGGCATCGAGCTCGGCGCCGACTTCGGTAGCTGGGCCGGCTGGCTGCTGCCCTATCGGGTCCCGCTCGTCCTGATCGCCACACCCGGCCAGGACACTCGCGAGGCGGTCACCCAGCTCGCGCGGATCGGTATCGACACCGTGCTCGGCGTCGTCACCGACCTCGGCCAGGCGGTCACCTCCGGTTTCGAGCTGCTGGAGCTGCCGGCCTTCGCCGACCGGCTCACCGCGCCCGGCGCGCAGCTGCTGGACGTCCGGATGCCCGGCGAGCAGCGAGCCACGCCCATGCCCGGGGCCGTCGAGCGTTTCCTGCCCGACCTGGTGTCCGAGGGTTTTCCCGCCGATCTGGACCGGGAGCGGCCGGTCCTGATCGCCTGCGGCTCAGGCAGGCGTGCCTCCATCGCGGCCGGTCTGCTGCTTCGGTCCGGTTACCGGCCGATCGTGCTGAACGGCGCGGGCGTGGCCGAACTGCGTGAAGAGCTCGCAGCCACCTTCACCACCACCTGACCTCCGTTCCCCTTGAACGACAAGGATCTCGAACGCATGACCTCCACCCCTTCCCTGGACGTGTCCGCCGCCCGTGCGCTCATCGCGGCCGATCCCGACGTGCTCGTGGTCGACGTGCGCACTCCGGGTGAGTACGCCACCTGCCACATCCCCGGTGCCGTCAACCTGCCGCTCGACCAGATCGACACGCATCTGAACCGGATCGTCGCCGACGCCGGCGGCCAACTGCTTCTCGTCTGTCAGGTCGGTGGCCGCGCGGCCCAGGCCCGCGCCAGGCTGACCGGCGCCGGTCTTGAGGGCTCCACGATCCTGGCCGGCGGTATGAACGCCTGGAACGCGGCCGGTGGTCCCACCTCCGGTGCCGATGACGGCGGCAGGCCGCGCTGGAGCCTGGAGCGGCAGGTGCGCCTGGTCGCCGGAAGTCTCGTCTCCTCCTCGGTGCTGGCCGGCGTCTGGTGGCCGCCGGCCGGTTATCTGGCGGGATTCATCGGTGCCGGACTGACCTTCGCCGCCATCACCGACACCTGTGCCATGGGCATGGCTCTGGCGAGGTTGCCCTACAACAGAGGACCGCGTTTCGACGCCGAAGCCACCCTGCTGCGGCTGCGCGGCGGACGCCCGGACGGCCGGGCCACCTCGTGACCACCACCCTGGTGCTCACCGCTGCGGCCGCCGTCGCGGTGGGCGTGGCCCTCGGTCTGTTCGGCGGCGGTGGCTCCATCCTCATGGTGCCCATGCTCATGTACGTCGCCGGAGTAGCGGGCAAGAGCGCGATCGCCATGTCCCTGCTGGTGGTCGCGGTCACCAGCGCCACCGCACTCCTCTCGCACGCCCGTACGGGCCGGGTGCGCTGGCGTATCGGACTGATCTTCGGCGCGGCGGGCATGGCCGGAGCCTACGGCGGCGGCCTGATCGGACCGCATCTGCCCGAGCAGCTGTTGCTCGGCGCATTCGCGGTGATGATGGTGGCCACCGCGATCGCCATGATTCGCGGACGCCGGATCGCAGACGGGAGAACGCGGGAGCATCTGCCCCTCGGCAAGATCATTATGGACGGGGTTATCGTCGGCGTCGTCACCGGCCTGGTCGGCGCGGGTGGTGGCTTCCTCGTGGTACCGGCGCTCGTCCTGCTCGGCGGTATGCCGATGGCCGCCGCCGCCGGCACCTCGCTGCTGGTCATCAGCATGAAGTCGCTGGCGGGGCTGGCCGGTTATCTGAGCGCGGTCGGCATCGACTGGCGTCTGGCCGCCGTGGTCACCGTCGCCGCAGCGGTGGGCGGACTGCTCGGCGGCCGATACGCCGGACATGTCGACCCTGATCGGCTGCGCAAGGCGTTCGGCTGGTTCGTCCTGGCGATGGGCGTGTTCGTGATCGCCCAGCAGGTCACCGTGCCGACGTGAGCGGGCGGGGAGAATCGCGCCGCGCGCCGGAAGGGCGCCGCCACCACCGTGGACGCCGTGGGCGGGGGCGACCGATGCCGACGGGTGCGCGGTTCCGGCTTGACGTGAACCAAGGTTGAGGTACGAACCTGTTCGTACGGCGCCGCGAGGGCGCGGACAGACCCACTGTGACCAGCAAAGGACCGTCATGCCCGAAGAGCAGATCCGGTTAGCGGTGATCGTCGGCAGTGTCCGCGAAGGGCGGCTCGGCCCGACCGTCGCGGAGTGGTTCGCGGGCCGGGCCCGGCGGCACGAGAGCATGGACGTCGATGTCGTCGACCTTGCCGAGACCCCTCTGCCGATGGTGATGCCCCGCTTCGGGGCCGCGCCAGCCGCGGAGGCGGCGCGGGCTCTGGGGATGCTCACCTCGCGGCTGGCCAGAGCCGACGCGTTCGCCGTCGTGACGCCCGAGTACAACCACAGCTTTCCGGCCTCGCTGAAGAACGCCATCGACTGGCACGACCGGCAGTGGCACGCCAAACCAGTTGGTTTCATCTCCTACGGCGGCGTCTCCGGTGGCCTTCGAGCGGTCGAGCAGCTCCGCCTGGTCTTCGCGGAGCTGCACGCGGTCACCATCCGAGACACCGTCAGCTTCCACGGCGCCCGGAGGAATTTCGACGACAAGGGGGAGCCGATCGACCCGCAGGGCTGCGACGGCGCGGCCAAGGTCCTGCTCGACCAGCTGACCTGGTGGGCGCGGACGCTGCGCGAGGGAAGGACCGCCCGCCCCTACGTCACCTGACCTGACGGGTGGCCTGTGACGACCGTGGATCCCCTCCGCGTCCCGGACTCACCGCCGCGGCGCGATCCCCGGACGTCGGTTCACCAGCCGCCGCCGGACCTGTAGAGCTGACCGCGCACCGCGCCGCCGCCGAACTCGGTGGTGTGCAGGTTGGTGTACCAGTTCTTCGGGTTCTTCTTGATGCCCCGGGCGATGTCGGGCTTCACCGGCGCGGTGCCCGCGATCCCGGTGACGCCCTTGGGCAGGCCGTTCGAGTCGGCGAAGAAGTCGATCACGACATCGCCGTTCTTGCCCTTCTTGCCCCGGTGGATGTGCCCGTTGGTGGGGGCGGCGAGCTTCTCCCAGATGGTGGCGTAGTAGACCTTCGAGCCCTTGATACCGACGAGCCATTCGGCGCGGCCGTTCGGGTCGCCGACCTTCTTGCCGGGGACCGGGACCTCCTGGCGGCCGTCGGCGTTGGAGTGGTAGACGGGACGCACGCCGGCGGCGAGCACGTTGGACAGGTTGGTCGGGCTGATCCTGTGCATCTGGGCGCGTACCGCGCCACCCGGGAACTCGGCGGTGTGCAGGTTGAGGTACCAGTTCTTCGGGTTCTTCCTGATCCCCGCCAGCAGGCCGCCGTCGTTGATCCTGACGCTGCCGAGGATGGCCTTGCTGCCGCCGGGCAGGGCCTCCATGAAGAAGCCGACCTTCACGTCGCCGTTCTTGCCGGCCTTGCCCTGGTGGATGTGGAACGCGGTGGGGGTGTCCGTCCCTTCCCACCGTACGGCGTAGGAGACCTCGTTACCGCGGATGCGGACCACGGCGACGGCCTTGCCGTCCTTGTCGCCGACGGCGGGACCGCCGCTGGTCGGCACCTCGTTCTTGCCGAGCAGGGTGCCCGCGAAGTAGGCGTCCGCGGTGCTCGCGGTGCCGGACGGTGTGGCCGCGGTCGTGCCGGCCTGCGCGACCGGGGCGAGGGTCGCGGAGAGTGCCGAGAGCATGGTCGCGGCGATGGCCACGCCGGAGACGGTGAGGGTGCTGCGCATGGACCGCTTGGACATCGTGGACCTCTCGTAGCTGTAAGGGGCTGCTGTGTTCTTCAGCCGGTTGTACGGCGCTACGCCCGACGATGGTTCAACATTCAAATACGTAAAAATACGCAGAGGGAAACGGCCGGGAAAAAGCCCTCCCGCAGAACGGGAGGGCTAAAATGCCCGGTCAGACCGCGACGGTGAGCAGCGTGTCCCCGCCGTTCGTGCGCACCTCGAAGTGGTCTATCCCCGCAGGTCCCCAGGCGACCCCGCCGTGCACGTAGAGCGGTTCCGGGGAACCGGGAACCCCGTATCCCCGCTCGGGCACCGCCCATCCGGTGACCACACGCCGCTCGCCGGTCGGGGAGACGGCGACCAGTTCGCACTCCAGCGGCCCCTTGACGCCCCTGAGCTCCAGGACGGCGTGGGTGCCCCAGCCCTTCGTCTCCAGCACCAGGCCGCCGGTGACCCCGGAGGCGCCCTTACCGGCGAGCGGGGTGCCTGTCCGATACGCCTCTTCCGCAGGACCGTGCGCGGAGTGACCGACGGGGACGCTGCCACCCTCGCCGGAGATCGCGGTGCCCGCCGCGATCCCTCCGGCGACGAGGGTGACGGCCGCGGCGGCGCCGATCACGAACGTCCCCCTGCGGGCACGCCGGTCGGCCGTCCTGCGGCGGCGCAGCAGGTCGACCACCTCGGCGGGATTTCCCTCGCCGGCACCCGTGACGTCGTCCCCGAGGGGACCGATGCCGGCGAGCGCGTCCGCCACCCCCGACAGCTCCCGAAGCTCCGCGGTGCAGGACGGACAGGTGGCGAGGTGGTCGGAGAAGGCCGTCCGGTCGGGCTCCCCGAGGATGCCCAGGGCGTACGCGCCCACATCGGTGTGCTCCACCCGCGAGGTCATGCCGTCACCCCTCTCTCCTCAAGGGCGACGCGCAGCGCGCGGAGGGCGTAGTACGCCCTCGACTTCACCGTACCGACGGGGATGCCGAGCGCCTCGGCGGCGTCGTTCACCGACCGGTCGCGCAGGACGGTCTCGTTGAGGATCTCGCGATGGGCGGGAGACAGCGAGTTGAGCGCGTCCGACACGACGACCTGTCGCAAAAGATCTTCCATCTGATCGGGCATGGGCACACTCTCCAGTGGTCCCTCACCCGCCTCGTGGGGACGCGCGTCCTTACGGCGTTGGTCATCGATCACGATATGTCTGGCGACCGTCGCGAGCCAAGGCATCAGGGACGACGCGTCGGCGTCGAACCGGTCCGCGCTGCGCCACGCGCGCACCATGGTCTCCTGCACCACGTCCTCGGCCCACTGCACGTCGCCACGGGTGAGCCGTACGACGAAGGAGAGCAACGGCCGACGGTACGTCCGGTACAGCTCCGCGACGACCAACTCGTCGTCGGGGGCGTCGACCGGTCGCAGGCGATGGGAGCGGCGCGGCCGGTCACCGGACCGGGAGGAGGCTTTCACGATGGGGTCTTCTCCGGGGGAATCGGCCGACAGGGAGGTACAGGCGCCTTGCCGGGTCACCACGCGCTTCCCGCGGTTCGCGCCGGGCGGTCGTGACCGGAGCGCGGGCCGGCGTCGCCCGCCGCTTCGCGGTCGCGGATGCCGGGCTGCGGTTCCGCGATCACGGCTGTGCTCGCTGGAACGGGCCGCCACAGGGCGTCCATGATCACGCTGTGCCCTCCCCGGTTCGGGCGCCGGACGTTTTCCGGTGTCGGCAGGCAGTACGTCGCCGGATCCCCGCGGGTTCAACGGATCATGTGGGTTTCCGGCTATCAGCCGAAAAACCTTCGCACCAGGGGTGAAAGCAGGCTGATTTCCGGTCGCGGCACCACTCCGACAGGACATGCGTGCCGGCCGCTCTCCCGAGGTGCGCGAGCCGCCGGGGACGGGCCTCCCGACGGGAAGGTCAGATCTTCCACGACATACGGCCGTCAAGTGGCCGGGTCTCCTGGAGCGTACCGCTCAGGCCGCGGCACGCCGGGAGGGCGGGCCGCGGCGATGTCACAGGACCGGACGGACGTGGGTGACGAGACGGCCACCGTCGAAGACGTGAATGGCGATCTGCGGCGGCAGGTCGTAGTCGACGGGGATCGGGATGTCGAGCTCCTGGCTGAGCCGCAGCGTGGAGACGACCCCCGGCGCCACCGAGAGCGGCAGGCCCGCGAAGACGGTGCTCGCCGCGGTGTGGGCGTGGCCGGTGATGACGGAAACCACCTGCGGGTGCCGCCGCACGACCGCTTCCAACCGCTCGGGGTTCCGCAGCCGGATCCCGTCGACGTACGGGATGCCCAGGGACACCGGCGGGTGGTGCATGCCGACGAGGGCCGGGGTGTCCGGAGCCTCGGCGAGCACGCCGTTCAACCAGGTGATCGTCTCGTCCTCCAGGAAGCCCTCTGGCCGCCCGGGGACGCTGGAGTCGCACAGCGCGACGGTGAGCCCGTTGAGCCTGAGGACCTGGTTGACCGGCCCGTCGCCGCCTTCGTCGAGGCCGAGCAGGGCCTTGCGGAACGCCGGACGGGCGTCGTGGTTACCGGGGCAGACGATCGTCGGATGGCGCGTGGTCAGCAGCTCACGCGCGATCTCGTACTCCTCGATCAGGCCGTTGTCGGCGATGTCGCCGGTCACCACGACCGCGTCCAGGGGACCGGGGAGGTTCTCCAGGTGTCGCATGACGGATCGGGTCCTGTCGATGCTGCGGGGAGAACCGTCGATGTGGACGTCACTTACGTGCGCCAGGATCAGCATCAGTCAAGAGTGACATATCCGGCTTCCCATCGCTGGGCATCCGGAGCGCCGAGCAGGAACGCACCGGGCGGGGAAAGCCGGTGTGAACAGGAGAAGCCGGGGTCCGTCCCTGCCCCTCGCGTGGGACGGACCCCGGCGGACCGTAGGCCGTACCGGCTACTCCCAGCGAAAGAACCGCGCCGCCAGCCCGCCCATGACCAGCACGGTCGCCACCATCACCACCAGGTGCAGCGGCTGCGGCGCGTGTCCCGCCCACGTGTCGCGGAGCGCGTCGGCGAACGGCGCCATGGGCAGGAAGTCCCCGATCCGCCGCACCAGGTCGGGCATCAGCTCCCGGGGAATCCACATCCCCGCCATGAACAGCAGCGGGAACATCAGCAGCGAGCCGATGCCCGGCGCCACCTTCGCGTTGGGCGCCACGGCGGCGATCAGCAGTCCCAGGCTCAGCATCGAGGCCGTGCCGAGCACGAACACCCCCGCGAAGGCGAGCGGGCTCCTGGGCAGGATCGACCCCAGGACGAGATGGCCCGCGCCGACCAGGAGGACGGTGGCGACGATCGCCACCACCAGGTTGTTGACGAGCTGGGCGACCAGCAGCCGGATCGGATGGACGGGAGTGGTGGACATCCGGCGCAGCACGCCGCTCTCCCGGTAACTCACCAGCGTCGCCGGCAGGACGGTCAGCGCCATCGTCACCACCGCGAGGATCACCATCATGCCGGGCAGCTGCGTGTCGATGACCCGCTCCCCGCCCAGATCGGGGGTCGCCTCCCGGAAGCCGGGGATCTGTCCCAGCGCGATCAGGAGGGCGAGGGGCAGCAGCATCGCGAAGATCGGGCTGCCCGGGTCCCGCAGGAAGAGCTTGGCCTCGGTCAGGAGCATCTTGTTCATGAGGAGATCTTCTTTCCGGTGAGGCTGAGGAAGGCGTCGTCGAGGGTGGCCTGCTCCACGCGCAGGTCGGTGGGTACGACATTCGCGGCGGCGAGGGCGGTCGTGACCGCGAGGAGCAGGTTGCCGGTGCCGGTGACCGCGACCTGCCCGCCGCTGCGGCTCACCCCGGTGACCTCGGGGAGGGCTTCGAGCCTGGTGTCGTCGAGCGGCCCGGACGACCGGAACCTGACGGTCTGCCGCCCGCCGACCATGGCGATGAGGCCGGACGGGGTGTCCATCGCGACCACCCGGCCGGAGTCGATCAGGGCGAGCCGGTCGCAGAGCCGCTCGGCCTCCTCCATGAAGTGGGTGACGAGCAGGATCGTCACGCCGTCCTCGCGGATCCGCTCGATGAGCTCCCAGGTGTCGCGGCGGGCCTGGGGGTCCAGGCCGGTGGTCAACTCGTCCAGGATCGCCACGCGGGGGGTGCCGACCAGGGCCAGCGCGATCGAGAGCCGCTGCTGCTGGCCTCCGGAGAGCTTGCCGTAGGGGGTGTCGCGCTTGTCGGCGAGCCCGACGCGCTCCATCAACTTCACCCAGTCCGCGGGCCTCCGGTAGAAGGAGGCGTACAGGTCGAGCGCCTCCCACACCTTGAGTTTCTCCGGCAGCGCGGAGCTCTGCAGCTGGACTCCCAGCTGTTCCCTGAGCTCGGTGCGGTGCAGGCCTCCGAGCACGTTGACGGTGCCGGAGTCGGGGACGCGCAGGCCCGCGACGCACTCCACGGTGGTCGTCTTGCCGGCGCCGTTGGGGCCGAGAACTCCAAAGATCTCGCCCTCCTCCACGGTGAACGAGACGTCGTCCACCGCGAGTTGGTCGCGGTACCGCTTGCGGAGGTTGCTGACCTCGATGACCTTCATGCTCACCGACGCTACGAGCCGCGCCGCACGCGGAGAATCCGTCTACACCCCCGGCGGGGGCGGGTCAGGCACCCGAGGGGGGTGTGGCTACCCCCACCCCCGTAGGGCACCCTCCACCACTGGGCACATATTGGACGTATCACCGACACTTGACCCATGAAGACGTACGCGGTGACGGTCGGCAGGGCACTCGTCCTGGGAGCGATGGCGCTGCTGGACGCGGTCCTCGTCGTCGTGATCCTGGTCGCGTCCCTGCTGACGTTCGGGCTGGGGATGATCTTCTGTTTCCCGCCGATGGTCCGGCTGCTCAGGTTTCGCACGGGGGTGGCGAGGAGGCTGACCGGCAGGTGGCTCGGGACCGCGGTGCCGGTCCCCTACCTGCCGTCCCCGCTGCCGGTGCGTCCCCAGCCCGACGGCTGGTACCGCTACGAGCGCCAGCTCTACAAGACACCGTGGTGGCCCGACTGGAACAACCGTCTGAAGTGGATGTTCGGCGACCCGGCCACCTGGCGGGACGGGCTCTGGGCCTTCTTCAACCCGCTGGCCGGTGTCCTGCTGCTGCTGCCTCTCCTCCTGGCCGGATACGCCCTCCTCACGCTCCGGTCCGATCTCCCCGCGGCCGGCTCGCCGCTCCTGGCGCTCGCCGCGGCCTTCACGCTGCTCGCGACGCCCATCTTGCTGCGGGGGTACGCGCGGTGGAACCACCTGCTGCTGTCGCCCACGGCCAAGGCCGTGCTCACGGCGCGGGTCCAGCGACTCGACCAGGCACGCCTGGCGACGGTCGACTCCCAGGCCTCCGAGCTGCGAAGGATCGAGCGCGACCTGCACGACGGGGCGCAGGCGAGGCTCGTCGCGATGGGCATGACGCTCGGCGCGGTCGAAGAGCTGATGGACAAGGACCCCGCGGCGGCCAAGGTCCTGCTCGGCAAGGTCAGGGAGGCATCCTCCACGGCGCTCGTCGAGCTGCGCGACCTCGTCAAGGGCATCCACCCTCCGGTCCTGGCCGAGCGCGGCCTCGGCGATGCCGTGCGGGCCCTCGCGCTGGACAGCCCGCTGAAGGTCACCGTCACCGTGGACCTGGCCAGTCGCCCCGACTCGCCCGTGGAGTCGGCCGCCTACTTCTCGATCAGCGAGCTCCTCACCAACGCGGCCCGCCACGGCGGCGCCGAGCGGGTGTGGATCGACATCAGCAGCAACGACCGCGCGCTGCGGGTGGTGGTCACCGACGACGGCTCGGGGGGCGCCGACCCGTCCCTGGGCAGCGGTCTGCGCGGCATCGAGCGCAGGCTGGCGGCCTTCGACGGGGTGCTCGTGGTCAACAGTCCGAAGGGTGGCCCGACCACCGCCACGTTCGACCTGCCCAACGCCCTTTCGGGGGAGGGCGGGCCGGACCGCAAGTCGTCCTTGCCCCGAGGCAAGGCGATCATCGTCGGGATCTGCTGGGGGCTCGGCTGGCTCCCGCTCTTCCCGCAGGGGCTGGTGGCGATGTTCATGAAGATCTTCGATGCCGAGGAGCGCAGCTGGGTTCTCGCGCTCTACCTGCCCGAGTCCCTGCAGTGGCCGTTGATCGTCTTCAACATCCTCCTGGGCCTGTCCATGTACACCGCGGGCACGCTCATCCCCGTCATGCACGCCCGCCAGCAGCGGCTGGCGGAGGTCCTGCCGGCCCGCCTATGGTTGGGCCGATGAGCCTGAGAGTCGTCATCGCCGAAGACCTGTATCTCCTGCGGGACGGCCTGGTCCACCTGCTCCAGGCACACGACTTCGAGGTGGTGGCGGCCGTCGAGTCGGGGCCGGAGCTGCTGGGAGCGCTGACCGGGCTGCGACCCGACGTCGCGGTGGTCGACGTTCGCCTTCCGCCCACGTTCACCGACGAAGGTCTCCAGGCCGCGCTGGCGGCGCGCCGGGCCATCCCCGGACTGCCGGTGCTCGTGTTGTCCCAGCACGTCGAGCAGCTGTACGCGCGAGAGCTCCTCGCCGACGGCTCGGGTGCGATCGGCTATCTCCTCAAGGACCGGGTCTTCAACGCCGAGCAGTTCGTCGACGCGGTCCGCCGGGTGGCGGCGGGGGGCACCGCGATGGACCCCGAGGTGATCGCGAAGCTGCTGGCGAGCACCGCCAGGCACCAGCCGCTCGGCGCGCTCACCCCGCGCGAGCGCGAGGTGCTGGAGCTGATGGCCGAGGGCCGCTCCAACGCGGCGATCTCCCAGCGGCTGTTCCTCAGCGAGAGCGCGGTCGGCAAGCACACGGCCAGCATCTTCGCCAAGCTCGACCTCGCACCCTCCGACGACGACAACCGCCGCGTGCTCGCCGTCCTGACCTACCTCAACGCCGCCCGCGGCTGACCCGTCTCAACGCGATCTCCCCCGACATCCGCGTGGTCGACCTCCCGAGCCCGTTCCCGGCCGGGCACATCGCCCATCGACGAGCCGACTCGTCGGCGCCCGCGCGGACGATCCGCTTTTCTTCGGCCGGGTACCTGTTCTGTCGGTCTCAGCGGATAGCGTGCTGTTGAAGTACGGCTTCCGCGCCCGGTGTGCCGTTCGGGACGAAGGGATGATCAGGTGAAGTTCCAGGTTAACCGTGATGTCCTGGCCGACGCCGTGGCCTGGGTGGCCCGGGTGCTGCCGAACCGACCGGCGATCCCCGTCCTGTCCGGCCTGCTCCTGGAGGCCGACGACGGCGACCTCGTGCTGTCGGCCTTCGACTACGACGTCTCCGCCCGCGTCTCGATCGAGGCGGTCGTGGCGGAGCCGGGCCGGGTGCTGATCCCGGGCCGGATCCTCGCGGAGATCACCCGCAGCCTGCCCGGCGAGGTGGTGGAGGTCCTCACCAGTGGTTCCGAAGCGGTTCTGACCTGTGGAAGCGCGGAGTTCGGCCTGCTGACCATGCCGGTCGAGGACTTCCCCTCCCTGCCCGAGATGCCGCCGAAGATCGGTGCGGTCGGCGGTGTGGTCTTCGCGAGCGCGGTCAATCAGGTGGCCCCGGCGGCGAGCCGCGACGAGAGCCTCCCCATGCTGACCGGCATCCGGGTCGACATCTCGGGTGACGACGTGACCATGGCCGCCACCGACCGCTATCGCATCGCGGCCAGGGAGTTCGACTGGCGCCCGGAGACGGCCGGCACCACGGCCGCCGCGATGGTGCCCGCGCGGGTGCTCGTCGATGTGGCCAGGTCGCTGCGCGGCGGCGAGGTGTCGGTCGCGCTGGGCGACGGCGTGGCCGGTTTCGAGAGCATCGGCCGGGCCACCACGGTCCGCCTGCTCGACGAGCAGTTCATCGACTATCGCTCGCGGCTCACCGACGACTGGTCGATCAGGGCCGACCTGCCGGTGACGCCGTTCATCGACGCGATCAAACGGGTCGCGCTGGTCGCCGAGCGCAACACCGCGGTCCGGCTCTCCTTCGCCCAGGGGCAGGTCCTCATCCAGGCGGGCGGTGGTGACATCGGCCGGGGCACCGAGGTCGTCGACGCGGAGATCTCCGGTGGCGACATCCAGATCGCCTTCCAGTCCCAGTTCCTGCTCGACGGCCTGCACGGGGTCGAGACCGAGCTCGTCAGGCTCAACATGGAGTCACCGAGCCGACCGGCCCTCATCACGGAGGTTCCCGGCGATGCCGACCCCGCTTTCCGCTACCTCGTGATGTCCCTGCGCCTCACCTGATCGGACCCTGCCGCCGGCCGCGCCGTTTCGAGACGAGCGCTCTCCGCGTCCGTCCCGAGAACCCATACCGGCCTCCCCTGCCGGGTGCCCTCTCGCATGCCAGGCGCTCTCATGTCGCGGGGGGGGGGGCCCAAAGGTGTGGGGGGCGCCGGCCGTATGGGTTATTTCGGGGGGGGGGGGGGGTGGGACAGGATGCGCCGGAGC
>NZ_JBEPDA010000001.1:446407-462723 GCF_040299985.1 Streptosporangium sp. NPDC000563 | reverse complement strand
GGCCCCCACACAAGTTGGTGAGGGAGCCCGCGACATGAGAGGAAGAGACGGGGGTCAGAGAGGGAGCTCCTGCTCCTCCGTCAGGGCGATCAGGATGTGCTCCATGCACGCGTGGCCCGCGCGCTCGGCGGCGGCGGCGTCACCGACGGCGATGGCGCGGGCGATCGCCTCGTGCGGGATGTACGTGCTGTTCAGGGTGCTGTTCAGCGAGGTTCCCGCGGCGGTGATGCTGGCACGCAGCGCCGCCGAGAAATCCTCGTAGAGATCGATCAGCACCAGGTTGTGGGTGGCTCGGACGACCGCCATGTGGAAGGCGAGGTCGGCCTCGACGAACGCGTCGGGCTCTCCCAGCTCCCAGGCTCGCTCCCGCTCGGCCAGCGCCGCCTCGATAGCGGCGATGTCGGCGTCGGTGCGCCTGGTGGCGGCCAGTCTGGCGGCCTCCACCTCCAGCGCGCGTCGCACCTCCAGGATTTCGAGCTGCTCGGCGGTGCGCAGCCGCCGCAGCATGGCCCCGGAGAGCTCGCTGGTGGCACGGACGTACGTCCCGTCGCCCTGGCGGCACTCCAGCAGGCCGGCGTGGGTGAGGGCGCGCACCGCCTCACGCACGGTGTTGCGCCCGACCCCCAGTTGCTCGGCGAGCACGGTCTCGGTAGGAATCTTCGCGTGCATCTGCCAGGAGTTAGAAGTGATCTGCTCCTTGAGTTGATCGATCACTTGGTCGACGAGGGATGCTCGCTGCGCCGTACGCAGACTCACCGTCCGCCTCCTCCGGAGAAACCAATCATCCTACGAATCAATGACTGGTAGACCCTAGTTATTCCGGAGGCGCAAAAACAAATCTGGAACTCCAGGAGCGGGAACGTCTTAACGGACCAGCGCCGAATCGACCGTCACGCCCACCATCGCATCGCGCACTCCGGCAGCCTCAAGAGCCTTACGATACGCACCGGTCTGCTCTTCGACCACACCGGCCTGACCGTACAGGTCTCCGAGGTCACGCCAGACCCGGGCGGCCTCCCGGCCGGTGAAGGAGAACTCGTGCCGGACGTCGCTCAGCGACAGCTTCGCGGTGTCCAGGGCCATCGTGGCCTCGACGTCGTGACCCCGGGAGAGCGCGGCGCGGGCGAGAACCAGCTGCGCGGTCGCCCCGATGGGACCCGCCTGGCCGTCCAGCATGTCGAGAGCGGTTCTGGCCAGGCTGACCGCACCCTGGGCGTCGTCGACCCCCAGCTGGACGTGGGCGCGTACGACAAGGCTCCTGGCGTGTTCCTGGGCGTGCTCGGGGAATACGGCGAAGACCGCACTCGCGGCGGTCGCGAGCTCGCGGGCCTCGTCGAGCGGCTCGTCACCGGTGGAGGCGGCGAGACGCGCCCAGCCCATCGCGACGAGGGCGAGCTGCGAGGCCATCCGCGCCGGGCGTCCGGTCGCGATCGCGTCGTCGGCGAGACGGACGGCGAGCGCCGAGTCCTCACCGTCGGCGGCGGTGACGCTCGCCCGCCAGAGGGCGTGGATCTCCGCGGTGCGGTTGACCGCGGCGGGGACACCGTTGACCGAGAGGATGTTCCGAACGTAGGACATGCCCGGCGAGTCGGCCCCTCGAGTTCCGGTGATCTCCATCAGGGAGACGGCCAGCTCGACGGCGATCTCTCCCTGCGACAGGGGCAGCCGGTTGACCTCGCCGAGCGCGTGGACGGCGAGGTCGCGGGCGCGAAGGATGTCTCCGGCGAGGAAGTAGCAGCGGCTCAGCGCGACCGCCAGTGGCAGGTCGGCCAGACGCTCGGGGTGGGCGGCCGCCTCGTGCCGGAGCCGCTCGAACGCCTTCACCGCCGGGCCGATCTCGCCCTGGACCTCCAGCGCGCGTGCGCGGCCGAACCGCGCGTGCGCGGCCAGCATGACGTTCTCCTCGCCGGCGACCTTCACGATCTCGCCGAAGCGGTCAGCCGCGACGGATGGGTCGCCGTGGAGGAGCTCCAGCTCCGCGTGGCGCAGGCCGAGTTCGGTGTCGATGCGTTGCCGCGGCTCGATCCCGTGCAGCAGGAACTCGGTGGTGCATCCCAGTCGCTCGGCGAGCAGACGGGCGACCACGGGGGTCGGCGTCCGCTTGCCGGACTCGATGAGGGAGACATAACTGTCGGAAAGGTCCGGCCCTGCGAGCTGGGCCTGGGACATGCGCCTGCTCAGGCGAAGTCCGCGGACGCGGTCACCGATGGTTCCCTGACTCGGCATCTGATCTCTCAGGGCGAAGGATGGTCAATGTTCCTCGCCATGATTGCATGAAGCTGCCGAATCAGGTAACCCCGAGTGAAAAATCCTCACCGGAAAGTGTCAACGGCTCCTGCGCCCTTGACATGGACGTCAGTCGTCCGAGTCGTTCCCCCCGGGGAAGAGCATCTGGCAGACCTCCAGATAGAGGGTCTCCGGGTAGGGGATGTAGTTGACTCTCGACAGCGCCTGGTCCTGACCGGCCGATTCCAGGACGAACTCGCCGTATCCCAGCATTCGGCCGAGAATCGAGCGCTGGAAACTCATGTCGGTGACCTTGCCGAGCGGCATCATGTCGACCTTGCGGGTGATCAGCCCGGTGGTGAGCAGCATCCGCTTGGAGGTGACGACGAAGTAGTCGACGGACCACTCGGCGACCTTCCAGACGAAGCGGATCAGCAGCAGCAGCCAGGCCCACCAGACGACGACGAGCACGCCGCCCCCGCCCTGGTCACCGAACCACTTGCTCAGCAGTCCCGCGAGGATCAGGCCGCCGAAGACCTCGGCGACCGCGCGAAGCAGCACGGCCGGGTGGCGCCGCACCATGATGACCTGGTGTTCGTGGGGGAGTAAGTAGCGGTTGACCGACGAGGGGGCGGAATCCCCGTGGGTCACGAGCCTCATGACAGATGTGAGACGAATTGGGCCAGAGAATCGGCCGCCGTGTAAACCGTGTCCATGGCACCCTTCACCGCACTGGCCGCGTCACCTGGTCGTGTGAACAGGTAAAACGCCACAAATCCAATGGAACCGTACGTTAGGACCTTCTTGACCTGCACCTTGGCCTCCTACTACCGCTCACCCACTGCACCCGCATATACATTACCCAGGGCCATGCCGAGGTAAAGCGCATCGGCCGATATCGATCGATGCGGTCTTGTAAGCGTCGCGAGAAACCCCTCGAAGGTCCTCGCGGAGCACCTACCGTCCGACGCACCCGCCATCCCCTGTCGCCCGCGTCACCCGCGCTCACTCGCGACCAGCGCGAGGACCTCAAGGTGCTTGCGGGCGATCCGTTCGACCAGCGCCGGATGGGCGTGACCGACGACCTCCAGCGCTCCGTAGTGGGCCGCCTCTATGCAGCGGGTCACCGTGGCCGCCGGATGGATCTCCGAGAACTCGTCCCTGAGCGCGGCACTGAAGTCCGCGTACGGGTCCGGCTCGGTGTCCGGGATGATTCGCTCGCTCATGGTTCTCCCTGGTGTGCGCCCGCGGCCTCGGCGGACCGGGGACACAGAAGAGATATCTTCGCCACGCTTCGTACCCGGACAACCGCATTATGTAACGGCGGGTGAGTAGAAGAACCATCCTTCAAGGGAAAAGGATGGTGCTGGAATTGCCGGGGCGGTTCCCGGAGCGTTCCGGCGGGCGCCGTACGGGGAGTGGCGGGGGGGGGGTGTCTCAGACGACGCCGTAGAGACGGTCTCCCGCGTCGCCCAGGCCGGGCACGATGTAGCCGTGCTCGTTCAGCCGCTCGTCCAGAGCCGCCGTCACCAGGCGAATCGGCCTGCCGGTGCCGGCGAAGACCTCGTCGAGATGAGCGATCCCCTCGGGCGCGGCGAGCAGGCACAGCGCGGTCACGTCGTCGGCGCCCCGGTCGAAGAGGAACTTGATCGCGGCGGCGAGGGTGCCACCGGTGGCCAGCATCGGGTCGACCACGTAGACCTGACGGCCCGAGAGGTCGTCGGGCAGGCGGGTGGCGTAGGTCTCCGCCTCCAGCGTGGACTCGTTGCGGATCATCCCGAGGAAGCCCACCTCGGCCGTCGGCAGCAACCGGGTCATCCCCTCCAGCATGCCCAGCCCCGCGCGCAGGATCGGCACCACCAGCGGGTACGGGTGCGCGAGCCGCACACCTTCGGCGGGGGCCACGGGGGTTTCCACCGACCACTCGGTGACGCGGACCTGCCTGGTCGCCTCGTAGGCCAGCAGGGTCACCAGTTCGTCGGCGAGACGCCGGAAGGTGGGAGAGTCGGTGTTCACATCCCGCAGCGCGGTCAGCTTGTGAGCCACCAGGGGATGGTCGACGACCAGGGTTTCCATGGTGGTCAAAGGTATCCTGGACCGGCGGGCGGCGATGAGCCGGGGGACGACGGGCCACTCGTCGGACATCGTCCGCTCACTTCGGATTCGATCACAATTTGGTCGGAGAGGCCCACGTCGGTGCTTCGCTTCTGAAAGCATTGACCTCCGTAGAGAAAGCATTCGGTGGGGATGGCCATGTCAGACGAAGACTCACTGGACTTTGCCATCGTGATCTACCGCGAGGACGATCGCTGGGAGGCGGAGATGCTCCCGGTGGCGCTCACCTCCGACCTTGAGGGCCTCATCCACGCCCTGCGCCAGCAGCCGAGCACGAACGGCACGATTGGCCTTGTCGCCGTTGGGGATGAGTTCTTCGTGGCGCTACGGGTGTTCGGTGAGAGAGTCGAGGTTTTCCTCTCCGACATCGCCGCGTCCTGGGACTTCCCGCTCGCGCATCAGGCGCTGGAATACCTGGACGTGCCGGTTCCCGACGAGGACGAGCTCGACGCGATCCTCCAGGACGAGGAGACGGCGCTCCCCGCGGGAGACCTCTCCATCTTCGCGGACCTGGGCCTCGACGAGATGGAGCTCGGCATCCTGTCAGGGGATATCGACCTCCTCCCCGAGGACGTCCTGTCGAGCATCGCCGCGCGGCTGGGGTTCTCCGAGCCGTTCGAACGCGCCATCGACTCTGTGTTCGGCTGACCTCGGGAGATCGGCCATGCCCTCCAGACCATCCAGCAGTGTGTTCTCCGCCGCCTTCGTCCGTACGGCGGACGGTTGGAACGGTGCGGAGATCGACCTCGGCGAGGCGGAGATCGTCGACGATCTCGGCGACGCCGTCCAGGAGCACCTGGGACTCACCGGTGACGAGCTCGCCCTGCTGTGCGTGGAGGTGGAGGACGAGTGGTTCGCGATCGTTCGATACCAGGGCGACCTGGAGCCGCGCACCTTCCTGTCCGACGCTCACGCGGGTCTCTCCGACGACCTGGGAGAGCTCTTCACCGAGCTCGCCGGGGTGGCGGTGGACAAGGACACCCCCGACCTGGGCGTGCGGCCCGCGGGTGACTTCGAGCTGCTGGAAGACCTCGGGCTGAGCTCCGAGGAGCTCGTCGAGCTCAGCATGGAGGAGGGCGCGCTGCCCGCGGACACGCTCTCGGTGATCGCCGAACGGCTGGCGTTCGGCGACGAGCTCGACCGGCTGCGGTGACGGGGCGCCGTGCCCGGCCCGGTGCCGACGGGCGCGCTGTGACCGCTGCGGATCCGCGCCTCACGGGCACGGCTTCGGGGACACCGGCCCGGCGCGGGCGTGCGACGACCGGTCGGGCGCCGACGGGCGTACGCGCCGATTCGGCGCCGGGGGACGTGTGATGACCGGCCTGACACCGGTGGGCTACGTCCCGGAGATGAGGCTCGCGCTGGCGGAGGCGACCGAGGCCGGAGCCCGCGGAGACGTGCCGGTCGGCGCGGTCGTCCTCGGCCCTGACGGCTCCGTGCTGGCACGCGCGGGAAACGACAGGGAGTTCTCCGTCGACCCCACCGCGCACGCCGAGATGCTCGCCCTGCGGCAGGCGGCGAAGGCCCGCGGCCAGTGGCGGCTGAGCGGCTGCACGCTGGTGGTCACCCTGGAACCCTGCACCATGTGCGCGGGGGCCGCCGTGCTCGCCCGGGTCGATCGGGTCGTCTACGGCGCCGCGGACCCCAAGGGCGGCGCCGCGGGGTCGCTCTGGGACGTGCTCAGGGACCGCCGCCTGAACCACCGGCCGGAGGTGCTCGGCGGAATTCTGGCCGACGAATGCGCGGCGGTTCTCACCGAGTTCTTCACCGCTCGCCGGATGCGCGAGCAATAGCGGTTATCCGGTAAGCTGCTCCGCGGTGGAGTCGCCTAGTGGCCGAGGGCGCACGCCTCGAAAGCGTGTGATGGGGCAACCTATCCGTGGGTTCAAATCCCACCTCCACCGCCACAGAAAAAGCCCCCGGGGCGCGTGAGCGCCCCGGGGGCTTTTCGTATGTCCCGTCAGCTCTCGGTGGGCAGGTCCAGGACCCGGGCGTGCAGGACCGAGCGCTGGTGCAGGGCGGAACGCAGCGCCCGGTGCAGGCCGTCCTCCAGATAGAGGTCGCCGCGCCACTGGACCACGTGCGGGAACAGATCTCCGTAGAACGTGGAGTCCTTGGCGAGCAGGGAGTGGAGGTCGAGCACCGCTTTCGTGGTGATCAGGGTGTCGAGCCGGACCTGCCGCGGCGGTATCTGCGCCCACTCGCGATGCGAGAGGCCGTGTTCTGGATAGGGCCGTCCGTCGCCGACCAACTTGAAGATCACAGTACGTAGTTTAGGAGAGAATCCCGCCCTCCGCCGGGCGGGTTCCCATCGTCGCAGCTCACAGGCCTTTTTTAGATGCTGCCGGCGAAGGTGTCGCATCTGGCCGGGTCGCCGCTCTCGTAACCGGTGGTGAACCACTTGACACGCTGCGCTGATGTCCCGTGGGTGAAGCCCTCGGGGTTGATCCGCCCCTGGGTCCGCTCCTGGATGCTGTCGTCACCCACGGCCGAGGCCGCGCTGAGCGCCTCCTCGATGTCCGTCTTCGTGAACGGCTTCTCGAACAGGCCGGTCTCGTACGCGTTCTTGGCCCAGGCGCCCGAGTAGCAGTCGGCCTGCAACTCCAGCCGGACCGAGCCGCTCTCCGGACCCTGCTGCGGGCCCTGCTGGGCCTTGGCGTTGGTGCCGAGGAGGTTCTGGACGTGGTGACCGTACTCGTGACCGATGACGTACGCCTGGGCGAAGGGGCCGCCCTTGGCGCCGAACTTGCTCTCCAGTTCCTTGAAGAAGCTGAGGTCCAGGTAGACCTGGCGGTCGGCCGGGCAGTAGAACGGGCCGACGGAGGAGTCGGCGGCGCCGCAGGCCGTGTCGACCTGGCCGGAGAACATGACGGTCTTGGCCGGCTCGTACCCCTGGACCGCCTTCGGCCAGTAGTCCTGGATGCTGTTGACCACGCCGACCACCCGGCACTCCTCGTTCTGGTCGGCGTCCTGCCCGGTCCTGCACTGGGCGGTGAGGTCGGAGCCCGTGCCCACCGGGGCCGGTTGGGAGGAGCCGCCGGTGATGTCACCGGGGTTTATCCCGAAGATCAGGGCCACGATGAGCGCGATGATTCCCGCCGCGCCGCCGCCGATCGCGATACCACCCCCGGGGATCCTCCCCCCGCCGCCACGGCTCTCGACCTGAGAGCTGTCCAGCTGGGCGTCATCCTTGAAATCCATCGCCCGATGTCCCTTCGATCCGCTTGGGGCGCTTCCCCTGCCCTGGGAGTGTCCCAACATGCCGGTAGGTGCAGGGGGAGGTGATGGCTTATTGCGTTACATGCCCATTTATCGGAGCAAATCCGGAAGGGAAAGCCGTAAGGGCCGGACCGCGGATGCGGTCCGGCCCTTACGGGGTGGCGGAGGATAGGAGATTCGAACTCCTGAGGGGTTGCCCCCAACACGCTTTCCAAGCGTGCGCCCTAGGCCAACTAGGCGAATCCTCCGTGGAGAAGCTTACCGAACTTTCCGAGTGGCGCGGACCACTGTTTTCCGACACCGACCACTCGGATCTGAGGCTAGACTGAGGGTCGACCCCTCGCGCGGCGTCATCCTGTGAACCTCCCCAGGGCCGGAAGGCAGCAAGGATAAGCGGGCTCTGGCGGGTGTGCGAGGGGTCTCTTCGTTGAGACCCCTCGCAGGTGGGATCGTCGCATGAGTCTTGCGCTGTACCGCAAGTACCGGCCCGGGACCTTCGCCGAGGTCAAGGGTCAGGAGCACGTCACCGACCCGTTGCGTCAGGCACTGCGCAGCGGGCGCATCAACCACGCCTACCTGTTCAGCGGGCCCAGGGGATGCGGCAAGACGTCCAGCGCGCGCATCCTGGCCCGCTCCCTGAACTGTGAGAAGGGCCCGACCCCCGACCCGTGCGGGGAGTGCGAGTCCTGCGTGGCGCTGGCGCCCACCGGCCCCGGCCACCTCGATGTCATCGAGATCGACGCCGCCTCGCACGGTGGTGTGGACGACGCCCGCGACCTGCGCGAGCGGGCCTTCTTCGCGCCGGTGTCCTCGCGCTTCAAGATCTACATCATCGACGAGGCGCACATGGTGACCCGCGAGGGTTTCAACGCGCTGCTCAAGCTCGTCGAGGAGCCTCCCCCGCACCTGAAGTTCGTCTTCGCGACCACCGAGCCGGAGAAGGTCATCGGGACGATCAAATCCCGGACCCACCACTACCCGTTCCGGCTGATCCCGCCGGCCGCGCTGCGCGCGCTCATGGAGGAGATCCTCACCTCGGAGAAGGTGCCGTTCGAGCCCGCCGCGCTCCCGCTGGTGGTGCGGGCCGGTGCGGGCTCGGCCCGAGACTCGCTCTCGATCCTCGACCAGCTGTTCGCCGGGTCGGACGAGGCGGGCATCACGTACGCCCGCGCGGTCTCCCTCCTCGGCTACACCGACGGCGACCTGCTCGACGACGTGGTCGCGGCCTTCGCCGGTCGTGACGGCGCGCAGGTGTTCCAGGTGGTGAACCGGGTGATCGAGGGCGGCCACGACCCCCGGCGGTTCGCGATGGACCTGCTGGAGCGCTTCCGGGACCTGGTGATCCTCGCGAATGTGCCGGAGGCGGCCACCAGCGGGCTGCTCGACCGGCCAGGCGACGAGCTGGAACGGCTCCAGGTCCAGGCGGCCTCCATGGGGCCGGCGGAGCTGACCCGCGCGGCGGAGATCCTCAACGCGGGCCTGATCGAGATGCGCGGGGCGGCCTCGCCACGACTGTTGCTCGAACTCATGTGCGCGAGAATCCTCCTCCCCGGCGCGGCCCAGGGTGAGGCCGCGCTGCTCACCCGCCTGGAGCGGCTGGAGAAGGGAGGAGCCGTCCCGGCTCCCGCTCCGGTCGCCCTCCCGCAGCGAGATCCCGCACCGGCGGTCAACCCGGCGCCCCCTTCGCGGACGGCGACACCCGCCGGCGCGCCCGCCGCCGCCGCCGGGTCCGCTGGACAGGGCGACGACTGGCCCGCGGCGGCCAGGCCCGGCGCGCCGGGCCAGGGACAGGGGCGGCAGGGACAGCCTCAGGCGCCCGTCCAGCAGGCTCCCGAGGCCGCGGGCGCCTTCGTGCCGACCGGCCAGGCGACGGCGTCCGTCTCGGAGGCGGGAGCCGGAACCGGAGCGGTACAGCAGGCCTGGCCGCAGGTGCTCGCGGCGCTCAAGCGGCGCAGCATCGTCGTGTGGGCCAACGTCAACACCAACGCCCAGGTCGTCGGGGTCGAAGGGAAGATCGTCACCCTCGGGTTCGCCCAGGTCGGTGCGATGAAGAACTTCACCGGTGGCGGTAAGGACGCGGTCGTCGCGGCGGTGCTGCAGGAGGTGCTGGGCGGAACGTGGAAGGTCGAGGCCGTCGTCGGCAACGGACCCCCTCCCTCCGGCGGGAGCCGCCCTCCGGCCCCGAGGCACCCCCCGGCCCCCCAGCACCCCGCACCCAAGGCCGACCAGACCTCCCAGAACCAGACCTCCCAAAGCCAGGCAGCACGGTCGCAGCAGGCGCCCGCACGCCAGGCGCCCGCCTCCGGGCCGTCACCGGCGGTCTCGCGAGAGGCTCCGTCAGGACAGGCCCCATCCGCGACGGACGAGTCCTGGCCGGACGCCCCCATGCCGGAGGACCCCGGCTCACCTCCCCCGCCCAGCTCCATGTCGAGCCCCGGTCTGGCCGCGGCCCGTTCCGCGGCGAAGGCGGCGGCCCAGGCCGGCCCAAGGGCCAAGACCGGCGCCAAGGCGGCGGCCTGGCCTGACGCGGTGCCTCCCCGAGGCGATCGCGGCACCGCACCCGACGCCGACGAGGTCGACCCGCTCAACGACGCGGACGCCGACGTCGACGCGCTCAGCGGCATGGCCCTCCTCCAGCGCGAGCTGGGGGGCCAGGTGATCGGCGAGATCGACCACACCTGACGGCGCCGGCACCACGGAACCGGCACCACCGGAAGGGATCCCGTCGCACGGGGCGTCACCGGCGATGCCCTGCCGGTCCGCTGCCAATCCGCTGCCCGGCCGCTGTCGCCACCGAAGTCGTCCGCGGTGCTCCATGGCGCTCCGCGGTGCTCCGGCCCTCAGGCCGGGAAGCGAGTCAGTCTCCCGACCCCTCGGCGAAGCGGGATCACGTCCCCGGACCCTGTGCGGAACCGGACCCTGTGCGGAGCGAGATCGGCCGTGCCGGCGGGTTCCGGGGCGAATCGGATCACCGGACACGGCGGGCTCAGGGCAGGCCGACGCCGCCGAGA
Organism: Streptosporangium sp. NPDC000563; assembly: GCF_040299985.1. Classification (NCBI taxonomy): domain Bacteria; kingdom Bacillati; phylum Actinomycetota; class Actinomycetes; order Streptosporangiales; family Streptosporangiaceae; genus Streptosporangium; species Streptosporangium sp. NPDC000563. The sequence goes on along the minus strand of NZ_JBEPDA010000001.1, from coordinate 452,152 downwards.
CGGATCCGGGCGGCCACCGCGCGGTGGTCGTGGCGGGGCAGCGCGACGACGAGGCGTTCGAGAATCTGGATGTCGTTCCTGCCGTGCTCGGTCTCCGCGTAGGCCCACAGGTCCTCGGGGCCTCCCCGCCGCAGCAGGCGGGCTCGTACCTGCCCCTCCAGCTCCTCCCGTTCGAGGCGCAGGGCGGGTGCCTCGGAGCGGGGCAGCAGGGGGCCGCGGTAGGCGCGGGCGACCGGGGCGGCCTCGTCGGCCGCGAGCAGCCGCTTGAGCTCCAGGAAGTCGGCCTCCACCACGCAGGTGAGGCGGTACGGCTTGGCGGCGATCGTACGGCCGAGCTGGGCGCGGAGCCGGTGGATCTCGGCGCGGACGGTCACCGGGTTGCCCGCGTCGCCGTACAGATGGAAGGAGAGCTGGGCGGCGGTCATGCCCCGGGGGTTGAGGGCGAGCATCGTGAGGATCTCGGCGTGGCGCAGGGAGAGTGACAGGCGGGCCCCTTCGAGGTGCGCCGTGGGGTGTTCCGCGCCGAGGAAGGACAGGGTGAGCACGGGGCCCCTGGCCGGGCCGGAGAGGCGGAGCAGGAAGCCGTCGCCGCCGAGTCCCTCCAGGAAGGCGCTCCGTCCGTCGGGCAGGATCACCCGGTCGCCCGTCTCCGGCAGGCGTACGCGGGCACCCCACTGGCGCGCGTCGTCACCGGCGATGATCCGCCCGGTCGCGGTGACCAGGGCGCCCGGTTCGCCGCGCAGCGTGCTCAGGTGCCGCTCGTGACGGCGTCTGAGCCGCTCGTCGCGTTCGAGCATGCGCAGGGTGAGGTGGTTCTCGGCCAGTCGCGCCGCGGCCTCGACGAGGGCGACGCTCGCCGGGTGCATGACGCGAGTCGTGCCGCTGACGTCGACGCAGCCCAGCAGGTCGCCGCTGTCGGGGTCGACGATCGGCGCGGCGGAGCACGACCAGAAGTGGAGCGCCCTGACCAGGTGCTCGGCGGAGAAGACGTGCAGGGGCCTCCGGGTGGCGAGCGCGGTGCCCAGGCCGTTGGTCCCGATCGCGCCCTCGCTCCAGTCGAAGCCGTCGGCCAGTCCCACCTCGTCGGCGCTGTCCATCGTCCGGCGGTTGCCGTCGCGCCAGAGCACCCTGCCGAGGGCGTCGGTGACGAGCAGGATCTGGTCGTCCGCGTCGACGGCCTCCAGAAGGGTCCCGGTGATGACCGGCAGAAGCCCGCTCATCGGGTGCGCCGAGCGGACCTCGTGGATGTCCTCGCCCTCGAAGGCGATGGGGGCCGACCCGGTGTCGGGGTCGACACCGGCGTCCAGCGATCGCCGCCATGAGGCGGAGATCACGCTTCTGGGTCCCTCGCCCGTCGGCCGCTCGCCCCTGATCAAGGTCTCGTGCAGACGTCGCAGCCGTGACGAGTAGGAGGCGAGGTCGGCCGTCTGGACGGCTCCACGGTGGCCGTCGCGCACATATCCCCCCGGAATAGAGCCGATGGCCGAAGCATCGGCGGTCGGGCCTGCGCTCGCAACCCGTTCGGCCAAAGAGGGTGTGCGAAGAGTGAGTGAACGACCGCAACGTGTGTGCAACCTTCGGAGGGTTACCTTCCGAGCACACGACGCCGTGTGCGGCCGCTCCGGCGCGTGTCGCGTCGGGTCTCGGGCGTCTGGAGGGGGGACCGAGGCCCGACGGGGGGTTTAATCCCCATCCAGGGGGAACGCGTGCTCAGTCGAGTACACAACACCCGGCCCGGACCCCGTAGGCTCGTGACGACCGATGTCACGGACGAGGAGCACAACGACGGTGAACCCAGGGGATGTCAACCTGCAGCAGCTGCTGGAGCAGGCACAGCTCATGCAGCAGCAGCTTGTGAGCGCCCAGCAGGAGCTGAACGACGCGGAAGTCGAGGGCTCCGCGGGCGGCGGACTTGTCGTGGCCACGGTCAACGGCGGGGGCGAGCTGCTCGAACTCAAGATCAGTCCTGAGGCCGTGGATCCCGGCGATCCCCAGGAGACGGCCGACACCATCGCCGACCTGGTCATCGCGGCCATTCGGGACGCCGTGCGCGCCGCCGCCGACCTGCAGCAGGAGAAGCTCGGTCCCCTCGCCCAGGGGCTGGGCGGCGGGGGCGGGCTCGGCCAGCTTCCCGGGTTCTAGGCATGTACGAAGGGGTCGTCCAGAATCTGATCGACGAGCTGGGCATGCTTCCAGGGGTCGGTCCCAAGAGCGCGCAGCGCATCGCGTTCCACCTGCTGGCCGCGGAGCCGGCCGACGTGAAGCGGCTCGCCCACGCCCTGCTCGAGGTCAAGGAGAGGGTCCGCTTCTGCCGGGTCTGCGGCAACGTGGCCGCGGAGGAGGAGTGCCGGATCTGCCGCGACACCAGGCGCGATCTTCACGTGATCTGCGTCGTCGAGGAGTCGAAGGACGTCGTGGCCATCGAGAAGACCCGCGAGTTCCGGGGTCGCTACCACGTGCTCGGCGGGGCGATCAGCCCGATCGACGGCGTCGGCCCCGACGACCTGAACATCAGAGAGCTCATGGCCCGCCTGGCGGACGGCCAGGTCACCGAGCTGATCCTCGCCACCGACCCCAACCTTGAGGGGGAGGCGACGGCGACCTATCTCGCCCGTCTGGTCAAGCCGATGGGATTGAAAGTGACACGACTGGCCAGCGGTCTGCCGGTAGGCGGTGACCTTGAGTACGCGGACGAGGTCACCTTGGGCCGCGCGTTCGAAGGAAGAAGGCTCCTTGATGTCTGACGATGCGTGGAGCGCTCTCGCGGAACGGATCGCGGAGCACGCGAAGAACTACATCGACGGACTGACCCGTCTGGCGGGCGGAGAGGGCGGCGACGCCATCCTGCCGCTGCTGCTGGTGGAGGTCGCGCAGGTCAGCTCGGCCGGCGCGCAGCTCGGCGCGAGCCAGGACGTGATCCTGTCGGGCAACTGGGAGCCGCACCTGGGTGAGGACCCGGACGTCGACGTCGTCCGTACCGCCCTCGCCGAGAGGCTGAAGCCGGTGGACGACTACGCCGAGGTCTTCGACCCCTACAAGGACACCGTGGTCACCCCGTACCGCCTGTCGGACGACCTGACGGCGGTGGCCGCCGACCTCCTGCACGGGTTGCGGCATCACAGGGCGGGGCGTCCTCTTGAGGCGCTCTGGTGGTGGCAGTACTCCTATTTCAACACCTGGGGCAACCACGCAGGAGCGGCGATGCGAGCACTTCAGGCGCTTGTCGCCCACACGCGGCTCGATGTCGCGGAGGAGCGCACAACGGTGTGATCGTCCACATGCTGGGTTGACCCGAGGGTCTCAGCGAGGGCGCCAGTAGACTGTGAGCTCCACAGCCCTAGATTGCTTCGGAGACATCTCGTGGCGCTCGTTGTTCAGAAGTATGGTGGTTCGTCCGTCGCCGACGCGTCCTGCATCAAGCGGGTCGCGCAGCGGATCGTCGCGACGAAAAAAGCCGGCAACGACGTCGTGGTGATCGTTTCGGCGATGGGCGACACGACGGACGAGCTGCTCGACCTCGCCCAGCAGGTCTCGCCGCTTCCGCCGGGCCGCGAGCTCGACATGTTGCTCACCTCGGGTGAGCGCATCTCGATGGCGCTGCTGGCGATGGCGATCGCCAACCTGGGTCAGGAGGCGCGCTCGTTCACCGGGTCCCAGGCCGGGGTGATCACCGACTCCTCGCACGGTCGCGCGCGCATCATCGACGTGACGCCCGGCCGGATCCGCGAGGCGCTCGACAACGGCCAGATCGCGATCGTGGCCGGTTTCCAGGGCGTCTCGCAGGACACCAAGGACATCACCACGCTCGGCAGGGGCGGTTCCGACACCACGGCGGTCGCGCTCGCCGCCGCTCTGAACGCCGACGTGTGCGAGATCTACACCGACGTGGACGGTGTCTTCACCGCCGACCCCCGCATCGTCTCCGCCGCCCGCAAGATCCCCAAGATCTCCTACGACGAGATGATGGAGATGGCGGCGTGCGGTGCGAAGATCCTGCACCTGCGCTGTGTCGAGTACGCTCGCCGCTTCAGCCTGCCGATCCACGTCAGAAGTTCGTTCAGCACCAAGGAAGGCACGTGGGTCGTCTCCGACCCCGACAGCGAAGGAACAGAGATGGAGCAGCCGATCATCTCCGGCGTCGCGCACGACCGGAGCGAGGCCAAGATCACGGTTGTCGGGGTGCCCGACAAGGTCGGTGAGGCTGCGACGATCTTCAAAACGCTCGCCGACGCCGAGATCAACATCGACATGATCGTGCAGAACGTGTCGGCGGCGACGACCGGCCGGACGGACATCTCCTTCACGCTGCCCACGAGTGACGCCTCGGCCGCGCTCACCGCGCTGAAGAAGATCCAGGAGCGCATCGGCTTCGAGTCGCTGCTCTTCGACGACCAGATCGGCAAGATCTCGCTGATCGGGGCGGGGATGCGCTCGCATCCCGGCGTCACCGCGACGTTCTTCGCGGCCCTCGCCGACGCGGGGGTGAACATCGAGATGATCTCCACCTCGGAGATCCGTATCTCGGTGATCGTCGGGCAGGACGAGGTGGACACGGCTGTCAGCGCCGCGCACCGCGCGTTCGATCTCGATGTGGACCAGGTTGAAGCCGTGATCTACGGAGGTAGCGGGCGATGAGCCGCAAGCCCACTCTCGCCCTGATCGGGGCGACCGGTGCCGTCGGCACCGTCATGCGTGACATCATCTCCGGCCGCGAGGACGTCTACGGCGAGATCAAGCTCGTCGCGTCCGCCCGCTCGGCCGGCAAGGTCCTGCGGGTCCGTGACGAGGACCTCGTCGTCCAGGAGCTGGCCCCCGAGGTGTTCGACGGTGTCGACATCGCGATCTTCGACGTGCCGGACGAGGTCTCCGCGACCTGGGTGCCGATCGCCGCCGAGCGCGGGGCCGTCGTCATCGACAAGTCGGGCACCTTCCGGATGAACCCCGAGGTCCCGCTGGTCGTGCCGGAGGTCAACCCCGAGGCCGCGCGGGAGCGGCCGCTGGGGATCATCTCCACCCCCAACTGCACGACCCTGTCGATGATGGCCGCGATGGGCGCCCTCCACGAGGAGTACGGCCTGCGGGCGCTGGTGGTCGCCTCCTACCAGGCGGTCTCCGGCGCGGGCGTGGCGGGTTCGGCCCGCCTCTACGACGAGGTCGAGGCCCTCGCGGGTGACCGGACGATCGGGCAGACCGCCGGTGACGTGCGCAAGGCGCTGCAGAACAGGCTCGGGGACGAGGAGTCGCCGTTCCCGGCGCCGGTGGCGTTCAACGTCGTGCCGTGGGCGGGTTCGCTCAAGGACGGCGGCTGGGCCTCCGAGGAGATCAAGCTCCGCAACGAGTCACGGAAGATCCTCGGGATCGACGACCTGAAGGTCTCCGCGACCTGCGTCCGCGTCCCGGTGATCACCACCCACTCGCTCGCCGTGCACGCGACGTTCGAGCGTGAGATCACCGTCGCCGACGCCCACCGGATCCTTGAGGCCGCCCCGACCGTGGTCGTCATGGACGACCCGGCCAACGGCGTCTTCCCGACCCCCGCGGAGGTCGTCGGCACCGACCCGACCTACGTGGGCCGGATCCGCCAGGCGCTCGACTTCCCCAACACGCTCGACCTGTTCGTCTGCGGCGACAACCTCCGCAAGGGCGCCGCCCTGAACGCGGCGGAGATCGCCGAGTTGGTCGCGGCCGAGTTCGCGTAGTTTCTCCCTGGCCGTGCGGCGGCGTGACGTCCTGCGACGTCACGCC
>NZ_JBEPDA010000001.1:24299-446397 GCF_040299985.1 Streptosporangium sp. NPDC000563 | reverse complement strand
GCCGCGGGCTCGCGGGGGGCTCCCCCGGGGTGGGGGCGGCCCCGCTGCGGGGGCGGGTCCCGCGGGGGGGGGGGGCGGGCCGCCGCGCCCCCCCCCCCCCCCCGCCGCACGGCCTTCGCGGTCCTGAAGGCTCGGACCTCGGGCGACGGGATCCCGCGCGGCGGTGAGTCGTCGGTGATCCTGCGGTGATCCTGCGGGCCGGCGGAATCCGCGTGGCCGCGGGATCGGTGGGATCCGTACGGTCGCGGATCGAGGACCGGCGGGATCAGCCGGGCCGGCGCGGGTCAGGAGCGGCGGTGGCCCGGCCGACGGGAGCGCAGACCCGGTGGAACCCCGGCTCCGGGACGGATACCGGTGACAGCCTGGTTGAACGGCCCGGTCGAGTGGAATTCCGGTCAGACATCCCATCAGTGATCAAGGCCACTGACCTCGGGACTCGAACATCGGTCCAGCGGATGAAGGTGCTCACTCACCGGCGGCTACCGGGCACCGAGTCTGCCCGATCAGCTGACCCGGTGACCTCCATCAGCGGAAGAGAATGTCCCAGTGGTCCGCCTCGCGGGCGAAGAGGGGCCCCGAGGTCGCCGACTGGCCGTACAGGCGGGCTCCGTCACCTCGCACGCCCTGTAGTGGGTAGTTCTTCGTGATGTAGCGGTTGATGCATGCGTTGGGCTTTATGTCGAGCTTGTAGCCCTCGTAGTGGCTGTAGGGGCCGGGGGCGTGGCCCACCTCGGTGCCACCGGTGACGACGAGGGGGCAACCGCTGTGGCGCTTCAGCTCGATGGCGCTGGAGACGGTCGCGGATCGTACGGCCTCCAGCGAGGTGCAGTGCGGTCCGTTGCGGTTCGCGCACTTACCCGAGGAGAACCAGGTCAGGCCAGCTTCTCGCAGGAGCCGCTTGGCGTCCGTCTGCTGGAGCCGTATGGGCTGCTGGGCCTTTTGCGCCTGTTGCCGCTGGGCGGGCCTCGCCTCGGACGGCTTTTCGAGGACGGCGGAGACCTGTTCCTCAGAAGCGGCCGCGACCGGTGCCCGCGCGTTTTCTTCGGCCTCCACCGCGGCCTTTCCTCCGCTCCGGAGGGTGGCTTCCTCGGTTCGGGGGGGCGTCTGTCTCCCGACCGCGCCTGTCAGGGCGGCGGTGCGTGTTCGTGCGGTGGTTCCGGAGGGCCGGGGCGGTGCGTCCGCGGGAGTGGCCTCCTCGGGCCAGAGGGGGGCCGTGGGCTCCCGGCCGTGCTGAACGGCGATCGAATGACACAGTTCCCGAAGGTAGCGCCGGGAGGTTTCCAGGGTGGCGATGTCGTACACTCCGATGATCGTGGACCGGCGTACCTCCGCCGGGCCGGCCGCGACGGGCCGGCTCACGATCGCCGCGTCGGCCGACGCGTTCCCGCTCTCCGCGGTCGCGCTGTGGTGCGGGGCCGATGCGATGAAAGACAGCTGCAGAGCGAGCAGTGCTCCGGTGGTGAACCGGGCAGCCCGCTGCTTACAGGGACATGTCCCCATTTATGTATCCCTTGTCGCGGGAGCCCTTCCGCCAAAAGGATCAATCCCACCCCCGAACCCGGATGATCCCTCACGAAGAGTGATTTTTGCCCGGTAGTGGGAATGATCGGGCAGCTCGATGACCTGCTGAGACGGCGTTTTCGGCGATAAGTGACATATCCGTATTTGTCGTGCATGGCGCCACTATCGCGTCCTTGGCGGGGAGCGCGCCGGACGGGGACGGGGTGGCGCGACGGCGAGAGTGACGGAGCAATCACGGATATGAGTGGCGGGGGCAATGTGGCGCGCTTAAGGTCGTTCCCTGGGCTCATCCCCGGCGGTGCGGGACGGATGATCTAGGGTTCGTCCAGTGGAGAAAGACCGGATGAGCACGTTCTCCCAGCTCCAATCGATAGGTGACGAGCGCCCTATGACCGAGCCGACTCCGAGAACCCGTGGATCGGACAGGACCCGTGAGGTCATCGTGGAGACGGCCCTGCGGCTTTTTCGCGAACGTGGATACGAGGCGACCACCATGCGGGCCATCGCCGCCGAGGCCGGGGTCTCGGTGGGCAACGCCTACTACTACTTCGCCTCCAAGGAGATCCTGGTCCAGGCGTACTACGACCGGGCCCAGGCCGAGCACGAGGCCGCGTGCGAGAAACTACTGGCCACCGAGCACCGGTTCGCCGCGCGGCTGGCTGGGGTGTTGCGGGAGTGGGTACGGGTGTCCGAGCCGTACCACGAGTTCGCGGTGAAGTTCTTCAAGCACGCGGCCGAGCCGAACAACCCGCTCAACCCGTTCAGCGCCGAGTCCTCACCCTCCCGGGACGCGTCGATCGCGATCTATCGGCGGGTCGTGGAAGGGTCCTCCGACCGGATGGACAGCGAGCTGCGGGCCGAGCTTCCCGAGCTGCTCTGGCTGATGTCGATGGGCGTCGTCCTGTTCTGGGTGCACGACGAGTCGGAGGGGTGCCGACGGACACACCGGCTCATCGAGCTCACCGTCCCGCTGGTGGACCGCCTGGTGGGGCTCTCGCACCTGCCCGGACTGCGCGGGGTCGCCCGTGACTTCATCGCGGGGGTTCACGAACTTCGCGAATGAATCCCACGAAACTCCCTGAGGCCCCCTGGGACTTCACGAAACCGCGCTGAACTCCATGGAACTCCATGGAACTCCATGAACAACGGTATCGATCTGATTACTCTGAGTAGCTTATTCGATGACCGCTTCAAGGGAGTCTCATGGGCTGGGTAGCCGTGCTGGTGGTGGTGTCCGTCGCGATCGCGCTGATCGCGTTCCGGGTCCTCAGGAGAAAGGGGTACGACGACGGCGAGCACGGCGCGTCGTCCGTCGACTTCTCCGCCAACCTCGCCCTCGCCGTCTACCTGCTGGTGCTGGCCTACGCCGCGGTCCTGTGCCGGGACGCGCTCTCGGTGTCGGAGGCCGACGTCCAGGCCGAGGCCGAGAGCCTCACCGAGATGTACTGGTCGGTGGCGCCCATCCCCGAGGCGGCCCCCGTCCGCTCCCAGATCCGGCAGTACACCGCGCAGAGCATCGCCCTCGACTGGCCGCTCATGGCCGACAGCGAGATGTCCCCGATCCCCGGGCAGACCCTCGCGGACATGCGGGCCACGGTGCTCAGGCTCCGCCCGATCGGCGACGAGAGCAAGAACCTCCAGCAGGACACGCTCGACCGGATCTCCGAGGTCTCCCACGCCCGCGTGATACGGGGTGACGACGCGAGTGCCAGTCTGGAGAGCATCTTCGTGATCTCAATGATCCTCTCCGGCCTCCTGGTGATCGCGCTGCCCTGGACCCTCGGGGTGCGGCCCACGGCCTCGTCGATCATCGCCGACCTGGTCCGGGTGGCCGTGGTCGTCATCGGCGTGTGCTTCATCATCCTGATCAGCCACCCGTTCAGCGGGCTCGGTGCCGTCGACCCCGACGCGTTCGAAAGCGCGCAGCGACAGTACGACCAGATCGACGGCCACTTCCCCGCGCAGCCGTAGCCCTTCTTTCCCGTCACCGGTCCGGTCGTGGGCCGTTGCCCGGTGCGAACGTGTCCGGTCCGGTCGCTGCTCGGCGCGGATCCGGCCTGGCGCGGATGCGGCGCTGACGACGGCGCGGAAGCCCGCCGGTGGATCTCTCACCGGCGGGCTTCACGTACGTGCGGGCCCGCCTCGGGCGGGCGCCGGGGACACCGCGTGGATCTCCCGCGCGGGCTTCACCGTGAGGGCGGTCCCTGCCTCGGGCAGGCGTCGGGGGTACCGTGTGGATCTCCCACGGTGGGCTTCACCGTGAGGGCGAGCGTCGGGGACACCGTGTGGATCTCCCACGGTGGGCTGCATCGCCTGCGGGTCCGGCCACCGGCCGGGCTATCCGCGCCCCCTGCGGTTGAGCGCGGTGACCGCGCTGACCGAGATCACCCCGGTGAACATCACCAGGAGGACCAGCTTCCTGTCGGTCCCCTTGCGCCGCTCGGTGTAGCGATCGAGCACCAGTCGTTGCCGCAGGAGGGGAGGCGCACCGGAGGGCGTCGCCCTGGGCCGAGGGGTGCGACTCGGCGTCGGTGTGACGACCGTCTCGGGGGTGGAAACGGGGAGAGGCCGGGGTCTGGGGGGCGGGGAGGGCTCGGAGATGGGTGAAGAGGACGCGGTGGGGGTCGGCCGCTCCGGTGTGGGCTCCGGTGTGGGCACTGGCGTCGGCTCGGGTTTCGGTTCGGGCTCCGGCTCGGGCGCTGGTTTCGGCTCCGGCTCGGGTTTCGGCTTGGCCGGTATGTCCGCCGGGTGATCCGGCTTCGGCTCCCACCAGTGCCACCAGTGCCACCAGGGGGGTTCCCTGACGTCGAGCCTCGGCGGTGGCGCGGTCGGATAGTCCGGTTCGGGCTTCAGCGCGGGGTGCGGAGCGGTCGAGCGCCCGGTTTCCGGCTGCGGTCGACGGTCAGGGCCGGATGGAAGGCCGGATGGAAGGAGGGGCGAGGAGGACGGCCCTGGCTCGGGGAGCGGAGATCGGCCGGAGGTCGGGCTCAGGGCCGCGTGCGACATCCGGAGATGCGGGGTGTCTCGCGGGACGGGCGATCCCGTCCCGTCTTTCGCCCAACTGGGGTGCGTCCAGGTCAGCACGGGAATCGTCATGCAGCTCATGAGGGCCGCCACACTGAGCAGGCCCCGTCGCCGGCTCATCCGCCGATGTTTCGTCACCCAAGGTTTCTAACATCATACGGAAAGTGATGGGGTGTTAAGTGGCCGGTCGGTGTGGATCATTCTTTTGGTCACATACCGTCTGGTTGGTACGGTCGAGGCCATTGACGGCACCCGGATCGGGCCGGATTCTCCCTCGGAATATCGTTTCGAGGGAGGGTTCCCGGCTGCGATCGCAGAACACGGAGGCGGCACGATGACCACAGGCCCACGCTGGGGTATGACGATTCCCTTCTACGACCGTTCGCTCGCCGCCTCCAAGGACCTGATCGCCGAGCTTCCCGGACTCGGCTACACCGACGCCTGGTCCGCCGAGGTCAACGGTGTCGACGGCTTCGTACCCCTCGCGATGGCCTCGGAGTGGGCCCCGGGGATGCGGCTCGGCAGCGCGATCGTCCCGGTCTCCACCCGGGGGCCCGGCCTGCTCGCCATGTCCGCCGCCACGCTCGCCGACCTCGCCCCCGAACGTTTCGTCCTGGGCATCGGGGCCTCCTCGCCGGCCATCGTGGAACGCTGGAACGCCGGGGAGTTCGTCAAGCCGTTCGCCAGGACCAGAGACACCCTGCGCTTCCTGCGTGGAGCCCTCGCGGGCGAGAAGATCAGCGAGCGGTACGAGACGTTCGAGGTCAAGGGCTTCAAGCTGGAGCGCGCCCCCAAGATTCCGCCGAAGATCGTGCTCGCCGCGCTCCGCCCCCGCATGCTGCGTCTGGCCGCCGAGGAGGCCGACGGCGCGATCACCAACTGGCTCTCGCCCGAGGACGTGCGGAAGGTGCGGGCCGAGGTCGGCCCGGAGACCGAGCTGATCGCCCGGCTGTTCGTGTGCGTCGGCGAGGACGCGGAGAAGGCGCGCGAGCTCGGGCGCTGGATGCTCGCGAGCTATTTGACCGTCCCGGTCTACGCCGCCTTCCACGACTGGCTGGGGCGCGGCGAGGTGCTGCGGCCGATGCACGAGGCATGGGCGGCCGGAGACCGGCAGGCGGCGCTCAAGGCCATCCCCGACGAGGTCGTGGACGATCTCATCGTGCACGGCGACGCGGCCACGTGCCGGAGCCGGATCCGGGAGTATGTGCGCAACGGCCTGGACACCCCGATCCTCGCTCCCATTCCCGGGGGCGGGGTCCCGATCGCCCAGGCCGTACGAGATCTGGCCCCCGTCGAGGAGTGACCCTTTGTACGACCTGTTGAAGCTCGACGCCCTCGGGCAGGCGCAAGCCGTGCGGAAAGGGGAGATCTCCCCGAGGGAGCTCGCCGAGGCGGCGATCGCGCGGATCGAGGCGTGCGACGGCGCGATCAACGCCGTCGTCCACCGCAGGTTCGAACGGGCCCTGGCCGAGGTGGGCGAGGTCGATCCCGAGGCCCCCTTCGCGGGCGTGCCGACGCTGCTGAAGGACCTGGGCTGGAGCATGGCCGGGGAGCCGTACCGCGCGGGATCGCGCACCCTCGACGGGATCTTCGCCGAGCGCGAGGGGTACGCGGTGACCAGGCTGCGCCAGGCGGGGTTCACGATCCTGGGACGGACCAACACCTCCGAGTTCGGCACCGCGATCACCACCGAGCCGGTGGCGTTCGGCCCCACCCGCAATCCGTACGACCTTCGTTACAGCAGCGGAGGATCGAGCGGCGGGTCCGCCGCGGCGGTGGCGTCGGGCATGGTCGCGGTCGCCACGGCGAGCGACGGCGGCGGGTCGATCCGGATCCCGGCGAGCATGTGCGGGCTGGTCGGGTTGAAACCCGGCAGGGGCAGGGTGAGCTCCGGCCCGTCCGCGGGCGAGCCCTGGGCCGGTTTCTCGTCCGCGGGCCTGCTCTGCCGTACGGTGCGGGACAGCGCGGCGACCCTCGACGTGATCGCCGGGACGATGCCGGGCGACCCGTACGGCGCGCCCGCCTGGAGACGCCCGCTCGCCGAGGAGGTCGGGGCGGATCCCGGGCGGCTGCGGATCGGTTTCCTCACCGAGCACCCGGACGGGGACGTCCCTTCGGAGCCGGACCTGGTGGCCGCGGTCACCGAGGCCGCCGGGTTGCTGGAGGCGCTGGGTCACGACGTCGAGCCGGGAGGACCCTCCGCGCTCGCCGAGGACGGCTTCGCCACGCACTTCGGCACGATCGTCGCCGCCCACGTGGCCGCCGATCTGGAGGACATCGGGCGCTGGCGCGGCAGGCCCGTCGAGTTCGACGAACTGGAGGAGCGCAACCGGATCCTGGGGGCGGCGGGCAGGAAGCTCGACGCGGTCGGCTACGTGACCTCGCGCGACTGGATCGACGGGTTCAGGCGGCGGATGGCCGCCTGGTGGGAGTCGCACGACCTGCTGCTCATGCCCTCCCTGGGGGTGGCGCCCTTCCGCCTCGGCCGGTTGCCCGCCGACGACGTCAGCACCTCGCGGGGCCGCACCAACCGCGCGGTGTCGTTCACCTCGCCCGTCAACGCCACCGGGCAGCCCGCGATCTCCCTGCCGCTGCACCGCACGGCGGACGGCCTGCCGGTGGGGGTCCAACTGGTCGCCGCCGCGGGGCGGGAGGACCTGCTCGTCCGGGTGGCCGCCCAGATCGAGGAGGAACGGCCCTTCCTGCACACGGCGATGCGCTGACCGTCCTGTCCGCCGTCCGGGAACCCAAAGGTGTCCGGGAAGCCAAGGGTGTCCGGGAACCCAAGGGGGAAATCACACGTTATATCGTGAGGCGGCGGGGTAGTACGCAGCCAGACGAACGTGGTTCCGAGGAGGATTCCATGGCGAAGGTGGCGCGCGCGGCGCAGACGTGGCGGGCATACAGAGAGGTGACGAAGCCGGGTTCGCCCGGTCTCGGCACCCGTCTCCGCGCCCTCCCCAGGATGATCGGCGCGGTCATGAACGGGCGGTATTCCGGCATGACCAAGGGCAAGCTGGCCATGATGGGTCTCGGCGTTCTCTACATCATCTCGCCAATCGACCTCGTCCCCGACTTCCTGGTCCTCGTCGGGGTGGCCGACGACTTCGGCGTCTTCCTGTGGCTGATGGGCTCCCTGCTCGGCGAGGGCGGGCGCTACGTCGACTGGGAGCGCGAGGGGATCGGACGCGAGGGGATCAGATCTGTTCCATCCTGAGCCAGGCACGTGAGGGCAGCGGGTGGCCGAACAGGCGGGCGGCGTTGCCGTAGGCCACCCGGGCGATGTCGGCGGGCGGCAGGCTGCCCAGGTTCGTCGCGATGGCCTGCTGGGTGTCGGGCCAGGTGGAGTCGGAGTGCGGGTAGCCGCTCTCCAGCAGCACGTGCTCCAGCCCGACGGCGAGCCGAACCCCCGACAGGGCATGGTCGTTGAGCGTGCCGAAGAAGAAGTTTCTCCGCAGCACCTCGCTGGGCTTCAGGCCGCCCTCCCACGAGGCCTCCCCCGCCACGGGGTGGTCGAGCGCGTAGTCGGCCCGTTCGGCCAGCATCGGCAGCCAGCCCACGCCGCCCTCCACGATCAGGATCCGCAACGCGGGGAAGCGCAGCGGGACGCCCGACCAGAGCCAGTCGGCGCAGGCGAACATGGCGCTCGCGGGCATCAGGGTGGTGATCGCCTCGATCGGCGTGTCCGGAGAGGGGACCGGAGCCCAGGAACCGGCACCGGCGTGCAGGCAGACGACGGTGCCCGTCTCCTCGCACGCCTGGAAGAACGGGTCCCAGTGGTCGCTGTGGATGGACGGCAGGCGCAGCCGGGTGGGGAACTCGGGAAAGAGCACCGCCTTGAAACCTCGCGCGGCGTTGTCGCGGATCTCCTTGGCGGCCACCTCGGGGTCGGTCAGCCAGGGCAGCTGCAGGGCGATGATCCGTTCCGGGTAGGTGCCGGCCCAGACCTCCACGTGCCAGTCGTTCCACGCGCGCAGGACCGACAGGCCCAGCTCCTGGTCGCGGGTCTTGGCGAAGACCATGCCGGACTGCCCGGCCAGCATGCCGGGGAAGCACAGCGCGGCCCAGACACCGGCACGGTCCATGTCCTCGATCCGGGCCTCGACGTCGTGGCAGCCGGGACGCATGTGCTCGAACCGCACAGGATCGAGCGTCCACTGCTCGCGGGGCAGGCCGGCGCCCACGTCGAGCCCGGCGCAGGGGTAGGTGGCCCCGCCGTAACGCCAGACCTGGTGACCTGAGTCGGTCTCGACCACCTTGGGCGCCAGGTCGGCGTATTTCTCCGGCAGCCGGTCGTCGAACATGTCGGGCGGCTCGATCAGGTGGTCGTCGGCTGAAATGATCACATAGTCCCGCCGCCTTGGCTCGGGATCGGGGAGCAGCGGCGTAGTCACACGGTCAACCGTATTCCGCTGGAATAACACTCATCAAGCCGCAAGGTCTCCGCTTGGTATCTCTGTCTCTCGTGACGTCTTCTGCGATGTCCCCATCACGCCTTTTATGACGCTCCGTAACTGCCTTCCGCGACACTCGCCGCGACCGTTTTCACGGTGCCTCCCGACCGTCCCGCGTGGCGCCTCCCCAGTCGTCCCGCGCGGCCACCTCCCGCGGTGTCCTGTGTCGCGGCCCGGGACCACCCGAGGGGGGTGGAGGGCGGCCCCGGGACGGGCCCGCCGGAAGGGTGCCGCCCGCGGCGGGCCCGGGGGTGCGCCTACCCAGGGATCGCCCCGGTATCAGGATTTTTCATAAGTTGATACTTGAGGGGAAAAATGCTCTTTTTGTCCATATTCAAGGTTCGTGGGCGAGAACCCCGCACGTCCCCGCCGCATGGCGGGAGTCGTACACCCGCGCGAGCCCGACCCGCCGTTTAGTCTATGCAGCGGCGGGCCTCGCCTGATGGGGGCCGATGGGGGCGGGGATGCGAGTGGTGATTCCGGCACGGGACGACATCCCGTACGTCGCGCGGGTGGCGCTGCTGTTCGTGCTCGCGCTCTCCACGGTGATCGTCCACATCAACCAGGCTCCTCCCCTGCGACCCGCGGTCGAACTCCTGGCGGACCTGCGGGCGGGCGAGGTGACGAAGATCGTCTACGACGGCAACTGGCCCGCCTACGGCACGCTGACCTGGTCGCACGGGCCGCTCTCCTGGAGTCAGGCCCGTTTCGACCAGCCGGACGACGTCTGGGATCCCCAGACCACCCGCCTCGTCCCCGAGGCCCTGGAACGCCGCCAGGAGGCTTTCATGGCACAGGTGCGCGCCGTCGCCGATCCCTCGGTGGAGATCGTGCGCACCGACGGCTTCAGGGCACTGGCGGGCTCGCCCGCCTACGGACGGTGGTGGGAGCCGTTCGCCCCGGTGGCGGTGGCGGCGGAGATCCTGGCCTGGCTGCTCATGCTGGCCCGGCCGAACCCCCGCTACGCCAGCCGCTGGGCGTGGTTCTGGATGTTTCTCACCGGCGGCTCGCTGCTCTACGTCCTGCTGGAGCCGAGACCCCTGTGGCGGGCTCCGTACGAGGCGCTGCCCGCGCCGGCCAGGATCGACGGGACACGCGGGTTCGTGATCGCGGTGGCGCTCCTTTTCGGCCTGTCGATGGTGAACGCGTGATCGTAAAGTAGAAATAAAGGTATGACCCGTGAAACGCCGGAGGTCCGTCGCGGCTGGCGGATCGCCGGGTTGGCCGTCCGTTCGGTTCTCCTGATCGTTCTGGCCCTCGGCGTCCTGATCACCGTGCTGAGCGTCGCCCCCCTGCCGGGGACGCGGGCCGAGCTCCGCGCCGCGGCCGCGGCCGACCGCGTCTCCCTCGTCGAGTACGACGAATACGCCACGGGAGAGGGACGGAGCGGCGTGATCTCCTACGTCCTCTGGGCCCAGGGCCCGCTGCTCTGGCGCGAGATCAGGCTGGAGCCGCCCGCGGAGGGTTCGCCCGCCTACACGTGGGCGGAACTGAGGAAGGACCTGGGGTCGAGCCAGGCCATGGTGATCGAGCGGGTCCACTCCGGCGGGGCGGCATGGGTGCCCGGCTGGGTCATCGACATGCCGGGGGCAGTCGGCGGCCCGTGGTTGATGGGGAGCTGGATACTCGCGTTTCTGATCATGCTCGGCTCGACGCCCCGGCTGGGCAACCGATGGGCCTGGCTCTGGCTCTTCACCGTCGGGCAGGTGGGCGCGCTCCTGTTCCTGCTGCTCGAACCCCGCCCGCTCTGGTTCGCGGCCGGGCGACGTCCCGCGCCGCGCGAGCGGCTGGGCGGCGGCCGGGGCTTCCTGCTGGCGATCGGAGTCGGTCTGCTCTCCCTCGGCCTGGTGTCGGCCTTCGGCTCCCTGCTGAACCTCGTCGGAAACTAGGCGCGGAGGTCGGCGGACTCGCCGGACGGGGAGGACACGGCGGACTCGCCGGGCCGGGAGGACGCAGCGGGTTCGGCGGACTCTGCGGAGTCGTCGGGCGAGGAGGGCTCGTCGGAGGAGTCGTCGGGCGCGGAGGACCTTCCTGGGGGCCCCGGGGACACCGGGGACACCGAGGACACCGAGGGCGCTGCGGACCTGGAGGGTGCGTCCGGCCCGGGTTCTCCGTCTCCGGGCTCTCCGTCTCCAGGCTCGCCCGGCCCGGGTTCGCCGGGTGTCGTCGCGGCCGCCTTGAGGTCGGCGGCCTCCCTGCGGATCAGCAGGACCCAGCCGCCGATCGCGACCCCGATGAACAACCACCACTGCACGCCGTAGGCCAGGTTGAGGCCGCCCCCCTCGCCGACGTCCGGCGCGGGGACGGGCGCGGGAGCGACGGCGGCCGCGGGCGACTGCTCGATCAGGTCGACGTAGCCGCCGAGGAGCCGGTACGGCAGGCCGCGTCCGATCGCCTCGGTGTTGATCAGCAGGACCTGCCCCGCGGGCAGGCCCGCCCGGTCGCGGATGCCGGAGGTCTCCTCGGTCTCGGTGGGACGTAGCCTGCCGGTGACAGTCACCTCACCCGAGGAGGGCGCGGGGACCTCGGGGAGGGCGTCGGCGGTGCTGCCCGCCCTGACCCAGCCACGGTTCACCAGCACGCCGGTGCCGTCCGCCGTGACCAGCGGGGTCAGCACGTAGAAGCCGACCGCCTTGTCCTGGACGCGGCGCCGGACCAGGAGTTGGGCGCCGGCGTCGTACGTCCCCTTGGTCAGGACGGTGCGGTATTTGTCCTGCGTGGAGACGGTGCCGCCGGGTGAGGTGAGCTCTTCCGCGGCGACGGGGGCGGCGGCGAGGTTGCCGGTGATCTGGTGGCTGCTGGTGGATCTCTCCTCGAAACGCCCGAACTGCCACTGGCCGAGCAGCACGAAAGCGGGGATGACCAGCAGCACCACCACGTGGAGAGCGAGCCATCGGGGAGTCAGCAGGAACCGGTACACGTCATCAAGAGTAGGCACCGGGGGCATCGCCCTGCCCTCCGACTGCCCTCCGACTGCCCTCCGACTGCCCTCCGAGTGGGCCTCCGGGGATGGCCGGATACGCCTTGGGGCGTAGTAAAGTTCCCGGGACCGCCTGATCCTCGGATGTCAGGAAAGCTCACCGGACACTTCGGGCATCGCATACGGTCGTCTGAGTTTTCCCCTCGGGATGTTCCATCACCTCCGGAGCCCGCCCCTGATGACCGTGCTCATGCCCGCCCCCCCGGCTCCGCTCGTACTCCCCCGCATCGGGGTCCTGCTGCGGCACGCCGTCCCCAGGGTGTTCGAGAGCATGATCCTTCCCGTTCTCGTCTTCTACGTCGCGTTGGTCTTCACCAACGCGAACGGCGCGCTGGCTGTGGCGGCGGCGTGGGTCTACGGCGGCGTCGCCTGGCGGTTGGTGAAGGGCGGTGAGGCCCCCGGCACGCTGCTGCTGGCGGCGGGCACGATCACCGTGAGGGTTGCGCTGACGCTGGCGACGGGCAACCCCATCGTGTTCTTCCTGCAGCCCTGCCTCGGAGTGTTCTGCGTGAGCATGGGTTTTCTGCTCACCGCGCCGCTGCGGAGGCCGCTGATCCGGCGGGTGGTGGCCGACCTCGTGCCGCTGACCGACCAGGTGATGGAGCATCCTCGGATGCGCCGCTTCTTCGTTTCGCAGTCGGTGCTGTGGGGCTGCGCGCAACTGCTGAACGGTGCGCTGAGCCTGTGGCTGCTGCTCAGCCAGACCCTGGAGACCTATCTCCTGGTGCGCACCTCCGCGGTCGCGGTGCTGCTCGGCGGTGTGGCGCTGGTCTCGGTGCTCAGCTTCAGGCACTGCCTGCGGAGGCTGGAGACGACGCGGGGGACGTGGCCTGTGGAGGCTTCGGCACCGGGTCCGGAGACGCGGGGGCTGTGGTGCGAAGGCGCGCTCCGGGACCGGGCACCGGAGTGACCTCTCTCGGGCCGGACACCTCGTGCCCTTCCGCGCACCGGAAGTGCTGTTCGACCAGGGCGCCGCAGTCGCGGTGGGTGATGCGCAGCGGCGGTCCCGCGGCGTCGCTGAGATACCGGTCGCCCCACCACATCAGGGCCATCAAAGTCGGATAGAGGTCGAGCCCCATCTGGGTCAGCCGGTATTCGTCGCGCTGCCGCTGGCCGGGCTCGCGGTAGGGGACCTTGCGCAGCAGCCCTTCCTCCACCAGCCGGGTCAGCCGGGCGCTGAGCACCTGCCTGGGCGCTCCCGTGGCGG
Source organism: Streptosporangium sp. NPDC000563 (assembly GCF_040299985.1). Classification (NCBI taxonomy): domain Bacteria; kingdom Bacillati; phylum Actinomycetota; class Actinomycetes; order Streptosporangiales; family Streptosporangiaceae; genus Streptosporangium; species Streptosporangium sp. NPDC000563. The sequence goes on along the minus strand of NZ_JBEPDA010000001.1, from coordinate 433,211 downwards.
CCTGCATGTCGGCGAAGCGCCGAACGCCGCCGAACGCCTCACGCAGCACCAGGAACGTCCACTTCTCGCCGACGACGCCCAGGGCACGTTCGATGGAGCAGTTGTCCATCCGCAGGGGCAGTTCGCCGGGAGTCGCCGCATTCATGTGCGAATCGTAAGTCGCCATCGCACCACCTCCAACGTTGTTCTAAGTCTAGTTGACATACTCAGGCGTGCTGCGAGACTCTGAGTTCATGATGCGAACTCAGCTGGTGCCGGCGGGTGGCGTACCGGGGTCCGCCGGTATCCCGGTCGAGTGCGGGAACGTCACCCAGGGGGCCGGGGGCATCCTCGCCGCATCCGGGCACGTCACACGGGAGGCCGGAGCGGGCACGGCCGCATCCGGGGACGTGTCCGGGAGTGTCGGGGCGGCCTCGGGGGACGTCGCGGTGCTGTCGGAGGCCGCCGTGGAGATCCGGCCCGCGCGGCCGGGCGACGAGGAGGGGATCCGCCGCTTCCTCGGAGGGCTGTCGCCGCGCACGCGGGCGCTGAGGTTCTTCGCCGGGATGAGCCGCCCGAGTGCGAGCTTCGTCAGGACGCTGCTCGCGGTGGACGAGCGGCGCGACGCCCTGCTCGCCGTGCGGGGCAACGTTCTCGTCGGGCACGCGATGAGCTGTCGGGGCGAGAAGGTCGACGTCGAGATCGCCGTGGTGGTGAGCGACGAGTGGCAGGGGATGGGGATCGGCTCCCGGCTCATCCGGACCCTGATGCGCCGCGCGGAGGCGAGGGGCGCCGTGACGGTGGGGATGGACGTGCTCGGGGACAACCGCGAGGTCCTGTCCATGGTCCGCGGGATGTGGCCGGAGGCGACCATGCGAGCCTCCTGCGGCATGGTCGAGGTGACCGCGCCGGTTCTCCGTTGAACGCCACCTCTGGCCGGTCCTCGTGCGGGTCGTACCGGGGTTCGCCGTACGGGTTCGGCGCCGAACTCTTACGGCCGATTCCCATGTGAGCGGGGTGTTCGGGCTCGACGGTGACGGCGGCGCCGAACTCTTACGGCCGATTCCCGTGCCGGCCCCACCGGGATTCGCCGGACGGAGGCCCCTGGTCGGGAGGTATGGGAGCACGGGTGGCCGGGCGCCGGGACGACGACGCGGCCCCGAGGGCGGGCGGTATGATCGACATGGTCCAAGCCGGGTTCCGGGCAGTTTGCGGAACAAGGTTCTGTTGCCTCACCATGGATCCGTGAAGACCGCCAAGAACGGACGCGACGGCCGCACCAGGATCGTCGAGGGGGCTCTCCGCCGATTCAGCCAGGACGGTGTCTCGGCCACCACCCTGGCGAGCCTCCGCGAGGAGAGCGGCGTCAGCGTCGGCAGTTTCTACCACCACTTCGCCAGCAAGGAACACGTCTTCGGCGTCCTGTACGCGGAGACCCTGCACATGTACCAGGAGGCGTTCCTCGCCGAACTCCAGCGTCACGAGAGCGCTCGGGGAGGCATCGAGGCCATCGTCGCCATGCACATGTCCTGGAGCGGCGAGCACCGCGAGCGGGCGCACCTGCTCATCAGCGAGCGGCCGCCCAGGCGCGACGAGCCGGGCGGCACCGAGGTGTCGGAGTCGCGCAGGGCGTTCTTCAGGAAGGTCTCCGAGTGGTGGCGTCCGCACATGAAGGACGGCCTGCTCCAGCCCGTTCACCCGACGATGTGCTACGTGCTCTGGCTGGGGCCGGCCACCGAGATGTGCCGTCTGTGGTTCGCCGGCGCGCACCAGCCCACCCCCGACGAGATCAGCGGTCTCTGTGACGCGGCCTGGCAGAGCCTGAGGCAGCGAAACCCCTGAGGTCGTGGCGCCGCCGATACTCCGGCCCGGATCACGGGGGCTTTTCCGGGCCGGAGCGGTATCAGCGCGCCCCCACCAGTTGACGCGTCCGCGTCGACACCCGCCAGACGTCCTCGTCCAGTGAGATGTCCAGCCGAAGGTCCTGACGCCGGCGCCGCAGGCCGGGCACCAGCACCCGGTCGGACACGTCGAAGCCGCCACGCCGGGCGTAGCCGAACCCCAGTTCTCCGGGAAAGACCCGTAACTCATCCCGATTGCCGCACCGCGGGCAGGTCCATGCGACCAGGTCCTTGCCACGGTGGTAGTCGTGGCAGGCGCGGAAGTATTCGTCGGGGTGGAAACGGGTCTCGCAGGCGAAACAGGGGATCAACATCAAGGATCCTTTGAAGCGTGTGGTGCGGCTACCAAGAAGTACCGCTTATCGCTTGAAGTCCGCTTGCAGAACGCTTACCTCGGTGGGTAACAGTCTCATCACCGGGAGCGTTCGGACGTGCCCGATGCGAAGATTGCCCCGTGAACGATCTGCCTGGCCGGCTCAGAGGGCTGCTGCTCGACACCGGCTACACCATCGACGGCGTCCGCGAGCGTCTCGGCGGCGTCGCCGCCACCGCGCTCTCCCGCGAGGAGACGGTGCCCGCCCTGCGCGCCACCGCGGAAGGTGACCCGCTCGCCACCCTGATCCGACTGTGGTGGCTCGGCGTCCCCGTGGAGGCGAGACGGGTGCCGACGGCCCTGCCCGTGGAGGAACTGGCCGTCGCGGGCCTGGTGACCGTCGAGGGCGACCGGGTCACCTCTGCGGTCCACCTGCAGCCCTGGGACACCGCCGCCGACGCCCCCGGCGGCTACGTCGTCTCCGACCGCAAGGTGAGGCCGGGAGACCCGGCCCTGAGCCCGTACCACGTCGTCGGCGCGGGCGGCGCCTCGGCGAACCTCGCCCAGCTCGCCTCCCGCCGTCCCGTCGGGCGTGCCCTGGACCTGGGGACCGGGTGCGGGGTGCAGGTCCTCCACCTGGCCGGCAGGGCGGAGGAGATCACGGCCACCGATGTCAACCCGCGCGCGCTGGAGCTGGCCCGTCTCAGCTGGGCGCTGTCCGGGATCGTCGACGTCGACGTCCGGCTGGGCTCCCTGTTCGACCCCGTCGAGGGGGACCACTTCGACCTGGTCGTCTCCAACCCGCCGTTCGTGATCTCCCCGGCCGGCCGGTTCACCTACCGCGAGTCCGGCTTCCACGCCGACGGCTTCTGCCGTGATCTCGTACGGGGCGTGCCTCGTCACCTCGCGCCCGGCGGCACCTGCCACCTGCTGGCGAACTGGCTGCACGTCGACGGGGAGGACTGGCGCGACCGGGTGGGCGGCTGGCTCACCGGGACCGGTTGTGACGGCTGGGTGGTGCAGCGTGACGTCCAGGATCCCGCCGAGTACGTCGAGCTGTGGCTGAGGGACGCCGCGGAGCAGGGCACCCCGCGCTACCGCGAACTCTACGATAACTGGCTCGGCTGGTTCGAGGCCGCGAACGTCACCGGGATCGGCTTCGGCTGGATCACGCTGAACGACTCCGGGAGTCTCGATCCTGTCGTGCGGGTGGAGGAGTACGGGGGGCCGGTGGAACTGCCGGTCGGTGGATATGTGGACGAGGTGCTCGGTGCGATCGCCGCAGCGCACCGGCTGAGTGACGCCGAGTTGCTCGGCTCCAGGCTCGCGGTGGCCGAGGGGGTGCTGGAGGAGAGGATCGGCCCGCCGGGTGCGGAGGACCCGGCGCGGATCGTTCTCAGGCAGAGCGGGGGGCTGCGTCGCAGGGCTGTGGTCGGGACCGTGGAAGCCGCGCTCGCGGGGGTCTGCGACGGTGATTATCCACTGGATCCGCTGCTCGCCGCGATCGCGGAACTGACCGGCGAGGACCACGATGACCTGCGGACAAAGGCCCCCGCGGCTCTTCGCCCGCTGATCGCGGAGGGGTTTTTCCACATATCCACAGGGTGACTGTCCACAGCCTGTGGATATCGTCGCTATCACTTGTCAATCGGATGGCAAACGCCGTGGGCGAAGCTCTGGCCGTGGGGCACGGACCCGGGGGGTGAAGGGTCCGTGCCACGTCCGGCCGACCGTCACAGTGAGGCGGCCGACCCGCGGGCGACGCACCGGATGACCGGGCCCCCTACGCGTCGCCCGGGTCAGACGGCCGGCCGGACCTCCACACCCGCCCCGAAACACGGGGTCCGACTGCGAGGGGAACGCCGGTGATCAACCACGTCTGGATGACGCGTCTCGACGACGACCTGTACGACGGCCTGGGATCAGCTGTCGACCTGGTCGCGCTCCAGCAGAAGACGCAGATCCTCGGCCTCGGGCGCTCCGAGCCTGCCGAACAGGTCGTAGGCGCGTTCGAGGCAGCCCCGGCCACGCTCGACCTCGCCGAGCCCGTTGAGCGCGGTGCCTAGCACCGCCAGGGCCTGCGCCTCGCCGTACGGGTGACCGATCTCCCGGCTCACGGTGAGCGCCTGCTCCGCGTGACGGGCCGCGTCGCTGAAACGGCCCGCGTTGATGAACGTCTCGGCGAGCCGGGAGCAGACCCGCTGTTCCCAGACTCGTTGCCTGCTGGCCCTGAAGAAGGCGAGGCACTCGGCGTGGTGGTGGACCGCCTCGTTCAGCCGGCCGACCCGCGACAGGATCATCCCCAGGTGGTAGCGGGCCCTCGCGGTGCCCGCGCTGGAGCCCATCTCGATGAACAGGGCGAGCCCCTGCTCGGCGGCGGCGATGGCCTCCTTCGGCTGCTTCAGGAACAGGTGGTCGCGGGCGGAGTAGCTGAGCGTCAGCGCCTCCCCGCCCCGCGCCCCGACCTCTCTGAACGCCTCGCGCGCCGAGTCGAACCAGGCCAGGGCCTCCGCGTGGCGGCGCCGGCGCCCGGCCACGACGGCGAGCGCGTTGAGCGCCTCGCCGGTGACGATGCGATCGCCTCCGGCCGACAGCTCCAGCGCCGTACGGAACTCCTCCTCCGCCTCGGCGAGCCGGTTCGCGCCGAACAGCACCCGCCCGAGCACGTAGCGGCAGCGCAGCTCGCTGGAGACGGCGCCGAGCCGCCGCGCGACGGCCAGCATCTCCCTCGTCCGGCCCTCGAACTCGCGGGCGTGGCTCCCCGACTCCAGCAGCGGCTCCATCGCGAGCAGCAGGTCGGCCCCCGGCAGCAGCTCGCCGGCCTCGTCCGCGCAGGTCACCTGGGCGATCGACGCGAACAGCGACTCCGCCTCCACCGACAGCCAGGCCACCGCCTCGTCGGCGGAGGCGAAGACGTGACCGGTCCCCGTGACTCCCAGCAGGTCGGCCATCGTGCTGCCCTCGTAGGCGAGGCGGTGCGCCGAGCGCGCGGACGCCAGGTAGAAGTCGAGCAGCCGGCGCAGTGCCGCCTCGCTCTCCCCGCCGACGGTCACGCTCACACCGGATCCGCGCCGCTCGCCCCGCCTCGTCTCGCCCGCGGCGCAGCTCTCCTCGGCCGCGTTCTCGGTCCGTTCCGCGACACGGCGGGCGAAGAGTTTGAGCAGGTCGTGGAAGCGGTAGCGGCCGGGGGCCGGGGCTTCGAGCAGGCTGGCGTCCACCAGGGACTCAAGGAGGTCCTCGGTGTCCATCGGGTCCAGCGCGAGCAACCCGGCGGCGGCCCCGATCGAGATGTCCGGGCCTCCCGGCAGGGAGAGCAGCCGGAACGCGCGGGCCTGGGCGGGGGTGAGCTGGCCGTACCCGAGGGCGAAGGTCGACTCCACCGCGAGGTTGCCCACGCGCATCTCGTCCAGGCGGCGGCGCTCGTCGGCGAGCCGGGGCACCAGGGAGGCGACCGTCCAGGACGGTCTGGCCGCGAGGCGCGCCGCCACGATCCGCACCGCGAGCGGCAGGAAGCCGCAGGCGGCGACCACGTCCATGGTGGCGGCGCGCTCGGCCTCCACCCTCTCCACGCCGGCGACGATGCCGAACAGCGCGAGGGCCTCCTCCGGCTCCATGACATCCAGGTCGATCAGCCTGGCCGAGGCCAGGTCGGCGAGCTTGCCCCGGCTGGTCACGATCGCCGCGCACCCGGCGGAGCCGGGGAGCAACTCGCTCACCTGGTCGGCGTCGCGGGCGTTGTCGAGCAGCACGAGCATCCGCCGGTCGGCGAGGAGCGAGCGGAACAGCGCGGACCGCTCGGCCAGGCCGTCGGGGATGGCGTCGGCGGGCAGGCCGAGCCCGCGGAGGAAGGCCGCGAGCACCGACTCGGGCGCGGTCGGCTCCTCGCCGTATCCGCGCAGGTCGGCGTAGAGCTGACCGTCGGGGAACAGGTCGTGCATCGCGTGGGCGACGTGCACGGCGAGGGCCGTCTTGCCCACGCCGCCGATACCGGAGATGGCCGCCACCGGCACGCCCTCGGAGCCGCCACCGGACGACAGCAGCGCGCGGAGCCGCGCGATGATCTGGCGGCGGCCGGTGAAGTCGTTCACGGCGGCGGGCAGCTGCGCCGGTCGCGGCAGCTCCGGGGGCGTCGCCGTCGCCCTCGCGGGCTCCGGATCCGGCTCGGGGGTTTCCTGCGCGGACGGTGCCGTGACCTCGTCGGCTCCGGCGGGGACGGGCCGGGTCGGCGTGAGGGCCGGGTCACCGGTGAGGATGCGCTGGTGCATGCTCGTCAGGTCGGAGCCCGGCTCGATGCCCAGTTCCTCGATCAGCGTGGCGCGGGTGTCGGCGAAGGCCGCGAGCGCCTCCGCGCTGCGCCCGCACCGGTGGTAGGCGAGCATCAGCTGGGCTCGGAGCCGCTCGCGCAGCGGGTGGTCGGCGGTGAGCGCGATCAGCTCGGACAGCACGTCGGCGTGCCTGCCCAGCTCCAGGTCGAGGTCCATCAGGACCTCGAGCACGCTCATCCGGCGCTCGGCGAGCCGTCCGCGCTGGTGCTCGGCGTACGGGCCGACGGCTCCGGCGAGCGGGTCGCCGGTGTACAGCGCCAGACTCGCACGCAGGCTCTCCGCGGCCCGGGCCAGGGCGCCCTCGCGGCGCGCCGCCTCGGCCTCCTGGACACCGCGTTCGAAGAGGAGCAGGTCGAAGGAGTTGTCGTTCAGCCGCAGCGCGTAGCCTCTGCCGACGGAGGTGAGCAGCTCGGGACGGGTGCGAGGGGACCTGCCGGGCTCCAGCACCGTGCGCAGCCGGGAGACGTAGGTGCGCAGGGCGCCGAGCGCGCGGGGCGGGGCGTCGTCTCCCCAGATCGCGTCGATCATCTCGGCCGGAGTGATCGCCCGCCCCTCCCTGAGCAGGAGCATCGCCAGGATGGAACGTTGCAGTGGGGTGCCCAGATCGAGCTCGGAGCCGTCGCGCCATGCCTGGACAGGACCGAGCACGGCGAACCGCAGTCCGTCTCCGCTGCCCTGAACAGCCATTTCCCGAATCTCCGCCCAAAGGAAAGTTTTATGGCCAAATGATAGATCCTCCGTCGCTTCCCTCGTAGGCGGAGGGTTGGTTGTTCGCCGGGACGTTGATTGCACGTCAATCGGCCGTTGAGCCCTGCGGCGGATGCTTGGCGCTGTCGGGCATGGCCCCATACGGGGGCGGCCGTGCCCGACATGTCAGCGGATTGCAGGCATGGATAAAGGCTCTGTAAGTGCGATGCAGGCATGCGCGCCTATCAATGAGCCATGGCTCCTGAAGAAAGAAAGGAGCCGCACCCCTCAAGGAGAGAACCATCATGCGCCGCTCGATCAGCAAACTTCTCGGTCTCGCCGCCGCCACCGCCGTTGTCGCGATCGGCGTTCCCGCCCTCGCCTCCCCCGCCTCCGCCTCCGCCACTCTCACCGCCTCAAGCGGCTACGACGCGGAGCCCTGGGGCTACTACTACTCCAAGTACTACGACGACTCCCGCGCCAAGGCGAGGGGGAGCGTGTGGGTCGACGGGGCCGACCGCCTCCACGTCCAGGGCAGGCTCTACGACAAGTACTCGCCGAGCCGGCTCTGCGGCTACGCCCAGTTCAAGTTCGAGAACCACGACGGCGACGAGGATTACACCTGGGCGCGCAAGTGCGGCACCAGCGGCTACCAGAACTTCCACTACGTCGCGGACGAGGTCGACAACCTGCAGGTCAGGGTCTGCTACTGGGACAGGCACCAGGCCAAGAAGACGCTGTGCGGCAAGTGGAACTACATCTACGAGGTCGACTCCGACGACGAGGAGTGACCCAGAGGTCCTCGGCGAACCCATCCGGTAGCCCGTACCGGTGGTATCCATATACCAGCGTCCTCCCCCGCCCGCGATCTCCGCTCGACCCGGTGATCACGTGAGCCGCGACTCGCGTACGGCACCGGACGAACACCAGGCCCGCCCGAAAATTCGGGCGGGCCTTTTGTTCCCTTAAGTGCTCAAAGTGCTATTTTTAATGTTTTGCTCTGGCTATATAACTATGGCCTTTTCGGTCAACCATTCTCCTCGTATTCCCGCACCTGTCGGGCGTCCGTCTCACGCGGCCTGGGCGAGGCCCATCCGCGCGTGCATCCGTTCTCGGACGACCGGCCATTCCGCGCTCAAGATCGAGTAGTACGCGGTATCTCGGACCGTGTCGTCGGCGCCTCGGCTCTCCGCCCGCCGCACACCGTCGAGGTGTGCGCCGAGGGCTTCGATGGCGGCCCGGGAGCGTACGTTCCGTATGTCGGCCTTGAGGGTTATGCGGTGGACCTGCCAGGTCTCGAAGGCGAGGGAGAGCATCAGATACTTGCTCTCGCGGTTGATACCGGTTCCCTGCGCGGAGGCGGAGAGCCAGGTGTAACCGATGTCCGCCACGGACGGGACATCGCCCACCGCCCCACGAGCGCCCGGCGGCCAGGGCATGGGCCCCTGCCAGTACTCCAGGTGCATGAGACGGGTGGCACCGACCACGCGATCGGTGTGAAGCCACCGGATGGCGAAGGGCATCGTGCGGCCCTCCGCCTGCTCAGCCAGAGCGGCCTCCACATAGGAGACCATCTCGTCCCGGCCATTGGGGACACGAGTGAAGGTATAGGTGGAACGGTCTTCACTCGCCGCGGCGACGAGGTCGTCGACGACCGCGAGGCTGAGCGGTTCCAGGCGCACGAGGCGCCCGGACAGGGTGACGAAAGCGTGCATGAGCACATCATGGGGGCTCCTCACCACGCCTGATGCCAAACAGTGCGAGACATCTTGGTGAGCATCGGGGGACGTCCGTGACGGGTGGGCCCCTCCACGGAGAAATCGCAGGTGGGAGCCGCTGAAACCCCGTGGAGAACCCGTCGCGGGAACCCTCCCGCGACGGGGTGCGATCACCCCGTCGCGGGAGCCGTGACGAGCGGGAGACGCACGGGGGAGCGAGATGCCCGACGCGTCGCGCGCAGGGCGGTCAGCGCCTCGCTCAGATCATCCAGCGAGGCCGAGATCCAGGGCAACTCCAGGGGGTCCGCGGCGTCGAGCGCGGCGAGCCGCAGCGACGTCGTCTCGCCGTACAGAAGGCTCGTCGCCACCCGCACCCGCAGGGCTTCGGGGTCGTCACCGAAGGCGTGGCCGGGAAGCACGCCGACACCGTGCCGGTCGAGCAGGTACGCGGCCAGGTCGGCGGAGGAGGCGAAGTCGAGCCCGGTGAAGTCGGGGTAGAGGTAGAAACCGCCCTGAGGCGCGTCCACCCGCACCCCCGCGCGGACGAACCGCTCGTACACCGCCCGCGCCACCGCGCCGTGCAGCTCACGGCTCCGGTCCACCCGCTCGACGAGCTCCGGCGGCTCGGTGTAGGCGTACGCCGCCGCCTGCTGGACCGGCGCGGCGGGACTGGACCAGATCTCGCTCGCCACCGCGAGGAGCCGGTCGCGCAGCAGCGGTGACGGGAGGCGGGCCACGCCGATCCGCCAACCGCCCAGGGCGAGGCTCTTGCTGAGCCCACTGGTGATCACGGTCCGCTCGGGGGCGACGTCGGCTGGGCTGAGGAAAGCGGTGGCCGGGGAGTGGACCAGGTCGCGGTAGATCTCGTCGGAGACGATCGTCAGATCGAGCTCGCGGGCGACCTCGGCGATCCGCCGGATCGTGGACGCCTTGGCCAGCGTGCCGGCGGGGTTGTCGGGAAGCGTGACCAGCAGTGAGCGCACGTCGCGCCCCTGGGCGCGGGCGCGCCTCACCGCCGCGGCCACACGCTCGGGGTCCGGCACCCCACCCTCGCCGTGGGGCGTCGGAACGAGCAGGGAACGCGCTCCGACCAGCTCGGTCTGGGCGGCGTAGCTGACCCAGCTCGGCATCGGCAGCACGATGTCGCCGCCGATCGCCAGCAGCAGGCCGTACAGCAGGGGCTTGCTTCCCGGACCACAGACCACCAGGTCGGGATCGGTGGGCAGGTGACGCCGTGACCAGTAACCGGCGGCCGCCTCGCGCAGCGCGGGCGCGCCGGCGACCGGTCCGTACCCGTTGAGGCCGGACGCCGCGATCAGCCGCTCGCGCAGGGCCGGATGAACGGGCAGGCCCGCCTCACCGAAGGCCAGGTGCAGCACGCGCTCACCTGCGCGCCGTCTTCGTTCGATGTCCTCGTTGGCCGCCAGGGTGGCGGAAAGGGTGACGCTCATCGCGGGGTCCTTACCTCGTCGCGGAACACCACGAAAACGCTACGGAGCGCGACAGGGCGCGGCAGAACGCAGCGGTACGTCGTGGTCGTCTGTGGAACGTTGTGGAACGTCTTCAAGCCTGCTGGGATGGACGGCATCAGGACAAGCTTCGGTTGTCGTGGGTGGGCGTAAGGAAAACTGATGCTTGATTTACGCAGGCTCGCGCTGATCTGTGAGTTCGCCCGTCGTGGCAGCATCGCGGCCACCGCGGCCTCCCTGGGCTACAGTCCTTCGGCGGTCTCGCAGCAACTCGCGGCGCTGGAGCGCCAGGCGGGAGCCGTGCTCATCGACAGGACCGCGAGGAGCGCGGAGCTGACCGACGCGGGGCGCCGCCTGGTCGAGCACGCCGAGCGCATCCTGGCCATGGTGGAGAGCGCGGAGTCGGACCTGTCGGCACAGGCCGCGACCCCGTCGGGGCGGGTCACCGTGACCGCCTTCCCGACCGCCGCGGTGGCCTTCGCGCCCGCGCTCGCCAGGACGCTGCGACGGCACGACGAGCTCACCCTGCGGATGGGACAGGCCCGCTCGGGACGCGGCATGCGCGAGGTGCAGTCGGGCGAGGTGGACATCGCCCTGGTCGACGACTGGTACGGCCGGATGCGCGAGCCCGACACGATGCGGGTCTTCCCGCTGCTGCGCGACCCGCTGGTGCTCGTGGTGCCGCGCAGGCACAGGCTCGCCTCCCCCGACGTCCCCGTCGACCTGTGGGATCTGCGCGACGAGCCCTGGATGGCCACTCCGGACGGTGAGCCCTCCCGGCTGGCGGTGGACAGGCTGATGGCCGACGTCGGCGGGCACCGGCCGGTGACCTGGGAGTTCGAAGGGCTGGGCACGATCATCGGTCTCGTCGCCAAGGGCATCGGCATCGCGGCCGTCCCCGCTCTGGCGCTGGCCGCGGGGGTCCGCGGCATCGCCGTCCGCCGGTTTCCCGGTCCGCCGGTCGGCCGGGTCGTGTACGCCGTGGCTCGATCGTCCAGCGTCCACCGCCCCGCGGTGTCCGTCACCCTCAGGGCCGTCCACGTCGCCGCGCGACTCCTCGCCGCCGACCTGGAGGGGGTCGAGCCGGCGTCCAGGGAGGGTCCGGACTCCGAAGGTCTGTCCGGTGTGAGGCTTGGAGGTGATGCTTGACCGGGCTTCGAAGGCCCGGGCGGGTGTGACGCTCGAAGGTGATGCCTGACCGGGCTTCGAAGGCCCGGGCGGGTGTGAGGTTCGGAGGTGATGCCTGACCGGACTCCGAGGGCTCGGCTGGTGTGACGCTCGAAGGTGGGTCCCGATCAGGACGGTGTCTGGTGGGGGTGGTGTTCGAGCGAGACGGCTCCCGGAGGCTCGCGTCCCGGTAACGTCGGCACGTGCCTCCCACCTACGCCCTTGAGCGGTTGCTGAACGACGGCGGTTCCAAACTGGTCGCCGGGGTGGACGAGGTCGGGCGCGGAGCCTGGGCCGGTCCGGTGGCGGTCTGCGCCGTGGTCACCGACCTGTCGGAACCGCCCGCCGGACTCACCGACTCGAAACTGCTCACCCCCGCCCGCCGCTCCGCCATGGTCTCCGAGATCACCGCCTGGGCGGCCGGTATCGGGTACGGCGAGGCGTCCCACGAGGAGATCGACGAACTCGGGATGACCGAGGCCCTGCGCAGGGCGGCGAGAAGGGCGCTGGCCGGGCTTCCCGTCCGTCCCGACGTGGTCGTTCTGGACGGGAAGCATGACTATCTGGGAGCGCCCTGGCCGGTCAGGTGCGAGGTCAAGGGCGACCTCTCCTGCGTCTCCGTGGCCGCGGCCTCCGTGATCGCCAAGGTCCGGCGGGACACCTACATGGCCTCACTCGGTTTCGAGGAGTACGGGTTCGCCGACAACGCGGGATACCCCTCGCCGGTCCACCAGGCGGCGCTCGCCTCCCTCGGCCCGACGGAGCATCACCGCCTTTCCTGGTCCTATCTGGACGACCTTCCCCGGTGGCGCCACCTCAAGAGGCATCGCAACCCGCTGGCCGGAGAGGGCCAACTCGGGCTTTTCGGATAGACGCCCCTTTGTCTGAGGGCCTCCGGCCCGCCCGGTGACGTCCGGCCGGGGCCGGCCGGCCGGGGCCGGCCGGACGCGATGAGACCGGTCCGGAGGCCGGGACGAGACCGGGGAAGGCGGTCCGCCTCGGAACGAGGCCGTCAGCAGTCGACGAGCTCGGGCGACTGGTTGAGGATCTGCGACCTGGCGGTGACGAACTCCGCGTGGGCGCCGGTGGCGGTCGGGTCGAAGACGGCGACCCGGTGGCAGTTCTGGAAGGCGAGTCTCACCCCGAAGTGGCGCTCCAGGGCGCCGCGCATGGCGTCGCTGGCGAGAGCGCGCAGGAGTTGGCCGCGAGCGGCCTCGTCCGGCGGGGGCACCGTGTTGTCGGCGAACTCGGCACCGGTGTCCTCGCGCTCCTTGACCAGGCCGCTGATGAGCGACCAGGCGTAAGGAAGGGAGTCTCTGACACAGGTGACGAATGCCGCGTCGTCCACCTCACCGGCCTTGGCCTGGTCGAGAAGATCGTTCGAAACGGTCAGCGACATGCTGCGTTCTCCTCACAGAAGGGGATTCATCAGACACTAGGTCGGGCCTACCGATCGCTCCACCTAGCGGGAGAGCGACACTCGTGTGGGCCCGAAGACGAAGCCGGGGTCGATCTGGGCCGCCAGATCCTCGCCCGTCGCCCTGTTCGCCCAGGCCGTCGCGTTGCGGAGGTGGAACTGCACCGCCTGGCGTCCGAAGCGGAACCAGTCTTTCTCCTGGCTGTCGAGACGGTCGAGAAGCGTGCCCAGGGCTTGGGAGTTGGCCGGTTCGAGGTCTTGGAGAGTGAAGGGGCGGCCCTGCTCCATCGCGCGGATCGCCGAGGAGTGCTCCAGGCAGACCAGCAGGTCGTCGCCGACCTGATCGCGGAGGAACGCCACGTCCCCGGGGCCGTGGATCTTGTTGCCCACCACCGCGATCGGCACGCCGTAGTCGGCGGCGTAGTCGCGGTACTGCCGGTAGACGCTCACGCCCTGGCGGGTCGGCTCGGCCACCAGGAAGGTCATGTCGAAACGGGTGAAAAGCCCTGAGGCGAAGGAGTCGGCCCCGGCCGTCATGTCGACCACGACGTACTCGCCCGCACCGTCGAGCAGGTGGTTGAGGTAGAGCTCCACGGCGCCGACCTTGGAGTGGTAACACGCCACCCCCAGGTCGTCCTCGCTGAACGGCCCGGTGACCATCAGCCGGGGCCCCTCCGGCGTGACGACGGAGAATCCGGTGTGGATCGGGTCGTCCTCGTCGAGTCGGAGCAGCCGCGAGCCGAAGCCCGGCGGGGTGGTCTTGACCATCGCGGCGGCCGAGGAGATGCGGGGATTGTCGCCCCGCAGGTATTCCTTGATCTCGGTCAGGTGCGAGCCCATCGGCCTGGGCAGCGCACTCTCGGCCAGCCCCAGTGCCATGCCCAGGTGCTGGTTGATGTCGGCGTCGACGGCGACCACGGGACCGCCCCGGCTCGCCACGTATCTCGCGAACAGCGCCGACAGGGTCGTTTTGCCGCTGCCGCCCTTACCGACGAATGCCACCCTCACAGCAACGATCCAATCTGATTATGAAAATCATTTCAAGACCTCGGAGGGCCCATCATGCCACGACGGGCGGGGGCGCGTGGCGCGTATCGCGGGGAAGAGGGGGAGGCGTGCTCGCCTGGTAAATGCCAATAAAGGTGATTTTTCATGACAAATATCGGCGAAAGGTGTGAGGAGAAACGCCTTCCATGTCATGACCGGTGCCAAAGATCCGCTGTTACCGCTTCGCGGTCTCCTGTACGGACTCGACAACCGGCTTGGGGATCGGCGGGGCGGATGTTTGCCATCGGCGCCGATGAGATCCGGCCAGTCCGGGTATCCCCTCCCGAGTTGGTTGATCTTGACCCCCCGGCGAGATCGTGGACAAGGATCAGCAAGGGGCTCTGGTGGCACGTACCGGTACCTGGTCGCGTCGCGTTTCCGAACGGCGGGTTCCTGAACGGCGGTTCTCCGAGCGGTGGTCTCCCCGCGGGAGGTCTTCCCCGCGGAGGATCGGTGGATTCGCCGCGTGGAGTGTCGCGCTCGCGGTGCTCGTGACGCCGTCGCTCACTCTCGCCGCCTCCCGGACCGGGGTGGCGGAGGTGTCCTCGCCGTCCGTCCGGGCGGAGGCCCCGGTTCCCCGGACGACGATGGACGGGAAGTCCTCGGCCGTGCGGGTCGTGGAGAAGAACGTGCGGGTCGTGAGGAAGAAGAGGGAACCCTCGTCCGTATCCGCGGGGAAGGAGAACGGGGTGTCTTCGCCCGCGTCCGTGACGGGAAGGCGGGCTCCCGTGTTCACGACGGGGAGGCGGACTCCCGTGTTCGTGACCGGAAGGCGGGCTCCCGCGTCCGTGGCGGGGAGGCGAAGCGCGCGAGGGGCCTTCGGCGGCGAGAGTCGTACGGCGAGGGTGGGAAAGCCGGAGATCAAGATCACCAAGACGGCCTCGCCCGTCCTCGCGAAACCCGGCCAGAAGGTCACCTACACCGTCGAGGTGCGCAACACCGGTGACATCGCCTACCCGGGCCTCACCTTCACCGACGACCTGTCGGGGCTGCTCGACGACGCGAGCTTCGGCCACGACCAGTCGGCCACGTCGGGCACGGTCTCCTTCGCCGAGCCCAGGGTGGCCTGGACCGGCGACGTGGCCGCCGGGCAGACGGTGACGGTCACCTACGGCGTCACGGTGAACGACCCCCCGGCGGGGGACCTACGTCTCTCCGGCGAACTGGTCGGGCCCGAGGGCTCCAACTGCGAGGCCGGGTCGGCCGATCGCGCCTGCGGAAACCTCGGCGGGATCGGCCTGCCGCTGCTGTACGTCCTCACGACCGCAGACAGCGAGACCGCCGACCCCGGCCAGACGGTCGCCTACACGATCACCGTCGGCAACGTCGGCAACGCCACCTATCCCGGTGCCACACTCACCGGGGAACTCTCCAGGGTCCTCGACGACGCGGTCTACAACGGCGACGCGCGGGCCACGAGCGGCACCCTCTCGTACGACGCGCCGAAGCTGAACTGGGCCGGGGACATTCGGGTGGGCGAGACGGTCACGGTCACCTACAGCGTGACCGTCGGTACTTCCGCCACCGGGGACGGGGTGCTGGACAGCGCCGTCCAGGCACTCGGAGGTGGGACGAACTGCCCGGACCCGGTGCCGTGGTCCGCGAGGCGTGCCGCGCCCGTCCCCGGTACGGGGCTTGGCTGCGCGCAGCGGGTCGCCGTACAGAGGACGACGGGCACCGGGACGCTCGGGCCCGAGGATCGCGAGGCGGACTCGGCGCCGGTTCCGGCTCCCGGCTCGGCACCTGCGCCCGAGTCGGACTCCGGGCCGGTGCCGCTTTCCGGGGCGGATTCCGCGCCGACGCGGGTTCCCGGGTCGGACTCCGGGCCGGCATCGGTTCCCGAGTCGGATTCCGTTCCCGGTTCTGTGTCCGCGCCGGTTCCGGTTCCCGGCCGGGATCGGAAACCGGCGCCCGCGCGGGTGCCGGAGCCGGTCTCCGACCCGTCGTGCGTGCCGGGCCGGGGGCGATCCTTCTCGGTCCCCTGTCTCACCGGTGGGCCTCGCGAGGTGTCGGCCGGCCCCTCGTTGCCGTTCACGGGTCCGCCGCTCGGGCCGGCCCTGGTGGGACTCCTGCTCTCCTGCCTGGGGCTGGCCCTGCGGCTGCGTACCCGGCCAGGGAGAACCTAGCCGGGTACGGGCCTTGGTCGGCGTAGAGGCCGGCGTAGAGGCCGGCGCGGACCTTGGCCGGGCGCTCGTCGCGCCGGATCAGACCGGTCGGCCCCGGCGACCGCGGCGGAACAGGAGCGCGGCGGTCGCCAGCCCGGCGGCGACGGCGGCGGCCAGCGAGACGGGCAGGACCCAGGCGGCCGTCTCCTCCGGTGGGGCCACGGTGTTGATGTCCGTGGCACAGGCGAGTACGGGGCCGGTGGCGCTCCTGCGAGCGCAGGCCGTCGTCGCCAGGTTCTGCACCGCCGCGCCGGCCACCGCGCCCACCCGGGTGCTCACGTGGACGATCGTGTCCTTCTCCGGCGGGACGTTCACCGTCCACGCCACCTTGCCCTGCTCCACATGCCCTCCGGCGTCGGCCTTCACGAAGGTCATCGACGGCGGCAGGGACTGCACCAGGAGGACGCGCTTCAACCGGTCGCCTCCCTGGTTGCTGAGACGGAGTGTGTAGGTGTTCTCCGCGCCGGGCGTGGTCTCCCTCGCTCCGTCGTCGAGGGAGATGGAGACCGAGGGGACCGGATCGGCCCAGGCGAGTGGCCATCCGACAGCGGGTGCGGCGATCGCGGCGAGCAGGCTCACGCTCGCCAGGTGGTGTTTCATCCTCTAACCTCCGTTGTCACACTAAGTAATCACTCCATAACAGCATTCCGGCCCTCGTGGGCGCTCTCAACGCGCCGAACACGGCGCTGGGCCTGTCATCCGTGAGGCCGTCGGCGTATCAGTTCGTTGGCCCTCGGCCTCTCGGTCCGCCGGCCCTCAGCGCGCGATCCGCTGGTTCGCCGGTTCTCTGGTTCGTCGCCCTGCCGGTCCTGTGCTCCACCGGAGCGTTCGGGCCCAACGAGTTCTCCGGTCTCGGCCGGTTCGTCAGTGGCAGGCGGAATCGAGGACGACGGCCTTTGTCTCGGCTGTCTCCGCGTATTCGCCCGCCTTCCCCTGGTCTCCGGCCTGTGCGGCGGATACGGAGCGGGGCGGAGCGGGCGGCGCCGCCAGGGTGGCGGTGACCTCGCGCCTGATCAGGTGGTAGTCGGGCGCACCCGAGTAGATGAGCGGGGGGACGAACTGGAGACTCCTGATCCTGGAGTTCTTCACCTTCTCCGACAGTTCGACCAGGTCGGGCAGCAACTGCCGAGGTATGTCGGTGGAGATGGTGTCGACGGCGGCGGCGGCCAGTTTCTCGAAGCTCCTGAAGACCGTCACCGGGTCGGCCTGTTTGGCGACGGCGTTCAGCAGACACTTCTGGCGGCCCATCCGCACGTAGTCGTCACTGTAGGTGCGGGATCTGCCGTACCAGAGCGCCTCCTCACCCGAGAGTTTCCGTTTTCCCGCCTCGATCAGGCCCTCGTTCTGTCTGCCGTACACGATGGGATCCTTGATGCGGACCCGTACGCCGCCCATCGCGTTGACGATTTCCACGAAGCCCCTCATGTCGACCATCGCGTAGTAGGGAATGTCGAGGCCGAGGATGCCGCCGATCGTTCTTTTCAGAAGCGTCGGGCCGCGGTGCCGCTTGCTCTGCCGGGGAACCATCTCGGGATAGTCCTCGGCGTACTGGTAGATCTCGTTGAGCATGCCCGGTGTGTACGGTGGCTCGCCCTGGAAACCGTAGGGAAAGCGCTCGCGGGCCGGGCCCGGCGGCATCGGGACGTTCTCCAGGTTCCTGGGCAGGCCGAACAGCACCGTGTCTCCGGTCCTGGGGTCGATGCTGGCCACGGTCATGCTGTCGGTACGCACGCCGATCCGGTTGGCCGCCGCGTCCGCGCCGACGAGCAGGATGTTGAGCCGGTCCACGTCCTTCCACGGGTCCACCGGGATCGGCGCGACGCTTTCCGCGAACACCGAGGTCACGACGCCGTGCGAGATGTAGGCCAGTTTGGCCGTGTAGATCATCGGAGCGACCACCAGCGCGCATATCACCCCGACGGCCGCGGCGGAGAGGTAGCGGGCCGCAGGCGACACCGTCTTCGGCCGTACCAGCAGGTGGGAGCGGATGGTCACGGCGACCGTCACGCCGGCGACCAGCATCGCGGTGAGGGCGAAGACCCAGAGCCAGGAGGGTTGTACGGCGAGGGAGAGCAGGGAGGGACCGGCGGTCAGCACGGCGGTCGCGAGGGCCGCGGCGAGGATCAACTCGATGCCCATCAGGATGGCACCGGTCAGGCGGCGGCCCACCCAGACGTGGGCCAGACCCCACAGAACGGCTGAGCCCAGTGTCAGTGCCAGGCTCGATCCGACGCCTGTTCGCCCCGTATTGCCTGCCATAGCCGTGACATCTCCCGTCCGTCAGACCAATACGTCGCAGGTTAGTAACGGTTTTCGGGTGAATCGGCTATGTGGTTGTTCGACGCGCTGAGGGCGGCGGGTCAAGGTTTGTAAACCAGATTTCGCCGTCGGGATGACATTGATCTCCAAGTTCACGTCAAAAATAGGTCGTAACCGGTTTTGCCTGGCAAACGCGGGGATTTCCCGGTAATGCGGTTAGGGAAGTCCGTGCGTACGGTGATCGGCTCGATTTTGATCGTGCTCGGATGCCTCCTCGCCCCCTTCGCCCTCACCGCCTACTGGGCGGCGAACGAGATCGCCGACCCCGACCGTTACATCGAGAACGTGGCCCCGCTGGCCGCTCACCCGGACGTCAGGAACGCCGTCACGGATCGTGTCACCGACGAGGTCGTCGTGCGACTGCGCGCGCTGGGCGTCTCGGTCGGCGGGGAGGTCGTCCGCGAGACGGTGAAGTCCGGCGTCGACAACGACTTCGCCGTCGCCTGGGTGGAGGTCAACCGGCAGACACACCGCAGGCTCCTCGCGATCCTGGGCCACGCCCCGAATGCCGGCATGGCGGACGACGGCGTCGGCTACGACCTCGCCCCGGTGTACGAACTGGTCAAGCGGAGGTTGAAGGCCGTCGGCGTGAGAGAGGCGTCCCGCCTGCCCAGCACGCACCCGGTCACCCTGCTGCTGCCCACCTCCGCCGTTTTCGTGATCGACAATTCCTACGACAGGCTGATCTCGCTGAGGTGGGTCCTGCTGGGGCTGTCACCGGCACTGATCGTCACGGGGGTGCTCCTGCCCCGCGACCGGTGCGCCGCTCTGATCGGCGCCGGGCTCGGCCTGGCCACGAGCATGCTCGCGCTGGCCGTCGTCCTGTCCGTGATCCGCAACGTCTACCTGCCCGCCTCCGCCACCGGTGGCATGTCGTACTCCGCCGTGGCCGCGATATTCGACGCGCTGACCGCCTTCCTGAGGGACGGCCTGCGCGTGCTCTTCACGCTGGGCCTGCTCGTGGCGGCGACCGCCTTCGTCGTCAAGGGAAAGCGCGTCCGTTCCAGGTTCGCGGCCGCGGTGCTCGAGGACCGTCGTCACCAGCCCGCGGACCCCTCGAAGGACGTCTCCGAGGGGTGATAGCCGAGCCGGGTGCGCGCGGCGGTGATGTCGAGGGTCCGCTCGACTGCCAGGTGGCCCGCGGCGTAGCGCGTGAGCCGGGGCGGGCGCGGGCGCCGGAGCAGCCGTGACACGGTCTCGGCGACGGCGGCGAGGGGATCCACCAGCGTGAGCGGCAAATAGTGCGGTTCGGCGTCGATGCCGCGCTCCGCGAGGATCGCGCGCAGGGCGTCGTCGAGCACGACGGGCTCGGCGTCGGTCACGTTGAAGACGCCGTGGTCGACCGGGCCTTCTGCGGCGAGCAGGCAGGCCTGGACCAGGTTGTCCACCGAGGTCAGGCTGATCCGCTGGCGCCCGTCGCCCACCGCGAGCAGCCTGCGGCCGCTGACCGCGCGGAGGACCCGGGGAAGCAGCGTGGTGTCCCCCCTGCCGTAGATCGCGTGCGGTCGCAGGATGACCGCCCGTTCCAGGCATCTCTCCGCGGCGGCCTTCGAGGCGCCGTACGCGTTGGCGTACCGCCCGACCGGGGCGGTGTCCTCGACGGCCATCACGGTCGGCCGGAACGGGTCGTAGACGCTCGCCGTGCTGAGGTGCACGAACCTGGCGCCCGGGAAGGCCGCGGCGGCGTTGCGGGTGCCGTCCACGTTGGCGGCCCAGATGTCGCGTGGCGATCCCCAGTCCGTGACGCTCCCGGCGCAGTGGATCACCACGTCCACCTCGATCGGGGGTGTCGCGGGCCGGGGGGTGCGGAGGTCCCACGACGTGTACGGAGCGCCGCCGAGGTGCCCGGTGTCCACAGCGGGTCGCCTGCCGAAGGCCCGCACCGTCCAGCCTCGCGCCACGGCCGCCCGGCAGACCGCGCCGCCCACGAATCCGGAGGCGCCCGTCACCGCGACCCTCGGCCGCCCACCCGGTCCGACGGGTCGCCCGGCCGCGGCGAGGTGCTCAGGTACGGCGGGTCGCTCAGGCAGGGTGGGGTGCTCAGGCACGGCGGGCGACCAGGTCTCGCAGGGCGGCCCGGTCGAGCTTGTCGGCCCGTCCCGAGCGGGGGAAGGCGTCGAGCGGCTCGATACGGTCGGGCAGGGCCCCGGCGTCCACGATCTCGGGAAGCGCCCTGCGCAACAGACCCTCGTCGTAGCCCTCCGAGGGAACGACGGCCAGCACGACCTCCTCGTCCCCGGTCTCGGGGTCGGAGAGTCCGACGATCGCGGCCTCGGCGACCCCGGGCAGCGCCGCGATGCCGGACTCGTACAGGCCCGGGTAGATGTTGACCCCGTCGCGGAGGATCATGTCCTTCTTCCGGCCGAGCAGCACCAGCCGGTCCCCTTCGAGCCTGACGAGGTCGCCGGTCGCGACCTCCCGCAGCGGCTCCTCGCCGAGATAGCGCCGCGCGAGGTGCGGGCCGGAGACGAACAACTCGCCGTCCTCGGCGACCCGGACCCCGACGCCGGGCAGGGGCTCCCCGAGCAGATCCCCCTCGGCCTGGGCCAGTTTCTCGTGGGCGGACGCGATCGCGATGGGGAGCGCCTCGGTCATCGCGTAGACCGAGAGGACCTCGGGCCCGGCCTCGATCGCGCGGCGGAGCACGCCCGGCGGGGCGGGAGCGGCGCCGAGCAGGAGGTAGCGGAGGGTCCCGGGGAGCCTGGGGGTCTCGCGCAGCAGCCGGTCCAGGTGCACCGGTACGGCGAAGGTGTGGGTGGCCCGCCGCGCGGCCAGTTCCGCGGCGAGGTCACCGCCCCCGGGCAGGGACCAGGTCGCCCCGGCCAGCAGCGCGGGGAGCCCGAGCATCAGCTGGTCGGTGTGCACGACGTCACCGGGACCGAGCGGGAACGCGCTCCTGAACATCTCCAGCCCGGCCGCGAGCGACCCCCGGGTGTGCACCACCCCTCGCGGACGCGCGGTGGTCCCCGAGGTGAAGATCACCGCCGCCGGTTGGTCAGGACCCGCCCCGTACCCCTCCGGGCCGGGAACGGCGGACGATCGTCGCAGGACGCGGGAGAGCCGCAGCGCTCCGCGGGGCACTCCCGGCAGCCACGGGCCCGTGTACAGGTGACGGACGGGGTGGCCGGGAAGCGGGTCCGCGAGGTCGGGCAGCAGCAGCCCTCGGCGGCGGGCGAGGCGCCTGAGCGGGCCGCTCAGGGTGTAGAGGAGGGACTCGCTGATCACCCAGGCGGGCCGGGTCGCGGCCATGCGGGCCGCGAGCACGTCGGGGGCCAGGCCGGGGTCGGCGAGGACGAGCGTCCCGCCCGCCGCCACCGCCCCCAGCGCCAGCGCCACCGCGTCCACCCCCGGCCGCACCGCGAACAGCACCCCGTCCCCCGGCCGCATCCCGTCTTCGGGCCGGGCCGGGGCTTCCGCTCGTGCCTGGTCTTCCGGCCGAGCCCGGTCCTTCGCTCGTGCCTGGTCTTCCGGCTGTGTCCCGTTCTCCGCCCGCGCCCGCTCGCCCGGCCGCGTGTCGTTCCCCGGCCGGCCTCCGCCCATCGCGTCGCGGACCGCCGACACCCGACGGGCCAGCTCGCCGTAGGTGATCTCGCGGCCCCGCCCGTCGACGATCGCGGTACGCCCCGGCTCCCGCCCGGCGATTGTCATGATCCCGCTGACGATGTCGTTCACGAGGCTCCCGCCCGGCCGATCCACAGATGCTCGTACGTGGGAATGAGGACCCGCCTGGCCGCCCGTCGCCGCACGACGCGCACCCGGTGGGAGAGCAGGACGGAGGCCACCGCCCGGATCTCCGCGAGGGCGAGCGGGTAGCCGATGCAGAAGTGCGGGCCCGCGCCGAACCAGAGCCTGCGCAGCTCGGGCGGGTGGGCGCGGGAGGGGTCGAACGGGCCGTACGCCCTGGCGCAGTTGTGGGTGACGATCAGGATCCGGTCGCCCGGGCGTACCGCCGTGTCGCCGACGTGCGCGGCGGCGGCCACCGAGCGCAGCATCAGCGGGGTCGGCGTGGTGACCCGCATCGCCTCCTCGATCACCCTGTCCAGGTCGCCGACCTGGGTGCCGTGGTCGTGCAGGAGGGCGACGAGCCGGGGGACGAACGTGGCGACGGTCTCGGTACCGGTCAGGAAGAACGCCCCCGCCGCGCCCCGCGCCTCGGCCACGGACAGCCCCTGCGCCCGCATCCGGCCCATCACCGTGGACTCGTCCCCGGCCTCGTAGGCGGCCTGCGCGATGTCCCCGATCCGGTCCAGCACCCGCCTGGCGACGGCCACCTGCCGGTCGGACAGCCGCCGCGAGCGCAGCGAGACCATCGAGACGACCCGCTCCCCGTCCGCGAAAAGTTCCCTCGCCCGTGCTTCGGAGACCTCGCCCAGCCCGATCACCCGGCAGATCACCGCCCCGGCCATCAGCCGCATGGCGTCCACCAGGTCGACCGTCTCGCCGTTGTCCAGGCGGGCGGAGAGATCGTCGAGCGGCCCGCGGAGCACGTCTTCCACCAGCGAGGACACGTACCCGGCGGTGAACAGCGGCATCAGTTTCCTGCGGAGCGCGAGGTGGCCGGGGCCCTCCATGTTGAGCAGCACGGAGGGGCCGAGCACGGGCGTCCACAGGTCGCCGGGCGAACCCGGTCCGTCCTTGCGGAACCGCTCGTCCATCAGCACGGCCCGCGCGACGGCGGCGTCGTTGACCACCACTCCCAGACCGGGGACGCGCACCACGGGCCCGAGCCGGGCCAGCAGCCGCATGAGCGGGTAGGCGAAGGGGTGGGCGGCCAGGTGGAGGCGGGTCTCGTGGTTCACCGGACGTCGATCACTTCCGGCCGGTAGTGGTGGTCGGCGTACCAGGCGAGGGTGCCCGCGAGGCCGTACGCCCGCAGCCTGCGTACGGAGCCGAAGACCACCACGTCACGGCGCGAGGCGTACGCGGGGGTGAGCGTGCGCACCCGGTTGACCAGGGCGCGGTCCTCGTGGACCTCCTCGATCGCGGTCCTGGGGAAGCCGCCCGCGCGCTCGTAGAGGTCCGCGGTGATGGCGAGGGTGGCGCCGGGCATCATCACGTACGGGCCCAGGTAGCGCGGGTCCCTGTTGCCGGGCCGGAAGCGTCCGAAGGTCGCCGCCACCTCCACCACGAACGGGATGAGGTGGCGCTCCCAGAACTTCAGCCGGAACTCGTCGGTCCTGGGTCTCAGCTGCCCGCCGACCATCTCCAGCCCGTCGCCGAAGGCCCGCCGGATGTTGCGCACCCAGTCGGGGCGGGGCAGGCAGTCCGCGTCGGTCCTGGCCAGGTGGGTCGCCCCGTGCGCGATGGCGTGGCGCACGCCGGTGTCGGAGGCGGCGCCGGTGCCCTTCCGAGTCTCGACGACCACCTGGACACCGTGCCGCCGTACGACCTCGGCGGTGCCGTCGGTGCTCGCGTTGTCCACCACGAGCAGCGTGAAGTCTTGGTCGTCCTGCTCGGCCAGGGCTCGTAGTGTCGCCTCGATGCCGGGGGCCTCGTTGTAGGCGGGAACGATCACCCAGAGGTCCATCACATCTCCGCCAGCATCACACCGGTACTGATCCCGCCGCCCAGCCCGAGCAGCGCCACCCGGTCGCCGGGTCGCCAGTCGCCCAGGGTGAGCTGGAGCGGAAGCGTCGTCGAGGCGCAGTTGCCGTGCTCGGGCAGGCTGACCACGAGCCTGCCCTCGGGGATGTCGAGCACCTCGGCCAGGAAGCGCAGGTAGGGCATCGCCACCTGGTGTACCGCGACGACGGCGAAGTCGTCCCAGGTCAGGCCGGTGCGCTTGAGGGCGTTGAGGAAGATGTCCGGGCCGATCGCCTCGAAGGCGTCCTTCAGCCTGCGCCCGTCGCCACGGAAGTAGGAGTACTCGAGGTCGCGGGGGTGCGCGGAACCGCCTCCGGGCAGGGTGCCGATCGCCCAGGCCGTGGAGTCGGCCGCGAAGTCGCGGTAGAAAATGCCACGTTCCAAATCGGCGGCGACCGTGACCGCGGCCCCGGTGTCCGACAGCGTGTAGCCGGCGAAGGAGTCGACGAACTGCGCGCGGTCCCTGACCCGCCACCGGATCGCCCGCGATGGGATCTCGCCCGAGCAGACCAGCACCTTGCGGTGCGCCCCGGTCAGGATGAGCGCCTCGGCGATCTGGATCCCGTTGAGCATGCTGTTGCAGGCGTTCTTGACGTCGAACACCGGGCACGAGAGTCCCAGTTTGGCCGCCACGATGTGCGCGGTGGCGGGCTCGATCATGTCCTGCGAGGCCGACGCGAAGACGAGCAGGTCGACGTCGGAGTGGTCGAGTTCGCGGGCCGCCTCCACGGCCAGGTCCGACGCCTGCTGGTCGTCCCTGGCCACGTGGCGGCGCCGGATTCCCGTCAGCCGTTCGACGACGCCCCTGTGGGGCGTGTAACCCTCGATCCGCCGTTCGACGTCCGCGCTGGACACGGTCCGCTCCGGCAGATACGTCGCGACGCCCGTGATCCGGGCTTTCATTGATCTCCCTTTATCCCTGAACAGTGTCGAGCCGAACAGCGTCGAGCCGAACAGCGTGAAGTCTCGACACGCTCGCGCAATGTATCTAAAACGCGGTGTTTTGTCCTGGTCATCCGAGAAAGACGGGCAAACATGGACGAGAAATCACATACCTGTACAAGTCTGTCGCGAAGCGGACATCGTGCCGTCCTTCCGCGCCGCCTTCCCGTGTCGTCCGTTCGCGCCGACATGAGTTTCATGATCGTCAAAGGGGTGGTGGATCTTTTCCCCGAGGTCAAGGCCGAGGGCGGGGACAGGCGAACACCGCCGGGCCGCCGGGCACCACCTCGGACCGGGAGCCGCGGCTCCGCCGGGTAGTTTGACGAACCCCTGTCGCGGCAGAGGACCCCATAAGATCTTTTTTCGTGATCGACCGGAATGACCGTGATCGACCTCGCCGGGCTGAACACCGTCACCCGCACCGTGATTCTGCTGGAGGTATGCCATGCGTGGTACAGCTCGTGCGTTCGCCCTGACCACCGCCGCCCTCGCCCTCGGACTGACCGGCTGCAGCGCGGGCGGGCCGGCCGACGCCCGGCCGGTGCAGCAGGCCGTCCCCAAAGCCGGTGAGGAGACCAAGAAGCCCGAGAAGCCGGCGGGACCCGTCACGCTGAAGTACTGGACCTTCACCCCGCCCGAGGCCGCGCTGAAGAAGGCGGTCGCCGCGTTCGAAAAGGCGAACCCCGGCATCAAGGTCGAGCTGCGCACCTTCGCCGAGGCCGACTACCGCAAGCGGCTCCCCAAGGCGCTCGCCGACGACGAGAAACTCGACGTCGTCGGCCTCCCGATCCCGACGATGACCCGCTCGGTCGCGAACCGGCTCCGCCCGGTCGACGACTGGAAGGACAAGGTCTCCGGCGGCTGGGTCGACGAGCTTGAGAAGAACGCGGTGAAGCAGACGGAGAAGGCAGCCAAGGGCGGCACGCTCTACTCCGTCCCGATGGGGTCCAACGGCGGCGCGGTCATGTACTACAACGCCGGCCTCCTGTCCGAGCTCGGACTCTCCTTCCCGAAGACGGCCGCCGATCTGGAGAGCGTCGTGAGGCGGGTCAAGAAGGAGATCCCCGACCTCCGGCCGGTCGTCTTCTCCGGCGAGCCGCGCCGGCAGGAGGAGCTGCTGTTCACCATCGCGAGCCAGAGCCACCCCACCCTCTCCGACGAACTGCTGGCCGGCGGCAGGCCGTGGAACGGCCCCGAGGTGGTCTCGGCCCTGACCGCCTACAGGTCGCTGTTCGACAGGGGCGTACTGGCGAAGTCGGGACTCGCGCTCAAGGGCGACCGCCCGGCCGAGCTTTTCCGCTCGGGCAAGGCCCTGTTCCTGGTGGACGGCTCGGGCCGGAGCCCGATGCTGTCCGCGTCCTACCGCAAGACCGCGAAGATCTCCGTCAAGGAGATCGGCGCCGGACCTTTCCCGACCGTCCTGCAGGGCTCCAAGCCCGCCGTCCGCAGTACGGCCGAGGTGGGGCTCGCCATCCCCAAGAGCTCCAAGCACGTGGCCGAGGCGGCCACGCTGATCGAGTTCCTGACGGTGGGCGAGGGGGTCTCCGACTGGGTCGGAGACCTGGCGCTCGTTCCCGCGCGCGAGGACTTCCGGATCGACTCCTCCGTCTTCGCCGACTCGGAGGGCAAGGAGGGCTACGCCGCGATCCAGGAGCTCGTCAAGGACGGCGGCTCCCTGAACGTCCCCGACGAGTCCTTCCTGGAGCGGGTGGAGGGTGACGTCATCCTCGACGTCGCCCATGGCCGGATCACCCCGAAGAAGGCGGCCGACCGCCTGCAGGAGGAGTGGTCGCGCGGCGAGTGAGGTCTTCCCCGGGTTTCTCCGCCGTCCTGCGGATGAGCGCCTCCTTCGGCTTCTCGTCGGCAGGACGGTGATCCTCTCGATGCTTTTCCGCCGTCCGGGCCTCGACGATGGCTTCCCGTCCGGTCGGGCCCCGACGGTGGTTTCCCGCTGTCCGGGCCCCGACGGTGGTTCCCCGTCCGGTCGCTGAGCGCTCCCGGGGGTCCCTGCGGGGTCAGGCGTTCACGTTCACCGGCCGGAAGGTGCGGCGGTAGGCCATCGGCGAGACGCCGATGGCCGCCTGCAGGTGCTGGCGGAGCGAGGCGGCGGTGCCGAACCCCGACCGCAGTGCGACGCCGTCCACCGGCAGGTCGCTGGTCTCCAGGAGCCGCCGGGCCAGTTCGACCCGCTGCAGGATGAGCCACTGCCCGGGGCTGAGCCCCATCTCGTCGCGGAAGCGCCGGGTGAAGGTACGGCGGCTCATCCGGGCGTGGGCGGCCAGTTCGCCGAGAGAGAGCGGCTCGTGCAGCCGCTCCAGCGCCCAGGCCCTGGTCGGGGCGGTCGTCGCCGCGGTCGGGGCGGGAATCGGGCGCTCGATGAACTGTGCCTGACCTCCGTCGCGCCACGGCGGGACGACGCACCGCCTGGCCACGCGGTTCGCCACCTCGGTGCCGTGGTCGCGCCGGACGATGTGCAGGCAGAGGTCGATCCCCGCGGCGACCCCTGCCGAGGTGAGCACGTCCCCGTCGTCCACGAACAGCACATCCGGGTTGACCTTGACCTTGGGAAACAGCTTCTGGAAGTGGTCGGTGTGGCTCCAGTGGGTGGTCGCGGGGCGGCCGTCGAGCAGTCCGGCCGCCGCGAGCACGTAGGCGGCGGTGCAGATCGAGACCAGGCGGGTGCCCGGCCGGATGCGCGCGATCGCGTCGGCCACGGGGGCGGGGAGTCGTCCCTCGGCGGAGATCGCTCCGAGGGCGCGGGTGGCCGGGATCACCACGGTGTCCGCGTCCGCCAGGACTTCGGCTCCGTGGTCCACCGCGATCGCGAAGTCGGCGTCGGCGCGTACGGGGGTGCCGTCGACGGTGCAGGTGAGCACCTCGTAGAGCGGTTCGCCGTCCGCGCCCCTGGCGATGCCGAAGATCCGCGGCGGGATGCCCAGCTCGAAGGGGATCACACCGTCCATGGCGAGCATGACGATCCTGTGCATGACCCGATTCTTGCATGGGTGAGGTACGGGCCATCCCCGCCGAGGGCCGCCGCTTCCTCTGCCGAAGGCCGCCTCTCGCGAAGCCCGTTTCCTTCGCCGAGGGTGGCACCGCCTGCCAAGCCCGCTCCCTTCATCGAGGGACGCCGTTTCCGCCGCGGGGTGTCAGGTGAAGCCCCGTCCCCGCCGCGAGGTGGGCTCAGGAGTCGGCCGCGGTCGACAGCGGCAGGCGGAGGACGAGGCGGGCGCCGCGGCCGGTGGCGGTGTCGGCGGCGTAGAGCCTGCCGCGGTGTGCCACGGCGATGTCCCTGGCGATCGGCAGGCCCAGGCCGGTTCCTCCGGCGTCGCGGCTACGCGCCGAGTCCAGGCGGGTGAACCGCTGGAAGACCCGCTCCCGCTCTTTCTCGGGGATGCCGAGCCCGTCGTCGATGACCTCCACCACGGCCTCGCCCGACCGGCTCCCGACCCGGACCTGCACCTCCTTCGCCGCGTGCCGGTCGGCGTTGGCCAGCAGGTTGGTGAGCAGCCGTCCCAGCTGGACCCTGCTGCCTCGCACCGTGACGCCGGGTTCGAGCTTCAGCAGTACCTCGTGCCGGATCGGCCGGCGCTCCACCTCCGAGGTGACCAGGTCGGCGAGGTCGATCACCTCCGGTGCGCCTCGTACGCCGGAGTCCAGGCAGGCGAGCAGCAGCAGGTCCTCGATGACGGCCTGGAGGCGGTCCGCGTCGGCCAGCACCGAGCGCATCGTGGTGAGCGGGTCCTCCGCCTCGGGGTCGGAGATCGCCAGTTCGAGCTTGGTACGCAGCCCGGTCAGGGGGGTGCGCAGCTCGTGGGAGGCGTCGGAGGCGAAGCGGCGCTGGTTCTCCACGGCCCGCTCCAGTCTTTCGAGGGTCGCGTTGATGGTCCGTGTGAGCTGCGCCATCTCGTTTCCCGAGGTGGGGACGGGCATCCGGCGGCTGAGGTCGGAGGCGGTGATCTCGGTCATCTCGGCGCGGATCCGTTCCACCGGGGCGAGCGTACGGCCGGCGAGCTGCCAGGCGCCCCAGCCGAGCAGGGTGAGAAGCCCCAAGGAGAAGAGCGCCAGCGTGACCACCAGGAAGCTGGAGCGGAGCAACGGGGGTTCCGGTGTCATCGCGTAGACCATCACGTCGCCGTAGGCGGAACGTTCGACCCGCAGTCCCACGACGCCGTAACACGCCCGTTCTCCCGTCGGTGGCAGGGCCGCGCACACCGTCTCGTCCACTCGTGTCTCGCCGGGCGGCGGGCGCGTCCGGGTCAGAGGCGGTTGTCCCTTCATGGCAGGGCTGGCGGCGACCACCCGGCCGTCGTTCGCGACGACCTGGATGCGGTTGACGCGGTTGAGCGGGAAGATGACGCTGTCCGCGGGGCCTTTCTCGACGGCCAGGGCCGCGTTGGCGGCCGCGCCGGCCGCCAGGTCGGAGAGGTCCGCCGAGAGTTTGGCCCTCACGACCTGCCAGGTGGCGAACATGCCCATGCCCAGCACCAGGGCGAACGCGATGATCGCTATAAGGGTCACCTGCCCTCGGATTGACCGCGGACGTCGAATTATGGCTACCCCCCGAAAAAGTGGCTCCTCCTATTTAATGTCAGCCTTTTAAGGCATTTATAGGTGATTAACGTTAATCGGCTAGTAAAGCGCGACCAAGCTCTCGTTGTTGTTCGGCGGGAAAGGGTAACGGTTCCCACCTGCGGCGCGACCGGGAGGAGCGTCGGCCAGGCGGTGCCGGATGCGGGGTAAGGCGCCAGGTGTAGAGATTTGGCTGGCATGTCATCGTGTGTGGGTGTGTGTCCTGTTAAGATCCGCCGATGATTATCCGTGACGGTCACCTTGGCGACGTACCGGCCGTTCTGGCGATGTTCGACGGCGCGGTGGCGTGGTTGACCTCCCTGGGCCGCACCGGCCAGTGGGGCAGCGAGCCGTTCTCCGCCGACGCGGCCCGTGTCGAGCGGATCACCTCGTGGGCGACATCCGGCGGGATGCGCGTCGCCGAGCTCGACGGCCGGCCCGCGGGCTGCCTGGTCGTGGGGCCCGCCATGCCCTACGTCGCCCCCGCTCCCGAGCCGGAGCTCTACATCCAGGGGCTGGTCGTCGACCCGAGGTTCCACGGCCGGGGAGTCGGGGCCGCCCTGCTGGAGCGCGCCCGTGCGGAGGCCGCGGGGCTGGGGATCGCGCTGGTGCGGGTCGACTGCTACGCCGGTGACGACGGCCGGCTGGTGGCGTACTACGAGAGCCAGGGCTTCACCAGGACGGAGAGCTTCAAGGTCGGCGACTGGCCCGGCCAGGTCCTGGAGTCGAGGCTCTCCGTGGTCACGGGCTGAACGGCGGGTGGAGGGGCCACCACCTCGAAGAGGTTCGACGCTCACCGAGCGTCCCGCGCCGAGAGGGCCGTGCCGGATGAGCGGCCCGGAGGAGCGGCCCGGATAAGTGAGAAGGCCGCGGACGCGAGAAGGGTGCGGGACCCGTGACGGGTCCCGCACCCTCCTGTCGTGCGGAGCGGGGTCAGCCCGCGGTTCCCGCCGAGGCCGGGTAGATGCGGAGCCAGTCCACTTCCATCCACGCCTCACCGGAGCTGCCCTGGCCGGGGAACCAGTCCAGCTGCAGGCAGACCGACATCGAACTACGGGTGGCGTTGCCGGAGCGGAACCACTCCTGCCCGTCGATGTAGCCGACGACGCTGCTGGGGGTGACCTCCACGGCGTAGGTGTGCCAGGCGGTCATGTCGATGTTGGCGTGGGCCTGCTCCTGCCCCTGAGGGGTGTGCAGGAAGAAGTTCGGCCGCTGCCGCTCGGGATCGTTGATGACCTCCAGGAAGTCGATCTCCTCACCGGTGGAACTCCGCACGTTGCCGCCGCCGTCCTTCGGCCACAGCAGGGCGACGGGGTGGTACGACCCGGCTCCCGGGTACAGGCGGACACGGGTCTCCCAGCGCCCGTACGCCTGGGCGTGACGGGCGGCCAGGCCGGCGGTGGTCCCGTCCTCGCGGCCGTACAGGTAGAGCGCCCCGTTTCCGAGGTAGAGCTGCTGGGGGGATCGGCGGCCGTTTCCGGCGTGCCCGGCCGAGTCGTAGAACACCCAGTCGGACTCGTCGAGGTAGTCGTCGAACTCCGCGCACCAGGACGGTGCGCCCCAGTTGAGGGCTTGCGCGGCGCTGGCCTCGCCGGTGGCGGCGGGGGCGCAGGGGGCCGCGGAGACCACCTCTCCCTGGGCCGCGCTGAGGGTGCTCACCGTCAGCGCGGCCACCATGCTGAGTACGGCCACCCGCACGTGGGATCTGGTGATCATGATTACTCCTCCCAGGATCTTGCGCAGAGTGTGGAGGGACTGAAGCTCCAGCAGCCGGTGCTCGTCGGGCTCGGGCTGGGGATCGCCCACACGGCCGGGCCCGACGGCTGGGTGGGTGAGGCGGGCGGCGCGAACACCCAGCGCGGCGCACCCGCCGGCTCGTGGTTCGCGATCAGCCGGACGCCGGGGGACGCCGCGGTACGGCCACGCCAGGGCGCGAGGCTCCAGCACGAGGCGAGGTCCTCCGGCTTACAGAAGTCGGAGGTGGAGCGCTTGAGCGGGGGCAGAGGCAGGACGGTACGGATCGAGGGCGCCGGGGACGGGGCCGCCATCGGGGATCGGGTGCTCTGAACCGGCTCGAGCAGGAGGGAGGGGTCGCGGGCGTCGGTCCGCGCGGGCACGGGCCGGGGCGCGTGGGTCGCCCAGCGCGGCGGGCCGGGGCGCGACGAGGTGGCGGTGGGAGCCGGGGTGACGGGCTGGGTCGGGCTCGCCGAGGGCTTCGGAGTCTCCTTGGGCGAGGTGGTGGGCTTCCGAGTGGGCTTGGGGGCGGGGGTGCCGCTCGGCGCGGTTTTGGTCGCCGTCGCCGTCGCGGTGGGTTTCGCCGTTGACGTCGCGGTCGCCGTCGCGGTGGGTGTGGGGGACGGCGCGGGCTGGGTGGTCGTACCGGAGGGGGACGGTGTCGTCGCCGGCGGCGGTGTCCCGGTCGACGTGGGTGAGGAGGTGGTGCTGGGCGACGGCGCCGGGGTGGCGGGGGCGGAGGTCGCCGTGGACGTCGCCGACGGTGCCGGGGTGGCGGTCGGCTTCGGCGGCGCCGAGGTGGGCTTCTTGGCCTCGGGGGACGGGTCGTTGGTGGGCCTGGTGTTCTCGGGCGGCGCCGAGGGGACCTTCCTGGCCCTCACGGGGGCGTCGGTGGGCTCGGTGTTCCTCCTGGTCGTCGGCTTGGTCGTCGGCTCGGACCTCTTCGGCGAGCTCTCGGTGGACCTGGTGCTCACGGGCGGGTCCTCGGCGGGACGCGACCTGCTGGACGGCGAGCTCGTCGGCGCCGCGTTCCTGGACCGGGTGGCCTCCCGCGTCGTCGTCCCGTCGGGGGACGTGGAACGCCGCTCGACGGGAGCGTCCTCCTCCACGCGCGGTGCGGTGTTCCTCTCGCCGGAACGGTTACGGGACGTGGGAGGAGGGCTGTCGGTCTCGGTGAACGTCTCGGGGGACGAGGTCTCCTCCGAGGGGGCGCGACGCGTCCGCGTCCCGGCGGGCGGGCTCTCGTCCCTGGAACGGGAGTCGCTGCCCGAGGGCGGGTTCCTGTCGGATGTCGAACGGGAGTCGTCCGAGGGGGCCGAACGGGAGTCGTCCGACGGGGGAGTCCTGTCCTGCTGGGAGGAGTCCTCGACCTCGGAGGGGGGTTCCTGGCGTGCGGGGGGAGAACCGGCGAACTCCTGCGACGGTGAGCCGGAGCTCAGGCCGGGATCGGCCATGGCGGCCCACGGCTGGGCGATGACCGCGCTCGTCGTCGCGGATACCGCGGCCAGCAGAAGGCCGGAGAGTAAGGTGACACGCCGGGATGAGCTGCGTGGGGGCATTGATCGCTCTTCCTCGATCTATGGGGTGGGCTCTGGGCCGGAGATGGGTTTCCAGCCCGCGGCGGTGAATTCCGGGGTGCCCGGGAGGGCGACCGGCGGCACGGAGGTGGCGAGGGGGTCGGGGACGTTGACCCAGTCCCCCTGGTTCGCACCGCGCATGCCGGGCTGCCAGACCATGAGCAGGCTCATGGCGTATGGGCTCGAATAGGTCGGATCGGTGTCGCCGACGCCCTTGGTCGCGGTCACCTGGACCAGGACCGAGACCTGCACCTGATCCTGGGCGCGGGGTTTCCACTGGACGCCGATCGTCCGTGTCCTCATGGCGGCGCCCTCGGGGAGTGCCCCGTCCTTGGGCAGGCCGAGGATCTCCCTCCAGCCCGCGACGGCCTCGCGGGCACCGGCCCGCGCCGCGTCGTGCTCCTCGGGCCGCGCGTAGAGCACCGCGGCCTGCTCGGCCTGTTCGACGTCCAGGGTCCACGCCGCCTCCAACGCCGCGGCGGCGGCGGAGGCCGCGCCCAGCTCGGTGCGGGGGAACCCGACGGGGTAACCGGCCGCACCC
Organism: Streptosporangium sp. NPDC000563; assembly: GCF_040299985.1. Taxonomy (NCBI): domain Bacteria; kingdom Bacillati; phylum Actinomycetota; class Actinomycetes; order Streptosporangiales; family Streptosporangiaceae; genus Streptosporangium; species Streptosporangium sp. NPDC000563. Next base: position 399,755 of record NZ_JBEPDA010000001.1, on the reverse strand, counting down.
TCGTAGGCGGAGGGTGGGGCGAGGAGAACGGTATCCCCGAGGGCCTTCGGCGCGGAGGCGTTCACGGGGGTGGCGGAGTCGGGTCGGAGGAGCTGCCATGCGCCGGCCGCCAGCAGGATCGTCCCCACGATCGAGACGACCACGATGAGCATCCGCCGCCGGGCGCTTGGCGGCGGGCCCAGATCCCAGTCCAGCGTGGGATCGTCGGCGACCGGTCGCACTAGTGGCTCCGGTCGGGGCGCTGCCCGAAGCTCTGCCCGGCCGCGGCGGCCAGGCGGAGGTACGCGCCCCGGGTCGTGGGTCGGAGGCGGACCAGGTCGACCTCCGCGCCCTCCTTGAGGTGCGGGTCGTAGGGGATGCGGATCACCGAGCGGCAGCGCGAGGAGAAGTGGCGCTCCAGCAGGTCCAGGTCCACGTCGGACTTGGGCTCCACGGCGTTCAGCACGACGATGGCGTTCCTGACGAGATCGGCGTGGCCGTGGGCGGTCAGCCAGTCCAGCGTCGCGGCGGCCGAACTCGCCCCGTCCACCGCGACCAGGCTGACCAGCACGATCTGGTCGGCCAGTTCCAGCGTCGCGCCCATCGCCCCGTGCAGCAGGCCGGTCCCGCAGTCGGTGATGCAGATGGAGTAGTAGCGCTCGATGAGCCCGGCGACCGTGCGGTAGTCCTCGGCGTTGAACGCCTCGCTCACCGCCGGGTCGGTGTCGGAGGCGAGGACCTCGAGCCGGGCGGGTGACTGGGAGGTGAAGGCGCGCGCGTCGGCGTAGCGCAGGATGTGCGGGGCCTCGGCCAGCATCGTGCGGATGGTCGCGGCCGTCTCGGACTTGACCTTGAGACCGAGGGTCCCGCGGTCGGGGTTGGCGTCGATCGCGATCACCCGGTCACCGCGCAGCGAGGCCAGCGTGTTGCCGAGGGCGACGGTCGTCGTGGTCTTGCCGACCCCGCCCTTGAGGCTCATGACCGCGATCCGGTGGTGCCCGCTCGCGACGGGGGTCTGGGCATGCGCGATCAGCGTGCGCCGTTCCACCTCCGCCGCCGACTCCGCGGGGATGATGCGCTTGCCGGAGAGCTGCCAGACGAGGCGGCGCCACCCCCCGGCGGGTTCCGGGCGGCGGTTGGTGAGCAGGTGCTCCGCGGTGAGCGGGACCGTTTCGTGGAACTGGTCGGGCGGGAGCGGCGGATTGGGGGGTGATGCATGGATATGTGGAGATGTGTCCGTCATTTCCCTGGTCCTTTCTTGAAAAGTGATCGTGGGGGGATGGGGTCGGTCAGCAGGTCCGCCAGCGCACCGTCGTACTGATCGAGTCGTCGAGGGCGTGCACGGTCACCGGAGCGGTGGCCGACGCGGGGGCGCCACACCAGTTGCGGACCCGGTGCGCACGCAGGTTGATCACCTGGGTGACCCCCTCCCGCAGCGTGCCGCCGGAAGGGCTCACGGCCAGGCCGGGAGCCGAGATCCGCCATTTCAACGGCTCTCCGGAGGAGGTGATGACCATGCTTCCCAGGCCGAACTCGTCCAGCGTCACCACGGGCGGGACCCGCAGGCGGGAGGCGAGCCCGTCCTGCCGCGCCGGCGCGTCGGCGGCGGGAGGCGGAGATCGGGTGGCCTGGCTGGTGGACGCCTGCAGCGACCTCGCGGGCTCCTCGGGCCCGATCGCGGGGCCGAGGAAGTTCATTCCGGTCAGGGTGCCCGCCGCGCCCGCCACGACGATGATGACGATCTTGATCGTCGTGTTCCTGATCCGGGCACCCGCCCAGCTGAGCGCCTCCAGTACGCGGATCCCCATCTCGATCCGCTCCTCGTCGGGGCGGTCGTCGGGTTCGGTGTGGAAGCGCAGCGCGGGAACCTGGGTGTCGTCGAGTGTCCCGGTCTCGCGGGTTCTGGCCTCGCGGGTTTTGTTGTCGCGCGCTCGGGTTTCGCGTGTCCCGGTATCGCGCATCTCGACGGACGCCTGCCCGGCGATGACGACGGGTTCGGCCTTGGCGACCGGTTGGGGAGCCGGCGGCTCCTGCCGGGGGATGGTGCCGGTGAGCTCCTCGCTCTGGGCGAGGACCTCGCGAGCCCACGCCTGGGTGAGCAGGGCGTCGTAGAGGGGGGTGTCGTGTCCGGGTACGGGAGGCGCGGACGGCGGGCGGGCCGGCCGGGTCCTGCGGGGCGGCAGGGCGGGCAGCGGGGGCAGGCCCGAGGAGGCGGCGGGAGCGCGGGAACCCGCCGCGGGCCCCTCTCCCGACGCCGTGACCGGCGACACCGCGCCCGACGTCGTACTCGGCGACGTCGTGGCGGGTGGTGTCGCGGCGGGTGGCTTCGGCTTCGTGGGAGGTTTCGACGCCACCGGCGGGTAGGGGGGCGTGCCGACCCTGGGCGAGGGCGGTGCCGGGGTGGTGCCGCCCGCGGCCGGGGAGGCGGGCGGCGTGGAGGAACGTCGTCCGGGCGGGGAGGCGGGCGATGCGGAGGACCGTCGTCCGGGTGGGGCGGAGTGCCGGCTGCCGGGCGGGGCGGGAGTCCGGCCCCCGGGCTGGGGCGCGGGAAGGACCGGGGAGTGTCCACCCGCGGGAGGGGCGGACAGGACGGGAGACCCGCCACGGGCCGGTCGTGTGGGCGGGGCCGCCTTCGAGGCCGCCTCGCGGGCGGTCTCGGGAGGCAGTGAGTCCACGAGCCGCCGCCGCTCCTCGGCGGAGAGCGGCGCGACCGGGGGATAGGCGATCATCTGCGGCGCCGTGTAGCGGATGTTGATCGGCCGCGTGCACACGGAACACCTGATCATGTGGGAGAGCAGGCTCGCCTGGGCCTCCACCGGGTCCGCGGCGGAGTGCGCCGTCCGTCCGCCGGGCGGGCCGTCGGGAAAGACGTCGGGAAAGACGTTCTCCACCAGCGGGGCGAGCTCCGGGCAGGTACGCCGCCCGTGGGTGAGCGCGTCCAGCCCGCTCACCAGGGTCTCGATCAGATCCTGGGTACGGGTGGTGAGCCTGCTGACCTCGCTGACGGGCATCGCCAGCACGTGGGAGAGGTCCTCCATGCTGAGCGCGTGACGGTACGTCAACCTGAGCGCCTCGGTGCCCAGGGGGTCGACGATCGTCCACACCCGCTCGATCAGCGAGGCGTCGGGCATGCCGGGCCCCGAACCCGGCACGTACCGCTCCCGGTAGGCGGCAGAGGTGCGGCAGTCACGTCGCAGTACGGCCAGCAGCCGCCCCCGGGCCGTGACGCCCTCGGGAGCGGCCTCGGCCCGGCCGGCCGCCAGCGCGGAGACGACCGCCGCGTGCGCCCGGCCGGGTTCGAGATGGGAGGCGGCGTAGTCCATCAGGTGCGCGCCGTGCTCACGTACCCAGGCCGCCCCCTGGCCGGGGCCGGGCGCGGGACGCCCGGTTCCGGTAGGTGTGCTCATCGGCCCTCGTACTCGAACGGGTTCTGCTCGGTCTGGTCTCGGGGAGGCCGGCCCCGGTCGGACTGGGCGGGAGCGGTGTTCTCGCCCGGCCACTGTTCGGAGACGTCGCCTCCGGTGTCTCTGGGTGCCACCGCGTCATCGGGACCCGGCTGGGCGGGGTTCAGCCCGCCAGTGTCAGGCTGCCAGGGCTCCTCCTGGCCGGGGACGCCCTGTCGCCGGTCGCCCTGCCGCTGCTCACCTTGCCGCTGCTCGCCCTGTCGCCGGTCGGTCTGTCCCTGGTCAGGCTGCGGGAGGGTGCTCTCGCTGGGGATCGGGCTGGGAAGCGGGACGGGAGGAGGATCGGTCACCACGAGCTCCAGATTGCGCTGGGGCAGTCCGGTGAACTTGGTCCAGTTGCTGATCTGGCCGGGTGCGGGCTCCGCGTAGAGCCAGCGGATGAAGGCGGGCCACAGGCACGAGTCGCGGGGGATCGTGGCCTGGCCGCCCTGGGCCTGGTCCGGCCCCTGGGTCGCGCTGAGCGCCCGGAGTTCCTCGGCGGTGTAGTCACGGCACGGCGGGGTGCCCGGCGGGGCGATGTTGAGGTCCCACACGCCGTTCTCGTCCGTGTAGCGCATCCCCCTGTCCAGCCCGAGGGCCTCGTGGGCGCGCCGCATGAGCTCGGGGTTCTCGAAGATCGGCAGTGAGACACCGCCGTCCGGGCCACCGCCGGGAAGCTGCGGGGTGGCCGGCATGAGCACGGTCCCGTCGGGACCCTGCGACGCGTTCTCGGCGGGACCGAGGGAAGGCTGCGGCTGGGACGGCCCGGCCGAAGGGAGCTTCCGCGACGGGTCGGGCGCCTGGGAGCGAGTGCGGTCGCCGTCGCGCGGTGCCACCGAGGGCGTGCCGGCGTCACCGGTCGGCCTGGTCTCGGGAGACGCCGTGGACACGGGACCCTCACCCGAGGGCACGATCGGCCGGCCGGTGCCCGACCGGATCGCCGGCCTCAGGGTGCCCGTCGGCCGGGGGTTCCTCGCGTTGTCCCCGGGCTGCGGGTTCCTGGCGTCGCCGATGGGCCGAGGCTGCTGCTGCCCGTTTCCTCCGGTGGGCTGGGCCTGCGGGGGCTTGAGGCCACCGGTCGGCTGGGGCTGCTGCTGCCGGTTCCCCTCGCCGGGACGCTGCCCGTTCCTGTCCGGGGACTGCTGCCACTTCCCGTCGGGGGGCTGCTGTCCGTTCCTGCCGGTGGGCTGGGGCTGTGGCTGCCTGTTTCCGTTGTCGGCGGGGGGCTGCTGTCCGTTTCCGCCGGTGGGCCGGGGTTGCGGCTGCCTGTTTCCGTTGTCGGCGGGGGGCTGCTGCCCGTTCCCTCCGCTGGGCCGGGGCTGTGCCGACAGGGTGGGCGCCGAGGACCTCGTCGCGCCGGACTCGGGAGCCGGCTTGGGCGGCGAGACGACCTCGACCTGCTCCACGGGCCGCGGCTCGATGACGCTGCCGCTCTCGTTCTGGCTCTCCGAGATGTTGCCGCTGATCTTCTTCGTCGGGGTCGGAGCCGGTGGGGCGGGAGGGTTGACGGGCTGGTTGTTCACCTGGGCGGGAGGAGGCTGGGCGGGGGGTTGCGCCGGCCCGGGGTTGGGTGCGGGCTGGACCGGCGCCGGGTCGGGCTTGGCGGGCGGATCGGCCTTCTTGGGCGTCGTGGGTTTCGTCGACGTGGTCGCCTTGGGGGCGGCCGGCGGGGCCGGAGTGCTCTTGGGGTTTCCCGGCCGCTGGAGGGGGGCGGCCGCGGCGGCGGCCACGCCCAGGACGGGAAGGGCGACACAGCCTTCCGCGGTGCCGCCGACCGCGCGCCCGTCGGTGGTGGTGGTCAGGCAGACCCGCTGATCCCCGGCGGCGGAGGCCCGTTTGGCGCCCTTCGCGATCGTGCTGCCCGCGTCGGCGCCGGAGAGCGGGAGCGGTTGGTCACCGCCGGGTGCCGCGCCCGCCGACCAGGCTCCCGCCTGGTCGTCGAGGAGGTACGTTCCCGCGGCGAGTCGCATCACCTGCCCCTCGCCGGGGTCGGGGCGGATGGCGATGACGGTTCCCAGCCCGGCGCCGGCGCCGAAGACACCGATCGCGACACTCGCAGTGATCACCGTCGCGCGCGATGGCTTACGTGAGGGTGTCATTAGAATGTTCCTTTTCTTCCGGTAAAAACGTCAGTCGCCGTGGCTCTCCAGGACATCGCTCCACTCGCCCAGCACGCGAGCGGGTTCGTTCGAGCCGACGGGGGGGACATGGGTCACATACATGCGTCCGTATGTGGCGCTCACCGAGCGTGCGAAGGACTTGCCGCGGGTGCGGACGGCGGCCGAGCCCTTCAGCTTGACCTTCGCCCCTTCCCGCACCGCCTCGCGGAGCTCGGTGGATCGGGCTCCATACCAGACCAGGGCGCCCCCGTCACTGGTCCTGAGTGCGCGTACCGGTCCCTCAAGCCGGTACGACAGCGTGAGCTTCCAGTCGGCCTGCTCCAGCCGGACCCGCTCCTGATGCCAGAACAGCGAGGCCTCACTGGTCCACGGGCCTTCCTCGAACCGCGAGTCGATCTCCGCGTTCTCCAGACTCGCGAGGTGCGCGCGGGCGATCTGCCGAGGGGTCGCGCTCAGGCCGGTGGCGTTCTCCGGCAGGCTCGTCGCGTACCCCTCGCCGTCGGTGGCTATCTTGGGGAACCGCGCCGGGGTGTCGCGCGTGTCGGCCGCCGAGGCGACGAGCCGCCAGCCTCCGGGGGCCGAGCTCATCACGTCGACGATCCTCGCGACACCCGGCTCGTGCGAGACCGCCACGAACCAGTCGGCGGTGCCCTCCACGTGGCGCGGGATCCACACCTGGGGGTTGGGCCATATCCCCGTCGCGAGTGAGGTCCCCTGCATCTCGGCGGTCTTGAAACTCGCCCGTGTCATCTCCAGCGCGAGCCCGTGCTCCAGCTTCGCCATGGCCGCCTGGTCCTTCCTGGCCTGGGCCGCCGACAACCCCCGCTGGTAACGGCCGTGGATGCCGTACGCCTCCTTGGCGGTGAGCTCGGGTGAGCTGGACCCGGCGGGCGGGTCGGCGGGTGGCGGGGTGGTCCTGGTCTCGGTCCGTGGCCTCCGGGTGGGAGTGGCCTCGGGGCGAGGGGACTTCTCCTTGCCGCTTTTGGTGGGCGTGGGCTTCGGTGTCGGTTCGGGGGTGGAGCCGGAGGACTCCGGCGTCGGTGAAGGCGAGGAGTCGGCCTTCTCCCAGCCGGTGTCGGAAGGGTCGGGCGTGGGGTTCGCCGCGAGGGACGAACCGGAGGTCGATCTGGTCACGAGCCAGATCACGGCGAAGGCGATGATCGCCAAAACCGCCGTGAACAGAATAACCTTCCGCCAATCGAATGACAGGAGGCGTTCGGGATGCCAGTCGGATGCGTGTTCGGAATCGCGCCGAGAGGAAGCGCCGCCACGGCGAGAGGGCCCAGCCTGTCCATCTGGGAAATCTGATGCACGCCATGACATAGGTCCAAATATTAGACTGACCGTGATCTATTTGGAAGGTAAAGGGCTCAGTAATTGACACTTATGGTTATTGGGTTATAAATAACACCTAACTCGATATATGGACAGTCCGAAACGGCGAGTGCCCCCGCCTGCAGCCCTCCTGTGGTTGGATCGTGCCACTGGTTCTCTAGAGATGTGGGGACATCTGGAGGTTTCGGATGATCCCTCACGTTTCTTGGTGAACTGCCATTTCCCTGGGGAAGGCCGGTCGTTCACCTCCCGGTGGGCTTTCCGGCAGGGAGGCGGAGCTCTCGTCGCGTACGGGCGATCGCGCAAGCGTTTCCCACTCCGGATTGGTGCAAGCCGTCATAGCAACTTGATATGAATACGTTTCCTCTGTTTAGCTGTTCGGTTCCCGGCCGGTGTTCGGGTAATTGGAACCCTGCTTTTCCGAGACCGCTCGGAGGGCGGTGCCCCACCCCTCGGACGCCCGCTGGGCGAGGCGCGCGCGACGGCCGTACGCACGGCCGGGGGCGCCGGGGCGAGCGAGGGTTCGCCGCTGTCCGAGGTTGTGCGCGGGGCCTTCTCGACCGGGAGATGGACCTCCCAAGGCCAACCCCGGGGTATGGACCTCCCGAGAACGACCACGGCCCGGAGGCTGCCATGACCACCTACACCCTGTCGATCGTCGAAGGCGACACCGGCGACGACATCTTCTCGCCCGCCTCCCCGATCCACTTCAGTCAACTCGACGTGTACACCCTCATGTGGCTGACCGAGCACGGATACGAGGAGGGAGGAAGGCGGGTCGTGGTCACCCCGGTGGGCCACGAACCCGAGGGGGTCCGCGTGGTCGCCTCCCGCGACGTGGATCTCTGACCCCCGCCCGCCCGCGACGTGGCCCCACCCGAGTCGGATACCGCTCGGGGGATCACTCCGACCCTCGCCCGCCTGCGACGTGGTTCTCTCACCCCTGCCCGCCTGCGGCGGGTCGCCCACATCACGGCAAACGACGGCAATGTGGCGCGGTGTCCACGGCGAGGATGATTTCCGGCCGACAATCTAGGCGTGGACCGACATTCCCGGAGATCTTTCCTTCGGCTCGGCGGGGTCGTCGCGACCGGGGCGATGATCCCGGCGTACGCCGCGCACACCGGCACCGGGAGGCACGAGGAGACCGCGTCCCCGAAGAGCGCGTCGCACCCGCCGGCCGATCCCCTCACCGCGCTGCGTCACCGCTGGCGGGACGTGACGGCAGGGTCGGGGTTCGACGCGACGGCCGAGCCGTACCGGACCCGGCTGGCGAGGCTGGGGACGAGGGCGGCCGGATACCGGGACGCCATGGCACCGGCCGACGCGTCGCTCTGGCCCGGCCTGCCGTTCCCCTCGCTCGGCGCCACCACCGCCCGGCTGCGGGCCATGGCCCGCGCGTACGCCCTGCCGGGGACCGGCCTGACCGGCGACGCGAACCTGGCCGCGGCCGTCGCGACCGGCGTCGACCACTACCGGCGGCGGGTGTACGCGGCGGGCGCCGACCAGGTCGGCAACTGGTGGCACTGGCAGATCGGTGCCCCCAGGAACCTCCTCGACGCGGCCCTGCTGATCGGCCCGCACCTGACCGGCCCGCGGGCCGCGGCGCTGCGGGAGGCGGTGGACCACTTCGTCCCCGAGTGCCGCCTGGACGACTACGAGGGGACCAGCACCGGGGCCAACCGGGTGGACCTGTGCCTGGTGACGCTGCTGCGGGCCGTCCTCGGCTCCGACCCGGCGAAGGTCGCGCTCGCCGTCTCCGCGCTCTCCCCGGTCTTCCCCTACGTCTCCGAGGGCGACGGGTTCTACCGGGACGGCTCCTTCGTCCAGCACACGACCGTCCCCTACCAGGGCACGTACGGAGCGTCGTTGCTGTCCGGCCTCGCGACGCTGTTCGCGGTGTTGCGCGGCTCGCCGTGGGAGGTCGTCGACCGGGAAAGGCAGGTCGTCTTCGACAGCGTCGAGAGGACGTTCGCGCCGGTCGTCCACGACGGCTCCTGCATGGACCTGGTCAGCGGCCGGGCGGTCGGCAGGCGGCCGTACGGCGACCACGACAGGGGGCGGGCGATCGCCTCCGCGATCCTGCTGCTGGGAGAGACGGCCTCCGCCGCCGAGCGGTCCCGCTGGCAGGGCATGGTGAAGGGGTGGGCGCTGCGGAACACCCACCGGCCCATGCTCGACGCGGCCGAGGAGGACGACCTGGGGTTCCACGCCCGCCTCGCCGCGATCCTGGACGACGACGCCGTTCCCGCGGCCGAGGAACCCGCCGGACACCGGCTGCTCGCGATGAGCGCCCGCGCCGTCCACCGCGGGCCCGGCTGGTGCGCGGGCCTCAGCATGGCCTCCCACCGCGTCGGCCACTACGAGCACGGCAACGGCGAGAACCTCCGCGGCTGGCACACCGGCTCGGGGATGCTCTACTGGTGGGCCGACGGCCACGGCGACCAGTACTCCGACTCCTTCTGGACCACCGTCGACCCCTACCGCCTGCCGGGCACGACCGTCTCCACCCGGCGGCTGGCCGACGGCGCCGGCGAGGCGTGGGGCGACACCTGCCCGCCGGGCCGCTGGGTGGGCGGCGCCACCGACGGTGCGTACGCGACGGTCGGCCAGCACCTGAACGGCTTCGAGAGCACCCTGGAGGCCTTCAAGTCGTGGTTCTTCCTCGACGACGCGGTGGTCTGCCTCGGCGCCGCGATCACCGCCGGCGACGGCGTGCCGGTCGAGACCGTCGTGGACAACCGCAGGACCGGCGCGCCTCTCGTCGTGGACGACGGGAAGGGGTGGGCGCACCTGGAGGGGCACGGCGGTTACGTGCTGCCCTGCGGCACCCGCCTGCGCACGCTGCGCGAGGAGCGCACCGGCGGCCGGGAGCGGGCGACCCGGAGTTACGTGACGCTCTGGCTCGACCACGGCGTCGATCCCGTCTCGGCGGGTTACGTCTACCTCCTCCTGCCGGGCGCGAGCCTGGCGGAGACACAGGCCCGCGCCGCCGACCCCGGCTGGGCGCGGGTGCTCGCCAACAGCGCCCGCTGCCAGGGGGTCCGGGTCCCGTCGCTCGGGATCACCGCCGTCAACTTCTGGAACGACGGGGCCGCCGGGGACCTCGCCGTCTCCGCCCCGTGCGCGGTGCTGGTCAGGGAGACCGGCGACGGTACGGCGACGCTGACCGTGTCGGACCCCCGGCGCGACCTGGAGGAGCTCACCGTGACCTGGAACCGGCCGGTGACCGGGGTGTCGCGCGGGCATCCCCTGCTGGCGGGCGCGACGACCGGCGCGCGGCTCACGCTCACCTTCGGGCGCCTGGCGGGCCGGGGCGGCGGCTCGAACACGGTCGTCGTACGTCTCGGTTGACGGGGGCCGGATCCGACGAACCCCCTCCCTCCGCCGGAGGTGCCGGGTGGCCGGGTCGGAGATCCAGGCGGGAGGTGCAGGCGGGCCGGGTCGGATACCCAGGCCCGAGCCGCCGGAGGTACAGGGTAGCCGGGTCAGAGATTCGGGCCGGAGGTGCAGGGGGCCGGGTCAGAGGTCCAGGCCGGAGCCGCCGAACCGGTCCCGCAGGAACCTGCCCTGGTCGCGCAGCGCCTGCTCGTCACCCCGGTAGACCGACTCGGCCACCTCGCGCAGCCGGGTGTCCAGCAGGTCGAGCTGGGCGAGCAGTTCCTCGTGCGCGCTGCGCTCCCGCTCGCCGCGCCGGGTGAGCGCGTAGGAGCGGGGCAGGTTCGCGTACGTCTCCAGGCTGGACGGCAGGTAGTCCCTGATCGTCTGCGACACGATGTGCAGGTGGTCGGGCGAGGAGGTGAGCGTGTCCGCCCGCCGGAGGATGTCGCGCAGCACCTCGGCGAGCGCGCCGACCCGCCTCACCACGTCGTCGGGGAACCGGTTCCCGTCGACCTTGGCCGACAGGGCGGCGAGGTCGGTTTCCAACTGCCGGGACTCCACCTCCGCGTGCGAGATGGTGAGCCTCACCCGGTCGGCCGGGGCCAGCAGCGCTCCGACGCCGTACAGCCCGGCGACCACGACGGGCCAGAACGTCCCGGCGACGCCGAGGAAGACCAGGACCACTCCGACCAGGGCGAGGACGCATCCGGTGATGTTCCTGATCGACCCGGCGTAGGCGAGGATCCGCCTCAGCGGGCTACTGGTAGCCACGGATCTCCTTGAAGGCCGCGGCCAGCGACCCCTGCCGGGCGTCGAAGGTCGCTCCGCCGGTGAGTTCGGCGATCCGTTTCATCTCGTCGACGTCGCTGTCGCCGAAGAGCACGACGAACGTCCGGAACTTCACGGGCAGTGCGGCGTAGTAGTCGGCGAAGTCGTCGTAGGAGGCGCCGTCGGTGTTCTCGCCGTCCGTCATCAGCACGATCGAGGTGAAGTCCTCCGACGGCGACGACCGGATCTGCTCGTAGGCGGCCCGCAGGCTGTCGAAGATCGCGGTCCCGCCCTCGGCCCGCAGTCCCTCGCCGTACGAGCGGATCTGCCGGAGCACCGGTTCTGGGTCGCGGTCGGGCAGCGTGAAGGTCCGCGGGCTGCCTGGGGCCGTGTTGAACGGGATCATCGTCACCGTCTCGCGGTCGCGGAAGCGCGAGAACGATCCGCCGGCGGAGGTGTCGGTGCCCGACAGCGCGGTCAGCGCCTGCTTGAGCGCGTCGATCCGCCCTCCTGCCATCGAGCCGGAGGTGTCCAGCACGAACAGGGTCCGCGAGGGCCTGCGCACCTGGTTGAGGTAGGCGCCGATCAGTCTGTCGGCGGCGTCGCGCCGGTTGGGGAAGGGCAGCTCCACCGGCGACGCGGTCCCGAAGCGCGCTTCCGGTCTCACCTCGGGGACGATGGGCCTGCGGTGGGTGGTGGTCATGATCTCCCGCTGGATCTCCGGCGTGCGCAGCCAGGCGGCGAGCTTCCCGTACAGCTCCTTCTTCTCCGGGGGTGCGGAGCTCAGGAGCGTGAGCGGGTAGTCGGCCGTCACCACCCCGTCGCCCGGGTAGACCAGCGTGAGCGGCTCGGCGAGTTTTCCCGAGGCGTTGAGGCCGAGCAGCACGGACTCGTAGTTCACCAGCCCGTCCACCCCGCCCTCCCTGGCGTACGCGTCCGCGAGCCAGCCGGAGGAGCCGGAGGTGAGCGTCTGCGCCGAGAAGAACTCCTTCAGCCTGGGGGTCACCGCGTCGATCTGGGCCTCCTCCAGGGCCTCGCCCGCGTCGGAGAGCGCCGCCGTCACGCCGACCAGCGCCGAGAATCCGGAGTTGGACGCCGCGGGGCTGGTCATGCCGAAGGTGAACCTCCCCGCGCGTGCGGCCGAGGCGATGTCGTTCCAGGTCACGGTCTTGCCGTCCCAGCCGAGTTCGCGGGCCTTGGACGCCTTCAGCCCGAGCAGCACGGGCGAGACCATGATCTTGGTCTGGGTCGAGAGCCGCGCGGACGCCCCTTCGATCAGCGACAGGTAGCGGTTGGAGGAGAACCAGGTCGCGTCGTACCGCCCGTCCGCGCCGCCGCCCGCCACCTGGTCGGCCCCGTCGAGCGTTCCGGCGTACGACAGGGCGACCCGCACGCCGACGGCCTCCCCGGCCCGCCTGAGCAGCGGTTCCAGGTCGCCGACCTCGCTTCCCGCGAGGACGCGCAGCACGTCCGGGCCGTCCGCAGAGGTGCCGGGGGCTTCTGTGGTGCCGGCCCCGCCGCACGCGACCGACGCCGTCAGCAGGGCGAGCACGGCGAGCGCCCACCCGAGCCGGCGGGCACCCGCCCGCGCGCCGGGTGCTCGCATGACACGGCGGGAGTCGCGCGGCGCCGGCGAGGTGGGGCGGGAGTCGCGCGGGGTGCCGGGTGCGGGTCCGTCCAGGTGGGGGGTACGTGGGGTGCCGGGTGCGTGTCCCGCCGTGCGGGGGCCGGGCGCCGAGCCCTTCATCGCGGAAGCTCCTGCTCGTCGCCGCGCCGGGAGCGCTCCAGGTACGTGCGCGCGTGGTCGAGTTCGACGGTCAGGCTGTCCACGGTGATCGCCATGTTCTCCACGGCCTTGGCCTTGAACGTGTCGATCGTGTCCATGGTGGCGTAGACGTTGTCGAACGCCCTGCGCAGCGCGTCCATGTCGACCGTGGTCGACGCCGCCTGGGTCTGGATGTCGGCCGCCTGGGTGCGCAGCATCTCGCTCGTCGCCACGATCAGGTCGGAGGTGGTGGCGTTCAGCGCGGTGATCTGGTCGAGCACGAGTTTCTGGTTGGCGAGGGCCTGGGCCACGGTCACCGCCGTGCGCAGCGCCGCGATCGTCGTCGTGGTCGCCCGGTCCACGCCTTTGATCAGTTCGAGGTTGTTCCTGCGGATCAGGTCGAGGGCGAGATACCCCTGGGCGGACACCGCGAGCTGCGTCAGCAGGTCCTGGTGCTTCTGCCGGATGCCGAACAACGCGTCCGAGCGCAGGGCGGTGGCCTTCTCCGGCTCGGCCGCCTCGACATACATGATCTTCTCTTCCACCGCGGCGTCGAGGGCGGCGGCGAGCAGGGCGTACTCCTGCAGGCGCTTCATCGACTCCCACAGGTTGGTCTTCTCGCCCTCGATGGCCGCGTTGTCCTTGCGCAGCTCGTCCTGTCCGGACGTGAGGGCGCGGATGATGTCGTCGAGGTGTTTCTGCGCCGACCGGTACTTCGCGAAGTAGTCGCGCAGCCTGTCGCCGAACGGGATCAGTCCCAGCAGCTTCCTGGCCGGGGCGGACGTCTGCTTGGGGTCGAGGTCGACGATCGTCCGGCGCAGCGCGACCAGCTGTCCCGCCACCGCCGCCTGCGCGTCCCGGCCCTCGCCCTTGACGGAGGCCAGCGCGGCCACCGGCCGTTTCAGCATGCGGTTCGCCACCTGGGAGGAGGCCCGGATCTCCGAGTCGCCCATCGAGGTGATGTCGTGCACCTTCCGGGTGAACTCCGGTGACCTGGGGTCCAGGCCGCTCAGCTCCTCGGCGAAACCGCGGGCCTTCTCCGCGAGTTCCGCCTCCCGCCCCTCCGGGACCGGCAGCATGGTGGCGGCCTTCTCCGTGGGCACCTTGGCCACGGGTTCTGGCGGGCTGAGCACGAGATCGCTCACGGTGGTCTCTCCTCGAAGCGCTGGGAAGGTGAGGTCAGGGGGTGGACGAGGGGACCGCTCCGGACCGGTAGCGCGTCTCGATCGCGGAGATCATGCCCTCCAGCCGCTCGTGGTCGGGGGGTTCCACCACGTCGACCAGGCCGGGAGGCAGCGGCGCGTTCACCTTCGCCACGAGGTCGTCGAACGCCTTGGCGGCGGCGGTGCGGAAGCCGTACCGGGCCGCGAGGCGTCCGAGTTCGGGGTCCTCCTGCAGGAGCCTGCCGACCTCGGTGCCCTGCGCGCTCAACGGCACGAGGGTGTGCTTGCTCAGGACCGTGGGCGAAGGGTAGAGCAGCCGCATGTCAGGACGGATCGAGCCGTCCCCGGCGAACAGCCGCGAGGCGTACTGCGCCTCGTAGATCATGACCATGGGCGTCTTCCCCATCCCCAGGGACAGGTAGTCCTCGAACGGCGCCTCGGTGGAGGTCTCGGAGTATCCCTGGTCGAGGAAGAGGGGGGCGACGGTCCCGGCGACCCTGGCGCCCTGCTCCTCGGAGGTGACCACGTCGTCGCCGTTGGCCACGTAACCGGCGATCGAGAGATACATCGCCGCGGAGTTGGAGGTGCGGATGTCGGTGGTGGTGAGCAGCACGCGTTTGCGTGCCGGATAAGCAGTATTGCCCGGTAGTTTGTCCCAGCGAGTGCCTTTAGCCACCATATCCAGATATTTCTGGATATCGAGCACCTGGTAACCCTGCCCCGAGTCCCGTACGACGCCCGCCTTGCTCAGGACGTCCACGATCGGGGTGAAGGTGGCGACCGCCATGGGGGAGGAGAACGGCGCGAACGTGCGCGCGACGCCCCGGTCACGCCTGATCTTCTCGGCCGCCGGAGCGCTGGACGGGAACGCGAAGCCGTATTTCCCCAGGTCCACCGAGGTCGCGATCTGGCGCGACCCGGCGGTGTCGACCTCCACCCGGAGGCCGTGCCCGGCGAAGACCGCCCGCACCTCCGGATCGTCGAAGAACGGCTTCTTCTCCGACCCGATCACCCCTTGGACCAGGGTGAGCTCCCGCGTCTCCGCGCCGCCGCCACGGTTGCCCGCCACGATCGCCGCCACCACGGCGGCACCGAGGAGCAGCGCCAGCCCGACACCGATCCAACGCTTCATGTGATTCCTCGAAGGCTTGCCCCGTATCGCCATTAATAGCGGCTGTAATCGAATTATGTGATTAATGACGACAGTGCGAAGCGCGGTATCCAGAGTTGTATTGACAATTCATCTTCCGTTCACCGATGCGCCGTTCGGCGGGCGCTCACCGTCGCCCGCACCCGGAAGGGGGGACGGACGGGCACCATCCGCCCGCGCGTACCATTCAGCGGTGGAGGTTCTGGAAGCGGAGGAGTGGCGGGCTCGGGCGGAGGCCCACCGCCGGCGGATCGAGGTGTGGGCGGAGCCGCACCTGGCGCGCCGGGCGCGGGGCGAGGCCCATCCCATCGAGGACTTCCTGTTCACCTACTACGGGCACCGGCCGGCACGGTTGCGCAGGTGGCATCCGGGCGCCGGGGTGCTGCTGAAGGGGGCGCGCGATGTGGGCCGCGGCTACCTCGACACCCCCGAGGGAGCGACGCTCGACACCGCGACGCTGATGAGCAGGCGTGGCCCATCCGTCGAGTGGATCATGCGGCTACTGGCCGCCACCGCGTCACGGCCGGGATACTTCGGCTGCTTCGGTCTGCACGAGTGGGCGATGGTCTACAAGGCCACGGAGGTGCGGCACGACTCCTGGCCGCTGCGGCTCAGCGGGGAGGAGATCGCACAGGTCGTGGAGGAGCGGGGTGTGCGGTGCGGCCACTTCGACGCGTTCCGCTTCTTCACCCCCGAGGCGCGTCCGCTCAACGCGCTGTGGCCGACGAGGGAGCGGCAGCCGGAGCTGGAACAGCCGGGCTGTCTGCACGCCAACATGGACCTTTACAAGCATTCCTACAAGCTCTCGCCCCTGGTCCCCTCGGAACTCGTGGCCGACTGCTTCGAACTGGCCAGAGAGATCAGGACCCTGGACATGCGCGCCTCCCCGTACGACCTCACCGCGCTCGGCCATCGGGCGATCCGGATCGAGACGTCCGAGGGGCGGGCCGAGTACGCCGCCGAGCAGCGGGGATTCGCCGAGCGGGCGAGGCCGCTGCGGAGACGTCTGCTCGACGCGTGCGAACGGCTGCTCGCCGCCGGCCGCCCTTCCTGATTCGCGGGGGCGGGAACGAGGATCTACCGCCCTCGCGATCTTCGAGCGCGAGGGCGTCGCACTGAAACTTACATTCACCGTGTCTCGCCTCGCTGCGATGGGACCGCAAGGTTTCAGGAGGCAGGGACAGAGGTTGTGAGCATGGCCAGGGCGTATACGCCGAGCGAGGATCCGAAACTTTCTGTGCAGTCTTGACGTATTTCGGTGAGGTTTCCACACTGAGTCCCCAAGGCGTCCTCCTACGGCCAGGTCGGTGGCGCGCGCAGCAGGGCCGTCGCCTGCGACGCCCTGTGGTGTGCCTTTCCGGCCTTTCCGGCAACGGGCGTGACGTCGAACTCACGGGGATGTCCCCCGTGTTTCCCGTGATGCATTTATGGAGGCTCAGGCATGGGCACAAATGCCATCCCCCCACCCGGAACCCGGCGCCCCCTCGGTGGTCTCCGCCGGACCCTGGTCGCCGGTGCCCTCGGCACCCTCGTGCTCGGCACGATCGCGGCGGTGACGGTTCCGGGTTCGGCCGGTGCCACTTCCGCCGGTTCCGCGAGCGCCGCGGCGACCACGCTCGGCGCGGCGGCCCAGCAGAGCGGGCGATACTTCGGCACCGCGATCAGCGCCGGCAGGCTCGGTGACTCGCAGTACACCACGATCGCGAACCGTGAGTTCGACATGATCACGGCCGAGAACGAGATGAAGATCGACGCCACCGAGCCGAACCAGAACCAGTTCAGCTTCGGCAACGCCGACCGCATCTACAACTGGGCGGTGCAGAACGGCAAGCGGGTGCGCGGGCACACGCTGGCCTGGCACGCCCAGCAGCCGCGCTGGATGGAGAACATGTCCGGCAGCGCGCTGCGCCAGGCGATGATCAACCACATCAACGGTGTGATGAACTACTACAAGGGCAAGATCTACGCCTGGGACGTGGTGAACGAGGCCTTCTCCGACAGCGGCGGCGGACGACGCGACTCCAACCTGCAGCGCACCGGCAACGACTGGATCGAGGTCGCCTTCCGCACCGCGCGCGCCGCCGACCCGGCCGCCAAGCTCTGCTACAACGACTACAACATCGACAACTGGACCTGGGCCAAGACCCAGGGCGTCTACAACATGGTCCGCGACTTCAAGCAGCGCGGCGTGCCGATCGACTGCGTCGGCCTGCAGTCGCACTTCAACAGCGGCAGCCCGTACAACAGCAACTACCGCACCACCATCCAGAGCTTCGCGGCGCTGGGTGTGGACGTGCAGATCACCGAGCTGGACATCCAGGGCGCCTCCCCGCAGACCTACGCCGCGGTGGTCAACGACTGCCTGGCCGTGCCCCGCTGCAACGGCATCACCGTGTGGGGCGTCCGCGACCAGGACTCCTGGCGCTCGGGCGACACCCCGCTGCTGTTCAGCGGCGGCAACAAGAAGCCGGCCTACAACGCCGTCCTGGACGCGCTCAACGCCGCGACCCCGAACCCCACCCCGTCGCCCACTCCCACCGTGACCCCGACCCCGACGCCCACCCCGACCCCGACGCCGACGCCGACTCCCACCCCGGGTACGGGGGCGTGTACGGCGACGGTCGAGACGACCAACAGCTGGCCGGGAGGGTTCCAGACGACGGTGACCGTTCGCGCGGGTAGCTCGCCGGTCAACGGATGGACCGTGCAGTGGGCCTGGCCGGGCGGGCAGAGCATCAGCAGCCTGTGGAACGGCCAGCACACCGTGTCCGGTTCCAACGTGACCGTCCGCAACGCCCCCTACAACGGTTCCATCGCGGCGGGTCAGTCGACCACCTTCGGCTTCACCGGCAACGGCACCGCGGCCACCCCCACGGCCACCTGCACCAGCCCCTGATCCGATTTCGGGCCGGGCCGCGCTATTCGCGGCCCGGCCCGTTCGTCTCGTCACCGAGTCCTCCACGGGAGGCTCGGCCGGGAAACGGCGGGGTGTCCGAGCACGGACACCCCGCCTTCGCTCATCGCCGGGGCTTCTGCGGGATCCTCGGCAGGACGTTGGGCGGTCCGGTGAACGCCAGGTCGGCCTTGACGACGTTGTAGGCGAGCTTGGGCCGGTAGGACTCGTCGTACAGGGTGGCCAGGCCCTCCGGGGGGTCGGAGAACCAGCCGGGCACCCAGGAGTGCCTGTCGGTGAATCCCCAGACGGTGTAGGCCAGACAGTGCCGGTTGGCGAGGCATGCCTGCAGGAGCACGCTGAAGTTGGCCGCCGACGCCTGGAGGCGGGGGTTGACCTCGTTGGAGTCGCCCGCACGCACGCCGTCGGTCATCTGGCTGCGCACGTCCACCTCGGTGAACGCCGTGGCGAGCCCGAGGTCGGAGAAGGCGTCGAGCACCTCCAGCGCCTGGAAGGCGTTGAAGTTGCCGTACTGGGTGCCGAGATGCCCCTGGCTGCCCACGCCGTCGATGGGGACGCCGCTCGCGCGCAGTTGCCTGACCATGTTGTAGACGTACCAGGTCTTGTCCGAGGCGCCACGATCGCCGAACGCCTCGATGTTGTAGTCGTTGTAGAACAGCAGCGCGCCCGGGTCGGCCGCGCGGGCCCAGCGGAAGGCGTCGGCGATGTAGCCGGGGCCGAGGTGCTGCGCCCAGAAGCCCTTCAGGTGGATCGACGACGGGCTGTCCCACGGGTCGCTGGCCGCCTCGTTGACGACGTCCCACTGCCAGATCTTGCCCTTGTAGCGCTTGACGACGGTGGTGATGTGGTCGCGCAGGATGTCGCGGAGCTGGGTCTTGCTGATCGTCCCGTCCTCGACGCCCTTGGTGAGCCAGGTCGGCAGCTGGTTCTGCCAGACCAGCACGTGCCCGCGGACCTGCTGCTTGTTCTTGCGGGCGAATTCGATCAGCTCGTCGGCCGGCCCCCAGTTGTACACGCCCCGGGTCGGTTCCAGCGACTCCCACTTCATCGCGTTCTCGGCGGTGACGGTGGAGAACTGCGAGGCGGTGAGCGCACGGTACTGCGGATCGCTCGCGTCGCGCAGCACGTCCATGTCGACGGCGGTGCCGATGGCGAGGTTGTGGCGGGCGGCGAGTGCGCGCAGGCTCTGCTCGGCGACCTTGGGGGGCCGCTCCTTCGCCTGCACGGGGACGGTGTTCAGCGCACCGGCCAGCATGAGCGTGGTGGTACCGACAATCAGTAAACGCTTCATCGAACTCCCTCGGAATCGGCCCCCGAAAAATTTTCGACACGACAAAGAAAAGTGATGACGTCGGTCCCCGCACCGCGGATCCGCGGTGCGGGGACCGACACGGCCGGATGACGGCTCCGTGAGCTCACCGGCACCCGTCGTCCGTCGGCCTCGTCCGGGGTCACCGGCGAGGCCGAGGTCGTGGGGAAGGTCAGCCCACCCGGCAGGAGACCGTCGGCCAGGTCCAGTCGCCGCCGTGCATCACGGTGAAGCCGAAGGTGTTGCCGCTGCCGTTGGGACGCATCGTCATGACCTTGCCGCTGCCGTCCCAGGTCGGGCTGCCGTTCCAGGTGGAGCTGATCCGCTGGGCGTTCCGCAGGGTCACGGTGACGATCCAGTTGTTGCTTCCCGAGACGTTGACCGACAGGTTGAACCGGTCGCTCCACTGCTGGCCGGCGGTGATGCCGGCCGTGCAGCTGCCGGTCGGCGGGTTGGTCGGCGGGTTGGTCGGGGTGGTGCCGCCGTCAGGCGCCACGGCCCTGCCGGTGGAGGGGGAGATCATGCCGGCGCACAGGTTGCGGCTTCTGAGGTTCGCGGCGATCTGCGGGATCGCGTTGAGCGTCGTCGCGTACTGGTCGTGCATCAGGATGATCTGGCCGTTCTGCAGTCGTCCGGCGGCCTGCACGATCTGGGCCGTACTGGCGCCGTTCCAGTCCTGGGAGTCGACGTCCCAGATGATCTCGGTGAGGCCGAGCTGCTGCGCGACCGATCGCAGGGTGGCGTTGGTCTCCCCGTACGGAGGCCGGAAGAGCTTGGGGGCGGTCCCCGTGGCCTGCTGGATCGCCTGCTGGGTCCGCTGGAGCTCCGACTGGATCTGGGAGCTGCTCATGTTGACGAGGTGGGGGTGGGTGTAGCTGTGGTTGCCGATCCACATGCCGGCGTCCTGCTGGGCGCGGACCAGGGCCTGGTTGTTCTGGGCGTTCTGCCCGGTGTTGAACATGGTGGCCCGCAGGCCGTTCTGCTTCAGGGCGTTCAGCAGGTTGGCGGTGTTGCCGGGGTTGGGACCGTCGTCGTAGGTGAGTCCGACATATCCGGCACTGCAGTCGGCGGCCTGCGCCGCGGGTGATGAGGTCACGGCGAACACCGTTCCGAGAACCACGAGGAGACTCATGACGAGTGAATTCCGGACGCGCGAGCGGCGTCTCCGGCCTCCACTGCCGATGGTCGCGTTTTCGATCATTCTGTTCCTCCACTGGAACATCGATCGGTGAGAACGGACACCGTACGGCTGCGGCGTAACACGTACGGAACGCACGGAACCGCGGTTCCGTCGTCACTCGCCCCGGGTGAGGCGAGCAGGGCCTGTTTGGTGAGTCATTCTGTGGATTGTTACGAAACCTGTCAAGGAAGCATCGAAACGTTTCGGAATCGCCGTCTTGTATTTGATCATCAGGGAGAAGCTTTCATGGAGCAATCCGGCCTCGCTTGATGACGCAATCTCTGCTACCAGGCAAAACGTTCTATCGGCAAAGCTCTAGCAAGATCAGATTTCCGATATGTTTCTGAAACTTATTGACAGTTCGGCGGAGGCGAACCCACACTCTCACCATCGACAGCCCGAAACGCTGCCGATCCGGGTCACTCGCCGCGCGGCCTGGTCCTCCGGCCGTCGACCGTACGACGGCCGGCCAGCCCTGCCGCGTTGTACGACCCCAACGCGTGGTGGACGTCCCCTCGGCCACCGCGAGCTCCGCCGGGTCGTATCACGCTGCCTGCCCCAGCCCTCACGAGGAGGAAGCACGCACATGAACGATGCCCCCCGCAAGAGGCGCGGACGCGGTCGCGTCAGGCTGCTCGTCGGCCGTGCCTGCGCCGTGGCCCTGGCCATCGCCGTGGCGGTACTGCCCGGCCCGGCCCACGCGGCCGTCACCACCAACCAGACCGGCGACAACGGCGGCTACTTCTATTCGTTCTGGACCGACAGCCAGGGCACGGTCTCCATGGAACTGGGGTCCGGCGGAAACTACAGCACCTCGTGGAGGAACACCGGGAACTTCGTCGCCGGCAAGGGCTGGCGCACCGGCTCGCGCAGGGCCGTGAACTACTCGGGCAGCTTCAACCCGTCGGGCAACGCCTACCTCACCCTCTACGGATGGACGAGAAACCCGCTCGTGGAGTACTACATCGTCGACAACTGGGGCACCTACCGGCCCACCGGCACGTACAAGGGCACCGTCACCAGCGACGGCGGCACGTACGACATCTACCAGACGACGCGGTACAACGCCCCCTCCATCGAGGGCAACAAGACGTTCAACCAGTACTGGAGCGTCCGGCAGTCGAAGAAGACCGGCGGGACCATAACCTCCGGCAACCACTTCGACGCGTGGGCCCGTAACGGCATGAACCTGGGCAGCCACGACTACATGATCCTCGCCACCGAGGGATACCAGAGCAGCGGAAACTCCAACATCACGATCGGCGGCTCCTCCGGCGGCGACAACGGCGGTGGCAACAACGGCGGCGGCAACGGTGGCTGCACCGCGTCGCTCTCCGCGGGCGAGCAGTGGAGTGACCGCTACAACCTCAACGTCTCGGTCAGCGGTTCGAACAACTGGACCGTGACGATGAACGTCCCGTCCCCCGCGAAGATCCTCTCCACCTGGAACATCAGCGCCAACTACCCCAGCGCCCAGGTGCTGACCGCGAGGCCCAACGGCAACGGCAACAACTGGGGTGTGACGATCCAGCGCAACGGTAACTCGACCTGGCCGACGGTCTCCTGCAGCGCGGGCTGACCTCGTGACGACGGCCGCGTAGCGCCGTACCTGATTTTCCGACCGGATGTGCGCTCACCCGGCTCAGGCGGGTCCGGTCGGAAAACGGTGGCCCCGTTTCCCCTGGGGGGGTGAGGCGGGGCCACCGCCATGTCCGGACCCTCGTCTCCGGCGGGGCGGAGCCGGGTGACCGGCCCCGCCCCGTTGATCAGCTTCCGTAGACCTCGAAGGTGAACAGGGAGTACCCGTACACCGTGGCCCGGGTGGTGCCGTGGATCCGCACGTACCTGGCGGAGGCGCTCAGGCCGGTGTGGTCGTCCTCACCGCCGTTGCCGCCGGTCACCGATCGGGCATTGGCCCAGGTCGTTCCGTTCGTCGAGGTCTGGATCTGGTACGCGGAACCGTAGGCCGCCTCCCACACCAGACGCACCCTGTTGATCGTGTACGTGGCGCCCAGGTCGACCTGGATCCACTGCGGGTCGGAGAACGCGCTGGACCACCGGGTCGTCGCCGACGCGTCCACCGCGGCGGAGGCGGGGTAGGTGGCCGACTCCACGCTGGAGGCCGTCGCCGGCTTGTTCAGCGCGAGGTTCGTCGACGTGGTGCCACCGTTGAAGGTGAAGGAGTCGAGGTCGAACAGCGACCCCGTCCCCCCGGTGAAGACCAGGAACAGGTTCGTCGTCCCCGAGGGCGGCGTCACCGTGCCGGTGACGTTGACCCAGTTCTCCCAGCCGCCGGTCGGTGCGACCGTGGCCGTGCCGATCACCGTCCCGGTCGCGGAACCGGCCCGCAGGGTGAGCGTGCCACCGGCACCCGCCGACGCGACCCGGGCGGTGAACGACGTGACCCCGGTCAGGTTGTACGGCGTGAACGAGATCCAGTCCCCGCTCTCGACGTGCCCGACCGCGTTGCCGCCGTTCGCCGACGGCTTGGCCACGATCTGCACACCCTGCTGGGCGCTGTAGTGCTCGGCCTGGCGGGTCCGCGGCTGCAGGACGGCCTGCGGCGCGTGGACGGCCGTGGTCGAGCCGGCCGGGGTGTACTCCGCGTCGAAGACGCCGAAGATGTTCGCGTTGGCGTCGTGCTCACCGTCCACGGGAGTCTGGATGGTGCCCGAGCAGCCGGTCGCGCTGGTCATCTGGTGGCCGTGACTGTCGTGGCCGAGAATGTAGTTGATCTTCACTCGGGAGCAGTCGACGGTCGGGGAGTTCGGATCGGTGACGCTGATCTGGAACGGGATCGCGTCGCCGAAGTTGAACACCCGCCCGTTGAGCGGCAGGTTGAGGGTGACCGTCGGCTGCCCGACGCTGATGACGGTGCTCGCCGTGGCGCTGCGGCCGGTGTTGTCGCTCACCGTCAACGTCGCGGTGTACGTGCCGTTGGCCGTGTAGGTGAACGACGGGTTGGCCGCGGTCGAGTCGGTGCTGCCGTTCGTCGTGAAGTCCCACGCGTAGGTGATCGGGTCGCCGTCCGGATCCGTCGTCCCGGCCGAGCTGAACTGCACGGTGAGCGGCGCGTTGCCGGCCTTCGGGGTGGCGTTGATCACCGGGATGGGCGCCTGTCCGGTGCCTGAGTTGTACTCGATCCTGTACACGGCCGAGTTCGCGTCGCCGCCGAACCAGCCGGTGCCGTAGTCGAGCACGTACAGCGCGCCGTCCGGCCCGAACTCCATGTCCATCACCTGGGTGCCGGTCCAGGCGGGGAAGGGCTCGATCGCGCCCACCCCGCCGCCGGAGGCGAGGGTGACCGTCTTGATCCACCGCCGGCCGAACTCGCCGATGAACACCTTGCCGTTCATCGACGCCGGGAACTTCACGTCGGAGGCGAGCCCGGCGTCGTAGTTGTAGACCGGGGCGTTCATCGGCGACCAGCTTCCGCAGCACAGCTCCGACCGGTCCTGGCCGACCCCGTACGGCAGCCAGGCCGCGCGCGAGGCCGGGAGCTGGGTGATGCCGGTGTTGTTGCGCGAGGTGTTCACCGGCCCGCCGGCGCAGTTGAACGCGGAGCCCGAAGGACCCGACGGGAACGTGAAGTCGATGTACGGCACGTTGAACTGCGAGCAGTACGGCCAGCCGTAGAAGCCGGGCTGGGTGATGCGCTCGAACGAGACCGACGCCGCCGGGCCGCGGGTGGCGCTCGCGGTGCCCGCGTCCGGCCCGTAGTCGCCCAGGTAGACGATGCCGGTGGCCTTGTCCACGTTCATCCGGAACGGATTGCGGAACCCCATCGCGTAGATCTCCGGCCGGGTGTTCGCGGTGCCGGGCGCGAACATGTTGCCCGAGGGGATCGTGTAGCCGCCGGCCGCGCTCGGCTTGATCCGCAGCACCTTGCCCCGCAGGTCGTTGCTGTTGGCGGAGGTGCGCTGCGCGTCGTAGGCGGGGTTGCGGTCGGTCCGCTCGTCGATCGGTGTGTAACCGCCGGAGTCGAACGGGTTCGTGTCGTCACCCGTGGACAGGTAGAGGTTTCCTGCCGCGTCGAAGTCGATGTCGCCGCCGACGTGACAGCACATGCCCCTGCTGGTGGGGACGTCGAGGACGGTGACCGCGGAGGCCGCGTTGAGGGTGTGGTCGGCGTTCACCGTGTACCTGGCGAGCCGGTTCACCCCGTTGAACGGCGCGAACTGCGCCGCCGTCCCTGAGGCCGGCGCGTCACCGGCCGGGGTGGACAGCGGCGGCGCGTAGTAGACGTACACCCACCGGTTCGACGCGAAGTTCGGGTCGGCCTTGATGCTCTGCAGGCCCTCCTCGTCGTGCGTGTACACCGGGATGGTGAGCGCCACCTTGGTGTTGCCCAGCACGTCGGTGTAGCGGATCGTGCCGTCGCGCGAGGTGTGCAGCACGCCCCGGTTGGGCAGGACGGTGAGTCCCATCGGCTCCCCGGTCTCCGCCGCACCCTTGGCGAGCGTCACCTGGGTGTAGCCGGGCGCCGCGAGCGCCACCGCGTTCGACGCGGTGTTCTTGGTGATGTTCGGTGCGGTGTTCGGTGCGGCCTGCGCCGGTGGGGGAGCCAGGCTGAGGGCCGTCGCCAGTACGGCGACGCAAGAGACGAGTTTTCTTAGCATGATCGGCGGTGCTCGCTTCCTGTGGTACGAGTCCATGCGGGCGTGCGCCGATCACGCCGACGACGTTGGAGAGGTGGGGAATCCCTCGGCGACGTCGCTCGGACAAACTGTGACTGCTATTGGTAAAACAGTCAATAAGCTCCTGTCAGGAAATGTGAGGCACGTCACTTTCGAGCACTGTGTGATCGGGGTGCGCCGTTCGGTGAGCATGGGCGAGCGCGTCGGAGAGCATCACGAAGATGGCCGTCGCCGGTGACCACGGCGCGAGGAAAGGGGAGGTGGAACCGGGTCGGCAGGGGGAGGAAACGAGGGGGGCGGGACGACAGGAGGGGAAACGGGAAGGTGGGACCGGGTCGGCAGGAGCGGTCGGCGTCCGCCCCCGCCGACCCGGCTATCCCCCCTGTGACGGCGGCACGGCACCCTCGGGTGCCGCGTCGGCCGTCAGCGGGTCATGGTGGGAGAGAGCGGTGGCAGCATGACGACCTCCAGGCCGTTCGAGGGGGGTGAGTGGGCGAGGGGGCCGGCTCCCGATCACTCCGATTTCGGCCCGACGGCCGCGCGCCCGCGCGGCGGTTCGACCCGCCCGCCGACCTCGGCCTCGGGTGGTGCCCCTCGCCGGGCGGGGGGCGAAGATCGAGATGCTGCGTTCTCAATCGCCGCACCTCCCGAACTTTCGCCAACTTCGCGGCTCATTCTGGTGTGAGCTTAAAATGTTACGTACCGACTGTCCAGATGTTACGGCCGAACTCGTAGAACTTTTGTTGTTTTCCGACGGAAGTTCAGCGCCATCAATGGAAACTCCGCCCGCGCAAACACAGAAAATCGCAGGCGCAGGAACAACCGCCGAGTAGTGACTACAAGTCCTCATCCTCTGCGAGGGGTCGCAACGTGACGCATGATGTTGCGCATCTCGGTGCTGCTGGATCTGATCGGCGCGTGCCCTCGGCAGTCGACGGCGTCGGCGCGTATCCGCGCCGGCGCGGGGCTGCCGGCGCGCGTAGACCGTGACTGGCGGTCGGCGCGGGCGTTCTGACTGCGGTAGGGCCGCCTCATCGGCTCGATCACGTCCTCGTCGGGGTCGCGGAGGCAGCGGTAGCGGATCTTGGCGGGTACGACTTTCAGCTGGTATTCCCACACACCGGAAATCTGGTGGTCGATTCCGTCGTCGCTGGTCCTACGGTCACTCCAACCCGCCGTCATGCCCCCGAGGCGGAGGGAAACATCCCAGCTGGAGGAAACCGTCGATGAACAAACAGGAATTCAAGGTCGTCGGCGCGTCGGCCGTCGGCACGGCGTTCGAGTGGTATGACTTCTTCCTATACGGCGCACTCATCCCCGTGATCGGCAGCAAGTTCTTCAGCGACTACGGATCGTCGGCGCAGACCGTGTTCGCGCTGCTGACCTTCGCCGCAGGGTTCGTCGTCCGCCCGATCGGCGCGCTGGTGTTCGCACGGATCACCGACCTGGTCGGCCGCAAGATCGTGTTCTTGATGACGTTGGTGCTGATGGGCGTCTCGACGGTCGCCGTCGGGCTGCTGCCCACCGCGGACGAGATCGGCATCCTGGCCCCGATCCTGCTGGTGACCTGCCGCATCCTGCAGGGACTCGCGGTCAGTGGCGAGTTCGGTGCCGCGGTCACCTACGTCTCCGAGTACGCCCCCGCGCGGCAGCGCGGTTTCTTCGTCGGCTGGCTGACCGGTACTACGGCGCTCGCCTTCAGCATGTCGCTGGGTGTGCAACTGCTGGTGCAGGCCATCGTGGGCGTGGAGGCCTTCGAGGCGTGGGGCTGGCGGGTGCCGTTCCTCATCTCCGTCGTGCCGCTCGCGCTTTCCGTGTGGATCCGTACCAAGCTGCACGAGAGCCCGCTGTTCCTGAAGATGAAGGAGGAGGGCACCCAGACCAAGGCGCCGCTGCGCGAGGCGTTCGGCTCGCGGGCGCGGGTGCGCATGGTGGCGATCGTGTTCGTGATGGCCGCGACGCAGTCGTTCATCGGCTACCTGTCCACCGTGTACATGGTGACCACGATGAAGACCTACCTCAAGGCCGACTCGTTCACGATCAACGCGATCTTCATGGTGGTCATGCTGATCGGGTTCTTCCTGTGCGTCCTCGCCTGTTGGGTGTCCGACAAGGTCGGGCGGCGACCCGTGCTGTTCGCCGGGCTCGGGCTGGCCGCGCTGCTCACGTTCCCGATCACCGGTGCCATCGTCTCGACCACGAACCCGGATCTCGCCCGGGCGCAGGAGAACGTGTCGGTCACCATCCAGGCCGACCCGGCCGAGTGTTCCTTCCAGTTCAACCCCGCAGGCACCGCCACCTTCACCTCCGACTGCGACCGGGCGCGGAACGTGCTCCAGAGCAACTCGGTCATCTTCGAGCGGCAGGACACCACCGGCCCCACCAAGGTCCTCGTGAACGACACCGAGGTCTCCGGCGGGCCACAGCTGAAGGACGACCTGTCGGCGGCGCTCAAGGCGGCCGGATACCCGGCCGACGGATCGGGCGGCACGCTCAAAATCGACGGCGTTGGGGACTTCTTCAGCGGGCCCGTCCTCACCGTCGCGCTGCTGCTCCTCGCACTGGTCGCGTTCGCGCAGATGGCCCAGGGGCCGGCCGCGACGGCGATGGCGGAGGTGTTCCCGACCAGGGTGCGCGCCACCGCCCTCTCGATCCCCTACCAGCTCGGCGTCGGGGTGTTCGGCGGGCTGCTGCCGGCGACGATGGTCGCGATCGGGGCCGAGGTGGGCAGCATCACCACCGCCCTGTGGTATCCGGTCGGCGCGATGGCGCTGGGCCTGCTGATCCTGCTGTTCACCCTGCCGGAGACCAAGGGCGTGGACCTCGCCGAGGTGCGACTGGCCGGTGACACGGCCGAGGAACCCGTCGCACGTAAGAAGGGCTGACCGTCCCGTCCGGACCGGAGTCGCACATAAGGAGGGCTGACCGTCCCGCCCCAACCAGAGTCGCACGTAAGCGGTGGCTGACCATCTCATTCCGACCGGAGTCGCACGTAAGGGCGGCTGACCGTTCCGTCCCGACCAAAGCCGCACGCGAGAAGGACTGACCGTCCCGCCCCGACCAGAAAGGAAGACATCATGCCGATCGTCGACATCTCACTGCTGACCGGCCGTACCGAGCCCGAACTGCGCGAGATGATCTCGGCCGTCCACGACGCGGTCGTGCGCAGTCTCGGGGTCCCGTCCGAGTCGGTGCGGGTCTTGGTACGCGAGCTGCCGCCGACCCACTGGGCCGTGGACGGCGAGACGATCGCGGAGCGCAGGGCGCGCTCGTAGAGAACCGGAACGGGCCGGGGCCGACATCGGCCCCGGCCCGTTCCGCGTCGTCGCTGTCGCCGTCAGTCGCGGAAGTGCGTGCTGGTCCAGCCGCCGTCCACCGGGACGGTGAGGCCGGTGACGAACGCCGCCTCGTCGGACGCGAGGAACGCGACGACCCGTGCGACGTCGATCGGCTGCCCGACCCTGGGCAGCGGGCGCGACCGGGTCACCAGGTCGTCGAAGACGCCCGCGGCGATCTTCGCGCGGGTGGCCGGGGTCTCGATCAGGCCCGGCGCCACCGCGTTGACCCGGATGTCGCGCCGGCCGTACTCGGCGGCCATCTGGCGGGTGAGGCTGGAGACCGCGCCCTTGGCCGCCGAGTACGGCGCGGATCCGGCGACCCCGGTCAGCGCGAACGCCGAGGACGTGTTGACGATCGCTCCGCCCCCGGCACCGAACGCGATCACCGCGCGGCGGCTGAGCGCGAACGTCGTGCCGAGGTTGGCCCGCAGGAAGAACTCGAAGTCCTCGTCCGTGGTGTCGGCCGCCGAGCGGTCCCCGGCCTTGCCCGCGATGTTGGCGAGCACGTTCGGCGCGCCGACGGCCTCGGCGCAGTAGTCGAAGACCCGCTCCGCCGCGCCCGCCGCGGCGAGGTCGATGGCCAGCACGGCCACCTCGCCGCCCGCCGCCGTCACCTCGTCCCGCAGGTCCAGCAGGCCCTTCTCCTCGCGGTCCACGGCGAGCACCGCCGCGCCACGGGCGGCGAACAGCGCGGCGGTCGCGCGTCCGATACCCGACGCCGCCCCGGTGACGATCGCCGTCTTGCCGCGCAACTGCTCGTTCACGAATTTCCTCCAGAACCTCGATGTGCACCCGGTGTGCACGGAGCGTCATGCGCTCCGATCATGCGTGGTGGCACGGTGCCCGGCCACCTGCGGAGTTCCGCTCAATGAGAACCGGTCCTGGTCACCGGGCCCCTCGTCCGGTCAGCTCTGAGCCATGGACGTACGTGGACTGCGGGTGACCTTCCCCGCCGAGGGAGTCGCGCTGCTGGAGCTAGACCGGCCGCATCGCCGGAACGCGCTGGACCGTACGCTGCTCGACGGGCTGCCCGAGGTGCTGCGCGAGCTGGACGGCGACGCCGCCGTCCGGGTCCTGGTGGTGACCGGGCGCGGCGGCGCGTTCTGCGCGGGCGGCGACCTGGACGTGATCGGCGATCTGGGGAACGAGTCGTCGCAGGACGCGCGGGAGCGCATGACCCGCGAGTTCCGGATAGCCGAACTGCTGCTGGAGTTCCACGCGCCGACCGTCGCCGCCGTGGACGGCGCGGCCGTCGGTGCGGGGGTGGCGCTCGCCCTCGCATGTGACCTGCGGATCGGCTCGCCGGGCGCGGTGTTCGCCAGCCCGTTCATCAAGATGGCGCTGGTCCCCGACTTCGGCGTGTCGTGGCTGCTGGCGCGGGCGGTCGGCGCGGCGCGGGCGACGGAGCTGGCACTGTCCGGGCGGAAGGTCGCGGCGGAGGAGGCCGTGCGGATCGGCCTGCTCGACGTCGTCGTGGCCGACCCGCTCGCGCAGGCGCTCGATCGCGCCGGGCAGCTCGCGGCGGCGCCTCCCGAGGCGGCGAGGGCGACTAAGCGCCTGATCGCCGCGGCGGTCGACGGCGGGTTCGCGGAGGCGGTCGACCGGGAGATCACCGAGCAGATCAGGGCGGTGCGCTCGCCCGAGTTCGGGCGGCGGTGGGCGGAGTGGTCGCGCGCGGTGCGTGGCCGCTGACCGTGTTTCCCACGGAAGCTTCCCACCGAGTGGAAAGCGCCCGTTGAGCGTGCGCCGGTCGCACGCCGAGAGTTTACGACACAGCGAGAAAGAGGAGGACCGGCAGTGGAATCGTTCGGGCACGTCATCGCGGGTGAGGAGGTCGCCTCGGCCGACGGGACGACGTTCGAGTCCGTGGACCCGTGGACTCGGGAGTCGTGGGCCACGGTGGCTCTCGGCTCGGCCGGCGACGCCGAGCGCGCCGTACGCGCCGCGCGCTCGGCCTTCGACGAGGGCCCGTGGCCGCGGATGAGCTTCGCCGAGCGCGGCGCGATCATGCACCGCCTCGCCGACCTGGTGGAGAAGCACGTCGACGAGCTGGCGGCGGCCGACACCGCGGACATGGGCAAGCCGATCACCCAGACCGCGGGCCACGACGTCCCCCGCGCGGCGCGGAACTTCCGGTTCTTCGCCGACCACGCCCAGATCACCCCCGCCGAGACGTTCCCGATGCCGACCGGGCACCACGCCTACACCCAGTACGATCCCGCGGGCGTGGTGGCCGCCATCGCGCCGTGGAACTTCCCGCTCATGATGGCGAGCTGGAAGGTCGCGCCCGCGCTGGCGTGGGGGAACACGGTCGTGCTCAAGCCCGCCGAGCAGTCGCCCGCCTCAGCCACCATCCTGGCCCGGCTGGCGATCGAGGCCGGTCTGCCGCCCGGGGTGCTCAACGTCGTCCACGGGTTCGGGCCGAATTCGGTGGGCCAGGCGCTGACCGAGTCGCCGCTGGTCGACCGGATCACCTTCACCGGCGAGTCCGCCACCGGCCGGCTGATCTCCAGGGCAGCGGCGGCCAACCTGACCCCGGTGAGCCTGGAGCTGGGCGGCAAGGGCGCCAACATCGTCTTCGCCGACGCGGACCTCGACCAGGCGGTCGACTGGTCCATCCGGGCGATCTTCAGTAACAGCGGGCAGGTCTGCCTGGCCGGCAGCCGGCTGTACGTGCAGCGCGAGGTGTACGACGAGTTCCTGGCCAGGTTCACCGCCGCCGCCGACGCGCTCGTGCTCGGCGACCCGAAGGACGAGGCGACGCAGATCGGCCCGCTGTCCTCCCAGGAGCACTTCACGAAGGTGGCCGGCTACCTCGACATCGCGACGGAGGCCGGCGCGCGGCTGCACACGGGCGGTCTGGGCGAGGGGTGGGCCGTGCGGCCGACCGTGGTGGTCGGCGCGGGGCAGCGCGACCGGGTCACCCAGGAGGAGATCTTCGGGCCCGTCGTGGTCGTGCTCCCGTTCGACGACGAGGCGGAGGCGGTGACGGCGGCCAACGACACGCCGTACGGCCTGAACGCCATGCTGTTCACCCAGGACCTCTCCCGCGCCCACCGCGTCGCACGCGCGCTGCGGGTCGGCACCGTCTGGGCGAACTGCTTCTTCGTCAGAGACCTCCGCGCGCCCTTCGGCGGCGCGAAGAACTCCGGCGTCGGACGCGAGGGCGGCACGTACAGCCGGGAGTTCTTCACCGAACCCAAGGCCGTCATCATGGAGATCTCGTGACGGGGGCCGCCTCACCGCGACCCGCGCGTCCGACTCGCAAGGAGCAGACAATGACCGACATCCGAGCCGTCAGCACCCGCAACGCACCCACCGTGGGCTTCTCCACGGGTACGGCCGCACCGCTCTCCCAGGCGATCGTGCACGGTGACACCATCTACTGTTCGGGCACCGGGCCGCTTGACCCGGAGACCCGCACCATCGTCTCCGACGACTTCGCCGAGCAGGTCAGGCAGACGCTCACCAACCTGGTCGCGGTCGTCGAGGCGGCGGGCGGTGGCCGGGAGTCCATCCTCAAGTGCACCTGCTTCGTGCGGGACGTGGCGAACTTCCCGGTGTTCAACGCCGTCTACCGCGAGTTCTTCGAGGGCGCCCCGCACTTCCCCGCGCGGACCACGGTCATCGCGACCCCGCACCGCACCGGCGTGCAGGTCGAGGTCGAGTGCGTCGCCGCCGTGATCCGGCGATGACCGACCTGGTCCTGCTCGGCGGCCGGGTGCACACGCTGGACGCGCGCGGCACGGTCGCCGAGGCGGTCGCGGTGACCGGTGGCCGGGTGTCCGCGGTCGGCTCGGACGCCGATGTCGAACACCTGGCCGGCCCGTCCACCAGGGTGGTACGGCTCGCGGGCCGGACCGTGATCCCCGGGCTGATCGACTCGCACTGCCACTTCGAGAACGCGGGCATGGACGGGTACACCGTGTCGTTCGCGGGCGTCCGCACGCTGGACGCCGCGCTGGACCGGATCGCCACCCTCGCCGCCACCCGCGAGCCCGGCGCATGGGTGCTGGGACAGCCGTGGAACCCGGCGCTCCAGCTCGCCGAGGGCCGGGGGCCCGACCGGCGCGAGCTGGATCGCGCGGCGGGCGGACGCCCGGTCTATCTGCCGGAGGGCCACGCCGCGACGGCTGGCACCGCCGCGCTGGAACGGGCCGGCATCGCCCCGGAGGGGCACGACGGCCGGTTGGTCGAGGGTGCCATGCACGCCGTCGCCCGGGTGGTGCCGGCCTGGTCCCGCGAGGAGCGGGCTGCCCAGCTCACCGCCGCGATGCGAGCGCTCAACCGGTGCGGCGTCACCTCGGTCGTGGCGGGCGCGCTACCGCCGGAAGACGTCGAGGCGGTGCGCGGGCTGGCCGTGGACGGACGCTCAACGCTCCGCGTGGCCGCGATGGTCACGCCGACCGGCGAGCTCAACCCGTCGGTCGAGATCGCGGACTGGGAGGCGGCGCTGGCCCTTGGCCCGCCCGCGCCCATTGGCAGGCACTACCTCACCCGGGGTATAAAGCTGCAGGTGGACGGTGGTATGACGCTCGGTACGGCGGCTACACGCGAGCCGTACCGCACCCGTCCCGGTTATCACGGCGAGCTGATCGCCGACCGGGACCGGCTCGCCGAGCTGGTCGGCGCGGCGCACCGCGCGGGCTGGCCGGTCGGCACGCACGTGGTGGGCGACGCCGCGATCGACGTCGCGCTCGACGTCTACGCGGCCACCCGGCATCCGGGCCTCCTCCCGGACGTGCTCATCCACGCCAGCCTGATCCAGCCCGACCAGATCGCCCGCGCCCGCGCGCTGGGCGTCCAGGTGGCCGCGCAGATCCCGTTCCTGTGGCGCAACCGGGCGGCCATCGCCGGTCACCTCGGAGACGCCCGCACCGAGGCCGCCGTGCCGCTGCGCGACCTCGTGGACGGCCTCGGGCTCGACGGTGTCGCGGCCGGCACCGACTATCCGATCAACACCCTCGACCCGTTCCAGAACATCTACGCGATGACGACCAGGCACGACGCGGCCGGCGACGTCGTGGGGGGCGCACAGGCGGTCACCCGGGCGGAGGCCCTGCGCCTCTACACCACGTCCGGCGCCGCGCACA
This sequence comes from Streptosporangium sp. NPDC000563, assembly GCF_040299985.1. NCBI lineage: Bacteria > Bacillati > Actinomycetota > Actinomycetes > Streptosporangiales > Streptosporangiaceae > Streptosporangium > Streptosporangium sp. NPDC000563. The sequence goes on along the minus strand of NZ_JBEPDA010000001.1, from coordinate 366,180 downwards.
CCGGGGAGCAGGAGGTGAAGGGCCGGCTCACCGCGGGCGCGCTCGCCGACCTGGCCGTGCTCGGCGCCGACCCGCTCACCGCGCCCGACGACCGACTCCGCGCGACCGAGGTCCTGATGACCGTCGTTGGCGGCCAGATCGTGTACGACACCGGCCTGCTCGGCTGAGCAGAACCTCAGGAGGTAACCATGCACCCCAGCCAGATGCCCATCATCGAGTTGCGCAAGGCGGCCGACGAGCTGCGGGAGAGCGGCAAACGGGTCAAGGTGCTGTGGCAGGAGAGCGAGTCGCTCGCCTTCCTCGCCCGTGGCCGCGAATACCGCAGCGAGTTCCACCTCAACCCGAGCGACGAGGTGATGTTCATGGTGGAGGGCTCCATGGACCTGCACTACCGCAAGCCGGAGGGCGGCTCGGACATCGCGGTGATCCCCGAGGGCGGGACCATCTTCACCCCGACCGGGATCGCCCACTCGCCCCGGTTCGCGCCGGACGCGTTCGTGCTGGTCATCGAACGGCTGCGGCGGCCGGGCGAGCTGGACCGCTTCCGCTGGTTCTGTCCCGCCTGCGATGAGTTCCTCCACGAGGAGGCCGTCCACGTGAGCGACTACCGCACCGACCCGGTGGCGGGCGCCTACCAGCGGTTCTACGGCGACGTCGTGGCGAGGACCTGCAAGTCCTGCGGCACGGTCATGCCGGACGAACGGCTGTGACGGCGATCGGCGACCTGGTGCTCGACGCGCTGCGCGCGCGTCCCGACCACGTCGCGTTTCTGCACGGAGGGGCCGGGCTGACCTACCGTGAGGCGGAGCGGCTGGTGCTGGGCGTGGCGGACACGCTGGCCGGGGCAGGCCTGCGGCCGGGTGACACGGTGCTGCAGATCCGGCCCAACGACCCGCTGCAGTGGCTGGTGAACGCCGCCTGCTACGTGGCGGGTCACCGTTCGGCCGCGCTGTCGCCGGGGGCGTTGCGCGGCGCGGCACTCGCCGAGCGGCTGGACCTCGTCGCGCCGGACGCCGTGCTCACCGAACCGGGTGACCCGGATCTGGACGCGTGGTTGCGGGCACGTCCGGAGGTTCGCGTGCTGACCGATCGCGACCTGACGGCCACGGTGACGGTCGCCGGGGAGCCCGGCACCGCCGTACCCGCGCCCGCGCCCGCGAGCGCGGTGGTACGGCTGGCGTTCACCTCCGGCACCACCGGTCCGGTCAAGGGCGTCGAGCTGTCCGGCGGTGCGCTGGGCACGGTGGCGACCGTGCTGCGCGACACCCTGCCGTGGCCGGAACGGCCGCGCGTGCTCTGCCCGGAGTCGGTGTCCGGCGGCTTCGGCAACATGGTGCTGCCGACGCTGATGCTGGGCGGGACGTTCGTCGTCCCGGAACGTCCCGGCTCTGACGCGCTGCTGGAGGCCGCCGTCCGGCACCGTCCGACCGTGCTGATGGCGATGCCGCCCGCGCTGCGCGCGCTGCCGGTCCACCCCGGTGCCGCCGGGCACGACTGGTCGTCCCTGGCGTTGGTGGTCTACAGCGGGGCCTCGTTCACCGACGAGGAGATCGACCGTGCGCACGCGCTGTTCGGCGAGGTGCTGTGCGGGGTGTTCGGCCAGGTCGAGGTGCCCAAGACGATCGCGTGGACCCGCCCGGCCGACCACCTGGACCCGCGCTTTCGCTCCTCGCTCGGCGTGCCGTTCCCCGGCACCGAGGTCCGGGTGTGCGGTCCCGATGGCTGTGACCTCCCGGCGGGGCAGCCGGGGGAGCTGTGGGTACGGGGCCCGACCACCGCGCGCGGCTACGCCTTCCCTTCGGGCACACCGTTCGAGAACGGGTGGCTGCGCACCGGCGACGTCTGCCGACGGGACGCCCACGGTCGCCTTCACCACGTCAACCGCGTCCAGGATGTGCTGCGGATCGGAGACGCCTACGTGTGCCCGAGCGATCTGGAGGCCGTCGTGTCGCGACACATCGGGCATCCGGCGGCGGTCGTCCCGACAGGTCCTGGAGGCGTCGCCGTTCTGGTCGAGGGCGTCGCGCCGCCGGACACGGGGCCGCGGGGGGCGGCGTCGCGGGAGACGGCGTCGTTGGGGACGGTGTCGCGGGACATGACGTCGCGGGACACGACGTCGCCGGGTACGGCGTCGTGGGACACGGTGGAGAAGACCGTGCGCGACGCGCTGCGCGACGCCCCCGTCGTGATCGACGCGGTCCTCCCGGCCGAGCGGCTGCCCCGCGACGTCATGGGACGGCTCGACCGCGCCCGGCTCGCCGAGGTGGCCGGATGAGCGACACCACGCCGGTACCCGCTCCGGTGATCGACGTGCACACCCACGCGTTGCCGATGTCCTTGCTGACCTGGCTGTCCGGCCGCGGCCTCGCCGACCTGTCCGACCTCGCCGCGGGCGTGGTCAGGATCGACCCGCTGGTGTCCGGGATACCGAAGGGCGCGCCGATCCCGCTGTCGCCCGCCCAGTACGACGTCACCGAGCGGCTGGAGGACATGCGCCGGATGGGCGTCACCCGCCAGCTCGTGTCGGTGCCGCCGTTCGTGACGTGCGCCGACGTCGCCGACGAGCGGGACGTCCTCACCGTGGCCCGCCGAGGCAACGACGCGCTCGCCGATCTCCTCGCCGGGCACCGCGGGGTGCTCGACCCGCTCGGGTACGTGCCGCTCGGCACGCCGGCCGCACCGGACGAGGCCCGCCGCTGCCTGGACGAGCTGGGGTGCGCGGGCATCGCCATCGGCACCCGCGGCCTCGGCGCGGAACTGGACGATCCCGTGCACGAGCCGCTGTGGGAGTTTCTCGCGGAGCGCCGGGTGTTCGTCTTCCTGCACCCCAACAGCGCCCCCGGCGGCCCGCGGCTCGCCGACTACTGGCTACCTCAGCTCGCGGGCTTCCCGATGGAGACCGCGCTCGCCGTCTCACGGCTCGTGCTCGGCGGCGTCCTGGAAAGGCACGACCTGTCGCTGTGCCTGGCACACGGCGGCGGGTGCCTGCCGTCCCTGCTCGGCAGGCTGGACCTCGGCTGGTCGCGCAAACCGGTCGCCAGGACCACGCCGCGTCCACCGAGCGACTATCTGCGCCGCCTCTACTATGACACCGCCACCTTCTCGACCCCGCTGCTGCGACGGCTCGTCGAGGACTTCGGCGTGGACCACGTGCTCGTCGGCACGGACTATCCGTTCGAACTCGCCGACACCGACCCGCTCGGTACGGTCGCGGCGCTCGGGCTCGCGCCGGGGAACGCCGCCGCCGTCCTGGCGGGGACGGCTACCGCGCTGCTGACCGGATCGGAGTGACGGTGCCGGCCTGCCCGCTCGTGTAGCCCTTGGCCAGCTCACGGGAGATCGACTTCGCTGCCAGCCGTAGCGCGGGCTCCACCGCCGCCAGTGACCGCGTGCGGGTGACGGTGTGCGAGACGACGGAGAGCGCCGCCACGACCTTGCCGTCGGGCCCGTGGATGGGGGCCGCCACGGACACGGTGCCCAGCGACAGCTCCTCGGCGCAGCGGGCGATGCCGGTCGCGCGGATCTCCTGCAGCGACCGCATCAGCAGGCCGGGCATGACGATGGTGTGCGGGGTGTAGCGCTTCAGCCCGGCTGTCAGCACGGCCTGCTGCAGCTCGCGCGACGCGTGGGCCAGAAGTATCTTGCCGACCCCTGTGGCGTGCAGCGGAGATCGCCCGCCGACGCGGCTGACCACGTCGACCGAGCGGTGCCCCCACACGCGTTCGACGTAGAGGACCTCGTCGCCGTCGAGCACCGCGAGGTGGACGTTCTCCCCGGTGGTCTCGTAGAGATCATGGATGAACGGCAGCGACACGTCCCGCAGCGTGCGCGGTTGCGGGCACAGCGAGCCCAGCTCCCACATGCGCAGCCCGATCCGGTAGACCCCGTCGCGCTCCTTCTTCAACGCCCCCAGCTCGACGAGTTCGGCCGCGATACGGTGCACCGTCGAGACCGGCAGCCCGGTGAGGGCGGTCAGTTCGACGAGGCGGAGCGCGGGCCGCTCCGGTGAGAAGGCGTTGAGCAGGGCGAAGACCCGGCTGGACACGGTCCGGCCGGGCTTGTGGGCGTCTCGGGGTGCGCTCATGGGGACAATCGTGGGTCGAGTCATCGCGGATCAGCCGTCCGGTGCATGGATGGTACCTCATCGTTTCGAGATCGCCGCAGGTCAAGGGCGAGTATGACGATCACGGCCGTCGCGACGGCGGTCATCGCCACCGCGAGCGCACGCAGGTCGACGGGCATGGCGGGGTCGCCGGGGGCGGACGCGCCGACCAGCCCGACCGCGAGGATCGCGCCGACGTAGCGGGCCGACTGGAACAGACCGCCGACCACACCGGACATCCCGGCGGGGGCGCGCTCGTACATCAGCCGCTGCAACCCGAGGTTGCACAACCCGTACGGCACACCGAGCACCACGCCGTCGACCACGACGACCCACGCGGGCGTCGCCGTGTCAAAGGTGGTGATCGCGGCGACGCCGGCCAGCAGCAGCCCGCCGCCGGCCAGCAGGGTGCGCCCTACGCCGAGCCGGCGCATGACGGGACCGCCGAGCACGGTCGCCACGACGCTGGTGGCCGCGATCGGCATGATCAACAGCCCGGTGTGCGCCGCGTCGAACCCGAGCGCGGTCTGCAACCACGGCGGCAGCCCGTAGAACGCGCCGTAATAGGCCAGGTTGAACAGCGTGAACGTGCCGAGTACCGGCACCAGCCCGGGTGCCGCGGCGAGCGCGCGGACGTTCACGAACGGCTCGGCGGCACGCCGTTCCCAGCACAGGAACCCGGTTCCGGCGACGATCACGGTGGCCAGGCCGGGAACCGAGACCTTCGGGAGGGCGAGCATCAGATCCAGCAGGCCGATCACCGTCCCCGCGAACAGGACGACCCCCACCGGATCGATCGCGCGGACCAGGCCCCCGCGTGCGGACGGAGGCTCCTCGGGGCCAAGCGCGCGGACCAGGCTCCCGCGTGCGGGCCGCCGCTCCTCGGGGCCGATCGCGCGCCAGGCGAGCACCAGCGCTCCCAGCATGACCGGCAGGTTGACCCAGAAGATGGCCTGCCACCCGGCTAGGGACGTCAGCAGTCCGCCGAGCACCGGGCCGACCGCCCCCGCGGTGGTGTTGACCGTCGCGACGGTGGACAGCCGCGTCGCGTCGCCGTTCCGCCGGATGACGACCATCGCGCACGGGAACGCAGTCGACACGCCGGCGGCCTGTACGCACCGGCACAGCACGAGCAGTGGCAGCGACGTGGCCGTGGCCGCCACCGCGGAGGCGACGGCCGCCACCGCCATCCCGGCCACGAACAGCCTGCGCGGGCCGACACGGTCCGCCACCCGGCCGAGCACCGGCTGGCAGACACACGCGGTCAGGTAGAAGACGGTGACGACCCACGTCGTCGTGGCCAGCGGCTGGGCAAGATCGCGCTGGATGGGGGCGAGCGCCACCGCGATCATCGAGGAGTTGAGCGGGGCGAGCAGGGTGCCCGCGAGCAGCGCCGTCAGCGCCGTCCTCGCCCTGCGGTCCGGCCGGACGGTGTTCGTCATCCTGCGGGGCCACCCGCCCGCAGCAGAAGCTTGCCCCGGACCCGGCCGTCGGCCAGCTCGCGCAGGGCACGCGGCCCCTCCTCGAGCGGGAGCACGTCGTGCACGTGGTGGCGCAACCGGCCGGCCGCGGCCCAGTCGAAGATCTGGCGCAGGTTCCGCTCCTGTGCCGCCCGGTCCCGCCGGACGAACTCGCCCCAGAACACCCCGACCACCGCGGAGCCCTTGACCAGCGGGATGTTCAGCCCGACGCGCGGGATGCCGCCTGAGGCGAACCCGACCACGAGGTACCGGCCGCCCCACGCGACGGCGCGGACCGCCGCCTCCGCCACCGCACCGCCCACCGGGTCGAACACCACGTCCGCGCCCGCTCCGCCGGTCAACTCCTTGATCGCTGTCTTGGCGTCGCCGTCGCCGCGGTAGGAGAAGGTCTCGTGCGCGCCGTGCCGGCGGGCCGACTCCGCCCGCTCCGGCGTGGAGGCGCCCGCGATCACCCGGGCGCCGAGCAGGTTTCCCACGTCCACGGCGGCGGAACCGACCCCGCCCGCGGCGCCGAGCACGGCGAGCGTCTCGCCCGCGCGCAGCCCGGCCCGCTGGACGAGCGCGTGGTAGGCGGTCGAGTAGGCCACCAGGATCGCCGCAGCCTGCCGGTCGGTGACGCGGTCGGGCACCGCGCTGACCCGGTCCGCCCGGACCAGTACGGAGTCGCGGGCACACCCGTACTCCTCGTTGCCCGTCACGCGGTCGCCGGGCCGCACGGACGTGACGCCCTCGCCGACGGCCACGACCGTCCCCGCGTACTCGCTGCCGGGAGAGAACGGCGGCTCCGGCCGCACCACGTGCGTGCCCGCGATGATCAGCGTGTCGTGGAAGTTCAGCCCCACGTGGCTGACCGCGACCACCACCTCGCCCGGCCCCGGGTCCGGCGTCGCCACGTCGGCCAGCTCAAGATCCTCGGGCACGCCGAGCCGGGCGCAGACCAGCGCGCGCCCGTTCACGCGCCGCCCCCGGGGGCGGACACGACGCCCGCGGCCAGGAAGCCGTCCACCTCGGCCGCGGAGAACCCCGCCGCGCGCAGCACCTCCACGGTGTCCGCGCCGAGTTCGGGGGGTGTCGTGCGCAGGCCGGGCAACTCACCGTCGTAGCGGACCGGGTGCCGCAGCACGGTCGCCCGCTCCTCGCCCACCGGGAACTCGGCGAGCAGTCCCTCCGCCGCCACCTGGGGGTCGTCGCGCACGTCGTCGTAGGTGGCCACCCGCTCGAACCAGAATCCGCGCGGCTCCAGCCGGGAGGCCACCTCCGCGTAGGTCATCCCGGCGAGCACCCCGGCCACCGCCGCGGTGTACTCCTCCCGCTTGGCCCGCCTGGCCCCCTGGTCGTAGCCGGCCAGCGCGGGGGAGCCGAGCGTGTCGCCGAGGTCGTCCTCCGACCCGTTCAGCGCGATCACCATCGACGCGTCCAGCAGCCGGTACACGCCGTAGGGGGCGTCGATCGACCAGCACGCCGACTCGGCGGGGCGGCGGACGTCCGCCTCGGTCCTGCGGCCGGAGTAGTACAGCGCGAGCGACTCCGCCTGCAGGTCGAGCCCCGCGCCGAGCAGGCTCGACTCGACCCGGGTGCCCTCGCCGGTGGTCAGCCTGCGCGCGTAGGCGGCCAGGACGCCCATCGCGAGCAGTGCCGCGCCGTGCTGGTCCACGACGGGCGTGCCGGCCGCGGTGGGGCGGTCGCCGGTGACGTTCACCAGTCCGGTACGTGCCTGCACGAGCAGATCCACCCCCGGCCGCTCGGCCATCGGGCCGCGAGATCCCCAGCCGCTGGCCGAGGCGTAGACGATGTCCGGCTTGATCGCGCGCACCGCCTCGTACCCGAGGCCGAGCCGTTCCAGGGCGCCGCCCCGATAGTTCTCCAGCAGCACGTCGGCCCGCTCGATGAGCGGCCGGAGCACGGTGAGGGCATCCGGGTGCTTGAGGTCGACGGCGATCGAGCGTTTGTTCCGGTTGACCGACAGGAACGTCACGCTGCGCCCGGCGACCCGGATCCCCGCGCTGCCGATCCTGCGCTCCCACGACCCGCCGGGCGGCTCGACCTTGACGACGTCGGCGCCGAGGTCGGCCAGATACTGCGAGGCCGCGGGCCCCTGCACGAAGTGCGAGAAGCTCAGCACCCTCATCGAGTCGATCATGTACCCTCCCAGCAGCGGTTACCCGGCAGTGCGACCGTAGGAACGCGCGGCTCCAGCCCCAATGTCGCGTTCCCGCTGGGTGGGAACGCCCCCATATCGGGCGGGCTCCGGTCCGGCACCATGGTCGCCATGGCAAGAGGGTTCTCTCCGATACGCGTCCGGCTGCCGGGCCATGTGATCAACTGTGTGGTCGCGGGGCAGGGGCCCGCGGTGCTCCTCCTTCACGGGTGGCCGCAGACCGCCCACGCGTGGCGCGAGGTGGTGCCACTGCTCGCCGACCGGTACACCGTCGTCGCCCCCGACCTGCCCGGCTTCGGGGCCGGTTCGCGACCGGACGGCGGGTACGACAAGCGCACGGTGGCGAGCACCCTGGCCCGGCTCATGGCCGCCCTCGGGCTGACCCGCTACCACCTCGTCGGCCACGACGTCGGCGGCCAGGTCGCCTACCCGCTCGCCGCGCTGCACCCGGAGTCGGTGCGCAGCCTGACGTTCGTCGAGGCGGGCATCCCCGGGCTCGGCGGGAGCCTCGCCGCGGCGAACCCGTTGACCGGCGGGTCCTGGCACTTCGGCTTCAACATGGTGCCCGACCTGCCGGAGTTCCTGCTCGCCGGTCGCGAGCGCGGCTACCTGGAGTTCATGTTCCGCCGCGACACGGTGGGCCTGTACGTGACCGGGGCGATCGACGACGCGGCCATGGACGTCTACGCGCGTGCCCTGGCCGCCCCCGGAGCGGTGCGCGCCACCATGGGTTACTACCGGGCGCTGCCGACCGACATCGCCGACAACCGGGAGCTGTGCGCCGCCGGGCCGCTGCGGGTGCCCACGCTGGTGGTGGGCGCGCGGCAGGGCGTCGGACTCGGCTGGCTGGACACCGTCCAGGAGGCCGTCGCGGATGTGTCGGCGCACTGGGTGGAAGAATGCGGCCACTATGTGCCGGAGGAGCGCCCCGCCGAGCTGACGCGGCTGCTGACGGAGATGTGGCGGGAGGTCGAGTCGCGTGAAGAAAACGAGTGACGTGGTGCTGATCCACGGGGCCTGGCACGGGGCCGGACACCTCGTGGCCCTCGCCGGGGCGCTGACCGCCACGGGCCGGCGCGTCCTGACGCTCGACCTGGTGGGGCACGGCATCCGGGCCCGCTTCCCGGCGAGCTACCTCGGCGGAGACGTCGCCGCGCTGCGTACGGAGGTGTCCCCGCTCGCGGGCCTGAGCCTCGACGACGTGGCGGCGGACGTGGTGGACAGGTTGCGCGGGTTCGCCGCCCCGCCGATCGTCGCCGCGCACAGCATGGGCGGGACGGTCGCCACCCGGGTCGCCGAACTCGCCCCCGAACTGGTGGCCGGGCTGGTGTACGTCACCGCGTTCGTCCCCACCTCGCTGGGTCCCGCGGGCGCCTACCTGGCCCTGCCGGAGGCGCGGAGCGCGCTCGGCGGCGGACTCTACCTGGGCGATCCCGCGGTCCTCGGCGCGGTGCGGATCAACCCGCGCAGCACCGACCCCGCCTATCAGGACGAACTGCACGCCGCCTACTTCAGCGACCTCGACCGCCCCGGCTTCCAGGCCATGGCCGCCCTCCTCACCCCCGACCAGCCGCTGGCGTTCCTCACCACCCCGACCGGGGCCACGGCCGAGCGCTGGGGAACCGTGCCGCGGACCTACGTTCGCACCACCCGCGACCGCGCGCTGCCCGTCGCACTCCAGGACGTGATGATCCGGCACGCCGACGAGCTGGCCCCCGCGACCGCGTTCGTCCAGGTGACCCTCGACGCGGGGCACGCGGTCTTCGCCGGAGCCCCGGCCGAGGTGGCGGACATCGTCCACCGTGCCCCGGTACGACGGTGACGACCACGCCCGTCACGCCGAGGGGCGGCCCACCGACGGCCCGCCCGGGATGGCGGCGAGCAGCTCGCGGGTGAACGGCGCCTCGGGGGCGGCGAGCACCTCGGTCGTCGAGCCGGACTCGATGATCCTGCCGTCCCGCATCACCGCGAGCCGTCCCGCCGCGGCGGCCACCACGGCGAGGTCGTGCGAGATCAGCAGATAGGCCATCCCGTGCCTGTCCTGGAGCCGGCGCAGCAACGCGAGGATCTGGGCCTGGGTCACCGCGTCCAGGGCGGACACCGGCTCGTCGAGCACGATCAGGTCGGGTGACGGCGCGAGCGCGCGGGCGATGGCGACGCGCTGACGCTGCCCGCCGGAGAGCGCCGAGGGCCGTCGCCGGGCCACCTCCGGGGGCAGGGCGACGTCTTCGAGCAGCCGTCGCACCCGTTCCCCGCGCTCCGCCCGGGTGCCGGCGCGCAGCGCGCGCAGCGGTTCGGCGATGATCCGGCCCACGGTCATCAGCGGGTCGAGCGACGCGTACGGGTTCTGCGCGACGAACTGCACGCGGCCGGCCCGCACGGGCGCGTCGTCCAGCAGCACGCCTCCGCTCGTCGGCTCGACGAGCCCGGTGATCATACGGGCGACGGTGGACTTGCCCGACCCCGACGCGCCGACCAGCCCGAGCGTGTCGGCCCTGGCCAGTGTGAACGAGGCGCCCTCGACCGCGACCGTGCCGCCCGGGTACACCTTGCGCAGGTCGCGGACCGTGAGCAGCGGCTCTCCCGTGATCGGCGCGGGCCCGGACGACGGCCTGGGGACCGCGTCGAGCAGCAGCCGGGTGTAGGCGGCCTCCGGAGCGCCGAGCACCCGCCCCACCGGGCCTTCCTCCACGACGCGGCCCTCGGTCATGACGGCCACGCGGTCCGCGCGGTCCGCGGCGACGCCGAGGTCGTGGGTGATCAGGAGAACGCTGGTGCCGTCCCTGGCCGCGACCTTCCGAATGAGATCGAGCACGGTCTTCTGCACGGTGGTGTCGAGCGCGGAGGTCGGCTCGTCGGCGATCAGCAGCGCGGGCCGTCCGACGAGCGCCATGCCCAGCAGCACCCGCTGCCGGAAGCCTCCGGAGAGCTGGTGCGGGTGGCGGTCGAGCACCGCCGCCGGGTCGGGGACGCCCACCCGGCCGAGCGCGTCCTGAAGGACGGCCTCGCCGGGCCGAGGGGTCCCGGTCAGCCGCAGGGCCTCGGCGAGCTGGGCGCGTACGGTCATCAGCGGGTTGAGCGCGGTCCCCGGATCCTGGGGCACGAACGCGATCCGCCGTCCGCGCAGCCGCCGCCACGCCCGCTCCCGCAGGCCGTCCACCCGCTCGCCGTCGAAGGTGATCTCGCCGCCGGTCACCCTGGCCGTGTCCGGCAGCAGACCGGCCAGCGCGTGCGCGAGCGTGGACTTGCCCGACCCCGACTCGCCGACCACCGCCACGATCTGCCCGGCCTCCACCGTCAGGTCGGCGCCCTTCACGGCCGTCAGGCCGCGCCTGGACAGTCCGTAACGGACGGTCAGGCCGCGTACGGCCAGCAGGGGTGTCATCGTCTCTCCGATCGCGTGCGCAGCACGTGTCCAAGGTGGTTGACCGCGAGCACCACGGTGACGATGACGAGACCGGGCACGGTCGTCAGCCACCACGCCGAGGCGAGGAACGGGCGCCCCGCGGCGATGAGCGAGCCCCACTCGGGCGTCGGCGGCGGAGCCCCGAAGCCGAGGAAGCTCACGGCGGCGACGGTGAGGACGGCGTTGCCCAGTTCGAGCGTCGCCAGCGCGGCGAGCGGCCCCGCGGCATTGGGCAGGACGTGGGTCAGCAGCACGGTGGGACGCCCGGTCCCGCACACCGCGGCGGCCTCGACATATCCGGACCCGCGCACCCTGATGACCTCGGCGCGCATGATCCGGGAGAACACCGCCGCCGCCGACACGCCGACCGCGACGGCCACCTCGCGCGTGCCCGGCCCGAGTACCGCCACGACCACGAGGACCAGCAGGAACGACGGCACGGCGAGCAGCACCTCCACCGCGCGCATGACCAGGTCGTCCAGCCGCCCCCGCGCGTTTCCCGCCACCAGCCCGATCGCCGAGCCGACGACGACGGCGATGCCCACCGCGATGACGGCGGCCTGCAGTGAGGGAGCCGATCCGTGCACGACCCTGGACAACACGTCCCTGCCCAGCTCGTCCGTGCCGAGCAGATGGCCGTCCCCCGGCGGGAGCAGCCGTTTCGTGAGATCGCCGCGCAGCGGGTCGGCGGAGGAGAACAGGGCGGGCGCGAACGCGGCGGCCACGGCCGCCAGCAGCACGATCGCCGACGGTACGGCGCCGAGCCGCCGCGCGAACCTCACGCGGCACGCTCCCGCAGCCGGGGGTCCACCAGCGGATACGCCACGTCCACCACGAGCGTCAGCAGCGTGACGACCGCCGTGGCCACCACGACCAGGCCCTGCAGCATGGGCAGATCCCGCGTCGTGACCGCGGACTCGATCAACCGGCCGAGCCCGTTGCGCGCGAAGACCGTCTCCACCACGACCGACCCGGACACCAGCCAGCCGACCAGCAGCGCGATCATCGTCAGCGCGGGCATGGCGGCGTTGCGCAGCGCGTGCGCCGTCACCGCCCGCGCCCGCGACGCGCCCTTGGCCCGCGCGGTGTCGACGTACGGCTGCCGCATCTCGGCGGTCAGTCGTTCGAGGAGCACCTGCGCCACGAAAGCCGACGACGGCACCGCCAGCGTCACGGCGGGCAGCACCAGACCGGCGAGCCCGTCCTCGCCACGGGCGGGAAACAGTGGCAGGCCGAACGAGAACGCCTGCAACAGCACCAGGCCGAGCCAGAAGGTCGGGACGGACAGCGACAGGCCGGGCAGCGCGCCGAGCAGGCGACGCAGCCACAGCTGCCGGGTGTACGCGGCCGACCAGGCGATCAGGAAACCGAGCGGAAGCGCCACCAGCAGTGCGCCGCCCGCCAGCGCGAGGGTGCGCGGCGCCGCTTCGGCGATCGTCGCGCCGACATTCCGCCCGGTCTGGAACGACGTGCCGAGATCGCCGCGCAGGGCGCCGAGCAACCCGTCGAGATAACGCTCGACCGCCGGGCGGTCCAGACCGTACTCGGCCCGCAGCGCGGCCACCCGAGCCTTGTCCACCCCGTTCTCCGGCCCCATCATGATCCGCACGGGATCGGCGGGGAGGACGTTGAAGGCCGCGAAGGTGAGCGTGTACGCCGCCAGCACCACGGCCGCCGCCTGCGTGAGGCGCCGCGCCACGAACCGGGTCATCTCAGCTCCGGATGTCCAGGAGGATCCGCTGCCCGCCGACCTCCTGGCCGCTGTAGAGCACCACGTTGCCCGGCCGGAGCCTGCCGAGCAGCGCGAGGGTCAGCGCGCGCTGACCCCCGGTCGGGATGACGCCACCCTCTGGCACCGCCACCTCCCCGTCCTGCCGCAGCACCGCGCACCCCGACCAGGCGTCGATCGACGGGGCCGCGGCCGGTGAGTCCTCCGAGGCGGCCGGGCGGGCGGCGTAGCGATGGCCGCGCAGCGCGCGCCCGAGGTCGGCCGTCCACTCGTGGCCGTCGAACCCCACCACCAGGCTGAGCGTGCGGGTCGCATCCGGCCCCGGCGGGCCGGGCACCAGCCGGTCGGCCAGGCCGACCACCTCGACATCGCCGATCACGCGCGCCGGGACGGACAGCGTGCCCGCGGACTCACCGTCCTCCCGTTCCTCGACGAAGTACGCGGTGTCCTCTTCGACCAGCGTCCCCTCGCGCACGCCGAGCAGGTACGCCGGGCCGAGAAGTTCGCCGTCGAGGGCCACCGGCGGCAGGACCGTCGCGCCCCCGTGCTGGAACCCGTAGGCCCCCTCGGCATACCCGCCCGTCAGGGCCTCGGCGGCGAATCGCACGATCGCCGCGTGAGCGATCCGCCGGGTCATCACCTGGACGACGAACCGGTCGCGGGCGTCCTGGAGCCTGGTCAGACCGTCGGCGTCGGCGAGCACCCGCACCCGCGACGGGTCGGTGAACGGGATGAGGGCGTCCCGCAGCAGCACGAGCTGCCACAGCCACTCGTTGTAGAGGTTGCGCGCGGCGTGCAGGCCGGGCCCGTCGATGAGCCGTTCGACCACCGGCGGAATCCAGGCGTACCCCACGCAACTGCTGTGGATGTCCGACGGGCCGGGCGCTCCCGTGGCGGGCACGGTTCTCACCAGGTCCAGGACCACCTCGGACACCGCGACGGCGTTCTCCCGCAGTTCGCCCCGCACGTCCTGGTCGGCGAGCCCGATGTCCAGCCGCAGCGTCCCATAGGGGCCCGACGTGCTCAGGGTGGCCTGGAGCCCGGCGACGAAGTCGGCCCTGGTGGCCTCGCCGCCGCCCGCGGCGGTGACCGCCGACTCCAGCAGCGTGCTCGCGGCGGCGACGAAGGCCGCGGGATCCACCGCACGGCCTCCGGCCAAGTCGTTCCATGTCATGCGCCTACCTCCACGTCCTGGAAGATCGGCCGCCCCGACGCGTCGAGGCGGATCCCTGTCACCCGCTCCGCGAGTCCCACCGACGACGCCTGCTCGAAGAGCGGGATGCCGTGGCCTTCGGAAAGGATCGCCTTCGCCGCGGCGTCCACGGCGTCGGCGCGCTCGGCGGGATCGAGCACCGTGGCGATCCGGGCGATCGTGCTGTCCACCTTGTCCGGCCGAGTGCGCCGCAGCGGGTTCGCGCTCTTCACCGGGTACACGCTGGCGAGGACCGAGGGATCTCCCCTGGTCACCGCCCAGGAGACGAAGTCGTAGTCGCCCGAGCCCTGCCGCGCGCTGTTGGTGGCGTCGTCGAGCGGCGTCGGTCGCAGCTCGATCCCGGCCTCGGCGAGCTGCTGGGCCATGAGCTGATACACCGAGCCGTAGGGTTCGTTGGCCGAGTAGACCAGGTCGAACGACAGCCTTTGCGACCCCTTGGCACGCACACCGTCCGGGCCGAGCCGCCAGCCGGCCGCGTCGGCCAGCCTGGCCGCCTCGTCGGGCGCGAACGCCAGGTCGGCGGAGCGGTCGGCGTGGCCGGGCGTCGTGTCGGCGAGCACGTCGGTCGCCGGGCGTTCGCCCGCCGCGAGCAGCGGCGCGAACCGCGACCGGTCGAGGGCGGCACTGATCGCCCGCCGCACGGCGGGATCGCTCAGCGCGGGCCGTGACTCGTTGGGCAGCAGCGTGAACACGATGCCGGGCCGGGTGGCGGACAGCAGCCGGGGGCCGCGGTCGCCGAAGGACCGCTGGTCCTGCTGGAGCACCTGCAGGTCGGCGTCGAGCTGCCCGGAGAACAGGCTGCCGTGCCTGGCGCTCGGGTCGGTGACGATGGCGAAGGTCAGCGCGCGTACCCGCGGGACGCCCTGGTGGGCGGCGAGCGTGCTCGCCCAGGCGTATCCGGTGCGCGCCGAGAGCCTTACCTCCTCGTTGAGCGCGACCTGGCCGAGCACGAACGGCCCGGAGCCGACGAGCGCGCCCGCGCAGCGCTGCTGCGGGGTCTTCCCGAGCGTGCCCGGGGAGAGCATGCCGAGCGTCGCCATCGAGGTGGCCTGGAGGAACTGCGCGTTCGAGGTGCCGAACCGCACCTCGACGGTCCTCGCGTCGGGCGCGGAGGCTCCCTCGTAGTCGGCGAGGTAGCCCGAGCCGAGCGGGGACCGCGCGCCGAGCTCGGAGATGTCGTCGAGGTTGGCGACGACCGCGGCGGCGTCCAGCGGTGCGCCGTCGCTGAACGTCACACCGTCACGCAGGGTGAAGGTGAACCGCTTGGCCTGCTTGTCGACCTTCCACGACGTCGCGAGCCACGGCACGATCTCTCCGGTGCGCGGGTCCTGGTCGGTGAGCGAGTCCACGAGCTGGCGCGACACCTGGAGGTTGGAGGTCTGAGGGGTCTGGTGCGGGTCGAGACAGCTCACCGGCGCGGCGAGCCCCACGGTGAGGGAGTCGTTGGCGGGCCTTTCGGCGTCCGCGGTCGCGCAGGCGGTGAGCAGTACGGCGCAGCACGCGAGTACAGAGGTCAATCGGGACACGGGCACCAGTCTGCGAGCCCGCACCCGAGATCCCGGGGTCCCCGTTCTCACTCTGTGGAAAGCGGCGGGGTTTTCACTCGGCGGAACCCACCCATGACACCCTGGCGCGAGGGTGCCACGGCCGGGACACCGGCTACTTCAGGTCGACCTTCACCCCCTCGGAGAACACCGAGTCGTGCAGCTCCACGTACGCCGGTTTCACGGACTTCGCCAGATCGAACAGCACGATGCCTTTCACGCTGTTGCCCGGGTTGATGTCCTCGTACAGGGACTTGGAGTCCTCAAGGTAGATCGCGGCGCCGTCGTCGGCCTCGAACTTCCGGCCACGGTCGTCGTACAGCTTCTGCGCGCTCCCCGCGAACGCCTGCGCCTCGTCGCCGATGTTCTTCACCGTCACGTGGACCAGCAGGAACTCGCCCTGGGCCTTCTTGCTGAGGAACTCACCGCCGATCGTGGTCCTCTTCTCGGTCTTTGTGATCTTGAAGGCGAACTTCCCGTCCTTCACGAGGTCGCCGATCCCCGGGGGCGTGTCCTGCCGCGCCCCGCCCGCGGCACCGACCTTCTCCGAGGTCGCGCTCGTCGTGCCTGCCTGGTCGCCGTCGGCGCCGGCCAGGAGAGCGGCGCAGCCGACCGGCAGGAGCAGGAGGGCGCCGATGATGAGCAGCCACTTCAGGGCGCCGCCCTTCTTCTTCGGCGGCGGGCCGGGGTGGTGGTACGGCGGGTACCCGGGGGAGGGGTGGGCCTGGTGGTGCGGCCCGGACGCAGGTGGGTAGGCCATGTGACTCTCCGTCTCGACCGTGTGATGTATCGGTGACATCAGGAGACGCGCCTGAGACGGGTGGGGAGGGCATTACAGACGCGTCAGGCATGGGCCGGATGAGGACAGGTGCACTCGGCGACCGGCCTCCCGCGAGGTGCGGCGAACGAGCCCGTGCCGGGCGTCATGATGGCCGGCTGCGCGGTCACCTTGCGGATCGCGATGCGGGCGACGTCGAACCCGGCGTCCGATCGGTTCGCGTCGCTCGTCGCCGAAGCCTGAAAACCATGATCCGCGGACCGGAGGTATTCGGAGCAGGACCAGGAACCCGTTTCGGGGGCGAAAACGAAAAAGCCCCGAGTCTCCGACTTGCCGAGACTCAGGGTTTCCCTGGTGTCCGAGGGGGAGACTTGAACCGTTCGCCCATCTCCTGAGCAGCACCGACGCTCCGTGGCTGGATCTCTCATGTCCGGAATAGGCGTGCGGAGAGGGGGCGGTGCCCACACCCACCTCAACGAGGTCAGGTCTGATTTCGCGGCACACGACTATGCCGGGGAAGCTCGGCAACCACCAGTTCAGGATCCTCAGCAGAGGATCTCAACTGCGCTCAGGGCAGCGGTGGTAAGGGGGCGGGAGCTCGGTGATCACAGCACCGAACCCGTTCCTGCATCCCGGCAACCTGATCAACCCGGAAGCCAGGCCGTGCGCCGCCCCTCGACACCAGAAATCGCCGGGGAGGTGGTTCCGGTCGAAGGAGCTCGGGTCGAGCGTACTCAGCGCGATCGGGTTGGGGACCGGATCATTGGCGAGGATGTCGTGGAGGGGCAGTAGGTCTCGCAGGGCGCTTCGAGACTCGTTGCGACCCTGAACGCCCCGAGCGCCCGAATCGGTCGCGCGCTCGGTCTGCGGTCTGGTTCGCATCACGACGGTGTTGAGCAGGTGGGATCGAGCGCCGATGAGAAATGGCGCCGACAGCCGTCTAAGTAGACGTCCGGTGAAAACGCGCTGCGCGCATCAAGGAAGAGCAACGAGATGAGACCACTTCGATACTCGATCAACGTCACGCTCGACGGCTGCTGCCATCACGAGGCGGGGCTCCCCCCGGACGAGGAGTCGATGCGTTACTGGACCGCTGAGATGGAGCGAGCCGATGCCCTGCTGTTCGGCCGGGTGACCTACGAGATGATGGAGTCGGCGTGGCGGAAGCCGGCCACGGGCACGTGGCCTGACTGGATGGATGAGTGGCAGATCCCGTTCGCCGAGGCCATCGACCGGGCGAAGAAGTACGTCGTGTCGAGCACGCTGAGCGCGGTCGATTGGAATGCCGAGCTGGTGCGAGGCGACTTCGGGCAAGCGGTTCAGCGGCTCAAGCAGGAGTCAGGCGAGGGCCTGTGGGTGGGTGGCGTGACGCTCCCCCAGGCGTTGGCGGATCGGGGACTGATCGACGAGTACGAGTTCCTTGTGCAGCCGGTCCTTGCCGGACACGGGCCGACGTTGCTCGCCGGTCTGCGCGAGCGCATCCAGCTCGAGCCCGTGGACCGCCGTGAGTTCCGGTCGGGGGCGGTCGCCCTGCGATACCGGCCCACGCGAGTCACGGCTTGACGTGATTCATCCGGGCACGTTGGCCGCTCCCTCGCGACGGAACGACGGCCCGGAGTCGCGCTGGCCGTGCTGGCCGTGCTGGCCGTGCTGGCCGTGCCCCCGAACGCGCGGACATATCGACGGGGGACATCGCCCCGAGGTGTCGGTAGCGGACAGGGCAAACGTTGCGAATCGCCGTATACAGCTCGACCTTGGTCGCCGATATGCGCGTGGGCCCCCAAACGGGAGAAGCACACCGACTCTCCCACCGCAAGAACCCCACTGCCGTCAAAACTCGGCGACATCACTCCTCACCACACGAAGTCGCCTTCCCCGCCCCAGCAACAAACGCCTCCGCAACTCACGTACATAGCCAGTGATGCCCAGCGTGACAGCGATGTCGCGGATCCGTGCCTCTGGAGCGCGAGCGATCGCGATCAGCACGCGGGCGTGGCGGGTGATGAACGTCCAGGTGCCGCAGCTGTCGTCGGTTGCGTTCACGGGGGTGCGGTCAGGCTCGGTAGCGGCGGGCGGCGGTGTCGGGGCTGACATCCAGAACGGCAGCGATCTCGTCCCAGGTGGCGCCGGTCGCCCGGTCGGCGGCGACGGCGGCCAGGACGGCGCGGGCCTGGGCGAGCAGGGGCAGGGCGGCGGCGGTGTAGCCAGCGATGGGCCCAGGCTTCCGGCCGGTCTGCTGAGTGGGCGGGGCGAGGTCTTCGGCGTGCAGGTCCAGGGCAAGCTTCCCGGCTGCCTGTGCGAGGCGTTCGGCCTGGTCGCGGATGTGACGGCGCTGCTTGCGGGTGTCGTCCTGGCGTTGGTGGCGCTGGGTAAGGGGGCGCCGGCGTCTGACGCGCGTGCGGCCGAAAGCCCACCGGCAGGCGTCGGAGCAGTACTTGGGATGCCGTTAACGAACGTGTCAGCAGCAGCCAAACCTGTTCTGACCTGTGATAACGCTACTTATCGCGGGCCAAAAAGCTCTTCCGATCGCCAGGTCAGGGCTTCGAACTCCTGAAGCCACGCCCAGCCGCAAAGCAGTGCTGTCGTCCCAGGTCAGGTCGTCCCAGGTCAGGTCGTCCAAGGGGGGCTGTCTGACAGGGGAAACTCTGCTCGTTCGGGGCTGGTGACACGTTCGTTAACGGCACCCCTTCTACGAGCGACCGGCGACGGCCAGCTTGATGCCGAGGGCGATCAACGCGGTTCCGGTGAGCCCGTCCACGGTCTTGCGTACGGCCGGCTTGGCGAACAGTCGGCGCAGTGCCCCCACGATGTTGACCACCAGGAAGAACCATACTCCGGTCCCCGCCACCGCGATCAACGACAGCACCAGCGCGTCACCCAGTCCGGCGTCGCCGGAGACGAACTGGGGCACCAGCGCGATGAGGAACAGTGCCACCTTGGGATTAAGCATGTTCGTCAGCAGCCCCTCGGTGAACGCCGCCAGCGGGCCGCGCTTTCCCGGGTCGGGTAGATCCAGCCGCAGTTCGCCGCCCTTACGCAAAGCCGCACGCCAGGCCTTGACCCCGAGATACAGCAGGTAGCCGGCCCCGACGACTTTGACCACGGTGAACGCCACGGCTGAGGTCGCCAGCAGAGCCGCGATGCCGCTCGCCGTGGCCAGCACCCAGACGAACACACCGGCCGAGACCCCGGCCGCAGCGGCCATGCCGTACGCGCGGCCGGACACGGCGGAACGCCGGACGACCACAGCGAAGTCAGGCCCGGGAGACATCGCCCCGAGCGTCATCACACCGGCGAAAGCCACCATCTGCGCCACATTCGTCACGGCGGCCACGGTATAACCTCGCAGAGCCCGCCCCACAGAAGTCCAGCTCACTGACCACCGACTCTTACCGAGCGTCGAGGCGGGCCGGCAGCGCGGCCGCGGCGGTCGCTCGCGCGGCCGTTTTACTGGCCCCGTTTCCCTCACCGCGCACGGGCGTGTTTGTGGCGAGCAGGCGGGTGGCGGCGGCCGCGGTGAAGGCCGGCGCATGCGAGATAGAGGACGCGATCGTTCCGAAGCTTGATCGCTGGCTGGGGAGGTTGTTCGCTCCTCACCGAGTCGATGAGACGCTCGCCCTTCTGGTCGAAGCCCAGCGGATCGAGCCGTCGGAGCAGGAGAGTCTCGCCGTGGCGCGGCGTCAACTGGCTGAATGCGATCGAAAGCTCGCCCAGCATCGCGCCGCGCTGGAGGCGGGTGCGGACCCGCCGTGGTCGCCGGCTGGATCCGAGAGGAACAGGCCAAGAAGATCCGAGCCGAAGCACAGCTGCGCCGTGAACCGAACCGCAGGCGGCAGCTCACCCGAGACGACCTCGCGAAGGTGATGAACACCATGGGTGACGCAGTACGAATTCTGGGAAAGGCTGAGCCGGTCAGGAAGGCCCGGCTGTACGCCGGGCTCGGCGTTCGGCTGACCTATCACCCCGGCAAAAGAAGAATCCTGGTCAGCTCTACGTCTGACCAGGACCTCATGGGCGAATCGAACGTGTCCGAGGGGGACTCGAACCGTTCGCCCATCTCCTGAGTAGCTTCGACGCTCCGTGGCTGGACCTTTCATGTCCGGACTAGGTGTGCAGGGAGGCGGCGCCCGCCGTACCGTCGAGGTCGTCAGCGGGAAACTCGGGCACTGTGGTAAGCGGCACGGGTGTGCCTTCCCGGCCGACGCGCCAACATCGGCCTTATCCCGAAACCATCATCGGATGATCCGGGAAGGTACCCCCCTCCCCGGCAGATCCACGGGTTTCGATCATTGCTCGCGATGTCTCCGTACCGCGTGAGGCTGATGGTCAGGCGCAGGTGTAGCCGGACGGCAGGGCGGTGTTGCCGTTGGGCCTGCTCGCTTGGAAGCCGAAGCTGGTGGTGCTGGCTCCCGGCGCGAGCGTGCCGTTGTGGCTGACGCTTCTGACCGTGACGGTCTGGCCGCTGGTGGTGACGGTGGCGTTCCACGAGCCGGTCAGGGTGTGCCCGGCCGGCAGGGTAAAGGTGACGGTCCAGCTGGTGATCGTCGAGGTGCTGGTGTTGGTGATGGTCAGCGGCTGGATCACATACCCGTTCCCCCACTGGGACTGCACGGTCGGGGTGGCCGAGCAGGCGCCGGTCGTACCTCCCTGAGTGGTGATCTGGACGGTGTTGGAGACCGGCGAGACGTTACCGGCGGCATCGCGCGCCCGGACCTGGTAGCGGTAGGTGGTGTCCGCAGACAGGCCCGTGTCGGTGAACGAGGCCGTTGCCGAGGTGCCGACCTGGGCGAACGTGCCGCCCGTCGCGCCGGGAGCGCGCAGGATCTCATAGCCGGTCACACCGGTGTCGTCAGTGGAGGCCGTCCAGGTCAGGCTGGTGCCGGTTGTGGTGGTGCCCGAGGCGGTGAGTCCGGCAGGGGCGGTCGGTGGCGTGGTGTCGCCTCCGGTGGCGGCCGTGGTGAAGGTGGCCAACGCGGAGTTGCCCGACAGGTTGCCCGCGCCGTCACGCGCCCGTACGTACACCTGGTATTGGGTGTTGGCACTCAGCCCGGTCAGGGTGATCGAGGTGGTGGTGGACTGGCCAAGCTGCGGGTCGGTGGTGCCCTGCTCTCGGTAGACGTTGTAGCCGGCCAAGCCGGAGCCGCCCTGGTCGGTGGAGGCGGTCCAGGTCAGCGTGGCACTGGTGGCGGTCACGTTGGACGCGACCGGCGTGCCTGGCGTGGTCGGCGGCGTGGTGTCGGTCGGACTGGTGGTCAAGCCGAAGAACTCGATGGCGTAGCGGGCCATACCGCTCTGCGGAAGAGCATGCCCGGCGCCCTGGATGCTGTACGCCTCCACCTGCACGGTGCCGGACGGATTGGCGTACCGGCTGCGGTTCCAGTTCGCCTGCGGGGTGTCGGTGCTGGTCGGAGTCTGGCTCAGCCCGAACACGTTCGTCCACTGCTCGATCGACTCGCGCAGCAGCGAGTAGGGCACGAGGGTGTCGGCGGTGCCGTGCCACAGTTGCATGCGCGGGCGAGTGCCGGAGAATCCCGGGTACGCCTGGCGGACCGCATCGCCCCACTGCTGGGGTGTTCGGTCCATGCTCCCGCCGGTGCACCTGCTGCTTCCGGGCGGGTAGTCGGAGGCGCCGGCGAAGCAGTTGAAGGGCACACCCATGAAGGAGGCCCCTGCCTTGAACACGTCCGGGTGGACGGCGAGCATGTGCTGGGTCATCATGCCGCCGGACGAGCTTCCAGTGGCGTAGACCCGGTTCGGGTCTCCCTGATAATTCTGCTTGACATAGTCGATCATCGAGATGATCGAGACCGGATCGCTGCCGCCGCCGCGCTGCTTGGCCGCGTTTGACCAGGTGTCGAAGCAGTTGCCGAACCCTGCCGACTGGGTGGCGGTCGGGTAGATGACGATGAAGCCATATTGATTCGCCAGCGAAGCGAACTCACTGCCCTGGTAGAAGCCGGGACCGGACCCGCCGCAGCCATGCATCGCAACCACGATCGCAGGCGAGGCCGGGCGCGAGTCCGGCACATAGACGTGCATCCGCATGTTGCCCGGGTTGTTGCCGAAGTTGGTCACCTCCATCAGGGTGGCGGCGACGGCCGGCGATCCGAGTACCACGGTCATGACGGCAAAGAGCGCCGCGGCGCAGGCACTAGCCAGCACCGTGGTCAAGCGTCTCATTCGTGCTCCTCCTCTGCATGTCCGCGGCGCGCCGCGGATCGGTCCGCCGCGTATTGACGTCGGTCGCTGGAAAATAGAAGGGCCACGATTTGCCGTCAATGCCCGCTCGGTGCGCATGCCCGCCAGTTCGCCTGGCAGCGAGCCGTTTTCCCTGGTTATCAAGTAACTTGTTATCAACATCCTTGATAACGGTGTGAGAAACTTACATTGGAGCCCGTTCTGACGGGGCGCGATATCGTCTTCTGGTGACCGATCCGGGTGTCCCGGCGGCCGCTGCGCCGGACGCACCGCCGCCCTGTGTGAGCTACCTGGTGCTCCGGCTGGAACGCCGCATCCGCGCCTGCCTGGATGAAGCGCTCGCCCGGCACGGCATGACGACCACCGGATACATGGCGCTCAGCGAGCTGCGCCTGCGCGACGCCCCGTCCTCGGCCGACCTGGCCCGTATCGCCTTCGTCACTCCGCAGGCGATGAACCTGGTCATCCGCGATCTCGAACAACGCGGCCTGATCCGCCGCGATCCGCATCCCTGTGGCGGCCGCGCTCTGCGCACCCGCCTTACCCCGAAAGGTTTGAGCACCCTCCGGCGATGCGACCGCTCCCTCAACAGCATCGAAGCCGTCATGCTCGCCGAGATCTACGACCCGGACCGCACGACACTCACGGAAGCGCTCACGCTGTGTGCCCGAGCCCTTCACCCGGGCACACACCCCTGACCCCGGTCCTTCGGATGAGGCAAGCAGGATGGCGCGGGCCGAGCGGCCTGCTTCTTGAACGGTCGGGATACGGGCGGCGATCGCAGGGTTCATCACGCTGTTCCCCCTGCTCAGGGCGATCCGGAACGATCAGAATGATCATATTGAGATATTGATCATTGGTCTTATTCGTCCCGAGAGGGTTCGAGATGATCGAATCGGACGCATAGATGCTCTTGATGCTTTGGATATGCGGGCAATTCGGAGATCGCATCAATGATGATGAACGGCGGTGTCCATGGTCGTGAATGGCTATCCCTCGAGCCAGGGGTGCGAACGGCGCGTCGCAGCGCTCAGGGAAGCACGGGATCTGGACCCGCCCATCTGAGCACCTACGTCCGCCGACACCGGGGGGAGGCCCTGCACCACATCCGCGAGTGAGAACGTCGGCCCAATCCGCACCCGCAGCCTGCCCCAGGTGATGGCGACCTGCAGAAACCTCTTCTGGGAAAGGCTGAGCCGGTCAGGAAGGCTCGGCTGTACGCCGGGCTCGGCGTTCGGCTGACCTATCATCCCGGCAAAAGAAGAATCCTGGTCAGCTCTACGTCTGACCAGGACCTCATGGGCGAATCGAACGTGTCCGAGGGGGGACTTGAACCGTTCGCCCATCTCCTGAGCAGCACCGACGCTCCGTGGCTGGACCTCTCATGCCCGGAATAGGCGCGCGGAGAGGGGGCGGTGCCCACACCCACCTCAACGAGGTCAGGTCTGATTTCGCGGCACACGACTATGCCAGGGAAGCTCGGCAACCGCCAGTTCAGGATCCTCAGCAGACGATCTCAACTGCGCTCAGGGCAGCGGTGGTAAGGGGGCAGGAGCTCGGTGATCGCAGCACCGAACCCCTTCCTGCATCCCAGCAACCAGATCAACCCGGAAGCCAGGCCCTGCGCCGCCCCTCGACACCAGAAATCGCCGGGGAGGTGGTTCCGATCGAAGGGGCTTGGGGCGAGCGCACCCAGCGCGATCGGGCTGGGGACCGGATCATCCTGGGCTTTGCGGTGGCTGTCCTGCTGGCGGTCGCCGGCGCGGCCGCCTACGTCTCGTACCACCACTTCTACGGTCTGGCGATCGCTCTGGGCGAGCGGCACGACATGGCCATTCTGTATCCGGCGATGTCCGACGGTGTGATCGTCATGGCGTCGCTGGTGATGGTTTACTGCTCGCGTCGTCGGCTACGTGTGCCGGTGCTGGCATGGGTGGCGCTTGCATTGGGCGGGGCGGTGACGCTGGCGGCGAACGTGGCGCACGGCTGGTCCGGCGGACTCGGATCGCGCCTGGTCAGCGCTCTGGCACCGCTGGCCTTCGCGGGTGCGTACGAGCTACTGATGTGGATCGTCCGAAACACCCGGCAACCGTCCACCGAGACGCTAGCCAAGGACCACGTGTGCCAGCCCGTTGAGACTCTCGTTGAGGTGGAACGCGTAGTGCCGCTGCTGCCCACCGACCGGTACGAGGCGGCGCGGCTCACCTATATCGAGAGCCTCGGTGAGGGCAATCAGCGGGTCGGCCGACGACCGCTGATGAGCCGGTGGGGACTGGAACAGCGTGAGGCCGAGGAGATCATCGCCGAGGTGGAGAAGGAGCGGGCCCACGCCATCGTCGAGGTGGCCGATTCAGAGAGTGTCGTGCCGCCGACGGAAGGCCTCCGTTCGACCGGCACGAGCGAGGCTTGTGGCGCGTAGTAAAGGACATCGGTAACGGGGTGCTCGGTGGCGATCCGGTGATCAGCGGCACGCTCAAGGAACTCAGCCGCGAGGAGTGTGCTCGTCTAATGCCCCTCGGCCGCTTCGCTCGGGTGGCATTTGGAGGCTCGTACGCTCCGATGGTCTGCCGGTGAACTGCCGCGTCGTCGACGGTGCGATCGTGTTCCCCACCCGTGTGGGCGGAGCCATGGACTAGAACTTGCGCGACCACATCGGTGGACTGAAGATCAAGATTGCGTTCGAGAGGCGATGCCTTGACCGCCTTCGACTGCTTGTAGCCAGAAGGCTGCAAGCAGCTCTCGCGTTGCGGGAGAATGCGAACGTGGGTTCGTTGCCGTCGCCGTCCAGAACTGGTGTCCGTATCGCTGGTGACCACTACCAGTGGGTGCATGCCTGGGACGCTTGCGTCGCGGCTTTGACCGATAGGGCCGTTGGAGCGGCAAATCCGGTTATTGCGGTAGGGGCTGAAGTCGATGGTGCAGGGAATCTAGACGATGTCGTCCGGCGCCGGCGCGAGCCACCGCACTCCTATAGTCAAGTCAAGTACGCCGTGGACGCCAGCAGGCTCATTAACAGGCCGTATCTTCTTGAGCTGAGCAGCTCTGGCGGGCCGTCGATCCTCAGCAAGATTGTTGTGGCGTGGCGGGAACTGACCACCAGCGGCACTCCGGTAGAGCTCTCACTGATCACCAATCGGTCGATGGATCCCGCAGATCCGCTGACCTCGCTGTGCGACGCTCGAACTCAATTGCTGATGCCCCGAGCAGGTGAGGGTGGGCCGGGTTCGGCGGTGGGCAAAGCCCGTCGGCAGTGGATGGAATTTCTCGGTGTCACCGAGCCCGTTCTGCTGGAATTGCTGGAGATCCTCCGATTCGATGCCGGAGTTAATATGTCGCGGCTGTGTAATGAGGTCGCAGCACATATGCGTGCTCTCGGACTGCCATACCGGGAGAAGGACGTAGAGTCCGGGGCTAACTGGGTGGCCCGCCAAGTCAGAAACGGTCACCGAGAATTCGACCTCTCCAGGATCGACGAAGCTGTAGCCGAACTGTGGCCAGCGGTGTTCCATCAATTGGATAGTGATGGCAGCGTGAAAGGTGCAGAATTTTTTCGCGTGGGTCAGGCACAACCCCACCTTGAACGCGCTTTCCAAGCGGCCTATCAGGCCACTGGTGGACGACATATTATGGGCACCGCCTCAGGTGAGGTGTATGAGGACGGCCCAGGGTGGGTTCAGCACTTCACTGGAACTCCTAGTCGTGGGCCGGTAGTAATTTGCGCTCTACGGGGGCACCCTGATCGAGCTGTCGTAGTAGACGCTCAGGTCTGGGACTCAATTGGTGCTGCCGGATCCGGATTGGGCCGACTCGATGCGGTCGGCTATCCCTTCTCTCCAATCGGTAAGCCGACTCTAATTACAGCCGATACGTCTCCGGTTGTGCTTGCCGGTGGCAGTTGGGGTCCTGGAAATTTGAGCCGCCGTTCTGATGGTAGCTGGGGCTGGGAGCCCCAGCGGCAATGCACATTGGAAACACGCGAGCGAGATCGATGGAGCATCGGGTTGTCCCCAATGGACTTGCGTCTGCGGTGTGCAGCGCGAATTGCATGGGCAGTGGATGATCTCGAGGTCGCAGGCGAACGTCGCCGCTTGCTGGAGGAGATGCTCCCGCAAGGATGGTTCCACGGGACCGTTGGCTCGGTCGCCGATCGACTGGGCTGTGGCTCAATCCCCGATAGATGGGAACGGACCCCAGACAGTGAGGGAAGCAACAATCGAAGAAATGTCAGCTACCGTATTAAAGTTCCGGGAGTAGACGGCCGCACGGCCGTTGCCGCTTGGGCGCGCCTGCAACTTCCCGCAGGGATGCAGTTCCAGTTATTGAGCACAGTCGATTTCCGGGTAGATTTCTCGGCACTCCCTGACGATGTGCAAAAGGATGACTCCTCTCTGGTCAGTTCTGTACGCCGGTTGAGCGCCGACGAACTGGGAGAAATGTTCATCGTGGCGTGGATGCTGGCCACGCGAAGCCTCCCGTTGGCAGTGACCAACGATTTACTTCGGATGCGGCCAGCAGGTCCTACCAGAGTTGAGTTGCACATTGACAGTGAACGGCCACCTAATCTTGGTCATGATCGGGTTTTGGGTCTGATGGACATGATCGACTTTACTGAATTTGGCGAGGCGCCGTCGCTTTTGCCTCCATCGATGTCGACATCAATTACCACACCACTTGTCATATCTGACCATCAGGTGGAGGATTCCGTAATGGAGAGCCTCTTCTATATGACCTCTAGCTTCGGGTTTATTAACTACAAATGAACATTTCTGAGGCGCTGTGGCGCGGTCGGACACTAGCTGCTTAGGGAATTAGCCGGATGAAGGACCTCTTGGGCATCTGAACAGAGGTGAGAGAACCAGGTCTCGATCAGATCCCTGACTTGGTTCCAGTAGTTGCCTGCGACACAGTCGATGAATTGGGAGTGGCTTTCTCCATGCCGGGCGTGAGACCCGTCGGTTCGCTCGATCGCCGAGAAGATGCTCATGTCGATCATCATCACTTCTGGCTCGTCGGCGCAGAGCGAGCCCGTTTACCTCTCGGCAGAGGACGCCGATCCTGAACCAGGGCTCACCGCGAACTCAGCGCCGACGTGGGTTCGATGAACTGATGTTGACATCCGTCATCTGGTCGAATCCGTGTTCAGACTGAGGGACGCCTCGGCGGTTGCTGTCGCGGTGGTGACGATGTTGACCGACTGTGCTGGGCGGCCGGTCAACATCAAGCCTGTCGCAGAAGCTGAGCCTATTACGAGGCGGGTCAAATGAGCACGAGCTTTTCCAATCGAGCTACGCAGTCGGAGATCTGGGCGGGTGCCATTCGGTTGGCGGCGGCCTCGGCCACTGACTCGGCGGCTCCGTACTGTCACCAGACCTGGCCGGTGGTTCGGTTGGTTACGAGGAAGCGGTCCTTGACGGCTGGTTCTCGCACAATGAGGGAGACGGTGTGGGGTTGGGCGATGGCGGCGTGCACCATGCTGTGGTGCAGGGTGTAGCCGGGGCCGGGCTGTTTGGTGCGGACCATTAGGGATTGGAAGGCGGCGACGTCGGTGGTGTCGTCGAAGCCGTCTTCGGTGCCGGACAGCGGGTGGGCGGAGTAGGTCCAGCGGTGGTTGTGGGGCCGGTCGTAGTGGTCGGGGCCGAAGAGGTGCAGCCTGACGCGGAATCCAGACGGGTCGTCGTGCTACCGCCGCTTCGGAGTTCCCGGGCCCTCGACGCCCGTGGCGCGGCCTTAAGCATCCAATTTATACCCGTTCGATGCATTTTGGCTCTATTTGCCACACCAATTGGAGGCCGGATACAGCGGTGGAGATTATCCGCAGGACGATCAACGACCACCCTTGAGTCGTGCAGTGCCCCAAATGAGCACCAGCCCAGACCGTGTGTGCGAGTTTTGAAGCGGGGCGAGGCGAAACGATCATCCTAAGCTAATCGCTTTGGTGAACGACCACGCCAGGTAACACACGGTGGATTCTGGAGCGGTACTCGTCTCGATCACGAAACGTGGGACAGAGCCCACATGAAACTGTCCTAATCAACCTGCCTACAGTCCATCGCGAGACATCTTGTTTGTGCCTAAACTTGGACGCCGCGCTCCGCGTCGGCGCCGAGCGCAATGGGGTCCGTGCACGGCCGGAGACAGGAGCGATCGCGTTGACCGACCCGCCAGAGCTGACCTTGGACGATCTCGCCAGTGAGGCAGCGGTGCTGCGGGTCTACCGCCAGATCTTCGCGGTGCTCGCTCGCGAGGCCGGGGCGATGATCGTGGATTCGACCACGATCGATGTTGATGAAGCAATCTTGGAAGCCTTCGCCGAGGCGGGCAGCGAGGGGCTGACCGCGGAACAGGCGGTCGCCGCCTGCCGACAATGGGGCGCTCAGATAGCAGGGCGGCGGTTCGAGGTTCTACGTGATTACGGCGCGATCAACAAAGTCGTTGACCGGCCGAATGAGCGCTACCATCGCGCAGCGTTCGCGCCCTATGTGATGCTGCTGTTCTTGCGGCGTATGGCAGAGCAGGGCGGCCAGTCGGAACTGCACCAGCTACTGACGCTGGAGCAATTGAACGTCAAGAGCACCAACGCCACATCCGCCGACGGCGCGGCCTCGGTGCGCCGGTTGACCAAGGTGTTCAGGTTGTTGGGTAATGAACTGGCCATCCTGGCAGCGGGCAGCACAGCCGAGACACTCGGCGACAACGCTCAACTCCTGTGGGGTAACGAGTCGCTGATTGGCCAGGCCAAGGACGTCCACGCTGTCGTGCTGGGTAGATGGCCCGAACTCGATCGCGACTGCGCGGAACTCCGGATCGCGCTCGCCGCCTACGCGGACGCGATCGACGCGGCGGCGGGCCGCCTGATCGCGCAAGCAGGCACCACTCGCGCGTTGGGCCTGCTTCCGGTGGAAGCATGGCGTACCTTCGGCCGCGAGTCGAGCCCCAAGGCACTAGCTGCGGTGCTCGACCGGTTCGTCTTCGACGCGCCCGCGCCCTGGTTCTCACCACAAGCGCTGATCGAGGCAGTAGAGGCGGGACGCCAGATCAGCACGGCGCGGGTTCCGCCTCCTCGCTCGGACGACACTGAGCTGGAACCCGAGGCCGATGCTGGTATCGCTGATGACGTGGAGGAACTCAGGGCCATCGCGGAGCGACTGCTAGCGCACTCGAACTCGGTGAGCGTTGTCGATGTGCTGGATGACGCTGGCGACTGGATGTCCGTACGTCGCGTGCTCGCTGAGGTCACCGCCATCCATCACCACCCTGACCTCGACTACGAACTCGTGTGGCGGGACGGCGTACGGATCGAGGTGGCGGCCAGCCCGTCCTGGACATCGCATGGGTGCTTCCGGCGCGGTGACCGGGTGTGGGGAGACGCGGGGTGAACGAGCCGGAAACGGCACTGTGGTGGGCGCGCGTCCGCGCCGCCGGCCCGCAGCGCGTAGCACCGAGCAGCGCCTTCCCAGCGGGAATGCAGCGCCTGGTCGAGCCCGATGTCACGGCGGTGTGGCTGCTGGCCGTGCTTCCCGAGGGGGCGAGACCAAGCGTGTCGGAAGAGTTGGGACTGCCTGTGCTTGCCGTCGAACAACCCAACGACACCGCGCGCGTGCTCGTCGCGTGCCTGCGCTGCTGCTGGGCGGAACCGACCGGACCGATATGGCCAGGGACGCGCGCGTCTAAGGATGAAGTGGCAGCGGTGTTCGGGGAGATCACCAACCGGGACGAGGCCGCCTCCAACCGAGCCTTGCTCGCTGCACTCCGGCGCCTGGCTGGCGCCGCCTGGCTCCTGTGGGACGAGCCCGGCCAGACGGTGCGGCTCGGTCCGCGAGTCGCGGCGTGGGGATCTGCGGACCTCAGCGCCCTACGCGAGCTGAGGCGGATGTTGCCCTCCTCCGCCGACACCAGCCGCAGCGACGCTGAGGGGCTGTGATGACCAGCGC
Source organism: Streptosporangium sp. NPDC000563 (assembly GCF_040299985.1). NCBI lineage: Bacteria > Bacillati > Actinomycetota > Actinomycetes > Streptosporangiales > Streptosporangiaceae > Streptosporangium > Streptosporangium sp. NPDC000563. Next base: position 335,640 of record NZ_JBEPDA010000001.1, on the reverse strand, counting down.
AAACGCGGCGAATCCGGTATTCGAGCCGATCCTCGCCGAGCTAAGCGAACAGCACCGCGACGAAGTCCTGGCTGCATTGGCGGCGGTAGAACACAGCGCCCACCCGGTGCCCGAGGCGCAGATGCTGGCGTTGCGGGATGCCACCCTACGCCGGGTTCTTCAGCGGCTGTTGTATCGAGTGGGACGGACGCTGGTACCGGTGGGAGACGCGCAGTGGACGTCGGGGTACCGCGACGACATCGCCGCCGAGCTGACTGCCGAAGGTTGGAACGCCCTCCCGGTCATCGACCGGGCCGTGCTCGTGCTGGTGTTGATTCACTCGGTCGCGATTCCCCGCAGCCAGGGAATATTGTCCGGCGACTCCTGGATCTCCGCGCGACCGACGCCGGCCGATGAGTTGCTTCGCTACGCACAGCTAGGAAAGGGCGACGTTCGTGCCGCTCTGCAGAGGTTGCGCGCCGCTGGACTCGTGCAGCTCGCGCCTACTCGTGGACAAGGTTCTGCGGGCGGGCCTGCCTACTTGCCCGGTCCCCAACTTCACCGGCTGACACCCATGGCACGTCACGCGTTGCAGCAAGAGCTGATTCTGGCCGCCGCACCGCACAGCCCGCTGGCTGCCGCGATACGAGCACGCCGCGCACATCCCCGAGGAGAACGGTGAGCACAACCCGAACCTGGTCTGCGGCGGGCGGCGATTCCGGCCCGTTCGACGTTGTCGGCGAGCGGGTGTTGGTCGGAGTCCAAGTGGTCAACATCTCCCGGCTGTCCACACACCCCATACCGATGGTCAGCCGGGGCCTGGTTACGGTCGCGGGCCAAGGCCCGAAGGACTCCAACGGCGCCGGGAAGTCCTCACTAATCGCCGCTGTGAGCCTGCTGCACGCCGATGAGCAATGGCGGCTGGCCAGTGGCGCTGCCGGGGCCGCGGAGTTGTTGTTCACCGCCGAACTTGCCGCACAAGAAGGCCGCTGGTCCAACGTTGACTGGGGATACGTGATCGGAGTGTTCGCCGACCCCCGCGCTGACACGGCCGACGAGCTGTCGGCCAGCGCCCTGACCGTGTGGCTGCGGATTAACCGCAAAGCCTCATACGTACACCTGCGCTGGCAGGACAGCCTCTATGTCCCCTACGGGGCGACCGAGTCCGAACGTGCCGCAGGAGTCGACGCGCTCTGGGACGCACTCCCGGCCAGCAACGGACGCACCGATTTTCACGCGAACCGGCTCGCGTCCGTCCTCTACGGCAGACACGTGCGGTGTGTGTCTTTTCTGTCGACCTCGGTGCGTTCCAGCCCAGCGGCCAACCTGTTGGCCCAACCTCTCAACGACCTGGACCCACGAAGGATCTTCGACGCCATCGCCACGCTGACCGGGTTGGATCGCGAACTCGAGCAAGAGCAGGCCCTCAGGTCGGCTGAGCACACCCATCGCACCGAAGTTCGCAAGGCGGTAAGCGACCTCGTGGGCTGGGAAGACGAAATGGCGGTCGTTGAGGCTGGCATCGCCCTGCGCGGCGAAGCTCGTCGCCTATTGGGCGATGCGAACGTTTCGTGGGGAGCCCGCTGTGCCCGACATTTCGTTGACGGGGTCGCACGCTTCGACGAGATCCGCATCGAGCTCAGCGCGTTGGACATCCGTGCTGCAGAACTGCAGACACAATTGTCCACCGTGGATGGCGACCTTGCCAGGCTGACCGACGATGAGGAGTTCAACCGGAGCTTCAGCGAAGCCGTAGGACGCTGGGAAGAACTCAAGGGGCGAGATCAGGGCCTGGACACCGAACATCAAGTCGCCGTCCGGAATTTGGAAGACCTGGACACGAAACATCGGGAGCTCCGGGATAAGGCTCGCGCTGCTGACGGACGTAGCGTCGAGACCGCGCAGGCTGAGGAGGCCGACGCTCACACGGCCGTCGAACAAGCGCTCGGTGCACAGGGAGTCGCTGAAGATGCCGAGAAGCGAGCGAGCGCGCTGCTGGCCGCCACTGAATCCGGTGAGGACATTGCCGCGGACGAGCTACAGGTGTTGCGTAAGGAGAATATCCCCGCCGCCGCATTGTTGGATGTCATCCAGCTCAACCCTGACCAGCGGCGTAGTTGGGAGCCCCGCCTTATACCCTATCGCGGTGCTGTCGTGGTTCTACGTGGGTACGTTGACCGAGCCCAAGAGATGCTAGCGGGTCGATCAGGGGCGACGATGCTGGTCATCGCTGACCCGCCTCGTGCGCACGCGCCCACCCACAGCAACAACCTGCCTGTGAGCGCAGATAGGAGGTTCGACCTCACCACATTCTTGACCGCGATGGTCGACCGGGCGGGCACCCATCCCGCAGAGATCGACGTGACCGCCGGGGTAATTGTGGTGGGCGAATTCGCAGAACCACTCACGGGCCGAGCCGCGCGCATCGCCTCTGCCCGCGCTGAACATCGAGAGAAAGCCGATCTTCTCGCCGAAGCCAACAAGCTTCTCACCAGGGTCCGATTGACGCTGTTCCGAGCTACAACCCGTACCGAAGCGGCCGTGGCCGGCGAAGAAGCGGACGCGACCGCGCTGAAGATGTCCGAGCTGCGAGATGCCAATCGGGTGAGAATGGAACGACGTGATGCGCTGAAGCCCGTGTTGGACGCCGCCCACCTGGCCTATATCGACGCGCTGGGCACGAGGAAAGCACGCGAGGAACGGATCGAGAACCTGCGTGGCACCAAACGTCGTCTTGAGGGTGAGCTGACTGAGCAGGACAAGACCAAGATGAAGCTCATCGATGACCGGCTGGCTCTGGACCTGCCGGGTCGCGAGGCGGCCTGGGGAGACTCACCCCGTTCCGCGCAACGGTTTCTACTGGACCTGGACGCCGAGCAGCAGGTCCGTACCACCACAGGGTGGAACGAGGAGACCTGCTATCAAGTCAATGAGGTCCTGCGTCGGTGCTTCCCCGAGGGCGCACCGCACGATGAAATGCCCGCCGAGATCCGGGAACTTTTCATCGGACAAGGCTGGCAACGCGGCGGGTTGGACACTCGAGTCGGACTGATTCCCGCGCTCATCCGCGCTCTGCGTACCCACTTGGCCCAGACCGAACAGCATGACCTTTACGAGCAGCAGCAAATCGCCCAGCAACGTGCACAACGCACCGGTGACTTGGAGGTGGCTCGGAAGGGCTTGAGCGAAGCTGAGCAGACCTCGCGTGCGCACCGGGCTTCGCTTGCTCTGGGGATCAAGGCGAGGCTCAAAAAAGTCAGCGAAGAATTCGATCGCCTCGACCTGGGATACGGCGGCTACGGGGCGAGCCTGGACTACCCGGAACCCGAGCCGCCCGCAGAGTCTGATCAGCCGTGGCGATGGACCGTTACTCCAAAGTGGCGGCGTGCTGAGGGACAACGGATGTCCGTCTACAACCTTCGCAGCAACACCGCCCAAATGGACGAGAAGGCCGTCAAGCTGGTGTGCGCAGCTGCGCTTGCCGGAGGAGGCAGTCGCCCCTTGCTGCTCGTCCTCGACGAACTCGGCCGCAACCTCGGCAAGGAGCATCGCCGTGAGGCGGTCGCGCTGTTCGAGCGAATCGGGAAGGATCGCGACATTACCGTGATCGGTGCATTACAAGATGACATGGAGCGCTATGCCATTCAGGCAACTGGGCTCTACATCAAACTCCGTCGCCGCTCCGACAGCATGGCCTATAACGAAGCACCTGTCATCGTTGGAGATGAAAGCAACCGCGCCCGCGTCGAATTACTCCGGGAATGGTTGACTTCCTACCGCCCTGCCGCCGACATCGCCGGCGATGAGCCCGAAGAGGGTAACTCTGATGAGGGCGCGGCATGACCGAACCTTCTCATCCAACGGGGGAATTTCCCATGCCCGGCCACCCCGGTGTGCCCGAGGGGCTCCGCGCCTATGCACAGCCAACACACGCTGATGGCACCTTCGACCACGACCGCTACGGCCGCCCGAAAGTCCGGCGGGTACACCTGCGCGCGTACCCACCCACTCCACCAAAGCGGCCAGACGGACTCGTCAACAACGCTGATTGGAACTGGGCCACCAGCGCGCCTCGCCGATGGAACACCATCGCCACCAGACTCGGTGATCGTACCGATGACGTGTCGCTCGCCTTGGCCCGAGCAGGGTGCGTTGGCCTCGAACTCGACTACCGATCAGGCACAATCTGTCACCCACCCCGAGGCTGGATCCCTAATCCTGACTTGCGGGCGGCCAGGCAAGAGCAAGACAGCCAGCGCGCCACTCGCCGGGCCGCTCAGGACGACGAGGCATGCCTTCTCGCTGCAGAGCTCGCCAATTATCCCGCCGCCGCACCACTGGTAGCCATCCTCAGAGCACAACGGGACGGGCCCTACCGTGACCACGTCATCGAGGCAGCCCGCGCCTTCCCTACTGACGACGCCACGACCGACACAGGCGGGGCCGCGCCGTGGGCCGCTGTGCACTGGCTCAAGCGCGGAACGAAGGCGGACTACAACAGGGACCACGAGCCGCTCGCCGAAGGTGGTCAGGGTGCGGTCTACAGCGGTATGCACAAACACACCCGCATCCCCATTGCGCTGAAGCAACTCCGCTTCAGCGATGAAGACGCCCTACACCGCATGCGCCGCGAGATCTTCATCGGGCACCTCTACGGAGAGCACCCAAACGTCATGCCGGTCCTGGATTCCGACCCAGACGGGCGATGGTTCGTCATGCCGCTCGCGAACGGCAGTGCCGCCAGCCATGTGGAACGCCTACAGCGGGAAACAGGAGCCCTCCGGGAGCTCGTCATAGCGGTCTGCGAAGGACTGCGTCGCCCACACACCGACGGCAGGATCCACCGAGATATTAAGCCAGCCAATGTCCTGCTTCTCAACGGCAAGTGGGTCGTAGCGGACTGGGGGCTCGGCAGACAGCCCCGAGGGGAAACTAGCATTCCGCGCCGTACTCGGACCGGCACCGGCTTCGGCTCCGAGGGATTCGCCGCACCGGAGCTGTCGTCCGGAAACCCCCACAACGTCACGGCCGCTGCCGACGTCTACAGCATCGGGCGGCTCATCGCAGCCATCCTGACCGGGGAACGACCGGAGCAGAATCTCCCATTGCTGCCCGCCAGGGGGCCATGGGTAGCCGCAGTAACGGAGGCTACCCGCCACAGGCCAACCGACCGGCCACAAGACGTGGACGAATTCCTCCGCCTGCTCAAGGACGTCCTGTGACCGTTTCCTCGCCGTCCCAGCACTGCCAGGCACAGAAAATTCTGGTTTACCTCAGCTGAAAGGATCATGTTGTCGATGGTGCGCATTGCGCTCGAGCCATACTTCCTGCACCAGGACCAGGTTCAGTCCCTCCTCGGAAAACAGCGAACGGAGTCCGCACGGGCGAGGGCGGCCCGCAGGAACGATCCTGAGGCAGCGCTGCCCTACGTGCTCGCTGCAGAACTCGCCGAGGCGCTCTCCTCGCTGGGAGTCGGCGAACTGGCGAGGCGTGTACTGGAGCGGGACCTACGCGTGGGGCAAGTCGTCGGCACCGAGCTGGAGTTTGCGTTCCAGCGAGACCGGGACCGCGACGCCCCAGGCTTCAAGCCCGCGAGCTTCACAGCAGTGCTCGACGCGGGCGACCCAGTGCGCGTCACCGGGACATTCAACGCGGCAAGAATCGCCAGTTCCTCCGCGCCCGGTAGCCTCAGCGGGAACAGGCAGGTCTACCTGATCGGGACGGTCACCAATCTAGGCGCAGAGCGAATCGAGCTCAGGCCGGTCTTCATCGGAACTAGATCATTCGTCGATGACGACCTTGCCGCCGGCCCAGCGCCGGGAGCTCGGGTTTACCCCAGCGATATCAGCCAGTTCAGCGGGATCGACTTCACCTCTCCCCTCACTGAGGCCGAAAGCGAAGCGGTCCTCCGTGTGCCGGAGGACACAGTGAAACGTGCCTTTGCCGGGCTGGTCGGCGAGTCGTACGTTCCGAAGGACTGGGGTGGCGAGCGTTCCGACCTCTATACGTCACGAGTGTTCGCCCGCGGGCGCCAAATGTCGGCTGCGTGGTTGTTCAAGGGGCCGGGCTTCCCTCGCGTGATGGACGTCAAGGCCCTCGGCAAGAACGGTGACCAAATCGACCGGCTGTTCACCGAGCCCGCGGAGCTATTCGTTCTGCAGCACTGTCATCAGATCAAGCCGAGCGTGGTTGGCATGATGGACGCCTACGCTCACGATGTCCGGCACCCCCGTTTCTATATGATCATTGACGGAGCCGATACCGGACGCATACTGAGGTCTCTGGGTCTGCTCCCGGTAATCCCAGCACGTTCGCCTCTGTAGAACCGAAGGAACAGGAACCCTACGGCCCTGATGTCCGGGGCGGAGGTCAACAGGAAATTGGTGTCGTGTGCCAGAAACGCGACTCCACCGGACTCGAGACACACCAGAGCCTCCATCAGAATCGGAGCGATTCACGGCGGGAGAGGTTCGGCGGCTGTACGACCGAAACCCGGTTCGGGCCTGCGCCGGGCGGTTGCCGTGATTGGAGTGCGGGGTTTGCAACCACGGCCGGAGTAGCGATCATAGGTCGGCTCAGGCCGCTCCGTGTAGCTCGGCAAGCAGGGCACGCAGGCTGTCCTCGCCGTGACGGACTGCGGCAGTGAGGGCATCCAGGTGGGCTGCTGGGAGGTGCCCGGCGCCGAACCCCGAGGCGGTGAGCATGCCGGCGACTTCCTGTTCCTGCTGCGGGGTCATGCGGGAGCGCATCCCGTGGTGCCCCATGACCTCTCGGGCAGCGTAGGCGTCCGAGCAGGCCACGCCGACGACAGCGGACCGCAGGTCGGAGTCATATGCCGTGGCTCGGTCGGCGGTCAGGTCGAGCACGGTCAGGGCGAGCCGGGTCCGGAACGCTGCGGTCATCGGGTCGGGGTCGATGATCAGCGCGAGAGTTTCCCGCCCCGCATGGTCCAGTTCGTCCTGTGGTGTCGACGTGGTCGGAGGACGGCAGTAGATACGCAGGATGGCGGCGACGGCGTTCTCCCAGGGCTCTGTGGGAACACTGGAGTCGATCATGGTGGCGGCCTGCTGCGGGAGGCCCTGTTCCATCAGCGACATGATCGTGAGCTGGCGGCCGTCGAGAAGCCGCTGACCGACGCCGCGGTGCGCGGCCATGGATTCGGCCGCCTCGGTCCAACGGCCGACGCTCGCGAGGGCTCTGGCGCCGTCGATCAGCAGGGCGACCCATAGCTCCGTACAGATCGTGCGATGGTTTGCGACGGTCCGGATCAACGGCGACAGGTCGACGGCGTGATCGCGGATGACGGTGGCGCCGCGTTGCTCGGCGGCCCGGTACAACTGCTGCAGCACCGCGAAGGCAGCGCTACCTTCACCTTCGCGGATCAGGAGTCGGGCGATGTTCACCAGCGGCATCAGCGACATCACGGCGATGTCCTGGTCCAGGCTCTCGGCTTCGGCGAAGATCTTGTGCTGCCGCCAGCACAGTTCGGCTGCGAGGTCGGGCATGCCGCTGTCGGAGGCGATGAGCGCGGAGAAGTTGAGGACACCGCAGGCGCGGGCCACCCGCTTGGAGTGGTCCGCGCCGGGTGTTTCGGTGGTTAGCGCGGTGAGCTCTGCAATGCGCTTGTCCAGTGGAAGCCCGGGGGGTTTGGGTCGGCAGACCAGCGGGATACGGGCGGCGATCGCAGGGTTCATCACGCTGCTCCCCTTCCTACGGCCAGTCGATGACGAGTCGGCTGTTGGTCTTGTCGATGACGAAGCGTGAGTCAGCGGCCTTCAGCAGGTCGCGGTTGGCGGCTGTGGCCATGCGGAAGCCGGGGGCCGGGGCGTCGTTGCCGTAGTCACGGTCCCATTCCTGGATCGCGGAGGCGACCTGCTCGGCGAGGGAGGCGGCGCGCGGGCCGTGACCGATGACGCCGATCTCCCAGAACCGGCCCACGGTGTCTTCACCCTCGCGGACGGTCAGATAGGCCAGGCTGTCGCCGTCGAGCGCCGCCATCGAACCCCACCCGAAATGCGGGGTGAACCCGGGCCGCCGGCCAGGTACCCGAGACAGGCCGTTGGGCAGGACGCACGCCAACCACAGATAGACCCACTCCCAGGGTGAACCCTGCCGGAGCTTCACGCCCGTGTAGACCTGGTGGGAGGGCTCGTCCAGGACGGTCCGCATCGCCTCCCGGTCCACGAGCTGCTCACTGTAGGTTTCCAGCCGGACATTGCCCTCCCCGGCCATGGGGACCACGGTACGGACGTCGTCACATACGCCTTTGCGCAGCGGGACGAACGTGGCCATCTCGCAGGAGACGGTCTTCCAGGTCTCGCTGTCGCCGTCGCGCTCGAAGGCGAAGGAGCGGGAGATACTGCCGCGGATCCGCATCGGGATGACGAGGCGGCCGTCCAGGGCCAGTTGATTCAGGACGGGAAGGGGGATGTCACCGGCGCCCACGGTGAACTGGATCCGATCGAACGGGGCATGCTCGGGCAGACCGGCCGCGCCATCGGCCAGCAGCGCGGTCACGTTCGACGCGTCGGCAGCGGCCAGATGCTTCGCTGCGGTATTGACGAGGTCAGTGTCGACGTCCACCGTCCACACGCGGCCACCGGGGGCGACGAGCCGCCCGAGGAGGGCGGCGTTGTAGCCGGTGGCCGCCCCGGCCTCCAGGACCTTGTGGCCGGGCTCTGCGCCCAGTTGCTCCAGTTGGGTGGCGACGATCGACGGCGCGGAGATGCAGGAGATCATCTCGCCGTCTCGATCGTTCTTCACCGACACGGCGTCATCGACGTAGGCGGCGACGACCTCGACGTCAGGGATGAACCGGTGGCGCTCGATATTCCGGAAGGCGTCGATGATCTCAGGGGTGCGCAGGTGGCCGGAGCCGGTGAGCTTGTCCACCATGGTTTTGCGCAGCTCGGTTGGGTCGGTCGTGGTGATGGTGCTCTCCATCCTCTTGGAAACAAGGGTTACGGGTGCGGACTGACTGCTGGACACGGTGGCTGGGGTGCCGTCTCCGAAGGCGACGTTCCAACCCAGCCAGGCTGCGGCAGCCTGCTCGGCCACGGGTGTGGCCGCGCGGTTGAAAGCGAAGATCGCATGGTGGGCGAGGACCGCGCGCAGTCCCCGCCGAAGTTGCCCACCGGTCGCGAGCCGGGCCAGGCGGCGGCCGGCGTCCTCGAACGCGGCGACGCGGTCAGGCCAGCCGGGTTCGGTGGTGTCCCGCTTGGCGGCGTCGGCGTTCATGAGGCGCCGCATGGCAGTGATCGCAGACGCCTGGTGGGCCACCTGCGGTGGGTCGATTACCGGGCGGAGGTTACCGAATGTCGCCCACACGTCGCTGATCTCGAACGGGTCGAGGCCCGCCGCGCGATTCATGGCGGAGAGCAGCAGGATGCACCGCTCGCGGGCGTACGGGCTGCCGGTCTCGGCCAAGGCGGCGGGGCTGTCGGCGCACCACACCTCGTGGGCGATGGCCATACCCTGCTCGCCGCCGAAGGTTTCGATCTCCGGTTCGTAGATGCCGCCAACCCAACCGGCCGCGACCTCGTCGGCGACGAGCTGATCGAGCAGGTCGGCAGCGGACCTCTCGGTGCGCAGCCGGAGATTGCCTTCCTTGCGCAGGAAGTGGAAACGCCAGCCGGACAGCGCGGCCGCGAGTGCGGTCGCAGCCTTCGGGGTCGCTCCGGCATCGCCGGGAAAGCGGATGGTGGCGTGCCACCACTTCGGTTCGTCGGGCAACGGTAGGTTCTCGTCGTTCCATTCCATGTCCTCGGTACGCTCCTACTCGGTTGTGGTGGCGGGTCAGTTGATCAACAGGGCGCGGGTCCAGCCGGTCACGTTGGAGCCCTTCAGCGCCATGACGGCTCCGGCTCGGCCTTCCATGAACCCGGGCTTGGACAGTGCGGGGATCCCCGCTTCCAACCTCTGGCGGGTCCGCCGGATGGGCTCGGCGAACCGGTCGGGGGTACGGCTGTCGGCGGCGAGGGCGGTCGTGACGGTCAGCAGCCCGGCCCAGCCGTGGCAGAGGGACGCATCGGTGACCCGGCTCAGCCGGGCCGGATCGGTGAGGGCGGCGATGGCGAGTTCTTCGGCCTTCTGCCTGCGGGCGTCGTCGCCGAGCGCGCAGGCTGCCAGTTGCAGCGTGCGGGCGATACCAAGGTCCCCGTAGCACCAGGAAGGGCGCAGGGGCGGCGCCTGCAACGCCTCAGCGGCGAGCGGGTCCAGGGTGATCCAATAGAAGGAGCCGAACTTCTCCAGCCAGGCCGTGAACGTCTTGATGGCGCCTATCTGGCCTTCCACCAGGACGCCGCGGCGGGCGGCGAGAGACAGCAGCGCCAACGGGCCGGCGATGCCGTGGGCCACACCGTTGTTCGCGTGGCCACCGGTGATCTCCTCATGCGTGGGGCTGTCCGGCGACCACCACCCAGGCAGGATCTGGGCATCGGCTTCGGCCGGGACTGCCAGCGTCACCAGGTAGGCCAGCACCTCCTGCAGCAGCGGCGGCGAGCCTGCTCGGGCAAGCAGCACCACCCCCAGCCCGGTGAGCCCCCGGATGAGATCGAACTCTGCCAGTGCCGGGAGCCGGGTTGCCTTTCGTCGGCAGCGGGCCGCGGCGAGCCGGGCGGCCACGACCCGGTCGACGGCTGTCTGAATGGTCTGGTCGGCGCGCCCGGCACGGCCAAGCACGAACTCCAGGGCCGGGGCGCCGTGGAACAGAGAGGCGTTGGAGCCGGTGCTGACGCCACCGGTGACCGCCTCGGTCAGCAGGGGCCGGGCTGCGGCAAGGTTGCCGCGCTCGATGTGCAGCAACGCTATCCCCAGCGCGCCCTCGGCCAGGGCCTGCGTCGTGGGCGGGCTCATCGGCCCGCCTTGACCGCGACGACGATGCTGTGGGCCCGCCCGCCGATCCATCCATTCATGTCCGGCGGCGGCGCCTCGTAGAGCACCGCGATGGGGGAGCCGCGCAGGTGCGTACGGAGCACGTCCAGGTCCATCTCCCCGGTGAGGTCCAGCAGTAGGCGTTGGTCGTCCATGGCCAGGAGCACACGCTCCGGCACACCCGCTCGGCCGCGCCAGGCGTGCAGCTGCGCGGCCCATTCCTCCAGGGATGCCGCACGGCCGGGCAGGGCGCGGGCCCGAAGCTGCCAGCGGGCGGCAACGACGATGCTGCGCCGATAGTGCAGCCCCGGCGTGAACGGCAGCGTCCACGCCGCACCCCAGTCGAACCAGGTCACCTGCGGAGTCGCGGCACGGCTGATCTCGGCCAGGAACCGGGCCAGCGGCGGGGTGAAGTTGTTCCACATGAAGTTGAGCGCGGTCGGCGCGAGCAGCTCTAGGCGCTCCCCGGTGGCGGCCACCGCGAGGTAGAGGTGGCTACCGCGCAGACCCACGACCAGATCAGAGGGAACGAACACCATGGCGTCGCTGCCCCGGTGCTCTCCGACGCTGACCAGCTTCGGCAGGACTTGCGGGGTGCGCGTGAGCAGGTCGGCCTCGACGCGGGAGGGATGGAACGACAACTGAGCCAGTTCCGCCACAGGGTCAACCGTGGGAAGGGCCACTTGCTCGGCGGCCTGCGGGAACAGGTGCCCGAATCGTCCCGTCATCGTGCCTGCCGCCCTGGAGGCGGTGTGAACGCGGACGCGGAAGTCGCCTCGGTCAAGCGCTGGGAGGGAACGGGCTTGGACCTGTGCGCACACCTCGAAGTGCGGGGCAAGGGCGGTGGGTTCGCCTGCGGCCGCCTCCAACTCCTCGATGAGCGGCTCGGACAGGATCACCGTCCGGTGGCGTTCGACGGCGGCGGTCCCTGCGAGATCCAACAGCAGCCGGTCGCGCCGCGACATCGGTCGTGGCGGCTCGGACACCGAGCCGAACCCGTCAGGCAGGCCTAACCCGTTGTCTGGGTCAACGAGCTGCTCCAGGCCGACCTCGGCGTCTTCGCCCCATCGGGCGGCGAACTGCTCGGTGTAGCTCCGCCACGCCCGGGTGCCGATTGGGTTGGCTGTGAGCCTGGCCAGTACCGTTGCTACGGTTTCCATCTCGACCGCGACTGTCTCCGGTAGTCGAACCTTGGCGTCCAGCCGTAGGTCCACGCACGCGTCCCGATCGCGGGCGTCCAAGGCGACGGCAGGCAGGACGGCTGCCGGGTCAATGACCGTGGCGGGGGCACGCAGCGCCGACAGCAGCAGCCGAAGCCGCAGCAGCTCCGCGAGGAACGCCGCCTGGCGGTGTTCCTCCATCTGCGGGAACTCTGCGGCGAGTTTGCCCGCGAGCGCCGCATACCGGATGGGCGATGTGGCCGCTTGGAAAACGAGCGTCAGCGCGGGCGTCAGTGCGAGGGAGAACTCCGACGCGCCCTCGGACGGCACGAAGACGCGGCCGCCGCGCACATACACCAGGTTGTTGACGCACACCTCGACGGCCGCCATCGACACGCTGTCGGCTTCCTGGGCGCTGATCACCTTGTCCAGCGCCCGGGGGGCGGCTCGGGTAACGATCTCATGCTCATCCCCGACAAGCACGGCGGATGTCTCGCCGAAGTCGACCAGGCAGACGCCGGCGAACAGGCCGAACGGCGTGGACCGGTGCTCATACCTGATGGCGTACCGGGCGACCGCGAGCGCGGCGCGACGCGCCCGGCGAGCGTTCGACAACCGCCCGTCCAGGACTGCCTCCACCTGGCGGGCCAGGTCCAGGCTGGCACTAGAGACCGCGCGCCGGAACGTGTCATCGGCCCAGATCGGGCCGAGCCAGGAACGCCACTGCTCGGGGGACGCGGCGGGCCCCGGCCACTGCGGCAAGGCGGGGGCGGAAAGGTTCACCGCCGCGCGCAGCATCCCGGCGCCCGTGCACCGGTACAGGGTCCGCCGCGACCGCGTCATCACTCACGCTCCGTTCTGGGGAAAAGGGGGGCGCGGGCCCGTATGAACTCGCGCCCCGCGGACTACGAGGTCGTGCAGGCGCTCGGGCAGGAGGTTCCGCAGTTGTCGCCGGTGCTGCACATCAGCACCGTGTCGGCCGCCGGGGTGTTCTCGATGAATTCGATGTTGAGGGCGAACGGGTCGAACGTCTCTCCCGTGTCGACCGTGACCGTCTCCTCCGGGGTCAGAGTGCTCATGTCTCTACTCCTTGTCCTGTTTCGGGTTCCTGACGTGGGGTGCCCACGTCAGCCGGGCAGGGGCATAGTCAGCCCGCTTCCGCCTGGTTCACGTACGGGTCGGCCTCGTACCATTCGCCGCGGCTGGTGTGGTCAAGGTGGTGCTTGCGCACCAGGCGGCGTACATCTGGATGACGTCGCGGTAGGCCCGGCCTCGGCTGGTTTGCTCGTGCCCGCGCCCGTCGGCGTCGTAGGCGGCGCGGGGCAGCATGGGTGCTGGGTAGGGGCACGGGCCCGCGCCGGAGTACGTGGACGGCCGCACGTTGTGAGCCTGCTGGGCTGTCCACGCCAAGACGAGGAGAAACAACACGGCCACCCGGCGGCGACCGCCAGGAACGCGTCACTAAACGCGAACACGATGCGCTCCCTCCTGGTGTGGTCTGGGGCCCCGAGGTCTTCCGGGCCGGCGGGGTGCTGCCGGGTCCGGTGATCGTCTCGGGGCCGCCTCTGGCAGATCCTCACGGCCACCCGGGACGGGTGTGGTGGGTGGCCGGTTCGCGGTCATGGCGCGCGGGGAGGCCCGCCAGAGATCAAGTTCAGCTTCCTGCATGCGCTGCCACAGCTCGGCGGCGCTGTGCCCCATGACGGTGCGACACAGCCGCGGGTCGGAGCACTCCCACGCCTGCAGGACCTGCCAGTACGGGCGCCACAGGACAACCCAGCGCGGCGCCCGCGCCTGTATCAGTTGGGCGACCTCGACGGCGCCGGGGTCATACCGGGGCTGCATCGAGCACTTCACGAAGGTGTACGGGGAGGCGACAGCCCGCGCGACAGCCGCTGCGTTCTCCTGGACGACCTCGGTTACTCCAGGAATCGCCCCCTTCAGCCTGCCGGCGGCTGCACGGTCGGCCTCGAAGCCGTCCTTGTCGGAGCCTGCGAGCGCGGCGTACGTGCGCTCTACCGCTGGCACGTTCGGGTTGAATTCGCTGCTAGGCGGTGGTGCCACGAAGGTGTCAATCATCATGGGGTCCTTGGCGAGTTGGTTCGAGCTGGCCATGGGGAACGGCGCGGGCCAGAGTCACGACTGGTCGGCCGGCGGAAGAGCCAGTGGTACGGAGGGCTCCCCGCACGACCAGCAGCCGCGCCCCAATCGCGTTCAGCTGTTCCCGCCGCCGAGTCGCGATGGACTTCTCGCCCAGGTGGTGCGTAGTGGGCAGAACCACCCCGTAGGCGCCGGACATGAGAAGGACGTCCAGCAGGCCGGCGAAGGCCGGGTCGTCCGACGATGCGGCCCCTCGATCGGTGAAGATGCCGCAGAGCTGCAGTTCGTGCTGCTCGCAGTATTGGGCGAGGGCTACCGTCAGGGCGGCGTGCCGCTCGGGCGTCGAACGATGCAGCCGCAGGTACCCGTAGACGATCGGGCCGTCCACATCGTGTTGTTCGGTGAGTGTCCACAAGGTAGCCGTCCTTACCGTGGTCGGGGCTGATGGCCCGCTCTTCGAGCATGGCCAGCCCCGACCCCGCTGGATACGACCCGCTGTCGCACTTGCGTTGCACTTCCGTAAGCCCTCGGTACCGCTACGTGCTTCCATGGCCGTGGAAGGGAGCAGCGACGTGACGACCGTGCATGAGTGGACCGGCCTCGAAGCGCGTGCACTTCGCCGAGCCCTGCGGATGAGCGTGCGGGTGTTCGCGCAGCACCTCGGCGTGGCTCCCCGCACCGTGGCGAAGTGGGACCAGCTCGGTACCACTACTCGGCCACGTCCGGACACCCAAGCCATCCTGGACACCGCGCTCGCCCGCGCGAATTCGGCCACTCACCTGCGGTTCGAGACGCTGCTCTTGGAACTCGGCCAGGACGTGGACCAAGGGCTGAGAGTCACCCAGATGGGACCACGGGCCTGGGACTACGAGAGCTGGACGGACGACCTTGACCGGGCTGTGGTCGCTCTCAGCCGCCAGAGCTTCAGCTACGCCACCGACCTGCTGAACCGATGGCTCACCCGCTACGACCCGCACGCCTTGGACGACAAGGGCCTTTACCTGTTCGCACGATCGACGACGCTGTTCGGCGACCTCCAACGCGACCAAGGAGCAGTCGCCGGCCCATTGTCCGCTCGCCGCTCCTACCTCAACGCCCGATCAATCTACGGACAGCTCGACATCCCCCGTCGTATCGCGCAGCTTGACCTTTCGTTGGCGGTGGTCGCCGAGATGGGGGGCCGGTTGGACGAGGCCGCCAAGGAATATGAGGCGCTGGCGGTGGACGACCGGCTCTCGCCACGCGACAGGGCGCGAGCCCGGCTGTGGGTGGGGACCGCCCTGAGCAAGAACGACAAGAACGACTACGCCGCCCGCCTGATGACGACCGCCATCCGCGAGTTCGAGAACCTCGGTGAACCCGAGGACTGGTCCGTCGCGCACCAGAAACTCGCTCTGGCCCACCGTGGCGCAGGAAACCTCTCGGAGGCGCTACGCCTCATCGACCTCGCTCGCGTTACCGCAGTCACCGATGCGCCCATGCAGCGGGTCCGGCTGGAGACGGCTTACGGGCACGTCCTGCTTTCGGATCGGGCCACCGTGGATGATGGGGTGGTGATCCTCGACCGTGCCGCGCGCGAGGCCGCGCAGCACGGGCTCGCGCACCAACTGCGCAGCATCGAGGGCATCCAGCGGACCATCCAGGGGGAGATCCGCCTTCCTCTGCCACGGCGACCAGGGAGCAATCGAGTGAGCGTCAAGCAGCAGGTCATCACCGACGAGCAGTGGCAGCACGCCTACACCATCTGGGACTACCACCAGATGCACCACGACCTGAGCCGGTGTGACGTGGCTATCGGCCTGGGTAGCCACGATTTGGGGGTGGCACGCGCGGCGGTCGACTTGCACCGCGCTGGTTGGTTCCCGCTGCTTGTCTTCTCCGGTGCCACCAGCCCCACCACCGCGGCGCGCTTCCCCCGAGGCGAGGCCGTCCACTACCGCGAGCACGCGCTCGACCTCGGCATGTCCGACGAGGCGATTCTGCTGGAGCCGAACGCTACCAACACCGGCCAGAACATCGCACTGTCCCGCCAGGTGCTAGCCGATGCGGGTATTCAGCCCGGTTCGGTGCTCCTGATCTCCAAGCCGTACATGGAGCGCCGGGCCTACGCCACGGCACGAAAGGTATGGCCCGAGGTCGAGGTGGTGTGCGCCTCCGAGCCGCTTGAGCTGGATGACTACGTCAGCTCGATCGGTGATCCGAAGTTGGTCATCGACATGCTCGTCGGCGACCTCCAGCGCGTGATCGAGTACCCCAAGCTTGGCTACGCCATCAAGCAGCCCGTCCCAGGAGAGGTCCATGACGCCTACCAGGCTCTTCTCCGCGCCGGATTCGACAGCAGGCTCCTTACGCCCTGACCTGCCGTACGGCGAGGTGTGCGCCATCCACCAGCCCAACCTCTTCCCCCGGCTGGTGACGCTGGCCAAGCTGTTCACCGCCGACTACTGGATCGTCCTGGACGACGTGCAGTTCGCACGCAGGGACTACCAGCACCGCGCGCGCCTCGCCTCGCTCGACGGCTCGCGGCAGCCGCAGTGGCTCTCCATTTCCACCCATCTGCCGCACGGCCGCTCCACCTCCATCCGCGGAGCGCGTCTGGCCGATCCTTCCCGCTGCCGTCGCCGTGTCGCTCAGCTCCTCGCCGACCACTACCGGCACAGTGCCTACTGGCCGTCGTTCAAGAGGGGGCTCGAACTCGTACTCGCCGCGTTTGAGAGCACGGATCGACTGGCGGACGTGACGGAGCTGTCCACGCGCCTGTTACTGGAGGAGGTCGGGTGGCGGGGGCAGATCCTGCACAGCAGCGATCTGCTCGCACCCGGTGAACGTTCGCAGCGCCTGGCCGATCTGGCCTGGCTGACAGGCGCCACAACCTACCTGTGCGGGACCGGGGGCATGCGATACCTGGACCCGGCCGCTTTCCGGGTCCACTCGATCGAGGTCCTCCCGTTCCAGGCCTGCGGATCGGGCATTTGGGCATCCGCCCGGGAGGTGAGCGCGGTACACGCCCTGATGCTTGTCGGGTCGGGCGCTCTGGGGCGGGAACTAGAGGCCCTGCGCGGACGAGTTCTTGAGGACGATCTCCAATCTGGGGCCTAGCCCTGCCGGGCTTTGGAGATCGGTTCGCACTCCTCGCCATACCGACTCATGGCACTCTGGTTCCTCGGCAAGGATCCCGACAGCCCCGACGGTGACCCAGTGCTGCGATGCGGCTCACCGGGTAGGGCTCGCACGACCGGTGGTGATGAAGCGCCAGCCGTATCCGGCCATACGGTTGGCGCTCCGACATGTAAAGGCCCCTCCTTTACACCTTTCGTTCTCTGCCGGTCCTGCTCTAACCGAACAAGATCGGGGAGAAGCCGCCCAAGGCAGCGGTCCCGACGGTCAGCCCTACCAACAGGGAAGCCGATGGCGACTTGCCTGAACGCAGCGCGAGCAGGGCGGCGCCCCCTCCCACAGCAACAGAGAGGGCGATAGCGATGATCGCCTTGATCACCACGCCGTACAGGATCATCAAACCTCCGGATTGAAAAAGCTTCCGGACCATTGATTGACCGGAAGCTCCCTTTTGCTTGCTTACCTGTCTATCGCCTTCTCAATGTGGACATATCTATACAGACCATCGCGGGAGGGGTCAGATCGATGCGAAACGAAGTGGAACGAACAAAGGTTCTGTTAAGCCATCTGTTTCGAAGCCTCGTTGCGCTACACCGGATCGTTCTGAGTCGTTCCAGCTGCTCAGGGTGATTCGGAACGATTTAGAATGATCACATTGAGATGTTGATCATTGGTCTTGTTCGTTCCGAGAGGGTTCGAGATGATCGAATCGGACGCGTAGATGCTCTTGATGCTTTGGATATGCGGGACAATTCGGAGATCGCATCAATGATGATGAACGGCGGTGTCCATGGTCGTGAATGGCCATCCCCCAAGCCGGGGGCGCGAACAGCTCGTCGCAGCGCTCAGGGAAGCACGGGATATAGCAGGAAACCCGTCGTACGGCGCACTGTCTCGCCACACGCCCAGACGTCATCCGCTGAGCAAAACTGCTGTCCACGACATACTGAACGGGATTCGGGTGACTCCCCTTCGGTGGGAGACAGTCTCCAGCCTCGTGCATGCCTGCCGTGAGGTCTTGGAACAGACCGGTATCGATCCTGATGAAGCACTGGGAACGATGGCGGACTGGCACCAGCGGTATTGCAGCTACCTTCACAACGGCGCCCCTCGGCAGGCCGACGAAGAAGCTGTTGTCGACCGTGCTGCCGGCAAGACGCTCTCTTCCGCCTCCGAGCCCAACGCCTCTGCTGGAAGCATCGATCAATCTGTGGGCAACACCACAGGTAGCACCGCCTCCACTGGGACCGGCCTTGGCTCCTCAAAATCGGATTCACCCGAGCGGAAGC
Source organism: Streptosporangium sp. NPDC000563 (assembly GCF_040299985.1). Lineage (NCBI taxonomy): Bacteria > Bacillati > Actinomycetota > Actinomycetes > Streptosporangiales > Streptosporangiaceae > Streptosporangium > Streptosporangium sp. NPDC000563. The sequence goes on along the minus strand of NZ_JBEPDA010000001.1, from coordinate 317,123 downwards.
GAATGCTGACGTGGTTCGGACCGCGGGGTGTCGACCTCCTCGGCTGGGCTGACAAACAGCAAGCCCTGGCAGCCTTCGAACTGGGTGTCCTCCTGTTGAACGCCGGTTCTCTGGCCGAAGGCGGAGAATTCCTGCGCCAAGCGGCCCAGCGAGACCCTCGCCTGGCCTTGAAGGTGAGTCTCCGGCAGGGAGCGTATCTCTACGGCAAGATCCCGAAGGATATCTGTCGCAGGGTTGCCGTTGGCTACTCGTGGTGTGGACTTGATGAGATGTCACGTCAGTGGCAACGCTATGCCCAGAGCCTGGATGGTATCCCGGTGATCGGAGTTCTCTCCCCACTTGGGCGGCACGCTGTCATGGACGATGTCTTGGAGCTGAACCCGACCCGTCACGCCCCATTGGAGCCGAACCAAGTTCAACAGATCGACATCGCATACTGCGAGGTCTACACCTCACTGCCAGAGCCGGTTCTCACCAAGCATGAAGTCGATCTTCTCAAGAGCATACTTGCGCAGGAACAGCAGGCCCCTTCTGTCGTCGAGCGCGAGCATCTAACGATTCCGCCACCTGTGGAGATCGCGGAGTTCTCCGCAGATTTCGTCTCTTGACAGAGACTCCGCGTTCCGATCACCCGGCGCCTAGACTCCAGTGACACTTCGGGATCATGGTTGGGATCTGCGCTGGTAGTGGCAGCGGCGAGCGGTGGCTTGATGACGTCGGTGTCATTGTGACCGGTGCAGAACCTGCGGTGCGGTGCGGGGTACGAGTTCAGGACGAGGACGGTCAGCAACTGGCGGATCTCGGGCATGGTCAGCGCGATGTACTCCTCGTCGCAGGGGTGCTGGGTGGCGGCGATCGCGGACAAGAAGGCCAGGGCGAGCATGGCCAGAGTGATGTGCCGCGGCACCGGTTACACCGAGAGCGACCGGGGTCACGGCCGCAGCGAACGCCGCACCGTCCGTACCGCCCTCGCCGACGGCGTCGACTTCCCCGGCGCGGTTCAGGTCATGCGGATCGTGCGGCACGTCGCCGATCTGCGCGGCTCGGGCAGCAGTAAAAGGTGGCCTATGTCATCACGAACCTGCCCGTCGACCTGGCCGGACCCGCCCATCTAAGCACCTACGTCCGCTGGCACCGGAGTGGAGGCCCTGCACCACATCCGCGACGTCACCTTCCGTGAGGATTCCTGTCAGATCTGTACCGGCAGTCTGCCCCAGGTGATGGCGACCTGTAGAAACTTCGCGATCGGCGCGTTCCGCCACGTCGGGCACGTCAATATGACCCACGCCCGGCGACACTACCGAAACGACGCTCGTCGCCTGCGCGCCCTGTTCGACCTATGAACTCAAATCACCGTGAGCGGGCACATCTTCAACATGCCGGGATCGTGCAGCCACCGGGCATCGACGCTACTAAGGAGATGGGCGAACGGTTGAAGCTCTCTCGGTTGTCGTCGCCGGCTGGATCCGAGAGGAACAGGCCAAGAAGATCCGAGCCGAAGCACAGCTGCGCCGTGAACCGAACCGCAGGCGGCAGCTCACCCGAGACGACCTCGCGAAGGTGATGAACACCATGGGTGACGCAGTACGAATTCTGGGAAAGGCTGAGCCGGTCAGGAAGGCCCGGCTGTACGCCGGGCTCGGCGTTCGGCTGACCTATCATCCCGGCAAAAGAAGAATCCTGGTCAGCTCTACGTCTGACCAGGACCTCATGGGCGAATCGAACGTGTCCGAGGGGGGACTTGAACCCCCATGCCCCGCAAAGGGCACTAGCACCTCAAGCTAGCGCGTCTGCCTATTCCGCCACCCGGACGTGGTGCCTGCACGTGGGACCGTCATCCCGCGTCGGCGGACTTAGGTTAGCAAACTCTTGAGCCGCCGTCATATCGGTAAGAGGGCGGCTGCGGGCGGGGTGCCGGGAAGGGGTGCCCGGCGGCAGGATGGGAGGTGGAAGCCGTACCGAAACCCCAAGGAGTCCACCATGACGGCGATCAACGCTGAGGACGAGGTCGTCGGGCTGTGCCGCGACCTGATCAGGATCGACTCGACCAACGCGGGCGACAATTCGGGGCCCGGTGAGCGTGCCGCCGCCGAGTACGTGGCCGAGAAGCTGGCGGAGGTCGGGCTGGAGCCGAAGATCCTGGAGTCGGACAGCCGCAGGGCGAACGTGGTCGCCCGCATCGCCGGGGAGGACTCCTCCCGGGACGCCCTGCTGCTCCACGGCCACCTGGACGTCGTCCCCTTCAACGCCGACGACTGGACCCAGCACCCGCTCAGCGGCGAGGTCGCCGACGGCTGCGTCTGGGGACGCGGGGCGGTCGACATGAAGAACATGGACGCGATGATCCTCGCCGTCGTGCGGCAGCGGCTCGCCGAGGGGCGCAGGCCGCCGAGGGACGTGGTGCTGGCCTTCACCGCCGACGAGGAGGCGGGGGGCAACTACGGCGCCCAGTGGCTCGCCGACGAGCACAAGGGCCTGTTCGACGGGTGCTCGGAGGCGATCGGCGAGGTGGGCGGGTTCAGCGTCTCCGTCGACGAGGCGCGCAGGCTCTATCTGATCGAGGCCGCGGAGAAGGGCATCGCCTGGATGCGCCTGACCGCCACCGGCAGGGCCGGGCACGGCTCGATGCTCAACGCCGAGAACGCGGTCACCGAGCTGGCCGAGGCGGTGGGCCGCATCGGCCGGTACGAGTGGCCGGTCCGGATGACGCGGACGGTGCGGACGTTCCTTGAGGAGACCTCCCGGGTCCTGGAGCTGGAACTCGACCTGGACGACGCGGAGAAGACCGTCGCCAAGCTTGGGCCGCTCGCCCGGATGATCGGCGCCACGCTGCGCAACACCGCCAATCCCACGATGCTGGAGGCGGGGTACAAGGCCAACGTGATCCCGCAGACCGCGACCGCGCACGTGGACGGCCGCTTCCTGCCGGGATACGAGGACGAGTTCTTCGAGACGCTCGACGAACTGCTCGGCCCCAACGTGACCAGGGAGTTCGTCTACCACGACATCGCCATCGAGACCGGCTTCGACGGGCCGCTGGTGCGCGCGATGGCCGACGCGCTCCTCGCCGAGGACCCGGGCGCGCTGGCCGTGCCCTACACGCTGTCGGGAGGAACGGACCTCAAGGCGTTCAGCAGGCTGGGCATCCGGGGATTCGGCTTCGCGCCGCTGCGGCTCCCCGCCGACCTGGACTTCTCCGGGATGTTCCATGGCATCGATGAAAGGGTTCCGGTGGATTCGCTCCGCTTCGGGGTCCGGGTCCTTGACCGTTTCCTGGACGGCTGCTGAGCCTTTACCGGGAAAACCGTTGTGTTGACTCGATGTGGTGCTACCGTAACTCTCCGTTGAGGGATGGTCCGCGTCCAAGCGGGCCCGTCCAGGAGTTTGGGGAGGTCACGTGGCACGTGTGCCGCACGAGCAGTGGAGGGCGTCATCGCCCGCTGCTCGACGCGCGCCCGTGACTCCTCCCGTCGACGACACGATCCCCGGCCGGGCTGACCGGATGGCGCGGTTCGCGGCCGGCACTCGGTGGGGTTTCATGCGAGCCCTCGCCATCGGCGGTCTCCTGGCCGTCGCATGGCTGCTCGCGGTCGTCTTCGGGCTCCTCGGTGCCGCTCCCGCGGTCGCGGACACCACCGCGACGGCAGGGGAGGCCCACTCCCAGACCTCTCACACAGCTCACACCGCCGCCTCCGGACCGGCCCTCGGGGCCGGTGTCTTCCCCACGGTCGGCGGCGGGCCTTCGGCGACGGAAAACGCCGAGGCCATGGCGGGGCGAGGTGTGGACGGGCTCACCAGCCAGTCCCAGCCGGAGTTCCCGGCGCCCGCCCCCGTCGAGCAGGGCTCTGGCGCGAATGGATTCGTGCCCCAGAGCGGTAGTGGATCCGGCACCCCAGGGCCGGGTCCGGGGGATGTCGCGTGGTTCGCCTACGACCCGCGGCCGACGACGCAGCGTGTTCCGCCCGCGTTCGTGCTTCCCCCCGTCGTCCGCACAGCGGCGGACGACCCTTCTTTCTCTCCTGACTGATCTCGTCTCGCGGACCGGCCCATCCCTTTTTTCTGGTGATCCGCCGGTCGCGGAGCCTGCCTTCATCCTCCGTCCCCAGGAGAACCGCTCCGTTCGGTGAGCGATCAGCAGGCCGAAGAAAAGGCAATTGCCATTCCTCGTGACGGCCCTCGGGGCCTCCGCTGTGCGGGTCTTTCCGGCCCTCCCATGGCCTCGCACGCCCTCACGAGGGTCAGGTCCCCCCCCGAAATGCTAGGAGCTTCAATCATGCGTACGTGGGTTACGGGTACGGCCCCCGCGGCACTGCTCGCACTGGGCGTCATGGCGATGGGCGGCGGTACGGCCTTCGCCGACACCGACGGTGACCATTCGATCGGCGGCGGCAACCAGGTCAACCTCCCGATCACCCTGCCGATCGACATCAGCGGCAACTCCGCCGCCGTGGCCGGGGAGTCGTCCGCCTCCTCGGAGGGCGGCGCCGCCGTCGAGAGCGACGGCGGCGGTGCGGGCGCCGGTGGCAACACCACATCCGGCCGGGGTTCGGTGCTGGGCGGCAACCAGGTCGTCGCCCCCATCACCGCACCCGTCAACGCCTGTGGCAACGCGGTGTCGGTCTTCGGCCGCTCCGAGGCGGGCTGCCGTGGCGGCTCCTCGGTACGGAACGAGGGCGGGAGCGGCGGCGGGGCCGGTGGCAACCGTACGAACGGCGACCACAGCATCGGCGGCGGCAACCAGGTGGTCGCGCCGATCACCGCGCCGATCAACGCCTGCGGCAACTCCTTCGCGATCTTCGGCGGGGCGACCGCCGGTTGCCGGGGCGGTGCCTCGGTGAGCGGCCAGGGCGGTGCCGGTGGAGCCGGCGGCAACCGCACGTCCGGCCGGGGTTCGGTGCTGGGCGGCAACCAGGTCGTCGCCCCCATCACCGCGCCGATCAACATCTGCGGAAACTCGGTCGCCGTCGTCGGCGAGGCCTTCTCCGGCTGCGAGGGCGGCGCCGAGGTCGGCGGCGGCACGCCCGACGGGCCGGGTGGCCCGAGGCACCCTGGCGGTCCTGGCCACCCTGGCGGTCCTGGCCACCCGGGTGGTCCCGGTCGCCCCGGTGGGCCTGGGCACCCGGGCGGTCCGGGTCACCCCGGCGGTCCGGGGTGGCCGGGTAAGCCTGACGGTCACGGCGGACCCGGCCACGGTGACCACGGGAAGGGGCCGCGTCCCGGTGGCGGCTGGGACCACGGCCCGCGTCCGGGCGGCCACGGCGACGACTGGGAGCGCGGTCCCCGTCCCGGCGGTCCCGGGGGCTACGGCCGGCCGGGGAACGACACCGACGGGCGCTTCGGCGCCGGTAGCGGCAACCAGGTGGTCGCGCCCATCACCGCCCCCGCCGAGGTCTGCGGCAACAGCGTCGGCAACGGCCCGGTGGGCTGCCCGGGAGGGGCGTCGGCCGGGACGGGCCGGGGTGGCGGTGCGGGTGGCGCCGGTGGCAACGTCACGTCCGGCCGGGGTTCGGTGCTGGGCGGTAACCAGGTGGTGGCGCCGATCACCGCGCCGATCAACGTCTGCGGCAACGCGGTGGCCGTCCTGGGCGGAGCGTTCGCCGGTTGCCAGGGTGGCGCGTCCGTCGTGGGCGGCGGCGGTGGCGCCGGCGCGGGTGGCAACGTCACGTCCGGCCGGGGTTCGGTGCTGGGCGGTAACCAGGTGGTGGCGCCGATCACCGCGCCGATCAACGTCTGCGGCAACGCCGTCGGCGTGCTCGGCCAGGCCGCGGCCGGGTGCAGGGGCGGCGCCTCGGTCTCGGGCGGTGCGGGCGCGGGTACGGGCGCGGGCGGCAACGTCACGTCCGGCCGGGGTTCGGTGCTGGGCGGCAACCAGGTGGTGGCGCCGATCACCGCGCCGATCAACATCTGCGGCAACGCCGTGGCGGTCCTGGGCGACGCCGCCGCCGGCTGCCTCGGAGGCTCCCGCGCCGGTGGCCCGTCCGGGCGTCCGGGCGGCGGCCAGTGGGGTGGCCCCGGCGGTGGTCACTGGGGCGGCCCCGGTGGCCACGGCGGCCCTGGTGGGCACGGTGGGCACGGCGGTTACGGCAAGGGCCACGGTGACTGGGACTCCAAGCCCGGCAAGCACAGGACGAGCGGTCTGCTGCCCGCGTTCCCGGCCGTCCCGGCTCTCGGCGGCGCCGCGGGACAGACGTCCGCCTCCGGCATGTCGTCGACGACCGCGGACCGGTCGCGCTTCCCTGCCGCCGAGAGGCTGCCCGAGTTCCCCGCCGCCCCCGCCGTTCCCGCGGCGCCCGCGAGCGAGGTGGGCGACCGGGCCACGAAGGCCGGAAAGGGCTCGCTGTCGGCTCCCGTCGCCGACCTGACCTCCTCGACCCCGGCCGGAGCCCTGCCGGTCGGTGACCTGGGCCTGATGAGCGCGGCCCAGCCCGTCGGCGTGACCGGGATGAACGTCGGTTCTCTGGTCACCCTCCTGGTCGGTGCGCTGGCCGCGGCTGCCGCGACGGTCTTCGGCACCACCCGCCGGATCCGTTTCGGCAAGAAGTAGGGGAACGGGAAGCAAGGCGAGAAGTAAGACATTAGTAACCCATTGGACATGCTTTCCCAGAGCCGCTGAGGAAGGCACCTAAACGCCTCGAAGGCGGCGAGACAGGACGACCGCGCCCTCGTGGCGCGGCGTCCGCTCGGCCTGCGAGGCACCGAAGCTTTGCCCGTTCCGGGGGCGCGGCCCGGAGCGGGCAAAGCCATGTCCGGAGTCACCCGGAGTCACATCGTCCTGGTCACACGTATTATCTTTCGGCGCAGTCGAACGTCTCGGCGGCCGTCGGGATACAGTCGCAGGCGGTCGAGCTCCCAGTCGCCGTATTCTGCATGTTCGGTCAGTATCCGCCGGGCTGCGTCCCGGGATGTGCCACGCGGAAGGTGGAGGACCAAGTAGGAGTAGTCGAGCACAGCGATTAGTCTCCGAGGGTGAGCTGGGGGACGTCGACACTCATAGGGCTTTATTCTGCGTCCTTGCGGCTTCCCTTGGGAGTGTTCCCGGTCGAGACCGGGTAACCCGAGGGGAAGAAAACGGGGAACGAATGCGAACAGCGAGGTAGGAAGCAGCGTGCCAGCCAAGAACGGCAACGCCGGTGGAACCCGCCTGGTGATCGTCGAGTCGCCTTCCAAGGCGAAGACCATCGCCGGGTACCTCGGCCGCGGCTACGTCGTGGAGTCCAGCATCGGACATATTCGCGATCTCCCCGAGAAGGCCGACGACATCCCCGAGAAGTACAAGGGGGAGTCCTGGGCACGCCTCGGTGTCAACGTGGATCACGAGTTCGAGCCGCTCTATGTCGTCAACCACGACAAGAAGGCGCAGGTGAGCAAGCTCAAGCAGCTGCTCAAGGACGCCGACGAGCTCTATCTCGCCACCGACGAGGACCGCGAGGGCGAGGCGATCGCCTGGCACCTTCGTGAGGTGCTCAATCCCAAGGTGCCGGTCCACCGCATGGTGTTCCACGAGATCACTCCCCGGGCGATCCAGGAGGCGGTGGCCAACCCCCGCGCCCTGAACCTGAGGCTGGTCGACGCCCAGGAGACCCGGCGCATCCTCGACCGCCTCTACGGCTACGAGGTCAGCCCGGTCCTGTGGAAGAAGGTCAAGCCCCGCCTGTCCGCCGGGCGGGTGCAGTCCGTGGCGACCAGGCTCGTCGTGGAGCGCGAGCGCGAGCGTCTCGCGTTCACCAGCGCGAGTTACTGGGACCTGCAGGCGCTGCTCGACACCGGCCGCGACGAGATCCCGCACGAGTTCACCGCCATGCTGACCGGCGTGGACGGCAAGCGCGTCGCCCAGGGCCGTGACTTCGCGAGCAACGGCACCCTCAAGAACGCCGACGTGCTCCACCTGGACGAGCAGGCGGCCCGTGCCCTGGCCGGGCGCCTCGCCGGGGTCTCGTACAAGGTCAAGTCCGTCGAGCGCAAGCCGTACACCCGCAAGCCGTACGCCCCGTTCAGGACGACCACGCTGCAGCAGGAGGCGAGCCGCAAGCTGGGCTTCTCCGCGAAGTCGACCATGCAGGTCGCCCAGCGCCTGTACGAGAACGGCTTCATCACCTACATGCGAACCGACAGCATCACGCTGTCGGAGACCGCCGTCGCGGCGGCCCGCAGCCAGGCGATCAAGCTGTACGGCGCGGCGTACGTGCCCGACAAGCCGCGCGTGTACGCGAGCAAGGTCAAGAACGCGCAGGAGGCGCACGAGGCGATCCGTCCCTCGGGCGAGGAGTTCCGCACGCCGGGCGAGACCGGGCTGAGCGGTGACATGTTCCGCCTGTACGAGCTGATCTGGCAGCGGACCGTGGCCTCCCAGATGAAGGACGCGGTCGGCGAGTCGGTTACCGTCAAGGTGAACGGCACGTCGAGCTCGGGCGAGCTGGTCGAGTTCACCGCCTCCGGCCGGACGATCACCTTCCACGGCTTCCTGAAGGCCTACGTCGAGGGCGCCGACGACCCGTCCACCGACCGGGACGACTCCGAGAAGCGCCTGCCGAACCTCACCGAGAACGACCCGCTCACCGCGTCCGCGCTCAACGTGCTGGCGCACGCGACCAAGCCGCCCGCGCGATACACCGAGGCGTCGCTGATCAAGGAGCTGGAGGACCGGGAGATCGGCCGCCCGTCGACGTACGCGTCGATCATCGGGACGATCCTGGACCGCGGCTACGTCTTCAAGAAGGGCACGGCCCTGGTGCCGTCCTTCCTGGCGTTCGCGGTGGTGAACCTGCTGGAGCGGCACTTCGGAAACCTCGTCGACTACGACTTCACCGCCGACATGGAGAAGGTCCTCGACGACATCGCGAACGACCGGGCGGAGCGGGTGCCCGAGCTGCGCCGGTTCTACTTCGGTGCGGAGGGCGACGAGGGCCTGAAGGAGCTGGTCACCGACCTCGGCGAGATCGACGCCAAGGAGATCAGCTCGTTCCCCATCAGGGGCACCGACATCATGATCCGGGTGGGTCGCTACGGCCCGTACCTTGACCGCGACGGCGCCCGGGTGAACGTGCCGGAGGACCTCGCGCCCGACGAGCTCACCGCCGAGATGGCCGAGGAGCTGTTCTCCCGTCCGACGGGTGACAGGGAGCTGGGCAAGGACCCGGTGACCGGGCACGTGATCGTGGCCAAGGACGGACGTTACGGTCCGTACGTCACCGAGATCCTTCCCGAGGAGCCGCCGCCGGCCGACGGTGCCAAGAAGAAGACCAAGAAGGCCGACGCCGTCAAGCCGCGCACCGGCTCGCTGCTCAAGTCGATGTCCCTGGACACCGTCACCCTGGAAGACGCCCTGAAGCTCCTCTCGCTGCCCCGCGTGCTCGGGGTGATCGACGACCAGGAGGTCACCGCCCAGAACGGCAGATTCGGGCCGTACGTCAAGAAGGGCACCGACTCGCGCTCGCTGGCGTCCGAGGAGGAGATGTTCACGATCACTCTTGAGCGGGCCAAGGAGTTGTTCGCCCAGCCCAAGGCGAGGGGAAGGCAGGCCGCGGCGGCGCCCCCGCTGCGCGAGCTGGGCGAGGATCCGGTCTCCAAGAAGCCGATCGTGGTGAAGGAGGGGCGGTTCGGACCGTACGTCACCGACGGCGAGACCAACGCCTCCCTGCGCAAGGGTGACGAGGTCGAGCAGATCACGACCGAGCGCGCCGCCGAGCTCCTCGCCGACCGCCGCGCCCGCGGCCCGGCGCCCAAGCGTCCCCGCACCACCCGTGCCAAGGCGAAGGCCTGACGTCCCGTTTCCAGGGTTTCGGGAGCTTCCAGGCACCTGGAGCTTCGGGTCGTTGGAGCCCTCAGGCACCTGAGCTTCCGGGTTTTCGGGAGCTTCGGGGCTTCTGAGCCTCGGGAGAATCCAGACTTCTGGATTCCCGGGCTTTTGGGAGCCTGCGGGCTCCCGGGTTTCGGGGGCTCGCGGGCTTTCAGGGGCTTCCAGGCTTTTGAGCTTCCGGGCACCGGAACCCTTCCGGGTTTCTGAACTTCCGGCTTCCGGGAACGCATTCGTCGGCCCGGGCGTTCTTCGGAGCGCACCGGGAACGGCCGGTGGGCGCGGGAGGGGCGAGTGACGGTTGTGGGTTTCGTGTCGCTGGTCATCTGCGCGATCACGCTGGTCCACTTCTACCTGTGGCGTCGCCTGATCGGTTCGACCACGAGGCCCGGCCGGACCCGCCGGGTGCTGACGTGGGCTCTCGTCGCCCTGGCCGTGCTCGCCCCGGTGACGTTGGTCGCCTCCCGCAGTGAGTGGGGCCATTTCCTGGCCTGGCCGGGGTTCTTCTGGATCGCGGTGATGTTCTACCTCTTCGTGTTCCTGGTGATCCTGGAGATTCCCAGGGGCGTGGCCCTGCTGGTCCTGAGATGGACGGAGCGGCGGGCGGAGGGCCGCCCGGTTTCGCCTGACGCGGCCGACGCTCGGGGGAAGCGGACCGCGTTCATGGCCGCCCAGCCGGTGCCCGCCGCCCGGTCGGTGCCCGCCGTTCGGTCCGATGTCGCCGACCGGTCCGATGTCGACGGTCGGTCCGATGTCGACGGTCGGCCCGGGTTCGAGGCGGGGTCCGGGAGGAGGGCCGAGGCGAGTTCGAAGCCGGGGACCGAGATCGGTGGCGTGATCGTCGTTCCGGGTGCCGGGGACGCGCGGCGCGACGGAGGGTTCCCAGGAGGGTCGTACGGCCCGGCAGGGATGAGCAGGAGGCTGTTCATCGCCCGTACGGCGGCGGTCGCCGCCGGGGCGGGGGCGCTGGGCACGGTCGGGTTCGGGGTGAGGACGGCTCTCGGCGACCCGGTGATCGAACCGGTCAAGGTCGTCCTGCCCAGGCTGGATCCGCGCCTGAGCGGCCTGCGGTTCGCGGTGGTGAGCGACATCCACCTGGGCCCGCTCACCGGTACGGAACACGCCCGTCGCCTCGTCCGCATGATCAACTCACTGGAGGCCGACGTGGTCGCCGTCGTCGGTGACCTGGTCGACGGTACGGTGGCCGAACTCGGCTCGCTGGCCGTGCCGCTGAAGGACCTCGAATCTCGCTACGGCGCCTACTTCGTCACCGGCAACCACGAGTACTACACCGCCAACGGTCCGCAGGAGTGGATCGAGGAGTTGCGCGGGCTCGGCATCCGCCCTCTCGGCAACGAGCGCGTCGAGATCGCCCACCGGGGAGCCGTTCTCGACCTCGCCGGGGTCAACGATCTCGGCGGTGTCGTCTCGGGTGACGGTCCCGACTTCGAGCGGGCGCTGGGCGGTCGTGACCGTTCCCGGTCCACCGTCCTGCTCGCCCACCAGCCGGTCCAGGCCGTCCAGGCGGCGACGTACGGCGTGGACCTCCAGCTGTCCGGCCACACGCACGGCGGCCAGATGGTCCCGTTCAACCTGGTCATCCCGATGCAGCAACCGGTCGTCTCCGGCCTCGGCGAGGTGGACGGCACCCAGGTCTACGTGACGCGGGGCGCGGGCTTCTGGGGGCCGCCGGTCCGGGTGGGCGCACCGCCCGAGATCACTCTTCTGGAAGTCCGGAACGAGTGACCCCGGACACCCGGTCTTGGGCACACCTTCCCGGAGCCCGTGGCGAGCACCTCTGGAAATTCCACCGGAGGCACTTTTGGGGCCCCAACGGCAGCACCTCTGGAAACAGTCGTACCGAGCGCCTCTTTTCGCGGGTGTGACCTGCGGGGGGCGGTGCCGGCGTATTACCCTCGTGCGACGGGCAGCCGGGTATCTCCGCCTGGCTCGTGTTTTCCCAAGCCCAGCGAGCATCTGGATACGCTGACACTATGACCACCCCTGGCCGGAGCACCGCGCGACGCAAGACCCCCCACGTGCTGGCCAACGCCCCGTTCCGCAAGCTGTGGACGGCGATGTCGGTATGCAGCCTGGGAGACTGGCTCAACCTCCTCGCGCTGACCGCCCTGGCGGGCAATCTCACCGCGGCGTCGGGCTACCAGGTTCAGAGCCTGGCCATCGGCGGCGTCTTCGTGGCGAAGATGCTTCCCGCCATCCTGCTGGGGCCGCTCGCGGGGGCGTTCGCCGACCGGTTCGACCGGCGGCTGACGATGTTCTTCTGCGATCTCCTGCGCTTCGCGCTGGTGCTGTCGATCCCGCTGGTCGGCAGCTACCAGTGGGTGATCATCGCCACGTTCCTGGTCGAGTGCGTCAACCTCTTCTGGGTTCCGGCCAAGGACGCCACGGTGCCCAACCTGGTGCCCAAGGAGCGGCTGGAGGAGGCCAACCAGCTCAACCTCCTGGTCACGTACGGCACGGCGCCCGTCGCCGCGCTGCTGTTCGCGCTGCTTTCCGTCGCCGACGACGTCCTGGGCAGGCTGGTGCCGTTCCTCGCCCAGCGCGAGACCTACCTGGCGCTGTTCATCAACGCGCTCGCCTACCTGGTCTCCGCCGTCATCATCTTCTCGCTCAAGGACATCCCGAAGAGCGGAGCGCGGGCCACCTCCACGCCGTCGGTGCTGCGGCAGATCTTCGAGGGCTGGCGGTTCGTCGGCGGCAACCGGCTGATCCGCGGTCTGATCATCGGCATGCTGGGCGCGTTCGCCGCCGGTGGCGCGGTGGTCGGGGTGGCCAAGATCTACGTGGAGGCGCTGGGCGGCGGTGACGCGGCGTACGGCGTGGTCTTCGGCGCGGTCTTCGTCGGTATGGCCTCCGGCATGTTCTTCGGGCCCAGGCTGCTGAGGGAGCTGTCGCGGCGGAGGCTGTTCGGTCTGTCGATCGTGGTGGCGGGGTTCGTCCTCGTCGCGGTCGCCCTCGTCCACAACCTGGTGATCGTCGTCCTGCTGACCGTGCTGCTCGGCGCGTGCGCGGGAATCGCCTGGATCATCGGTTACACCATGATCGGGCTGGAGGTGGACGACAGCCTGCGGGGCCGTACGTTCTCCTTCCTGCAGTCGCTCGCCCGGGTGACCCTGCTGCTGGTCGTCGCGGTCGCGCCGACCCTGGCGGGCCTGTTCGGCGAGCGCCTGATCAGGGTCGGCCTGGAGCCGGTCTACCGGTTCGACGGCTCGAATCTGGTCCTGCTGGTCGGCGGGCTGCTCGCGGTGATCGTCGGGATCGTCGCGCTGCGGCAGATGGACGACCGCAGGGGTGTCTCGATCGTCGCCGACCTGTTCGCCGCGGTGCGCGGGGAGCGCTTCGCCCCCGAGAGCGCCGAGCAGGGGCGCGGGATGTTCATCGCGTTCGAGGGCGGTGAGGGGTCGGGGAAGACCACCCAGTCCAGGTTGCTCGCGATCTGGCTGCGCGACCAGGGCTTCGACGTGGTGCAGACCCGCGAGCCCGGCTCGACCAAGGTGGGGATGCGGCTGCGGGCGATCCTGCTCGACGCCGTGCACCAGGGACTGTCGGCGAGGTCCGAGGCGCTGCTGTACGCGGCCGACCGGGCCGAGCACGTGGAGAAGGTCATCCGCCCGGCGCTGTACCGGGGTTCGATGGTGATCTCCGATCGCTACGTCGACTCGTCGCTCGCCTACCAGGGCGCGGGCCGTGCCCTGGACACCGAGGACGTCACGATGATCAACAATTGGGCCACCGGGGGGCTCGTTCCCGATCTCACCGTGCTCATCGACACCCCGCCTTCGGTGGGACTGGCCCGGCTGGGCGGGGCCGCCGACCGCATCGAGTCGGAGCCCCTGGAGTTTCACGAGCGCGTCCGTCGTGAGTTCCGGGCACTGGCCGCCGCCGAGCCCGACCGCTACCTGGTCGTCGACGGGACCCTGCCCCAGAACCAGATCTCCTCGATCGTCCACGACCGGATCCGCGAGATCCTGCCCGACCCGGTGCCGCAGGAGTCGGAGGACGTCACCGGGACGATGCCCGCGATCCGAGACTGAGCCCGCCTCCCTCAGCGGTAGGTTGGGGGCGTGGGAGTCTTTGACGATCTTGTGGGGCAGGAGCGGGCCGCCGCGACGCTCCGCCGGGCGGCGGCGGCCGGGGCCGATCTGCTGGCCGGAGGGCGCGGCGCAGGGATGACCCACGCGTGGTTGTTCACCGGGCCGCCCGGATCCGGTCGTGAGGAGGCCGCGCGGGCGTTCACCGCCGCGCTGTTCTGCCCGGACCAGGGGTGTGGCCACTGCGACATGTGCCACCAGGTGGCGGTCGGCTCCCACCCCGACCTGGAGATCGTCCGCCCGCAGGGGCTCTCGTACGGCATCAAGGACACCCGGCGGCTCATCCTGCGCGCGGCCGGGGCGCCGACGCTGGGCCGCTGGCGGGTCGTGCTGTTCGAGGACGCCGACCGGGCGACCGAGGGGGCGTCCAACGCGCTGCTCAAGGCCATCGAGGAGCCTCCGCCGAGGACGGTGTGGTTGCTCTGCGCGCCCTCCCCGGACGACATGATGATCACCATCAGGTCCCGATGCCGGATCGTCACGCTCGTCACCCCGCCCACCGCGGCGGTCGCCCACGTGCTGGCCACCCGTGAGAACGTGCCGCCGGCGATGGCGGAGTTCGCGGCGAGGGCCGCCCAGGGGCATATCGACCGTGCCCGCAGGCTCGCCCTGGACGGGGACGCGCGGGCGCGCCGCGAGGCGGTGCTGTCCATCCCCCGGTCGCTGACCGGTGTGGGGGAGTGCGTGATGGCCGCCGAGCGGCTGGTGAAGACCGCCGAGGACGAGGCCGCCGCGGTCACCGCGGTGCTGAACGAGTCGGAGATCACCGAGCTGCGGCAGGCCTACGGCGAGGGCTCCACGGGCAAGGGGCTCAACAGGGGCCTGATCCGCGGCGGCGCCGGGGCGCTCAAGGATCTCGAGGACCGTCAGAAGTCCCGGGCGACCCGTACCAAGCGCGACGTCATCGACGCCGCTTTGCTCGACCTGGTGGCGTTCTACCGCGATGTGCTGGCGGTGCAGTTCGGCGCGTACGTGGAGCTGGCGAGTGAGGACCGCCGCGCCGACCTGGACGCACTGGCCCGTGCCTCCACACCGGAAGACACCCTGCGCAGGATCGACGCGATCATGCGCTGCCGGAGGCGACTGGCGTCCAACGTCAGTCCGCAGATGGCGGTCGAGTCGATGACCATCTCGCTGCACCGGCCTGTGCTTTGAGCCGCGGCCGTCCCCGGACCGGACTGGGCGGGGTTCGCCGACCTTGAATGGGCTTAAAACGTCCTGAACCCGATTAAACCAGCCTGAACCAGCTGTGAACCGGCCCTGACCGCCTTACCAGGCCGATTCCGGACCGGTCTTATCCGGTCGTACGGGGCCACCGGACCCGGCTGTGAGATCACGCGGGGCTTGGGGTGCCGCTTTCAGGGAGTGCCGTCCAGGGGGCCGGTTCCACGCCGCGAGGGCCCGATTACCGCCCGCCGTCCCCGGGGCGCGGATCGACGGCGCGCTGCCCGCTCGTTCGTCGCGACATCCGGGCCGGGGCCGTTCGGGGAAGGCTCTGGCCGACATCGGACATTTTCCGGTTTTCCTGGTCGGTGGCTGAATATCTGCTGGTGGGAGGGTAGTTGGTAACTCTCATCAAGTAGTCGCTATCTGTCTGTTTCCGATTAGGTGGAACCATTCATCGCTAAGTCACCTCAAAGTACGAGTACGGGTCGTTAAGATTAAACGGCAAAATAGGATTATTTCGTTATAAATCGGTGGACAGTGTCCTGCTCTATGGGGATGAGCAGCGAGGACCGGGGGACTCTTGGTGAGCATTGGGGCACGTTACGGCGGGATTCCGCCCGCGAAGGAGCGGGCCGTCACGAGCCGTGTGGGCGAAGACGACACGCTGAGAATCGAGTGGCCGCAGCCGGTCCACGGGGCCGACGGGAACGATCCCGGGATCGTTCTGCGGCACGTGGAGACCGGCGAGGAGTGCGAGGCCACGAATCTGAAGGCACTCTCCGCCGGCATCTGGACGGCGTCGCGAGGCGGTGAGCCGATCGCCACCGACGACCCGGGGTTCTCGCTCGACGGCCTGTGGGCCTACGCGGAGACCCCCAGAAACCGAGAGATCAGGGCGTTTCGCACCTCTGTCGGGACGCTGGGCCTGCGGGTCCGCGAGGTCGAGCCGTACGTCGAGGTGATCCGCGTGACCGCGGAGGACGGGGTGATCGAGGTCGAGGGCGCCGTCGCGTACGGCGAGCCGATCCGGGGGGCGGCGAAGCTCGTGGCGGTGGCCCGCCGGGGACCCGAGCCCGTGAGCGGGCCCGCGAACTTCCAGGGGCGATGGTTCGACGGCGGGATCGAGATCGCGCCCATGGCCGAGGCGCAGGTACGGCGCCGGGTCTTCTGGGATCTCTACGCGGAGTTCTCCGGAACCCGCCTGCCGCTCGCGACTCGCCTTGACGACATAACGGATAAGAAGACCAAAATTCGGTTCCCGGCCCAGCGCGTGGGACAGGTGAGGGTCCGGCCGTACTACACCGAGACCGACAGCCTCGCCGTCGCGCTCAGCGTCGAGGAGGAGAGCGCGTGAAGATCTCCTTCCTCATCCTCAACGCCTACGGCATGGGCGGAACCATCCGCGCCACCTTCGACCTGGCCACGGCGATGTCCGAGCGGCACGAGGTCGAGATCGTCAGCGTCTTCCAGCACGCCGACGTCCCCTTCCTGCCGTTGGGCTCCCAGGTTCGCCTGCGGTCACTGGTGGACCTACGGGAGGGGGCCAGGGTCCGCTGGCCGTACACGAAGAAGGCCGAGCGGCTGAGCGCGCGGGAGAGCGCGCTGATCCACCCCGAGGAGCGCGCGTACGCCTCCTTCAGCGCCTGGAGCGACGAGGTTCTCGTTCGCGAGCTGCGCAGGCTCCGCAGCGACGTGCTGATCACCACCCGCGCGGGGCTCAACATCATGGCCGCGAGGTACGCGCGCAAACGGGTCATCACGATCGCCCAGGAGCACCTGCACTTCGAGGCACACCAGCCCGGGATCTTCGAGGAGATCCGGACGTGGTATCCGAAGCTCGACGCCGTGGTGACCCTCACCGAGGCCGACGAGCACGACTACCGGAAGATGCTCGACGGAGCGCCCACCCAGGTGTTCACCATCGGCAACGGGCTGCCCGGCGGCCCGCGTCCGCGCTCCCGGCAGGAGAACCGGATCGTGCTGGCCGCGGGCAGGCTGGTGCCGGTCAAGGGGTACGACCGCCTGCTGAAGGCGTTCGCCCGGGTGGCCAGGGAGCGCCCGGACTGGAAGCTGCGCATCTACGGCGAGGGCCGGGTCGGCGACAAGCTGATCAAGCAGTCCGTCAAGCTGCGCCTGCACAACAACGTCACGTTCATGGGGCCCACGGGGGACATCGAGGGCGAGCTCGCCAAGGCCTCGATCCACGTGGTCAGCTCCCGTTTCGAGGGCTTCGGCATGACCATCATCGAGGCGTTCGCCTCCGGGGTGCCGGTGGTCAGTTTCGACTGCCCCCGCGGGCCTCGCGAGATCATCACGCCCGGGATCGACGGGCTGCTCGTCCCCGCGGACGACGTGGACGCCCTGGCCGCCGGACTGATCCAGATGATCGACGACGAGGAGGGGCGCCGCCGGATGGCCGAGAACGCCCTCCAGACGGCCAGGAGCTACGACATCTCCATGATCGCCGACCGCTGGGAGAAGTCCTTCGCCGAACTCGGCCGCTGAGCCGAGCCCGCGCGCCGGGCGGAGCGCACCGGACGGGACACGTGGGCCGGAAGGGGGCCGCAGGCGGGGAGAGCGCGGATGGGGCGGAACCCGTTGGCCGGGCGAAGCAGCAGAAGGCCCGGCACGGCGTCTCTGTGATGTGGAAGTCGAACTGCTCTCCCATTCCCGGCATTCAGGCCCCCGGGTTCCTGAAGGGGAGCGGACCGAGCGGGTGACGGCGGCTCGGACGGTTCGCGAGCACGGCCGGGCGGTGTCGCGTGCCCGGCTCGACGACGCCGGAGTCGGGTGGCTTGTCCATGATCGCTCTCGGATGGCACCCCACATCCGAGGGCATGACGCATAAGGTGAGCACGAGCCGTACCCCCAGGTTTGGAGCCATATGGGCATGATCATGGCGGTGAGTTTCACCCGCTACGGCAGGTTGTACTACCTCGATCCCGGTGAGCACACTCCCAAGGTCGGAGACAAGGTGCTGGTTCCCACCGACGCGGGCCCCGAGGTGGCCGAATGCGTCTGGGCGCCCCAGTGGACGAGCGAGGAGGTCGGCGGGCTGCCGGTGTGCGAGGGCATCGCGACCGAGGAGCACCTCACCCGCGACGAGGGCAACAAGCGGCGCCGCGCCGAGGCCCGCAGCGTCTCCAAGCGTCTGATCAAGCGGCACGCGCTGCCCATGAAGGTCGTCGGCGTCGACTACACCGACGCCGAGAACGTCTACACGGTCTATTTCTCCGCCCCCCAGCGGGTCGACTTCCGTGCCCTCGTCCGCGACCTGGCCCGTAACCTGCGCGCCCGGGTGGAGCTGCGCCAGATCGGCCCCCGCGACGAGGCCCGCCTCCAGGGCGGCATCGGCCCCTGCGGCCGCGACCTGTGCTGCGCCACCTTCCTCAAGGACTTCGAGCCGGTCTCCGTCCGGATGGCCAAGGACCAGGACCTGCCGGTGAACCCGCTGCGCATCGCGGGGGCGTGCGGACGGCTGATGTGCTGCCTGAAGTACGAGCACCCCCTCTACCTCGACGCGCACAGCAGGATGCCCCGCGTCGGGCTGAAGGTCGACACTCCCGAGGGGGCGGGAACCGTCGTGGGCCGCAACGTGCCCTCCGACTCCGTCGTGGTCCGCCTTGAGGAGGGCGGCCGCCGCTGCGCGTGCCCGTCCGCGTCGGTGTGCTCCCCGCGCAAGCAGCACGACGCGGCGTACGGGGACGCGGTGAAGGTCGCCGACGGCGGCCCTGAGGGATGACCGGAGGCCGCGGGGGCGCCCGGGTTTCAGCGGCCGCCCGAGCCCGTGCGGTCGCCGATCGCTTGAGCCCGCATGAGGGCTCGGGCCCGACGGCCGCGGAGCCTGTGTGGTCGCCGATCGCTTGAGCCCGCGCGAGGGTTCGCGTTTCGATGACCGCTGAGCCCGTGTGGCGCTCGGGTTCGACGGCCGACTGAGCCCGCGCGGGCGTAGGATGCGAGCGGTCAGCCTCTCCGCGCGCGTCGGCTCCCCCCGCCGGACCCGCGTGCGATCCCGACCCACGGACTACGGAGCGGACAAGGCGTGAGATCCCAGGTGGCCGCCGTACTGGCGGCGGTGGCCCTGCTGGCGAGCGCGTGCACCGGAACCGGCGCCAACGCCGGCAGCGGCGGCGGGGGCAGCGGTACGGGCGGTGGCGAGGTAGGGGGGGCGTCGCTCGCCTGGAAAGACTGCGGGGACGGATTCGAGTGCGCGAAACTCCCCGTTCCCCTCGACCACGGCAAGCCGGACGGCGAGAAGATCGAGATCAGCGTGATCCGGCTCCCCGCCTCCGGTGACCGGATCGGCTCGATCCTCATCAACCCCGGCGGCCCCGGCGCCTCCGGGGTCCAGTACGCCCGAAGTGCCCGCACGGCGGTGAGCAAGGCCGTACGAGACCGCTTCGACGTCGTGGGCTTCGACCCGCGCGGGGTCGGCGACTCCTCGCCCGTCCGGTGCCTGTCGTCGAGCGAGCTGGACACCTACGTCGGCCTCGACAGCTCGCCCGACTCGCCGGGCGAGGTCACCGTGCTGGAGGAGGGCTCGCGGCGGTTCGCCTCCGGCTGCCAGGCCCGCTCGGGCAAACTCCTGCCGTACGTCGGCACGGCCAACGCCGCCAGGGACATGGACCTGCTCCGCGCCGCCGTCGGCGACGACCGCCTCACCTACCTCGGCAAGTCGTACGGCACCCAGCTGGGCGCCGCCTACGCGGACCTCTTTCCCGACCGCGTCCGCGCCCTCGTCCTGGACGGCGCCGTGGACCCCTCGCTCGGCCCGCTGGAGATGAACACCGCGCAGGCACGCGGTTTCGAGGTCGCCCTCGACGCGTTCCTCGAAGACTGCCTCGCGGCCACCGACTGCCCCTTCCGCGGCTCCGTCGCCTCCGCCCGCGAGGAGATCGCCGCCCTGCTCCGCCGCGCGGACACGACCCCCCTGAGCAACGGGACGGGCGACGGCCGTACGGTGACCGAGGCCTGGACCACCCTCGGCCTGATCACCCCGCTCTACGACCGGCAGGCCTGGCCGGTGCTCAGGCAGGCGCTCGATCGGGCGCTGAAGGGTGACGGCACCACCCTGCTCCGCATGGCCGACCTGTTGATCGACCGCGAGGCGAGCGGCGAGTACACCAACCAGACCGAGTCCAACCTCGCCGTCAACTGCGTCGACGCCCCCTATCCCGCCGACTCGGCCGCCTACGCCGCGGCGGCCCGCGAGGCGGCCAAGGAAGCCCCTCTCTTCGGCGCGTACGTGATGTGGAGCTCGCTGCCCTGCGCGTACTGGCCGGTCAAGGGAGGCCCACGGGAGAAGATCGACGCCCCCGGAGCCCCGCCCATCATGGTCGTCGGCACCCTACGCGACCCGGCCACCCCCTACCAGTGGTCCGAGGCCCTCGCCTCCCAGCTCTCCTCCGGCGTCCTCGTCGGTTTCGACGGTGACGGGCACACCGCGTACCTGACCGGTTCGACGTGCGTGGACCGCCTGGTGGACGACTACCTGATCGATCTGGCCGTCCCCAAGAACGGGACCCGCTGCCCCAAGATCGGGTGATTCCAAGGCGCGAGAAGGCTCTGGGAGCCTGTAGACTGCCGTAGGCCGTGGTGAACACGGCACGCCGCCTTAGCTCAGTCGGCCAGAGCACTTCACTCGTAATGAAGGGGTCTGGGGTTCGATTCCCCAAGGCGGCTCCAGCTCAGAGGCCCTCACCGGGTTCCGGTGGGGGCCTTTTGCGTGCCGTACAGCAGCGAAATACAGCAACGACGTCAGCCGACTACGGCTATAGCGTCGAATGCACCCCAAGCCGATGATCGTGAACTGTCATACCTATCTGCTTGGGTGACCGGGAAGGCGCGGGCTCCTGTCCGAGGGGATGTGCTTTCTGGTGGAAGAGGTGGTTTGCGTGGCAGAGCTTCTTGCGAGTGTGGTGCATGAGGTACGTGAAGCCTTCTACGTGTTGGACGGGGAGATCTTCGAAGGCAACCAGCCGGACGGTCCAGGTTCGTGGGGCCAGGAGTCCAGTCCACCGGGGCAGGACTGGTTGGATGTCGGCTCTAGTAGCGTGATCCTCTGGGGTTCTACTCGTGACGCCGCGCGTTACGTTCGGTTCGAGTTGTGGAGTGGACAGCCTCCCGCCGACCAGTCATGGCAGAAGTCATGGGAGGGGGAGCTCTTCCTGGCGTCCGGGAAGATCCACATCATGAACTACAGCGAAGTCGACTTCCGCCACCTCCTCTTTGATGTGGGCCAGCGTGAAGCGACCTGGCGGGTTCGGATACAGGCGAAGCTCCTGGAGAACGATCGCGAACCGAGCTTTCCCGCCAACATCTATCAAGTGGACTTGTACAACATGCAGCTCTGGCAGTCGTCTGCAGGGATGTAGCGCAATCACTCCCGACAATAGAAGAGGGATCCTCCGGCAGACTCCAGAGGCCCCCTTGACGTCATTGCAACGGCTTGATCAGTGGCCTCCGTCCAACCGCTGGTTCAGCCGTGTTGACGACGCGCGAACGGTGACCCCGTGGCGACGGCCGAATACTGACCCCCTTGTAGTCACTCTGGAGGGTGATCAAGGTGGAGGACTGGGCGGAGATCCGCCGGTTGCATCGAGGTTGCGTCCACGGAAGTGGTGGTGAGGTCGAGCCGAGGCGCGGTATCGAATTCGACCCGTCTCCTCGGCCCGCCTCCCGAACCGGACATGCGACTTTCACCGCATCCGGCTCTCCACAGATCCCGTTGCGGGGAGTGGTTCGTCATGCCGTGAGTGGCCAGGGCGAGGGGATGGCTGTTCCCCGGTAACGGTATCGGGTGGTGCTGACCGTCGCCGGGTTGAACAGCGTTGCCTCGTTGGTGGCCGGCCACCAGCCTCCTCGGCAGTACTGGCGTCGTAGCTGTCTCCAGGTGGTGCGGCGGTGTTTGCGCCGGAGCCAGCCGAAGACCTGCCTCCAGAGCACGTGGCTGAGATAGCCGAACGTGGCGCTGGAGACGCCAGGCCGAAAGTAGGCCGTCCAGCCCCGGAGCATCTGATTGAGCCGACGTACCAGGACCGGGAACGGCATGTTCACGTCCTTCCAGCACCAGTCCTTCACCTTCGCCGTGATGGCGGCCAGCGCCTTCTTCGACGGGTAGGTGTAGACGAAGTGCCGGTCTTTGGTTCCTCGCTTGCGGTGACGCTGGATGCGCCAGCCCAGGAAGTCGAGGCCCTGATTGATGTGCACGACGCGGGTCTTATCGGCTGCGAGCCGCAGCCCCAGCGGTGAGAGAACCTCCGCTACTTCCTCCAGCACGGCTTCGGCGTGTTCTCTTGTTCCGGAGACCACCACCACGAAGTCGTCCGCGTACCGGATCAGCCGGTAGTTGGCCAGCCCGTGGTTGCGACGCCGTCGCCTGCTGAAGTAGTCGCCGACCTGGGCGGCGAAATGCTCGTCCAGGACCGACAGGGCCACGTTGGCCAGCAGTGGCGACAAGATGCCGCCCTGCGGGGTGCCGGTGTCGGTGTTCCTGCGCACCTGATCCTCCCCGAGGATCCCGGCTTTCAGGAACGCCTTGATCAGCGCGAGTACCCGCTTGTCCGAGATGCGTCCGCGAATCCGGTCCATCAGGGCCGGGTGGGAGATCTCGTCGAAGCAGGCCGCGATGTCGGCCTCTACCACCCACTCATAGGAGCGGGTGGTCAGGTACTGGACCTCCGACACCGCATCGTGCGCGCGCCGGTTCGGGCGAAAGCCGTAGGAACACGGCTGGAAATCCGCCTCGAAGATCGGCTCCAACACCAGTTTCAAGGACGCCTGGACCACCCGGTCGGCCACGGTCGGGATCCCTAACCGGCGGCGCTTGGCCGTGCCCGGCTTGGGGATCATCCGCTCGCGCACCGGCAACGGGCGAAACACTCCGCCCTTCAAACTGGTCCGCAGCCCGGCCAGGAACTCCTCCACGCCGATACGGGCCTGGATGGAGATGACGGTTTGGCCGTCGGTCCCGGCCGTGCGGGCCCCCTTGTTGCCCCGCACCCGATTCCAGCCCACCAGCAGGAAGGCCGGGTCACACACCAGGTTGAACAAGTCGTCGAACCGGCGACCGACATCATCGGCCGCCCAACGGTGCAGTTTGGTCTGGATCTCCAGTACCCGGCGCTCAGCCCCGAGCAGGGCCGACTCCAGATCATCGATGTTCACCGACGCGCTCCCGGCATTCCAGCATCCTTCCTGTGGATCTACTGGTCTCCTTCGCCATGCGAGCGGCTTTCCCGCCCTCGGACTACTACGAGACCTCCGTCCCACCCCACGGCCATCAGTCGGCGACGGACCTTGCCCCCGACCTCGGCCTGGCAGACCGGAACCGGGAGCGACCGCGGGCGGTTCCCACGTTCACCATGTGACCGATCGACGAGGGAGGCGCCCAGCTCATGCCCCGACAGCATCGCCACGCCTACGCCGCAGACCTTCAGCGTGGCCTCCCCACCGGCGCTGTCGACCGGCTTCGGAGTTGACCACCTCGGGTGATGTCCCGGGCGGTCACGCGCTGCACACCGGCCCATATCCACCAGGTTGGAGCCGGCACGTCACTTACGGGGCTTTAGCACTGGTTTCTCGCGTGCACCTTCTCGTCTCGCTAGAGGAGCCCAAGCCATCTGGCAGTCCTGGCCCGTCTCCCCGTTGTCAGGGCTGCTTCCCACCCTCCCCGGCGTCCCCCGGATCAGGCTGCCCTCAGCTCCACCCGGCTGCTGCGACAGCCAGGCGGTGGAGTCCTTTCACCTCCACTCGGTCACACAGCGCCTCGTGGCGCACTACAGCAGCGCCGTACAGCAACACCGCCTCACACGACCACACGCCACCGACCCGCATCTACCGTCCGACCAGCGCGTGAGCCCACCGACCTGGGACGTGCCGTTGACTCGTAATGAAGGGGTCTGGGGTTCGATTCCCCAAGGCGGCTCCCAAGTCAGAGGCCCTCCCGGTTCGTCCGGAAGGGCCTCTGTCGTGTCGCGTCCCGATCGTGCGCATGGGAAATATCGGCAATCTGCGCCGCCTCATGGCGCTCATTGATCGTTTGGGTCGAGAAAATCTAGGATGCCGTTCCATGCCCCCCGCGATCTTAGGCGGCCTCGCCGCCGCTGTTCTGCTGGCTTCCACCGCTCCCGCCATGGTCGCAGCCCCCGTCAAGCCTCTGACTTCGGCCCAGCTGCGCGCCGCCCTCATCACTCCTGAGGACCTGGGCGATGATTACACCCCCAACTCGAAGCGCAACCGCGAGGCGCTGGACTCCAAAACGGCCCGCACAAAAAAGTGCGTGAAGGTTATCAAGGCGCTGAAACCCCTCCTCGGAAGTAAGGCGGCGGTCTTCATCGACGAGGAGGGCAAGCCGTCGGGCGTCAAGCAGTTCGCCATAAGCGGTACTCCCGCCCAGATGGCTCGTTGGCAGACGGTGGGCAAGGTCATGGTTCGTGACTGCACCAGGGGCAACACGAGTGCCGATGGTGTCAGGGAGAGGATCACCAAGCTCTCCGTCGGCAAACTCGGGGACTGGGTGTATGGGATCAGGTACAGCGAGACGGTCCCGGAGGCGAAAATCAGTCCAATCCACGCGATGGACGTTGTGCTCATCAGAGTCAAGAACACCGTCACGCTGCTGGTGAGCGACGGTTTTTTTGCGACGTTCGATCCCGGCCTCAGCAAGCGGGCCGCGAGGGTGGCGGTACCAAAGCTGCGGGACGCCCAGTAAACGGTCTCGAAGTCGACGTTGAATCGACTTACGCAAACCTTCCAGGTGAAAGCCCGAGGCTAGGTTGGGGTCGTCGTGGGGAGAAGGAGGGTGGGGGAGGCTTCGGTGAATCGCAGGGGGACGGGGCCGTAGCGTTCGGGGAGTTCGGCGGTTGCCTTTTGGAGGTCGGTGGTGCCTATCTCTACGGCGGCGCCGTCGAAGCGGGCGGCCACCGTGGTGATGGGGACCCCCTTGCGGGTCCAGTAGTCGATGTCGTCGGTGATGCGCTGAGCCAGGGCCTCCAGCCGGCGAGCGGAGTGGGCAGCGTCACGAAGTTCTACGGGGGCGGCGGGGAACCTGCTACGCAGAGCGCTGTCCAGGGTGGAGGACGGGACGCGGTAGACGATCAGCTTGGAGCCGTCGACGGCTATCCCGGCATACTGGTCGGGGTAGGTCTGGCGTAGGTACTCGCTGACGCGGTCGGCCAGGAAGGGCGCCTCGGCCTGGCCCGTGGGTGTGGAACTCGCGGCGGTGAGGTGGGGAACGGAGGGCGTGGGGCCTTCGGGGGGCGCGGCCGTGTCGCCGCCGGGAGTCGCGCACGCCGCCGTGGTGGTGGCCAGGCAGAGGGCCGCGCCCAGGACGGTGGCCGTGGTGCGGATGTGATTCCTCGCATTCATGAGGACGCCTCCGATCATATTGTCCGACAAACAGTTAGAACGAAAAGCGGACGGGATGCGTTCGAACCGGGACTGAAAAGATGACCCGCTGTTTCCGGGGAACGATCGGCTCATGGCGCGAAAAAGGGGTCGGCACCCCTTTCGGTCATCGCATGTCACACCCAAGCTCGCCGATCATCCGGTGACGATGGTCATTCCAGGGAAGGCCGCGATCACGTTGCTCCACGGGGAGTGGTATATGCGCCAGGCGCGGGTACGGCCGGCGTTCACATGACCGGTGCACGGTACGGAGGTGCCGTTGTCGTGGGCGGAGGCCACACCGGCGGCGTACACCTGGGTGTTGCCGCTGGGGTTCACGACCTCGACCGGACCGTCGCTGTCGCCCTCGCTGATCGCGTTGATGAACGCCCGCTGCTCGGCCCGGACCATGCCGAAGTGAAAACCTCCAGGGACGCTCGGAATATTGAGGGTCACACCCACCGTGATGACCCGGATGTTGCAGTTGGTCGCGGAGTAGGCGCTGGAGGGGCAGACGAGAAGACCGACGTGGAAATTCTGAGTGCCGGTCATCGGGTTGCTGTATTCCGTGAATATGTTGCCGGCCGGATTGAGGTCCTCCCTGCGGGAGTCGATGAAACGAAAGCGTTCGGGGGAAACGGCAAAGGGGACCGGAGCCTTGGCCCCGGTCCCTATCACTCGACTCAGAAAGGTGTCAGGTCGGTCATCCAGGGATGATGGCGATGCCGGGGAACGCCGTGGTCGCGTTGCTCCACGGGGAGTAGTAGATGCGCCAGGTGCAGACGCGGCCGGTGGGCCGGTAGCCGGTGCAGGGGACCTGGGTGCCGTAGTCGGTGGCGGCGATGGTGCCGGCGGCGTAAACCTGGTCGGTGTTGGCCGGGTTGGTGACCTCGACCGGGCCGCCGCTGTCACCGCCGCCGGCCGCGTTGGTGAACGCCTGCTGCTCGGCGCGGACGGTGCCCTGGATCAGCCAGCCCACGTTGATCGTGACGTTGACCGCAATGATCTTGATGGTGCAGTTGGTACCGGAGAAGCCGCCGGAGGTGCAGACGAACTGGCCGACGATCGAACTGGTGGTGCCGACCACGCTGCTGCTGAACTCCGTGGCGACGCTGCCGACGGGGTTGTTGAAGACTCGGCCCCCGGCGTTGGTGTCGACAAGGAGCACGTCACGGGAGGAGTTGCTGTGCGTGACGGTGCCGATGACCTGGCCGGTGGGGTCCACCGCGGTCTGGCCGACCGACGCGCAGTGCGCCGAGGTCAGCATCTTGGGGACGCCCTGGTAGGTCACCGCGAAACCGGTCGTGCAGGCGGGTGACGGAGTGCCCCACACCGAACCGCCCCACCAAGGCGGGCTGTCGTTCCAGCGGCTGGCCACCTTGGGTTGCACACCGTGCTCAAGGGTGACCGGCACCGCCGCGCCGGAGATCGCCGTGCGGGTCGCGCCGGCCGAGGCAGTGGTGGCCTTCAGGCCCGAGCCGTCCTGAAGGGGCTCGATGGAGGTGATCAGATCGCGGTTTGCCCGGATGAGGCGATTCGCCTCGCCCTCCAGCTCACGAGCGGAGTACCGCGCCGGTAGGACGCTGATCGCCACGTCGCGCCGCAACCGGTCCACGAGGTCGTTGATCGCCTTGGCAGGCTTGCCTTTCCAGTACACGCGCAGTTCGCGGTCCTCCGGCGCCGCGATGACGCCCGCGTAGCCGTCGCCGTCGTCCGCCAGCGCGGCGGTGATCCGGTCGGCGGCCTTGACCATCTTCTGCTGATCGAGCAGCAGGTCCTTCCACGAGGCGTAGCCACCCGGCACCGGCCCGGTGTGCTCCACGGATCCCGTGGCCCGGGGCTTGACCGGGTCCGGTGCGCCGGCGGCCTGGGCGGTGCCCATCCCGGCGGCGGCGATCATGACGCCGACCGCCGTGGCGAGGTAACGGAATCGAGTTGACCTGCGGGTTCTCAGGGGGGTGCGCACTTTGGATCCTCCTAGGCGACGACCTCGGCACTTCCGGCAAGCGACGGCCGACCAGTACTTCGTCCACGTCGGCCGGGGCCTGGCCGGCCGCGTGCGGACGACGATCAGGGACCGGCGCCCGCGCGCCGGTCCCTGATCGCTCGAATCAGATCTCGTCGATCATCCGAGGGTGATGGCGATGCCGGGGAACGCGGCGGTCGCGTTGCTCCACGGGGAGTAGTACATCCGCCAGGCGCAGATGCGGCCGGTGGTCACGTAGCCGGTGCAGGGCACCGCGGTGCCGCCGTCGATCGCGGTGTTGACGCCCGCCGCGTACACCTGGCTGGTGTTGGCCGAATTGACGACCTCCACCGGGCCGCCGCTGTCGCCCTGGCCGACCGCGTTGAGGCGCGCCGACTGCTCGGCCCGCACCGTGCCCGTGATCAGGTAGCCCACATTGATCGTGACACCGACCTGCTGCACCTGAATGGTGCAGTTGGTGCCCGAGTACGCGCCGGAGGTGCACACCCACAGGCCCACGTAGGAACTGGTGGTGCCGATGACCGAGGTGCTGAATTCCGGCGAGGTGGAGCCGACATTGTTGTTGAAGACCCGGCCCGCGGAGGTGCCGTTGATCAGCAGCACGTCAAGGCCGTTGTTGTCCGGTGAGATCGAGCCGATCACCTGGCCGGTCGGGTCGGTGGCCGTCTGACCGGCATCGCCGCAGTGGCCCGCGGACAGCATCCTGCTCGTCCCGCCGTAGGTGACGGCGAAGCCCGTCGAGCAGCCACCGCCGGTACTGGCGTTACGCCAGGCCGCGCCGCCCCACCAGGGCGGGGAGTCGTCCCAGCGGGTGGCCAGCGTCGGCTTGACACCGGCTTCCACGGTGACCGGAACCGCCGAGTCGGCGACCTTCGAGCGGGTGAGGCCGAAGTCGGCGCCCGATACCGTGAGGCCCGAGCCGTCGACGTTCGGCGCGATCGCCGTGATCACGTCGCCGGACGTGCGGATCAGGCGGTTCATTTCCCGCTCCAGCTCGCGGGCCGAGTAGGCGGCGGGCAGGACGCTGACGGGCACCTCTTGGCGCACCTGGCCCAGCAGGTCGCGGACGGACCTGGGAGTGTTCCCCTTCCAGTAAACGCGCAGCTCATGGTTCTCCGGCGCGGCCACGATGCCGGCGAACCCGGCGCCACCCTGAGCCTTGACCGCGGCGGTGACGCGGTCGGCGGCCTTGACCAGTTTCTCCTGGGTGGCCAGCAGGTCCTTCCAGGAGGTGAAACCGCCTGGGACCGCGCCGGCCGGCTCGATGGGCCGGGTGGTGGTGTCCTTGGCGGGCGCGGGGGCGGGGGCGGCGATGGCCTGCCCGGCGCTCATCCCGACAAGGACGAGGGTGGTGCCAAGCGCCACTGCCAGACGACGGAAGGATCGTGGGGGTCTTGCAGCAGTTGGGGGGATTTCCACCGGAATACTCCTCTATGGGAGGCTTGATCGGATGCATCCGGTATTCCATGAATTAAGTAGTTAATCAATGACTTGACTCTTGTTATTTGGACTGGTAAAGCGTCGTCCGCATGCTGGTTTTCCGGCTTTGTGTCCACGGGGAAGTGATAGCGCTAACCGTGACTTGACCTGCGGATATGTATTTACAGTCCGTCATAATTCCAGCCAATAGCACATGTCATTAGTTGTCCGCTTTTGGACATGGCGGAAAAATGGCGATCATCGGTTGAGGGCGCCCCTGGGCAGCCCGGCGCATAAGAAAGTCGTTACCGGCAGGTAGACCCGGCGCACTGGCCTCGATGTTTCGTAGGGGGTTTTGGGTCGCGTGCCGAGCGCTTTTCAGCCCGCTTCATGGATCTGCGGGACGTGAATTACTTGATCGGCCGGCCTGCCCTTTGGGGCGGCAGCGTGACTTCCGTAGTATCCGCCGGCTCTTCAGCCGCGCATTGAACGATTTTCATCCCCCTGTGACGGTCTGCTGATCGCGGAGTGGCCGCGGACTCGGTGTTCGCCTGACGAATGTGGAAAGCTCCTGGTGGACGGGTTGATCACCACAACCAGGCCGTCGGAACCAGGAGCTTCGAGTGCTTTTCCGGCGCGCCGCCGTGGGTTGTCGCGTTCAACGCCGAACTACGTGGCTGGGCTGATACGCCGGCGGCGCAAAGCGACCGGGTCGCCCTGGCGCCGGCTCAACACCGGACAGCGGGCCATGCCGGTCCTGGTCCACCCGCGCAAAGGGGAGACGTTCGCCGAGGCCGCGGTCGGATTCGGCGTCATGGCGGCCTGGTCGGCGAAGGTCATCGTCGCTGTCTCGATCGTCCCGTCTCGCCCTGCTTAACATTAAAAGGAGTTATATGTCCGCGTATCGCAGAAATCTGACAGAGAGGGCTGGAATAAGGGGGAGGTCCAGCCATGGCGGTGGTCTATCGCCGACCAGATCGTCGAGCCCGGAAACTTGCAGGTCACGACAGCGAACTACGGCACCACCGCCAGCCACAAAAACCCACAACAGACCATCTTTGAGCCAGATGGGAGAAAAGCCGTAAATCACTGTCGCACCCACACCAGATGTCACTATGGGTACCGGCTTCCCCGGATGTTTCACTCCCTGTGCTTTCCGCTGCTCGCAGGAACAGCACGAAACACCCTGCTTATCAGCCAAATGCTGTCAGAGAGGTCAGTCGAAGGCGGCGTGTGGTGCGCTGGTGCCCTGGGGTACGCGGAATGGGCCGGACGCGCCGGGGCGGATGTCGAAGTCGAAGATCGCGGTTGGCAGGTAGACGGTGGCGCAGGAGTTGGGAATGTCCACCACCCCCGACAGCCGGCCCTCGATCGGCGCGGCGCCGAGCAACAGGTATGCCTGTTCGGGGCTGTAGCCGAACGCCGTCAGGTAGTCGATCGCGTGCAGGCAGGCCCGCTGGTAGGCCAGCTGCGAGTCGAGATAGCGCTGCTCGCCGTCCAGGGTGACGGACACCCCGGAGAAGGCGAGCCACTCGCTGTACTGGGGGGCGGTGCGGCCCGGCATGAAGATGGCGTTCTCGTCGACACGGTACGTCCGCATGCCCTCCTTGATGACGTCGACCCGCAGATCGATGAAGCCGCCCATCTCGATGGCACCGCAAAAGGTGATCTCGCCGTCGCCCTGCGAGAAGTGCAGGTCGCCGACCGACAGGTTCGCACCGGATACGTACACCGGATAGAACACGCGGGATCCCCGGGTGAGGTTTTTGATGTCCTGGTTGCCGCCGTTTTCTCGCGGTGGCGCGGTGCGGGCCGCCTCGGCTGCGATTCGGTCGAATTCGGAGGAGGAGACGGAGCCGAGGACGGCGTCCCGAGGCTCGGGAGGCAGGGCCAACGGCGGCACTCGCTCCGGGTCTGTGGCTCTCAGCGCCGACTCTCGCGCGTTCCACTTCGACAGCAGCGCCGCTGACGGCGCGGTGCCCATGAGTCCGGGGTGGGTGATGCCGGTGAACGACACCGCCGGGACATGGCGTGATGTGGCGACCTGACCGGAGAAGTCCCAGATCGCCTTGTAGGCGTCGGGGAACTGCTCGGTGAGGAACCCGCCGCCGTTCCTGGTGGGGAAGATCCCGGTGTAACCCCAGCCTTGACCGGCCAGCGGGCCGCTGTCCTCCTGGGAGATGGGCCCCAGGTCGAGGATGTCCACGACCAGCAGGTCACCCGGCTCGGCCCCCTCGACCGCGAACGGGCCGCTGAGCGCATGCACCGTCGTCAACGGGGCATCGCGGATGTCCTCGGCGGAGTCGTCGTTGTGGATCGCACCGTCGAACCACTCCCGACAGTGGACCCGGAAGCTGTCGCCGGGCTTTACCCATGCCACAGGCGGGATCTCGGGGTGCCAGCGGTTGTGACCGATCTTGGCCTGGTCGGTGAACCTTCTGGATGAGTCGAGTGGGAAAATCAGCTCCGGCACGGTTCGGATTCCTTTCGGCGCTGTGAGACGGAGACGGTCACGGCCGCGGCAGGCGGCTGGTGGCGGGATGGGTGGTCACCGCGCGTCCGGTGCGGCGCCGCGGCAGGGACGTGACGACTTCGGGCTCGTGGGCGCTGCGCTCCGCGTGCTGCACCAGGGTGGACACGGCGTCCGGGGAGCGCGCCAGCATCGGCGCCGAGAACATCCGAGCCGAGACCGCGCCGCAGTCTGGGCACCGCACCGCGGCGGATGCCGTTCCGATCGGAAAAGCGACCTCGATTTCGGAGCAGTGAGGGCACCGATAGGCATATACCGTCATAGCGTGCGCCCTTCGAGCGACTTCGAACCCGTCCTCTTCGGTCGTGCATCCCGCTCTGTCGCCGTCACCTGGGAAAACAGTCTCAGAGTCGAATGTATCCGCAACTTAACGCGTGAATGGAAAGCAATCCGTCTCGCTTCCGTCAACTTGCCCGCACAGTAAGGTAGATACCTTGGTTTCCGGGCAAAAGTGCGAGGATATGTTCCCTTGCGATAAACGCATAAATATATTTCTGTTTGCCGGCCGCCCCTCCTGGAGCGGGTGCCTCGCCGACTACCTGCGAGGTTCCCCGGGTAGTCCGGCACCGGCGCTGACCCCGGCCGCCCGACATCCGTCGTGCCGACCTTGAGTCAAGCGACAGTCGGCCCGATGTGCTCCAAGTCGCGCGCCGAACCGCCGGATCGGCTCTCGCCACACGGAGAGAAGTCCCTGGTCCCGCCGGAACGACGGGACCAGGGACTTCTTCAAGAGTCCGAGCCGTCTATTTCTTTGTCCGCTCAGCCGATCCACCGCTTTCCCGTTCGAACCCGAAGGTACGCGGTGGATCGCAGCTGGTTCGCGGCCCCGTTGCAAACCAGACTGTCTCTCCGATGCCGGCCCGGGTCCTGCGGGAGATCCGAGCCGGCACGACGGTGGCCGGTCCGGGTCCCGCGGCGGAACCGGACCGGCACCAGGACGCCGGTCCGGGTCCTGCGGGAGATCCGAGCCGACGCCGTGGTGCTGTGAAGGATTCTGCGGTGACCCGGTATAGCGGCGGTATAACAGCCGTGCATCGCGCGTCCCCGTCGTGGACCCGCAGGTCGGAGCCGTGTCCGCCGGACTGTTTCCGGCTCCGGGTTCCGGCTTCGAGGTCCCGGCCGGAAAACGGTACCGGGGCGCTGTCGGGAAAGCCGGGTTTGTCGGGAAAAATGGGTGGGGGGAGGTCGCGCCAAGGTTCCGCTACCCAGAAAACCCTCGCTGAGCAGGTGATATACCGCCGATATACACATGCTCCGTACTCTGGCGCAGCGTTTCGCTGGCGGGGCCTGGCGGCGCGTCGAGCAAGGAGACACTCATCATGTTGCGTAAGCGCTGGGCGACGCTCGCGATGCTGACCGTACTGACCACGTCGCTGTCCACCGCGGTTGTCGGTTTGTCCGCTCACAGCGCGGTCGCCGAGATTCCTCCCCTCGAGTATCCCGACCCGTACGACTGGTTCAGGCCCGTCATCGCCGAGAACCGGTCCGGTCCGGTCTTCGACGACTGCTACCTCTACGGCATCTGTCCCTGATCCGAACCAGTGGAAAGCCTGCCGTCCTCCGGGGAAGGGCGTCGGCTGCGCGGTTTCGCCGCGTTCGCCGACGTCGAGGACGCGCACTCTCCGCTCCAGGGTGCGGAAACGGCCCAGGGCACGGGAAAGGCCCAGGGTATGGAGACGGTCCGGAGTACGGGAAAAGCCCGAGGCGCGGGAACGCCGGGATCAGCCGGTCAGCTCCCGCGAGAAGGGGGCCCCGATCTCCGCGTACAACTCCGTGGCGAGGCGTTCCTGGGTTTCCGCGGTGGGCGTGTCGCCGTTGTCACGCGAGATCGCGGAGAGTACGACCCAGGTCTGGGCCTCGCCCATCCGGTGCCCGGTCGCCCGGTGGTTGTCGAGGGCGCGACGGCCGTACTTCTCGGCTTCCGTCAGGAGCCCCCGCCGGTGACAGGCGTAGGCGAGCACGGTGAGCGCCCGTCCTTCGACGACGCGGAAATGGGGTTCGCCGACGAGTTCCAGCGCCTGCTCGGCGAGGTCGGCGGCGGCGGTGTGGTCGCCCGCGCGGTGGTGGGTGATGCCCAGCGCGAGGAGCGCCTCGCCCACGAGGTGGCGGGCGTTGATCTCCCTGGCGATGCCCAGCGCGGTCCGGTGGAGACGCAGGGCCTCCTCGGGGTTCCCGGAGTGGTCACGGATGGAGGCGAGCGTGTTCATCGCCTGGACCTCGGTGAATCGGTCGCCGATGTCCACCGCTATCCCCAGCGCGGCCTCGGCGGTGTCGTGGGCCTGCTCCAGCCGGCCGGAGTCGCGGCGTACCAGGGCGAGCCACGCCAGCGTGTCGGCCTCCAGATATCGGTCACCGAGTTCCCGGTGACGGACCAGGGCGGCGGTGAGGTGGTCGGCGGAGGCGGCGAGGTGGCCGAGCTGGTGGTGGAGTTCGCCGATGGTGGTCATCGCGACCGCTTCGGCTCTCGGTGCCGAGGTCTCGCGGATCAGCGTCAACGCCTGGACGGCGTGGTCGAGCCCTTCGCGGAGCCGGCCGGACTCTCTGCAGGCGTTCGCGAGGTTGTTCAGGATCTTGGCGCGTATCTGCTCGGAGCCGAGACGGCCGTGGAGTTCGAGCGCCCTGGACAGGGGGCGGGTGGCCTCGTCGGGGAGCCCGACGAACATGAACGTGGTGCTCAGATTGCTCAGGGCGCTCGCCTCGCCCTGCGTCCATCCCGTCTCGTGGCTGAGGGCGATCGCCCTGTTCAGGTAGGTGATCGAACGGTTGTAGCGGGCGAGGCAGTGGTAGGCGTGGGCGAGGTTCAGGAACGCGGACGCCATCGCCCGCCGGTCCCGTTCCGCGTGGGCCGCGGCGAGTGCGGCGCGACCGGTGGCGAGCCAGTCGACCATGCGTCTGGAGAAGTTGTGATAGCCGCGGAGCCGGTCGGCCAGGAGCCAGGCCATGGGTCTGGGACCGTACCGGACCGCGTGACCGATCGCCGCGACCACGTTGTGGTGTTCGGCGCTCAACCACGCCATGGCGGCGGCGGTGTTGTCGATGACCGGCGTTCGCGCGGCGGCGGTGGTGTCGACGGTCGGCGTCCGTGCCGCGACCG
The DNA here is from genome assembly GCF_040299985.1 of Streptosporangium sp. NPDC000563. Lineage (NCBI taxonomy): Bacteria > Bacillati > Actinomycetota > Actinomycetes > Streptosporangiales > Streptosporangiaceae > Streptosporangium > Streptosporangium sp. NPDC000563. The sequence continues at coordinate 282,635 of NZ_JBEPDA010000001.1, read as the reverse complement.
GGTCGTCGATGGCCGCCTGTGCCGCGGCCGGGTCGTCGACGGTCACGGTTCGCGTGGTGGCGGGGGTGCCGGCGGTCGCGGTCCGTGCCACGATCTCGTCGGGCGCGGGCAGCTGGAGCATGTCCGGGTAGAGCACCTTCGCGGCGTCGCCGGCCATTGACAGGTACCACTCGAAAAGCCTGCCCGTCGCCTTCGCCCGTTCCTCCGCGCCGTCCTCGGCGGACGAGAGGTCGTCGGCGTACCGGCGGAGCAGGTCGTGCACGGTGAAGCGGTCGGGGCCGTGCTGGTCGACCAGGTGGACGCCGGTGAGCCGCTCCAGTGCCGCCGCCGCCTCCTGCTCGGAGACGTCCGCGAGGGCCGCCGCCGCGGCCGGGGTGAAGTCGGGGACCGCGACCGGCCCGAGCCGCCGGAAGATCCGCCGTACGTGCTCGGGCAGGAGCCGGTACGACAGGTCGAAGGTGGCGCGGACGGCGGTCTCCTCGTCGCCCTCGATCGTGAGCGCGTTCACCGGGCTGCCGGTGCTCAGCTCGGTGACGTAGTCCCCGATCGGGAAGTTCGGGCGGTCCAGCAGGCGCGCCGCCGCTATGCGCAGCGCGAGGGGCAGGTGGGCGCACACCTCTCCCAGCCTGGCGACGGCCTCGGGCTCGGCCCGTACGCGGTCCGCGCCGAGAAGGTGGCCGAACAGGGCTTCGGTCTCGGCGGGCACGAGTGTGTCGAGGGTGATGCGCTGGGCGCCCTCGCGGACGACCAGTCCGGTGAGCCGGTCGCGGCTGGTGACGAGCACCGCGCAGCCGGCGTTGCCCGGCACCAGGGGCCGGACCTGTTCCGCCGAGCTCGCGTTGTCCAGCAGGATGAGGATCCGCCGTCCCGCCATGAGCGAGCGGTAGCGCGCGGCGGCCTCCGTCGCCTCGACGGGCACCTGTCCCGGCGAGACGCCCAGCGCCCGGAGGAAACCGGCGAGCGCGTCCGCGGGGTGTACCGGCGCTCCGGGCGAATACCCCCTCAGGTTGAGGTAGAGCTGCCCGTCGGGGAACCTGTCGGCCACCCGGTGTGCCCACCGCACCGCGAGTGCGGTCTTGCCGACGCCTCCCATCCCGGTGATGGCGGAGATGGTGATCGGGTCGGTGGCTCCGCCGGGCAGCATCCTGTCCAGGGCCTCGAACGCGTCCTCACGCCCGATGAAGCCGGGAATGTTCGTGGGCAGTTCTCTGGGCACCGGCGGTGTCGTACGGGCGGCGTCCGACGCTGTGACCGTCGTCGCGGGCGCGGCGCGCTCGGGTGCGGGGGGCCGGTCGTCGCCGCGGAGGATGTCCTGGTGCAGCCGCTGGAGCGCGGGGCCCGGTTCCACCCCGAGCTGCTCGTGGAGCAGGGCGCGCGTCTGCTGGAAGACCTCCAGTGCCTCGGCCTGGCGACCGCTGCGGTTCAGCGCGACCATGAGGTGGGCGCGCAACCCTTCGTGGTACGGGTGCGCGAGCGCGAGCCTGGTCAGTTCGCCGATCAGTTCGCCGTGCCTGCCCAGGGCGAGCTCCGCCTCCGCCCACCGTTCGTGGGTGACGAGCCGGAGTTGTTCCAGCTGCGCCGCCTCCTCGGCGATCGGCTCGCAGTCGCCGAACTCGGCGAACGCCGGACCTCGCCACAGGTCGATGGCGTCGCGCAGGATGCGGCCGGCCCGCGCGGGGTCGCCGTCGAACGTCCGGCTCCCCTCCGCGGCGAGTTCACGGAAGCGGGTGGAGTCCAGTCCGTCGCCGGTGACGATCGTGTATCCGCCCGGCTGCCGGACGATGCGGTCGTTGCCGAGCACGCTCCGCAGCCGGTGCACGTACAGCTGGATGTTGCGCCGCGCGGAGGCCGGGGGGCTGTCGTTCCAGACGGTGGTGACGAGCTGGTCGACCGAGACCGTCCGCCCGGCTCCGCGGGCGAGGAGGACGGCGAGCACGAGCCGGGGCTTGTACGCGGCACCGACGAAGACCTCCTGACCGTCGCGGATCACCCGAAGCGGTCCCAGCACCTGGAACTCCATCAACGGCCACCCCGCTTCCTGGCTTCACCTGGTGGCCGGTCTTCAGGTTCGACGGCCCTGATCGTCTTTCGGAGGGCGTCGGTGTCCATGAGGCGTGATCATGGCATTTACCACCATCCGTGTACAGCTCATCCTGATGTGCGAAACAGCACCTCGGCACTGCGGTCGTGGTGCGAACCCGGCGGAAAACCGTGCCGTGGTGACCGGGAATCACCGCCGTGAGGGGGACCGGGTATCGCGGATTACGGCGAGGAGCACCTGGAAAATCCCATAATCTATGGCTTATGTCTGAACGGGGTGAAGGACAGTCAGGGGTCGCGTCCAGTGTCGGGCGTCTCGCCGCCATCGCGGCGGCGGCGGGTCTGCTGGTCGCGGGGATCGCACTACCGGCGGTGGGAGGCGCGGGCCTCGGCATCGTCTCGGCGACCAACGAGCTGAACCTCAGGCCCGAGGATCTCAAGGAACCTCCGCCGGCGGAGGTCTCGATCGTGCAGGACGCCAAGGGCAACGAGATCGCGCGGTTCTACGAGGAGTATCGCGAGGTCGTCAAGCTCGACCAGGTCGCCGAGATCATGAAGACCGCGATCATCTCGATCGAGGACTACCGCTTCTACCAGCACGGGGCGATCGACCTTGAGGGCACGATCCGCGCGTTCGCCAAGAACCTGCACGCGGGAGGGGTGAGCCAGGGCGGCTCCAGCATCACCCAGCAGTACGTCAAGCAGGTCCTGCTCAACTCCGCGGCCACCGACGAGGAGAAGAACAAGGCGCTGGAGGCCAGCTACGCGCGCAAGCTCAACGAGCTGCGCTACGCGATGGCGGTGGAGGAGAAGTACTCCAAGGACGAGATCCTGGAGAAGTATCTGAACATCGCCTACTTCGGCGCGAGCGCCTACGGCGTGGAGGCGGCGGCGAAGCGGTTCTTCGGCGTCAAGGCCAAGGATCTCACCCTGCCGCAGGCGGCGACGCTGGCCGGCGCCGTGCAGGACCCCAACGCCACCGACCCCAACCGGCGGGGCAAGCAGTATCGCGAGCGGTTGCTGCACCGGCGCAACGTCGTGCTCGACCGGATGGCCGAGCTGGGCAAGATCACCCCGGAAGAGGCGCAGAAGGCGAAGAAGGCGAAGCTCGGCTACAAGGGGACGAAGCTTCCCGGCGGCTGCGAGTCCAGCGACTACCCGTACTTCTGCATCTACGCGCGCAACGAGGTCCTGAACAATCCCGACTTCGGCAAGACGGCCAAGGCCAGGGGGCAGTTCCTCAACCGCGGCGGCCTGACGATCAGGACCACGCTCGACCCGTCCATGCAGGCGGCGGCGGACAAGGCGATCAGGAAGTTGGTCTTCCCCTCCGACAACCCGGTGGCGGCCGAGGCGCTGGTCCAGCCGGGCACCGGGGCGATCAAGGCCATGGCGGCCAGCAGGAAGTACGGCCGGAGCAAGGCCAAGAACGAGATGTCCTACAACCTCGTCGCGGACGCCGCGCACGGTGGCGGCGTCGGCTTCCAGGCGGGCTCGACCTTCAAGACGTTCACGCTGCTCACCGCGCTGAAGCAGGGCATGAAGGTGAACGACGGCTTCAGCGCCGGTGCAGGTTTCCGCGCCTCGGGCTACTCGGCGTTCAAGAACTGCAAGGGCGAGAACATCGGCGACCCGAGCCACACCGTCACCAACGACGAGGGCGCCCCCGGCTGGAAGACCCTGCAGACCGGCACCTGGGCGTCGGTGAACACGTTCTTCATGGAGTTGGAGCGGCGCGTCGGGCTCTGCGAGACGATCAAGACCGCGAAGTCGCTGGGTATCCACCGCTCCGACGGTCTCAATCTCCTTGAGTTCTCGACGTTCACGCTCGGCACCAACGAGATGGACCCGGTGACCGTGGCCAACGCGTACGCCGCGATCGGCGCGCGCGGCAAGTACTGCGCGCCGATGGCGATCACCCGGATCACCGACAGGAACGGCAAGGTCACCGACTACAAGCCCAAGTGCCGCCAGGCCCTCGACCCCGAGGTCGCCGACGCGGCGGCCCACGTGCTGTCCGGCGTGTTCACCAAGGGCACGATGCGGGGCGTCGGCGGCATCGGCCGCGACGCGGCGGGCAAGACCGGCACCACCGACAGTTACGCCACCGCGTGGTTCGCCGGGTTCACCCCCGACCTGGCCGGCGCGGTCAGCATCGGTGACCCGCGCGGCTCGCAGAAGTACAAGCTGAACGGCGTCACGATCGGTGGCCGCTACTACGGCTCGGTCGTCGGCGCCAGCATCTCGGGCCCGATCTGGAAGGAGACGATGCTGGCGGCGCTGAAGAACGTCGAGCCGACGTCCTTCACCCCGCTCAACACGGAGCGGTTCGGCGGATGTGGCCAGAGCTGCCAGCCCGCGCCGCCCCCGTCGAACAACGACGGCCCCGACAACAACGCCGACGGTCCCGACGGTGGCGGCGGCGATGAGGCGCAGGTTCCCATCGGCCAGGGCGAGTAACGGCCGAGCGGGGTCGGGGCGGCCGTCCCGACCCCGCCCGGGAGCGCGTCGATCAGGCGGTGCCGGGCCCTTCACGGCGCCACAGACGCAGCTGCAGGTCGAGCACCACCCTGTCGTCGGGGTCGTCGAGGCGGTAGCCGCCCACCTGCTCCAGCCGTGCCACGCGATAGCGAACGGTGTTGGGGTGCACGAGCAGTGAACGCGCCGTGGCGCCCACGTCGCCGAGCGCGCCGAGGTAGGCGGCGACGGTGTCGATGAGACTGCTGCCGTGGCTCCGGTCGTATTTGACCAGGCGAAGGAAGCGGTCGTCGGTCAGCAGATCCGTCTCCCCCAGTGTCGTGAGCGCCTCCGACAGCAACACCGCCGTGCGCTGGCCGTCGAGACTGATCACCGGCCGGTCGGGTGTGTGGGCGACGGTCTCGCACACGCGGTCGGCCTCCGCGCGGGCCGCGGCCACGGTCGGCACCGACAGGGACGAGGCGATCGCCGCACGGAAGACGGCTCCCCGGTGCCGCTCGAACGCCACCAGGGTGCGGCGGGCCCACTTCAGGTAGCGGTCCACCTCGACCTGGCCGGGGAGGACGGCGTACAGGCGGAGTCCGACCGGGGCGACCATCGACTCGTCACGGACGGAGTGGGCGTGCACCGTCAGCATCGTCACCGCCTCGGTGGAGGACAGCCACTGGCGCGCGTCGGCGTCACCGACCGCCTCGAAGGCGACCACGGCGAACTCCCGGGGGGCGTCGAGGCTCAACTGCCGCACGAACCCGGTCTCGTCGCGTTGGGAGCCGGGGGCGAGCATGCGCTGGACGAACTCGGTGCCCATGGTGTGGATGAGACGGCTCTGGCCGACGAGTCGCGCGGCGAAGATCGAGGCCGCGACCAGGTGCTCCTCGGTCTGTTGGGAGAAGGGCCGGTTCGTCTCCTGCATCCAGATGGTGCCGAGGTACTCGCCGGACCGCGGATCGTGCATGCCGACCCCGAGCCTGCGCCGGAACCCGTCCTTCTCGTCCAGCGCCACCGTGGCACGAGGACGCCGTAACCGGTCGTAGACCCGCATGGCCTGCAGTTCCGCCATGTGTTCCGCCGGGGGTTCGCGCCCGAGGATGGTGAGACGCCGGATGTCGTCGGCCTGGTCGCTGTAGGGGGAGAAGGCGAGCACCCGTCCCTGCACGTCCTCGATGGAGATCAGCGTGCCGGTCATCATGCCGAGCGCCTTGGCCAGTCCGAAGAGGTCGTTGTGCTCGCCGAGCGCGGGACCGGTCCTCCGCGCCAGTCGCTCGTATCCATCGGATTCCCGGACGAAGCGTTCGACCACGGTGACCAGGCGCCACCACGGCGTCCGGTCGGTGATCCCGATGATCGGGACCGGGAGTTCGCGCAGCGACCGCGGGTCGGCGTCCTTGAGCTTCACGACGAGCGCGGCGGGCCGGTGGCGGGCGAGATCGACGGCGGCCTCGACCGCGTCACGGCCGCGGACGCCGAGGAGCAGGACGACGGCACCGTCCATTTCGTGGTCATCGGGCGGGGTCGTGCCGTCGGACACGTCGAGGGTGACGCAGCCGCCGACGGGGACGTCCAGGCCGCCGGGGGCGTGGACCACCGACACGAAGGGGTCGCGTACGACGTCGATGAGTTCGGCCAGGGTGGATGACCAGCGCGGATACCCAGATTTCACACGACCCCGCACTCTGTGACATGGACGTTATCTACTTGGCCAACTATCTATCAAACAGGACGAAAATATATACATCTCCACAAAGCTTGTGAACAGTCCGTCGTTTTAGGGTGACAGCACCCCCAACGGTCGACCGACCGAAACCCCCAGAAACCAGGAGGACCAACATGGCGTTGGTTCGCATCCGACGCGCCCTCGGCGTTGTCGCCGTAGGCGTGCTCGGCACCACCGTCCTCTCGGCGTGCGGCGGTTCCTCGACGGAATCCGTGTCCGCCTCCGCTCCTACCTCCGGTGCCGCCGAGTCGCAGGTCTACGTCATCCCCCAGCAGGTCGGTGTCCCGCCGTACAGCTTCCTCGACGACGGCGGCAAACTCGCCGGACTCCTGCCCGACCTGTCCACCGCGCTCGGCGAGGAGATGGGGGTGACCGTCAAGAACGAGCAGGCGTCGTTCGAGAACTCGCTCCTGGGCCTGCAGCGCGGCGCCTACGCCTGGGTGCCCGGCGCCGACGTCACGGCCGAGCGGCTGAAGAAGTTCGACTTCGCCACCACCCTCGTCGAGAGCTACGGCTTCCGTGTCAAGGCCGACGGCATCACCATCGGCGACTCACTCGACGACCTGTGCGGCGTCTCCGTCGCGGTGACCGCGGGTTCGAGCCCGGTGTCGACACTCGAAGACCAGTCCAAGAAGTGCGAGGCCGCCGGGAAGAAGCCCGTCGACGTGCAGACCTTCGCCGACCAAGCGACCGCCGACCTCGCCGTCAAGAGCGGCAGGACCGACGCCTCCACGGCCACCTCCAGCGGCCTGGGCTACCAGACCCGCACCGAGCCCGGCGTATGGAAGATCACCGGACCGATCTACCAGGCGATCGACATCGGGTTCGCCTCGATGAAGGGCGACGGCATGGCGGCCAAGCTGCAACAGGCCACCGAAGCGCTGATCAAGAACGGTACCTACGCCAAGATCCTCGCCAAGTACGGTACCGAGAACATGTCGATCAAGGCTTCCGTGATCAACCCAGAGCCGCACGCATGAGTGAGGTCGGCACGGCCGGGTCCCCCGCGGAACAGGCGGGAAAGGACGGGACGCCGGAGGACTGGCGCCGGCGGATGGAATCGATCTCACGGCTTCCCCACGGACGTCCGCTCCACCTCGGCCGGCTGACCTTCGCGGTACTGATGGTGGCCGCCGTCGCCGGCCTCGCGATCAGCGTCGCCCGCAACCCCGCCTTCGAGTGGGGCACGGTGGCCGACTACTTCTTCTCCGAGCAGGTCATGAACGGCCTGGTCAACACCATCACGCTGACCGCCCTGTCGATGGGGCTCGCCCTCGTGGTGTCGGTGGTCATCGCGAACATGCGGCTCTCGGCGAACCCCGTCCTGCGCGCCGTCAGCGGGACGTACGTCTGGTTCTTCCGGTCCATCCCGCTGCTGGTCCTGCTCATCCTGTGGTTCAACGTCTCGTTGATCTATCCGACGTTCAGCCTCCCCAACCCCTTCGGCGGCGACCTGTTCGCGCTGGACACGCGCAACCTCATGACCGCCTACTGGTCGGCCGTGCTGGCCTTCGGCCTTCAGCAGGCCGCCTACACCTCGGAGATCATCCGATCGTCGCTGCTCGCGGTTCCCCAGGGGCAGCGCGAGGCGGCGCTCGCCCTGGGCATGACGCCGCTGGACACGTTCCGTCGCATCGTCTTCCCTCAGGCGATGAAGATCGCGGTGCCGCCGGTGAGCAACGACCTCATCAACCTGCTGAAGGCCACCTCCCTCGTCGCCTTCATCTCGGTCTCGGACCTGCTCTACAGCGTCCAGCAGATCTACAACCGTACGTTCGAGGTCGTCCCGCTGCTCATGGTGGCGACCATCTGGTACATGATCCTCGTCAGCCTGCTGTCGGTCGCCCAGTACCACCTGGAGCGCACGCTCGGCCGCAGCACCGCCACGACGCGCCGCACCGGGTGAACCGGGATGAGTGAGAGCCAGGTCATGACGACACCGCTGATCAGCGCACTGAACGTCCGCAAGTCCTTCGGCCGGCACACGGTCCTGCACGACGTGTCGCTGGACGTCCACCAGGGGGAGACGGTCTGCCTGCTCGGACGCTCCGGCAGCGGCAAGAGCACCTTTCTGCGCTGCCTCAACCTGCTCGAACGCACCGACTCGGGGGTGATCATGCTCGACGGTGAGCTGCTCGGCTACGAGGAACGCGGCGGCAAGATCCACCGGCTGTCGGCGCGACGGGAGGCGAGGCAGCGCCGACGCCTCGGCATGGTGTTCCAGCAGTTCAACCTGTTCTCGCACAAGACCGTGTTGGAGAACGTCATCGAAGCGCCCACCCGGGTGCTACGACGCCCGGGTGCGGACGCGCGCCGCCAGGCGCGCGAACTGCTCGCCAGGGTCGGCCTCGCCGAGAAGGCCGACGCCTATCCGGCCCAGCTCTCCGGCGGCCAGCAGCAACGCGTCGCGATCGCCCGTGCCCTCGCGATGAAGCCGCAGGTGCTGCTCTTCGACGAGCCGACCTCGGCGCTTGATCCAGAGATGGTCAACGAGGTGCTGCAGGTCATCCGCGAACTCGTGCTCGACGGGATGACCACCATCATCGTCACCCACGAGATCGGGTTCGCCCGCGAGGTCTGCGACCGGTTCGTGTTCATGGAGGACGGCCGCATCGTCGAGGAAGGCCCGTCCAGCCGGCTGTCCGGCGAGGCCGAGCATCCGAGCACCCGCGACTTCCTCAGCAAGGTCCTCTAGCCCCGGCGCCCGTGGGCGCCGCACATCGTCGTGCGCAGGCACGAGCTCGACAGCATCGTCGTGCCCAGGCACGAGCCCGACAGACATCATCGTGCCCAGGCACGAGCTCGACAGAGAGAGGCAGTCATGCCATCGACGGGCGGAGCCATGCCCTCTGTGGCCGTGATCGGTGGCGGGTTCGCCGGACTCGCGGCGGCCCACCAACTGAAGCGGCACGGGTACTCGTTCACCGTGTTCGAGACCGAGGACGGGCCGGGCGGCACCTGGCGCGTCAATCGTTTCCCCGGTGCCGAGGTCGACACTCCGGCCCCGATGTACTCGTTCTCGTTCGCCCCGTACGACTGGTCACGCTCCTACCCCGGCCAGGCGGAACTGCAGTCCTACCTTGAGCACGTGGCCGACCGGTTCGGGCTCAGGGCCCACTTCCGGTTCGGCACCACCGTCCGGCGGCTGGTCTGGGAGGAGGACGGCCAGCGGTGGGCCGTGCACCTCGACACCGGTGAGGTGCTGCGTTTCACGGCCGTGGTGACCGCCGTCGGACTCCTGAACGTCCCGAACGAGCCCGCCTGGCCGGGCCGCGAACTGTTCACCGGCGACATCTTCCACACGGCGCGGTGGCGCTCCGACGTGACGCTCGACGGACGCCGGGTGGGAGTCGTCGGCACCGGTTCGACGTCCGCCCAGATCGTCGCGGAGCTCGGCGGCCGAGCCAGGCATCTGACGGTGTTCCAGCGTCAGCCCGCATGGGTGGACCCGAAGGTCTCGCTCCCGTTCACCGAGAAGGAACGTGCTCGACGGCGTCACCCGGTGACGCGGCGACTCATCCGGTGGCGGTTGTTCCTGCAGCTGGAACGCAAGTGGCTCGGCGGCAGGATCATCCGGCCCGGCGGGGCCGTCGACACCCGGGCGGTCAAGATCTGTCAGGACTACCTCGCAGAGGTCTTCGCCGACCACCCCGACCTCAGGACGGCTCTGACACCGACCTCGGCCTACCTGGGCAAACGGGCGATCCACAGCTCCACCTTCTATCCGACCCTGCTGCGCGACGACGTCACCCTCGTTCCGCACGCCGTGGAACGAGTGACCGAGACCGGCGTGGTCGACGCCACCGGCCGGGAGCACGAACTCGACGTCGTGATCACCGCGACGGGATTCCGCGCGGCCGAGTTCCTCTGCGGCCTGGAGGTCCACGGGCGCGCGGGCCGCGACCTGAAGGAGAAGTGGGGCGACGACCCCATGGCGTTCCTCGGCATCATGGTGGACGAGATGCCGAACCTCTTCATGATGTACGGCCCCAACACCAACTACTACGCCCCGGTGTTCAACTTCGAGCAGCAGGCGAAGTTCGTGGTGCGCTCCCTGCGGGAGATGCGCCGCCGCGGTGCCGGCGCGGTCGAGGTCAGGCCGGAGGCGGTCAGACGGCTGAACCGCTGGCTGAAGCGTCGCCTGGACGCCAGCTCGTTCGCCCAGGCACCGAACTACTTCCGCTCGGCGAGCGGCCGGGTGGTCACCCAGTGGCCGGACGGCGCCTCGGTCTACTGGTTGCTCACCCGGACCCTGCACGCCCGCTCCGCACGGTTCTTCCGCGCCCCCGGCGCGTCGGCCTCACCGGACAACCGGCACCTCTCCGTGCCGTGAGGGCCTGTCCCGGATCCTGGGAGGGCGACGTCCCGGCCGTGAGAAGAACCGAACGGCCCCCGCGGCCCATCGGGCCGTCGCGATACGCACACACGGCCCGGACGACGTTCCCCGCACGCTTGTCGGGGACACCGTCCGAACCCGCTGACCGGTTCCCCGTCCGGCTACGTCTGAACGCGTTCCGCTCCGCTGGACGGAAAGCGTCCAGGAGTGTGACTTAAAAATCGCTCGCCAACTCGACTTTCCGCTTGAGGCCGTTTCCCTGCCTGGCAGGCCAGATGCCGTCATGTTGTAGACGGCCGACAACAATTCCCGGAGACACGCCTATGTCACCGGCGAATGCGCGAACCGAACCCAGAGACTTCAAAGAGCGAAGCTTTGTAAGATGCTTCTTTGGAATCAGTAGGTCACAGGAAAACTGATCGGCCTCCTCTTCTTTTGGGTCATCATCGGAGATGCTGTTCTCGATCCAGGTGTCGCTCTTCCCGTGCAATAAAATATGACCCATCTCGTGGAAGAAGGTGAACCAGAGATGGTCGTCGGTCTTGTATCGGAGGCTGAGCATGAGCATGGCCTTTTCGCTGGATATCCACCTGGTGGCCCCGCTTGCGCGCGCGCCGGTGATCTCCCTGACAAAGACCACTGCCACTCCGTGCTGCGCGCAGATGTCCCGCATTATCGGAACCATGAGTTCGGGAGGCTGAGAGGTCAGCTGTAGCAGCCGAGGCAGCGCACGACGAAGGCCCAGGCTGTCGAATGGCTTGCATTCGATATCGCGTGCGGCGAGCTCGCCCAGACGTAGCCAAGAGGCAACCGCGCCGGGGTTGGCCTCGAAGGATTTTGTTTGACGGAAATCGGCGGCGGGCCTCTCGTAAAGATCGCGCCATGTCGTCAAATGCGCGACACCAAAGAAAGCGAATAACTGTTGAACCCGTGAGATCTTGTCTTTCGGTTCCTCTGGAAGAGCGCCTCGTTTGACAAGCTCGCGAACCGGCATCTCATCCAGCCAGGAGACCGCGTCCAACATCTCGTGCTCCATGCGCAGGCGCTGCTGGGCGGACTGGTAGTCGGCCTCTAGACGGTTCCAGAGCTTCGCGGGCATGCCGGTGACCAGTTCCAGGCGTTGCGCGATCTCGTGACTTAGTGGCACAAGCCCCTGAACCAACCTGTTAACATGCTTCGCGCTGAGGCCCAGTCTGGTGGCGAGTTCACGCTGGGTCATCCCAAGCTCGTCGAGATGCTCCCGGATGGTCTCCCCAGGTGGCACGGCGTAGTCGGGGGCGCCGGAAGGATGGAATTCAGGTGTCGACATCGGCTTCTACGCTCCTTTCGTGCTTCGTGGTCATCCGTGATAGTCGACGATCTCTATGACCAGTGCGGCCTCCTTTTCTTCCAGCTCCTGGCCTGTCTTCTCTTCGGAGGTCATGAGCCGGAACACGAGGCGCCAGCCCTGATGAAGATCCATCGCGTGGCAACCCGCGTAGCCGCCGCGCAGCGGGTGGCAGCGTCCCGGCAGGTGAAAGAGATCGTCCAGAGTGTCCGCGACGCGGAGGGCCTGCAGACGCTGCCTGAGCTTCCGAGCTCCTTCGGCGCCGTAGACCTTGCGCATCTCCCTGTCGGACTCGCAGACGAGTTGGAGACGACGGTCCGCATAGAACACCTCCAACTGCGTCGGCCCTCTCCCGAGTATTAACCAATCTGGTAAACGAAGCACTACCCCACGCGGAGAAGATAGCGTCACGGTCTGTTGCCCGAGAGGTGTTCTCCAAAGGCACATCGCCACAGGCAGAGCTATGTCCCGGCGTCCGGGGCACCCGTTGGGTCGAGGAGGGCGACCTGGAGGAAGTACTCGGTGGCGGCGGTTTGGTCGCCTGCGATCGATGCGTCCGCCCAGGTTTGCTCTCAGCAGACTGTTCAAAGAAGCCTTGGCGCAGCAAGGCACGCAAGATGAGCTGCTCCGGCGAGGACACCTGGGGGAACCCCTACGCCGCCCGCCGGCAACCGTTTTGGTGTGGCTTGAAAGCGGAGAGCACTGTCGGGCAGGTGATCTCATGATCCGGCGACGGCCCATCCGCTCTCGCGGACGCCACCGCGACGGCCAGGCCGCCCTGCCCGTACCCCACCACACCTGGGACCACGAGGCGCGTGCCGAGGCCGCGATGCTGGAGATCACCCGGCCCGGCTGGTCCGTCCTGTACGGCACGGGCAGCCGCCTCTTCCACGCCATCGCCACCTGGCCCACCCCCGAACCGCTGATCATCTGTGACCGTACGGTCGAAGGACTGAAGGCGCAGATGCGCGAGGCCGAGACGACCGTGCTGCATCGCTGGGCACTGACCTCCACCTCGGTCACCATCGGCCACTTCTGACAAACGGGCACGGCGGCCCCGTCCCTTCCCCGGTGCGGGGTCGCCGTGCCGGGGAAGACGTACCGCGTGCGGTGAAGCGCGGTGCGTGGCGGGGTGGGGTCGTGTCCGGTTCGGGCTACGCGTCGAAGCGGCGGCGGGAGTCCTCGATGTGGCCGAGATATCGGCTGGTCCAGTCGCACATGCCGTCAACCGTCTTGCGCAACGCCTGGCCCGACTCCATGAGGGTGTACTCGACCCGTGGCGGCACGGTGGGGTGCACCTCCCGCTCGACCAGGCCGTTGCGCTCCAGCATGCGCAGGTTCTGGGTGAGCATCTTGTGGCTGATGCCGTCGATCTCGTTCCGCAACTCGCCGAAGCGCAGGGTGCGGTCCCCCAGGGTCTCGATGATCAGGAGTGCCCACTTGTTGGCGATGTCCGAGAAGATCTCCCGCGCCAGGGAGTCCGCGCGGGTCAGGTCCGCGTCCTGGGCCGAGCCGCTGAACTGCTTGGTCACCATAAGGTTCCCCAGTCACTGAAAAGTGCGTTCTTCCATGTCAGTGGACACTCTCCTATGGTTCCCAAGTAACCACAAGAGACCGAGAGTGTTCGGGGTCGCCGGAAGCGGGCCCGAGGACTCTCCTGAGGAGGGAGCGGACAGCATGGCCATCACCCTGGTGAACCCCGCCGGACTGCCGGAGATCGATGTCTACCGGCAGGTGTCGATCGCGACCGGGACGAAGCTGGTCTTCGTCGCCGGACAGGTCGCCTGGGACGCCGGTGGGGTCACGGTCGGCGAAGACGACCTCGCGGCTCAGGTCGAGCGGTGTTATCTCAACATCGGCACGGCCCTGGCCGAGGTCGGCGCCTCCTTCGAGGACGTGGCGAAACTGACCGCCTACGTCGTCGACTGGACCCCCGACAAGATGCCGCTGTTCCTGGAGGGGGTCGCTCGGGCGGCCGCGAAGCTGGGGGTCACCCCGGTCGCTCCGGCCACGCTGCTGGGTGTCGCGGCGCTGGCCGTACCCGACCTTCTCGTCGAGGTCGAGGCCACCGCGATCATCGACTGAGTCCGGGGCGACAGGGTCCGGATCGCCGTGTCATCGCCCGCGGACCACATCCCCTCCCCGCTCGGCGGGCGATCCGGGTGGGGTGAGGGTCAGGTACGGCGTGCGGCCCATACGGTGCGTTCGGTACGTACCGAGAGGTCGTCGCGGCGCAGGATGCTGTCGGGACCGCTCGTGTCGAGCAGCCGGTCGAGTGCGGCGAGGTCTTCGGCGGAGAGCGTGTCCGCGACGGCGCCGCGGACGCGCCGAAGGGTGCTCAGCGCGTAACGGCCGATGGCTTCGTTGTGGGTGCCGTCGATGTTCACGATGACGGTGCGCTCGCCGTCGAGGGTGAACCCGGCGGCGGTGAGCATCGGTCCCCAGTCGGCGCCCCGATGAGGCATGTGTTCGGCGTGGAAGCGGTCGGTCGCGGCGTGGCAGCGGTCCTCCAGACCGGGCCGCTCTTCGGGGGCGTCTTCCGGAAGGAACCGGGGAAAGCCGGCCAACTCGACGACGGCGAACAGACCGCCGGACGGGAGCATGTCGTGGACGTTGCGCAGGGCATGGCCGGGGTCGGCCATGTGATGCATCGAGGCCGAGGCCCAGACCAGGTCCGGCGTACCGAGGTCGGGCCAGTCGGCGGCGTCGAGGTCGGCCTGCACGGTGCGTACGCGGTCGTCCATGTCCCGGGCGCAGGCCTTCTTGCGCAGGCGCTGCAGGTGTTCGGGTGAGGCGTCGACGGCGATGACGTGCGCTTCGGGGAAACGGTCGAGGAGGGCGAAGGTGCCCGTTCCCGTGCCGCAGCCCAGGTCCACGATGTGGCGCGGGCCGGTCTTCAGCGGCAACCACGCGGTGATGGACGCGATGTGCTCGGCGAGGACTTCCGCGTCCAGGTCGAGGATCTCCGCCTGGTCGGCGTCGTCCTGCCGGTGACGGTCGTCTTGCGTGTGGTGGTCGTGTCGGTGGTGGTCGTGCCGCGCACCGTGGGAGGCGTGCGAGTGTGCTTGGGTCATGCCGTCACCGTAAGGCGGATTTGCTGCAAAAGCATGATGGCTCCCGGAACGCGCAAGTTATCGATGCGAGACGGTGCCCCATGCGCAAGGCGTATCCGTACACGGAGGGTGCGCGTCGCCGTCATCGGCGGAGTTCGGGGGAGTCGCCGTCGTTGTCGCGCTGGTGTCCTCGGCGGGCGTCGCGGTCGAAGATGCCCAGAAGCTCGCACGGCCCGCCTTCGGCGCCGATGGCGTGCGGCAACATGGTCGGGAACTCGGCGGCCTGGTTGGTCTCAAGGCGGAAGCGCCGGTGGCCCAGCATGAGGATCGCGGTGCCGGAGAGGACGACGAGCCACTCCCGGCCGGGGTGGGCGCGCATGCGCGAGGGGTTGTCGGGCGGTGGCTCGGTCATGCGCTGACGTATGACGCTCATGTCGGGGTCACTCTTCACGGGCCAGCGCAGCCGGCCGTGGGCGCCGTCGACGATCGGGCTGATCACGACGTCGTCGGTCGCGTTCTCGACGAGCTGGTCGAGGGTGGTGTCCAGGGCGCGGGCGAGGGTGACGAGCTGGTCCAGGGCGAGGCGTCGCTGCCCGTTCTCGATGCGGCTCAGTGAGGACTGGCTGAGGTTGGCGCGGCTGGCCAGTTCTTCCAGGGACCAGCCCTGTGCGACGCGCAGGGCGCGGATGCGTTTGCGGACAAGGCTGTCCAGATCTCCGATTTCTTGCATCACGGGCAAAATAGTATGCCCATGATGCAAGGCAGGGTTAACGTCGTGCGCGGAAGACCGGCGCCGAGTTCGTCGAGAGCCGGGCAGGCAGCCACTTCATCTGTTTCGACAACGACTACCCCGCCGTCGCCGACCGGATCCGCGACTTCCTGACCTCGGAACCGCCACGTCACGGCTGAACCGGTCAACGCCGCCACGGCGGTCTCGCCGGCCCGTCACTGAGACCAACTGAGAAGCCGGGGCCGTCACTGAGACCAACTGAGAAGTGGTGTCCGGAGCACGTTTCTCAGTTGGCGCTCAATGGCGGTGTTCTCCCGCAGGGGGTCACGTCCTGCCGGGGGTGATCCCGTACCTCCGGAGCCGTTCGGCCTCGCCGACGCGGCCCAGCCGTCTCAGCAGGTCGATCGCCGCGCGCAGGGCGCCGGGCAAGCCCAGCTCGGCGGCGCGCAGGTGGGCGAGGACCGCTTTCTCCGGCCGGCCGGTCTCGCGCAGCAGGACGGCGATCCAGGTCAGCGCACCGGCGTCACCCGTCTCGACGCGGGCGTTCAGCCAGGTGAGCGCCTCCTCGGCCCGGCCCGACTCGTACATCAGGTCGACCGCGTGGTTCAGAGCGCGAGGGTCGCCGTCCTCGGCGCGGGTCCTGAGCCAGGCGATCGCCTCCTCGGAACGGTTCATCTGGTACAGCAGGGCGGTGAACCGGCCGAGGGCGTCGGTGTCGCCGTGCTCGGCGCGGAATCGCAGCCAGGTGATCGCCTCCTCGACTCGGCCCGCCTCCTGGAGCAGTTCGACCGCCTTCCACAGGGCGTCGGTGTCGCCGTTCTCGGCGCGGGCCCGCAGCCAGGTGATCGCCTCTTCGGTACGGCCACTCTCCTGGAGCAACTCGACCAGCCGCCAGACGGCGTCGGGGTTCCCCGCCTCGGCGGCGTTCCGGTACGCGGCCAGTGCCTCCTCGGTACGGCCCGTCTCCTCAAGGAGTTCGACCATTCCCCAGCCGTCGCCGGGGTGCCCGGTCTCGGTGGCGCGCCGGTACGCGGTCAGCGCCTCCTCCAGGCGGCCCTCCCGGTGCAGCAGGACGGCCATCGGCCAGTGTGAACCGTTGTTTCCCGCTTCGACGGCGCGCCGATAGGCGGCGATCGCCTCCTCGGTCCTGCCCACCTTCTCCAGCAGGCGGGAGAGCGGGTCGAGCGCGAAGCGGTCACCGGCCTGCGCGCGGGCGTTCAGCCAGGTGATCGCCTCCCCGGCCTGGTCGGACTCCCGCAGCAGGTCGACGGCCTCTTCGAGGGCGAGGCGGTCGCCGTGCTCGGCATGGGTCCGCAGCCAGGCGATCGCCTCCTCGATCCGTCCCGTCCGCCGCAGGAGGCCGATCGATCGCCGGTAGGAGTAGGTGTCGCCGTTCTCGGCGCGGGCGTTCAGCCAGGTGAGGGCCTCCTCGGTCCGGCCGTTCTCCTGGAGCAGATCGACCGTCCTGGAGATCGCGCGACGGTCGCCCGACTCCGCGCGGGCGTACAGCCAGGTGATCGCCTCCTCGATCCGTCCCGACTCCCGGAGCAGTTCGACCGCCTCCCAGAGGGCGTCGGTGTCGCCGTGCTCGGCGCGGGTCCGCAACCAGGTGATCGCCTCCTCGGTCCGTCCCATCTCCCGCAGCAGGGCGACGGCCTGCCTGAGGGCGTGGCCGTCACCGGTTCGCACGGCGCGGCGGCAGGCGACGAGCGCCTGCTGTCCGTGGCCCGTCCTGTACAGCAGGGACGCCAGCCACTCCGGGGCGTCGGCGTTCCCCAGCTTCGCGGCGTACCGGTAGGCGATGAGAGCCTCCTCGTAATATCCCGCCCTGTCGAGAAGGGCCGCCGTCCAGACGGGGAGGCCGACGTCGCCGAACCAGCCGTGGGCTCGCGGCCAGGCGATCGCCTCCCCGGTCCTTCCCTCGTCCACGAGCAGGGTGATCGCCTTCCTCGGGGCATCGGGGTCTCCCGCTTCCGCGGCGCGCAGGTAGGCGGTGATCGCCCTCTCACGGTGACCGGCCCCGTCGAGGACGGCGGCGCTCCGGCCGAGTGCCCACGCGTCGTCCTGCTCGCCGTGGAACCTCAGCCAGGTGAGCGCCTCCTCGGTGCGTCCCGTCTCTCCGAGCAGGGCGATCGCCTGTCGTGGGGCGTCGAGGTCCCCGGCCGCGGCGGCGGCACCGTACAGCAGGAGGGCGTGACGGTAGAGGCCGCGAGTCCGAGCCTGGGCCGCGAGGCGGGGCAGGTCCTCGGGGGCGGCGTGAAAGGCGAGCGCGTCCCACAGGGCTGCGGGGACGGGACGCGTACGGCGCTCGGCGCGACCGAGTTGTTCCAGGTGGTTCGCGAGCCGGTAGCGGCGGGAGGCGGACGGCTCGTCGTGGTGGGGGCCGACGCGGGTGAGGGGGCCGTGGACACCGCAGGCGTAGGCGAGGGCCCGTTCGAACCAGTCCCGGGGCAGGGCGCCGTACTCGTAGCCGGTCAGGCAGTCGAACGCGGCGGTCTTCAGGAGGGCGTGGGAGAGGGCGGGGCCCGCTCCCACCCGCCTGGCGTCCATCGCGGTCTCGATCACGGCTCTGGCCGGGGCGGGCGCGTTGCGGTAGCGCTCGACCATGCCGGGCACGCCCGTCAGGTACTGGGTGATCCGGCCGTCGCGGGCCCCGACGTACGCGCGCTCCAGACGCGGATCGCCGTGCGCCGCGCCGTGCACCGCCTCCAGGTGGGAGCCGGTGAAACGGTCGGGGACGTGGATGGCGGCGCCGGTCACCAGCGCCCGTGCCTGGGCACGGGGGTCGGCGCCGGCCGTGGTGGGGACCTCGGTGAGGGCGGCCCAGTATTCGGGCCACAGGGTGCCCAGGACCAGCACCGGGCCGCGCTCCGGGTCGTCCACCAGGGCACGCAGCCCGGCGGCGACGCGCTCGCCCAGGTCACCCGCCGGGGTGAGCAGGTAGGACTGCGACTCGTCGAGCCACACGACGGTCCGCGGCGGGAGGGAGGCCAGGGCCACGGCGATCGCCTCCGGATGGACGGGATCGGCCGGGTGCCACAGCCGCCACCCACCGGGCAGGAGCCGCACCGCCTCCAGGCAGGCCCGGGTCTTGCCGGTCGACGAGTCGCCGACCAGCATCGCCACCGCACTGCGCCCGGCCACCGCCCGTCGTACGACGGCGGCGAGGTGGTCGTCGTGGGGGCGCGGCACGTAGACGGGCAGGACGCCCATTCCCACGGCCTCCGCGCCCGCGTCGATCGCCCGGTGCACCCCCAGCGAGAACGGGTCGGCCGACGATCTTCGGTGACCCGGCGACCCGGCCGCCGAGGTCAGGCGGGCGCTCCTCCACAGCTCGCGGCCCCGATCGGCGGCGACGGCGGGGTCCCGCCCGGCCAGACGGGCCAGCACGGTGATGACGGCCGTCAGGCCGGCCTGGTCGGAGGGGATCTCCGCCGAGGCCAGTATCCGGCGGACGGTGTCGCGTTCGGGAGCACCCGGTCCGGGGAGTTCGTGGGAGATCTCCCCGGCGATGTCGTCGAGTGCGGGTGCCCCCGCTTCCATGTACAGCTCGTACAGCAGGTCTCTGAGATCACGCAGCGGTCCGGGAGGGACCTGTGAGCGGGTGATCGGGAGCGGTCGTCGTCGTCGTACCCGGCCGTTGTTTCCATCGCCGTTCATCATCTTTCACCGCCACTCATCGCAACTTCATCGCTCGTCATACAGGTTGATAAAGGCGGCAGTCATCACTAATAAGGTGACAAATATACTTCTGTCGTAAGAAGTAGCTCGATTTCGTGATGTATGAATCCGCAGCGTGAGCGCGCGTCGGCGGGGCCGTCGATCGGGAAAGGCTCCTTTCTGCTGTCCGAGCCGATAAAGAGTATTTGGTCGTTATTAATGCAAGATCAGGGGATATTTACGGTTTTGGTGTGCTGCTCCCGGTCTTTCCCCCGGTGAGCGCGGACGTCCGTCACCGGATTCCTCCCCCGGTGAGGGCAGACGTCCGTGACCGGATCCGTCCCCGATGAGGGCGGGCGTCCGCCGCCGGATCGGTCTCCGGCGAAAGGGACGTTCGTCGCCGGGTTGATCCTCGACGAGGGGGACGTCCGTCGGCGAGTCCGAATCCAGATGTTCTTCGGTGACCCCCGGTTCAGGCCAGGGCGAACGTTCCGCGGTGAGCCGAGCACCCGATCCAGCGGTGCTACCGGCGGTATCTGTCCAGCAGTTCGCTTCCGACGTCGACATAGCCGGAGAACAGCCCGATCACGTCCCTGAGCCGATCCTGCGCGGGACCGGGGCTCACCAGGGCCTCGCCATCGCGCAGTGCGGCGATCAGGGTCCTGGCCCGCGAATGGCTCGCCTCCAGCAGCGACTCGATCCCTCCCGTGGCCTCGACCAGGAGCCTGCGGCTGCCGGGCTGCGGGATCACCTTCGCGAGCCCCCAGGAGTCCAGCTGCCGTACCGCGGTGCTCACCGCTCCCTTGCTCAGTTCGAGCTCGGCGGCGATCGCGTCGAGGGAGATCGCCTCCTCGGTCACCAGCAGCAGTCCGTAGACGCGGCCGGTCGCGTGCGGGAGGTTCCACGAGGCCAGCAGGTCACCCACCGAGGTGATGAACGCGCGACGCCTGGTCGCGCTCACCGCCGTGCCCGCCTCATGCCGAGATCCTACGCAAGAACGCCTCGATCGCCACGTTCACCGCACGAGGGTCGTCCTGGTTGGCGATATGGCCCGCGCCGGGGATGACGACCTCCTCGACGCCCTCGGCCCTGGCCCACCTGGGCATCGCCGAGGCGATGTTGCCGGTGCGGTCCCGTTCGCCGCGGATCAGGCACAGAGGTACGGGCGTGCGATAGCCGGGATCCGGGTCGAGGAGTTCGACGGTCGCCCGCCACACCTGGACGAACTCCTGCTTCGACAGCTGGGAGAACGCCCGCCGCGCGTCCGCCCGCGCCTCCTCCGTCACCGCCGAGGCGTCGGCCATCATGCCGGGAAGGCGTTTGGCGGAGATCATCGAGAGACTCGGCGCGGCCGCCTTCAGCAGCAGACGCTCATTCCAAGACAGCGGCGCGGTGTTCCACGTCGAACCGATGACGACCAGCGCTCGGGCGAGGCCCGGACGCCGCCGGACGACGGCCTGGCCGAGGTTGCCGCCGAGGGACTGTCCCACGAGCACGGGGCGGTCGAGCGCGAGGTGCTCGACGAGCGCGCACAGATCCGCGATCGCCCGCTCGGCGGTGAACGGAGCCCCGGCCGGGCGAGAGCGGCCGTGGCCGCGCATGTCCCAGGTGATCACCCGGTATCCCCGGGCACGCAGGTATTCGCGCTGGGCGTCGAACATCGCATGATCGGCCCCCGCGCCGTGCGAGAACACCAGCGGCACACCGTCACCACCGCTGTCGGCATAGCGGAGAGCGCAACCGTGCAGTGAGAGCACCGAGGTTAGATTCACCATTTGCTAAATATAGTGAACATTCCTGGCGGGCGCGCACCGGCCCCTCGCACCCGCGAAGGTCACGGTGATGCCGGAGCGCCCGTGAAGGTCACGGTGATGCCGGAGCACTCGCCGACGGCTCCAACTGGACCTGGGTCTCGGAGTCGGTGAAGCCCACCGAGCGGTACACGCGGATCGCGACGTAGGCCGGATCGGCCACCATGACGAGCGTGTGCGCGTTCAGATGTTCCAGGGCGTGTCGGCCCGCCGTGTACACGAGGGTGCCGGAAAGGCCGCGGTTCCGATGGGCGGGGTGGGTGTCGACGGCCTGGTAACGCGCGAGGCCCGAACCGTCGGTGAACAGGCCGAGCCCGGAGACCATACGGTCGTCCACGAAGGCCCCGAACCACGCGCCGCATCCGCGTTCCTGCAGCCGGCGCATCGCCGCCAGGTTGCGCCGCGCGAACACCCGGTATCCCTCGACGTCGGTGCCCGGATTGGTGGCCTCCTGCAGCGCCAGCGCGGCGGCCCAGTCCTCGTCGCCGTCCAGGACGCGGAAGTGAGCCTCACGGTTCGGTCGCGGCGGCGGGTGCACCGCACCGGCCGTCATCACGGTGCTTCGCTCGGCGTCGAGGTTCGCCGCGGCGAGTTCCTCCGGCTCGCCCGCGTCGCCGGTGACGCCGTCGACGCCGATGGCGACGTGGCCGGTGTCGGGAAACTCGCGGCGGAAGGTCTCCACCCACGAGAACACCGTTCCAGGGGCCGGCGGGGCGTCCAGCAGGATGAAGTTTCCCCAGTGATAGGTCGGATTGGCGGGCGTCCGGACGACCAGGTACCCCTCGCGCCGGTCGACGGTGCCGCCCTGCAGCCTGAGCAACATCAGATCGCTCCGAAACCCCAACGACCGCACCGTCATGAGCAGAACATACTGGCACCCTCCCGACCTCACCAGGCTTCCGTCCGCCGCGAGGTCAGAGGTCTCCGGTCGCCTTCCCGCGCCTCTCGGCGGACCGGCTGCGCGCCCAGCGTGAGCCGCTCCAGCGAGACGTGATCGAGACCGCTCGAATCGGGGCCCGATTCGAGCGGCGCCGATCACGCGGAACCGGTGACGGAGACGAAGCCGGAACCCGGCCGGTAGTCGGGAGACTGGTGTCTGAAGTAGGTGTTGTAGACCTGGCAGTAGTGACCGCCGCGGGCGAGCAGCGTGGTGTGGTCGCCCTCCTCGACGATCCGGCCGTGATCCAGCACGATGATGCGGTCGACGTGCTCGATCGTGGAGAGCCGGTGGGCGATGACGATGGAGGTGCGCTCGGCCAGCACCCGGTCCAGGCCCTCCTGGATCTGGGCCTCGGTCAGTGGGTCGACGCTGGCGGTGGCCTCGTCCAGGACCACGATCGCCGGATCCTGGATGAGCAGGCGGGCCAGCGCGACGAGCTGGCGCTGGCCCATGGACAGGGCGCGGCCGTGCTCGCCCACATCGGTCCGCAGGCCGTCCGGCAGGGCGTCGATCCAGTCGCCCCCGCCGACCGCCGTGGCGGCGGCGAGCACCTCCTCGTCGCTCGCCTCCGGCCTCGGATAGCGGATGTTGTCGGCGACGGTGCCGCTGAACAGGAACGGAACCTGCGGCACCGCGCCGATCTGCCGCCGGTACTCGGCCAGGTCGAGCGTGCGGACGTCGCGATCGTCGATCGTCAACAGGCCGCCCTGGAACTCGTAGAACCGGGTGATGAGCTTGCTGAGCGTCGATTTGCCCGCCCCGGTGTGGCCGACCAGCGCGACGCTCTCGCCCGCCTCGATCGTGAGGTTGAAGTCCCGAAGGACGGTGCTCTCCGCTTCGTAGCCGAACCTGACGTCCCGGAACTCGATGCGGCCCGCGAGCCTGCCGACCGGCTGGGGGTCGATCTGCACCACCCGGGGTGGCGCGTCGATCAGGGCGAACACCCGCTCCGAGGCGGACAGGCCCTGCTGGAACTGCGACCAGAACGCGGCGATGGAGGTGAGCGGGAACCAGAAGAGCGCGACGCCCTGGAGGAAGAGGAACCAGTCGCCGCCGGACAGAGCGCCGCCGAGCACGGCGGTGCCGCCCAGCTGGACGAGCGCGACCGTGGCGAGCCCGGCGACGAAGAAGAGGACGGGGAAGATGCCGGAGAAGACGAAACCCTGTTTGAGGGTGACCTGGTAGCTCTGCCGGTTGATGGGGCGGAACTCGTCGTAGACCCGCTGCTCCTGGCGGAAGTTCTTGGCGACGGTGATCCCGCCCATGGTCTCCTGCAGGGTGGCGTTCACCCGGCTCAGCGAGCGTTGCGCCTGGCGGGTGCTGCTGCGGGCGACCCGCCGGAACAGCAGGGCGATGCCCATCACGATCGGCGCCACGAGAAGGGTCAGCAGGGCGAGCTCGACGCTGCGCAGGAAGAGCATGACCGTGACGAAGCCGACCATCAGCACCTGGCTGATCAGGTCCATCGTCAGAGTGGAGACGGTGGCGAAGTCGTCGGTGTCGGAGGTGACCCGACTGACGATCTTGCCTGACGGGGTCTCGTCGTAGAACGACAGGTCACGCTTGAGCACGGCGTCGAACGCGTCCTCGCGCAGACGCAGGACGACGTCGCCGGTGACCTTCGCGCTGTGCCACTGGCGGACGAAGTTGAACAGCCAGCCGAGCACGCCGGCGATCAGCAGGCCTGCGGTGAGCTGTGGGCCCACGTCGGCGATCGTGCCGTTCTCGATCCCGTCCACGCCCCAGCTGACCAGCAACGGCATCGCCGCCTGGCTCAGCGAGAACAGCACGATCATGACCGCGACCAGGATCATCGATCCGAGCTTCGGCCGGAAGTAGGACAGGATCCGGCGAAGGAGCTCACGATCGCTGTAGCTGCGGTCGTAGTCCTCGGCGTCGAGGCCGTCCATGAGGAAGCCCATCAGCCCTGCCCTCCCTGCTCGCCCGCGAGGACCACGGCCGGATCGATGGTGTCGCCGGTCACGTCGGCCTCGTCGTAGTGGGAGAAGATCCGCCGGTAGAGACGGCTCCTGGAGAGCAGCTCGTCGTGCGTGCCGTAGTCGACCAGCTCGCCTCGGCGGAGCAGCAGGACCTTGTCCGCCCACCGGATCTGGGAGAGCCTGTGGGTGATCAGCAGGGTGGTGCGCCCGTCGAGAAGGCGGCCGATGGCCCGCTGGATCCGGTCTTCCGTGGCGGAGTCGATCGCACTGGTCGAGTCGTCGAGCACGAGGATCGCCGGATCCGTCAGCAGCGCCCGCGCGATGGCGAGGCGCTGGCGCTGGCCGCCGGAGAGGGTGATGCCGCGCTCACCGATGACGGTGTCGTAGCCGTCGTCGAGCTCGCCGATGAACTCGGCGGCCTGAGCCTCCTCGGCCGCCCGGACGACGGCGTCCCGCTCCACTCGCTGGCCCAGCCCGAAGGCGATGTTCTCGGCGACCGACCGGGAGAAGAGCACGATGTCCTGCTCGATGGTGGAGATCTGGGAGCGCAGCGAGTCGAGGTCCCACTCGCGTACGTCCACGCCGTCGACCAGGATCCGGCCCGCGGTGACGTCGTAGATCCGAGGGACCAGCTTGGTCAGGGTGCTCTTGCCGGAGCCGGTCTCGCCGACGATCGCCACGGTCTCGCCCGGCTTCACGGTGAACGTCACGTCGCGCAGCACGGGATCGTCGTCCCCGTAGCCGAACGTCACGTTCTCGAAGACGATCGATCCGCTGATCGGCGCGGTGTGGCCGTCGTCGGGCTGCCGGAGCTCGGTCTCGGTGTTCATGATGCTCAGGATCCGGCGGGAGGACACGATGCCGATCTGGACCAGCGAGAAGGTGAAGATCGACATGTTGGTCGGGAAGCCCAGCATGGCCACCAGGCCCATGAAGGCGACCAGGTCGCCGATCGTGATGGCACCCGCCGTGTGCAGGAGGAGACCGTGCCAGAGTGAGCCGGCCATCGCGAAGGCGAAGAGCAGGGTCGGCAGGTAGCGGGCCTGGACCAGGCCGTTGTGGACGAAGGAGTCGCGGTAACGCCGCGCGCGTGTCTGGAACCGCCGCCGCTCCTGGCCCTCCTGCGCGGTCACCTTGATGACCTCGATGCCTCTGACCGCCTCGTTCAGCCCGGCGTTGAGATCGCCGAACTGCTCTCGCATGCGGGTGGCCACGGGGTTGAGCCGTCTCATGTAGTGCCGGAGCGCGAAGACGAAGGCGACCGCGAAGACGCCGGGCACCAGCAGCAGGCGAGGATCGATCGCGGCGATGAAGACCAGGGGCACGAGGCCGCTGAGACCGGAGTCGACGATCAGGTCGACGCCAGGACTGATCATGGTGGAGAGCTGCCGGATGTCGTTGGCCGCCCGCGCCATCAGGTCGCCGACCCGCTGCCTGTTGTGGAAGGTCTGGCTCTTGCCGAGCAGGCTGACGTAGAGCTCGTCCCTCGCGTCCCGCTCCAGTCGCTTGGCGAGGACCTCGCTGGCCAGGCGCGCGACGACGTCGAAGAGGCCGCGGGCGAGCACGATCGCCAGCAGCCCCAGCGAGATCATGCCCAGCGCCCGCGCCCCGCCGCCGTCCTCGCTCAGGACGGCGTCGAAGGCCTCGCCGGTGAATCCGGGGACCATGGCGTTGAGCACGACCATGATCAGTGACGCGCCGAGGAATCCGACGAGTTGGAGCGGGTGGCGGCGAACATGGGACCAGAGCCAGCGCACCGGCCCCCGCCTGTCATGCGGGCGGCCGGAGACGGAGAACTCCGAACTACTGGTGGTCACAGCTCGCCCCCGAGCACGTTGAGGATGAAAGTCGAACTTGCTTTCTATCACCGGGCGCCGACACTTTCCCACGCATTTTCTCGCCCCCGCATGTCGCGGGTGGCGGCCCGCCGACCGGGTCCCGGCCGGGTCCTCTGGGGCCAGGTCAGGCGGGGCCTGAAGGTGGGTCGCGGGTCTCGCCGGTTTCGCCGGGCTTGGTCAGGTTGGCCGACATCCGCGTCAGGACGTCGATCGTGGCCAGATACTCCTCGGCGCTGATTCCCTCGGTGAGGCGGGCGCGGTCGATGTCCACCCGCCGTCGCAACTCCTCGTGCGCCCGGATTCCGGCGGTGGTGAGGGAGAGCCGTTCCGCTCCTTCCAGCCAGCCCCGCTCGCGCAGATCGTCCACGAACGGGCGCAGGGAGGGGAGCCGGTCGTCGAGGAAGGGGGCGAGGGTGGTGTCGAGGCCGGCGAGGGTGGGGGAGTCGACGGCGACGACGTTCAGCACCTGCCAGTGGCGGCGGGTCAGCCCCTGGTCGGCGAGGAGGTCGTCGAGAGAACTCTCGACGAGGCCGTGGAGGTGCTTGATCCAGTAGCCGATGGGACGCCTCTGGCCGGTGATCCCGGAGGTGTTCACGGTGCCGCCTCTCCCTGCTTCTCGATCTTTCGTCGATACATGTTCTTTGGCAATAACATGTATTAATACATGTACCATCGAGGGATGGAAGACCCTCAGGTGGCCGCCGTCGAACGGGCGATGGTGGCGATCCGGCGCAGCCAGACCCGCCGAGCCCTCCAGCGCCTCGCGGGTGACGTCGAGCTCGACCCCGCGCTCTTCGGGGTGATCGACGCCGTGGAGGAGGAAACGGAGGCCGCGACGGTGACCTCCGTCGCGGGCCGGATGGGCGTCGACCAGCCCCGTGCCAGCCGCCTGGTGGCCAGGGCCGTCGAGGCGGGGCTGGTTCGCAGGGTGGCCGACCCGGCCGACGGCCGCCGCAGCACGTTGGAACTCACCGAACTGGGTGTCGGGCACGCCGAGCGGGTCCATCGCTTCCGCCGCGAGATCTTCGACGCGGCGATGCGTGACTGGTCCGAGCGGGAAAGGAAGGAGTTCGCCCGCCTGCTCACGGCCTTCGTCGCGGAACTGGGCCGACGCCACAGGGAAGGCTGACCGCGCTGACCGCGCTGACCGCGCGGGAAGGGGCCGAGTGTCTTCTCGAATGTCGGTTGCGGATCCGCGGTGTGCCGGTTTTTCTTCCCGTCGAATGTCGGTGATCGACTCGCGAACTGTCGGTTTTTGTTCTCGTCACATGTCGGTTGGACCCCCACGCCATGCTGCGGGGAGAGGCGCACATCCACCTCACTTCACTGAGAAGGGGACCGATCCGCCGTCCCGAGGCAACCTGATCGACGGGATACGCATGGAGCAGGCATGCAGTCTGAGATCAGGAGTGTCGTGGAGAAACCGCCGCCGGAGGCTCACGCGGCGACCGCTCCGGGCGACGCCGTCGTCACCGATTTGTTCATGACCCACCGTCTCGGCCTCGTCCGCTTCGCCTTTCTGCTGGTGGGGGACCGGGAGACGGCCGAGGATGTCGTGCAGGACGCCTTCGCGGCGATTCACCGCCGGTGGAGCCGGTTGACCGACCACGACCAGATGCTCCCCTATCTGCGGACGGCGGTGCTCAACGGTTGCCGCATGGTCCACCGGCGCCGAGTGATCACTCGGCGTTTTGGTGGCGACCGGAAAGTGCCGTTCTGGTCCGCGGAGGCCGAGGTGTTGCTCGGGGAGACCCGGCGAGAGGTCTTCCTCGCCGTTCGAGCACTGCCGCGCCGTCAGCGTGAGGCGGTGGTGCTGCGCTACTACCTCGACCTGTCGGAGGGGGAGATCGCCGAGGTGATGGGGGTCAGCCGCGGAACGGTGAAGTCGTCCACGTCCCGAGCCCTCAGGACGCTCGCCGCGAAACTGGAGGAGGACCGATGACCCCGCAGACCGAAGACCGGCTCCGTGACGCCTTCGCCGCCGGTGCCGAACTGGTGGGCGCCGAGACTCTGCGACCCGCCGACCAGGTGGTACGGCCGAGGGCTGCCCGTCGCCTTCGTGGCTCCCTCCGTATGGCTCCGCTGCTGGCCGCACTGGCGGTCGTGGTGGTGAGCGTCGCCGTCGGGGCCGGGTTGCGCGGTTCGGGGGCGGTACAACCCGTGACGGAAGGTCCGCCCGGCCCCGGCTTCCTCCTGGTCGCGGGGAACGACGGGTTGACGGTCCGCGACGCCCACAGCGGCAAGGTCACCGACCGGGTTGTGATGCCCCGATCCCCGGAAGGGAGCACCCGGGGTGTGCGCGG
Organism: Streptosporangium sp. NPDC000563; assembly: GCF_040299985.1. Classification (NCBI taxonomy): domain Bacteria; kingdom Bacillati; phylum Actinomycetota; class Actinomycetes; order Streptosporangiales; family Streptosporangiaceae; genus Streptosporangium; species Streptosporangium sp. NPDC000563. The sequence goes on along the minus strand of NZ_JBEPDA010000001.1, from coordinate 254,465 downwards.
CGGATATCTGCTCGCCGGAACCGGAGAGGGCAGAACGTTCTACGTCGCCCAGAGTGTGCTGTCCCGTCAGACGGCGGTGGGCACCACGTGGTTCCACCGGATACGGATCGACGAGCGGGGAAAGGTCACGGAGTTGGCACGCGACGTGATCTCCCCGGTGACCGGTACGGCCGCGTCCTCTCTCGCTGTCACCGACGACGGCACCCGACTGGCCTACAGCGTCGACGGTGAGGTGTGCGGCAAGGACGCGACGCTGCGCTTCTGCCCCGGAGCACGGCTCACGGTCGTCGACCTGCCCACCGGGAAGGCGCGTACCTGGACGACGGACGCCACCGGCGACCTTTGGAGCCTGTCGTGGGCGGCCGACCGCCGCACGCTGGGCTTCGTGACCATGTCGCAGGCCCGGGTCCTTGACACGGCCGCCGCCGGTGACACGCTCAAAGCCGGCCGGACGGTGGTTCAGGGGGTGGACGCCCCGGATGCCGCGACGATCAGCCCGGACGGTCACAGGATGCTGGTCGGCCGCAGGCACCTGTCCGACGGCCGGGGACCGCACCGCTACACGATCGAGGAGTACTCCGTCGTGGACGGCCGGAAGATCCGCACGCTGTTCGGCGCGGAACACGCCGGCAGGAGCATTCCCCGGTGGAAGCTGTTCCAGTACGACGCCACCGGACGCCACCTGCTCTTCACGGGAAACTTCTACCCGCTGAGCAGGCTGGACGAGAACGGACAGGTGACCGTCCTCGTTCGTCAGGAGCCCCTGGACTCCCTCGGGGCCCCGCAGGAGACGTCGGCGGCCTGGTAGCGACGGTCCGTCCCAACCCATGATCGCGAACCGCGCGGACCCACCTGGAGAGGGCGGCTGAGAACCGGGTGACGGAGAAATTTCGTTGGTCGCGGCAAGGGGCGCCCCAGCGCCTCCCGGCGGGCTCCGGTGTACCGGGTCACCGCCGGGAGGCGCTGGGTCGATTCGTCAGCCGGAGGTCACTGCCAGCTGTCCAGGCGGCAGCCGTCGGTGGTCTTGCCGTTGTTGCAGTGGTTGAGCTGGAGGGCGTCGAGTTGGTAGGCGAAGGTCTGGCCGGCGGGGCTGACCACCGAGATCTGGACGCTGGCCGCTCCGGTCGGGGCGGTCGCCCTGTGCCGGTATTCCGTCCAGGTGGTGGTCAGCGCGGTGCTCGGACCGTCACTGCTGGAGATCAGGGTGTTGGACGAGTTGTACCACGACAGGCGCAGTTTCACGTTGCCGGAGGTGGCGGTGGTCATCTTGGCGAAGAACTTGTAGGTCTGGCCGGCGGTCACCGCGGGTTTGCGGGTGACCGATACGACGCCGTCGGCGTGCGACTGCACGTTCATGGTGAGCGACCGGCGGCCGTCGTAGTGCTTGGCCGAGATCTGTGACGTCGGGCCGGGCGGGGTCACCTGGATCCAGCCGCCGCCCGAGACGCTGAACCCGGTCGGGGTGGCGTACGGCGCGTCGGCCTCGACGGTGCGTTCCTGCGCGGTCAGCAGGTCGTTGCTGTAGCCGATGTCGCAGCAGGTGGGGGTGGTGAAGTAGGGCCAGGCCGCGACGTTCACCTTGCGGGTGTCACCGGCCTCGTTGCCGGTGTAGAAGGTCGCCGTGGTCTCGCTCGGGTCGTAGTAGTTGTTGAAGTCATGGTCCAGCTGCCAGTCGTAGACCTGGCTGGACATGATGTCGGGATAGCTGAGGTAGTCGATGGTCTCGGTGACCTTGGGATGGTCCACGTAGAAACTGTCCGCGCCGATGTGGATCAGTTCGTGCAGCATGGTGGCGCTGGACCAGTCGTCGGTGGTCGCCGCGCACGTCGTCGTGCACCAGCCGTTCGCGGTCCCGTTGAAGTCCTCGAACACCACGTACTTGCGGTTGGCGTTGTCGTATCCCGCCGCGCCGAGATCATCGGTGACCTTGTCCACCGAGGTCTCGCCGCCGATCACGCCGGCCTCGATCTTCTCCGGTATCACCAGCGCGCGGGCGTAACCGGAGTAGGTGCTGGTGTCGTAGCCGGTGCGGCAGCTCAGCTTCAGGTGCTGGTCGTAGTCGGTGGACTCGTCCAGCTCCAGGTCCATCCGGTCGACCAGCTTGGCGATCTGCTCGACGTGGGTCTCGTAGTTGTTCCCTCCGCCGTCGTGCCAGGCGTAGATCACCTGGATGGCCGGGGTGCTTCCGCTCGCGTCCTTGGGGTCGGACAGTGTTGTGGTGCAGCCACGTTTGGGCACGTTGGCGTCCACCGGCAGTGTGTACGGACCGGTGGGTTCGTTGATGTACGGCGGCGCGAATGCGGCCACCGGACTCGCCATTGTCAGAACGACGAGTCCCCCCGCGGCGATCGCCGACATGATGCGACGCAGTTTCAGCGACAAAGGTGCTCCTCCCGTTGAGAACCCATGATCGGGAGAGTAATCAGCGCCACTGGCGAAACAAATACCTCATTGCAAACATTTTCAGACTTATGAATAAACGTACAGTCTTGCCCTGGTATGGGATTGTCCGTAACCAAAAGTGCAATACCGATAACGGTTTCGGTTGATCATCTTTTTCTGACAAAAATCCCGACAAAGCACCTTAAATGGATTTAATTACTCATGTCAAGAAAAAGGATGATTTGTGAATTTTGTACCATATGACGGAGTCGACGGACCGGCAACCGGCCGGCATCGCGTCGACCCGGTCGCGTCCTTGCATCCATCTCACGATGTTCTCCGGTTCTGAATCAGGGGGTGGAGGGGCTTGCTCCGCAGGGACGTCACGAACGGGTCGCCCTGGTCGGCGTTCCACGACGCCGGGGAGATCCGGCTGATGTTCACCTCGCGGCCGAGGAGATGTTCCGCCGCTCGTGCCGCGTCGTACAGTTCGTCCTCGTCCGGGGAGCCCACCACGAGGACGTCGATGTCACGCGGGGGCGGCCCGGCCTGGTTCGCGTGCCGGGTGGCCCAGGAGCCGTAGATGTACGCCTCGTCGATGTTCTGGATCGGCCGTAGGAGGGGTGGCAGGACGGCTGCCGGGCCGAAGGTCACCGCCAGCAGGTCGGTGAGCGGCCTGGCGACGATCGTGTCGGTGTCGGCGCGGATGAGGCGGAGGTTGCCGTGCCGTCTCTCCTTAGTCAGTCCGGCGGCGGTGAAGCGGTCCATCTCACGGCTTACGGTCGGCTGGGATACGCCTGTCCGTTTGGCGAGATCGGTCGTCGAGTACTCCTTCTCCGGGTGGAGGTACAGCCAGGCGAGCAGTTCGCCGACGGCGTTGGACCGGAACACGGGGAGCAGCAACGGCGGGATGTCCCTCATAGATGAATAGTACTATGCATCTATAGCATACTTGCTACTCTGGGTAGCCGTTTGATTTCAAATCACTCCTGTTTTTGGAAGTGGAGGACTGCCTCGTAGTGGCACCGATCGCGATGCCGTGTCGTACCAGCGGAATCCAGATGCCCATAGGCGAAACCGGCGGGTACCCTGCGCGAGGGCCTTTTGAAAGGAAATCGTCGTGGGGCACGTTGAGGTCGGGCATCTGACGTACGTTCTGCCGGATGGGCGGCCGTTGCTGGACGACGTGTCCTTCCGGGTCGGCGAGGGGGTCAAGGCGGCGCTCGTCGGACCCAACGGGGCGGGCAAGACGACGCTGATGCGGCTGATCGCGGGCGACCTGCAGCCGGTCGACGGGAGCGTCGCCAGCTCCGGTGGCCTGGGCATCATGCGGCAGTTCATCGGCAGCATCCGCGACGGCAGGTCCGTGCACGACCTGCTGGTCAGCGTCGCCCCGCAGCGGGTGCGGCAGGCGGCCGAGCAGCTTGAGGCCGCCGAGCTCGTGATGATGGAGCGCGAGGACGAGAAGGCGCAGATGCGCTACGCGCAGGCCATCACCGACTACACCGACGCGGGCGGCTACGACATCGAGGTGCTCTGGGACACCTGCACGATGGCCGCCCTCGGCATGCCGTACGACGACTGCAAGTATCGCGAGGTCAACACGCTGTCGGGCGGTGAGCAGAAGCGGCTGGTGCTGGAGGCGCTGCTGCGAGGACCCGACCAGACGCTGCTGCTCGACGAGCCGGACAACTACCTGGACGTGCCGGGCAAGCTCTGGTTGGAGCGGGCGCTGCGTGAGACGGCCAAGACGGTGTTGCTGGTCAGCCACGACAGGGAGCTCCTGGCCAACGCGGCCGACCGGATCATCACCGTCGAGTCCGGCAACATCTGGGTGCACGGCGGAGGGTTTCGCACGTACGCCCAGGCGCGCAGGGAGCGCAACGAGCGCCTCGACGAGCTGAAGAAGCGCTGGGACGAGGAGCACGCCAAGATCAAGCGCCTGGTCCTCATGTTGAAGCAGAAGGCCAAGTACATGGACACCATGGCCGCCGCGTACCACTCGGCCCAGACCAGGCTGCGCAGGTTCGAGGAGGCCGGGCCGCCGGAGGCGGCGCCCAAGGAGCAGTTCATCAGCATGCGGCTCAAGGGCGGCCGGACCGCGAAGCGGGCGGTGATCTGCGAGAAGCTGGAGCTCACCGGCCTGATGAAGCCGTTCGACCTGGAGATCTGGTACGGCGAGCGGGTCGCGGTGCTGGGTTCCAACGGCTCGGGCAAGTCACACTTCCTGCGTCTGATCGCCGGGGAGGAGGTCAGGCACACCGGTGTGGCCAGGCTCGGCGCACGGGTCGTCCCCGGCCATTTCGCCCAGACGCACGCACGCCCCGAGCTCATCGGCCGGACGCCCTGCGAGATCGTCATGACCGAGCACGCCCGGCTCAAGAACGAGGCGATGAAGGTGCTGTCCCGTTACGAGCTGGCCGGGACCATCGCCGAGCAGCGCTTCGAGACGCTCTCCGGCGGCCAGCAGGCGAGGCTGCAGATCCTGCTGCTCGAACTGTCGGGCACCACCCTGCTGCTGCTGGACGAGCCGACCGACAACCTCGATCTGGCCAGTGCCGAGGCTCTTCAGGAAGGGCTGGACGCCTTCGACGGGACCGTGGTCGCCGTCACCCACGACCGCTGGTTCGCCGATGACTTCGACCGGTACCTGGTCTTCGGCGCCGACGGAAAGGTCTACGAATCATCCGAACCGGTATGGGACGAGGCCAGAGTGGTCCGGCAGAGGTAAAGACTCCGGCCGTTTCCGGCGTGTCCAGGTGGGCCGGGGACCGCGGGCCGGTTATCACGGCTAGGTGACGCACAGCACCCGAATCGTCGGCGCCCTCGCCCTCCTCCTCATCGGATGCGCCGGATGCACCGAAGACGAGCAGACGAAGCAGGCCGCCGCGCTCCAACCGCTCGCGGTCAGGGAGCAGGCCTCCTCCATCGTCAAGGGTGACGATGGGTATGTGGTGAATTGGGCAGGAGTGCTGGCCAACACCAACCCGTGGCACTTCGGCGAGCACGTCGTGGCCACCGTGGTGGCCAAGAACTCCCAGGGCAAGGAGGTCGTCCGGCTCGAACAGCCGCTGGACGCCGTGCCCCCCGCGGGGACGCTCCCCTTCACCGGCCAGGCGGTGACCCAGGACAAACCGTCCACCGTGAGCATCACGTACCGTCCGGCGCACTGGCACCAGGCGGGCCGGATCGTCTCGGCGTTCCAGCCCTTCCCGATCCGCGAGGTGCTGACCGACCGCACCGCCGACGGCGACTACCTCGTCACCGGCTACGTCGGCACCCCGTACGTGATACCGGCCCGCAGCCTGGCCGTCACCGCGCTCCTGCGCGACAAGCGGGGCAAGCTGCTCGGCGGCGGGAGCACGTTCGTGGACAACGTCCAGGCGGGGCAGAAGCGCCGGTTCATCATGCAGATCAAGAGTGTCCAGAACACCCGCGACATCGCCTCCGCCGAGGTGAGCGCACGCACCTGGGGGTCGAGCAGCCGTCCCTTCGAGCAGCTCGCCCTCGGCGGTTCCCTGCCGCTGAACACGGTCAAGCCGAAGATGCCCCCGTTCGCCAAGGACCGGGGCAGGCAGGCGCCCCTCGCGGGTGCCGGCCACCCGTGAGTGATCGCCGAACGCCCTGACGGCCCGTGGTCGCTCGTCCGTGATCAGCCGGGTGTTCGGCCGGGTGTTCGGCACCGTCCGCCCGTGGTCGCGGGAGGTCCGGCACCGTCCGCCCGTGGTCGCGGGAGATTCGTCATCGTCCGCCCGTGATCGCCGGACGTTCCGGCCGTCCGCCCGTGGTCGTCCGTCCTTGGCCGCGGGGCCGGACGCCCGCGGTCGGGAGACCTTCCACAGTGCTCCGATATGCACGCTCAATTCGGGCTATATGGCCATTCTCTGGTATTTATAATTGTCATTCACGTCAGATTCTTACTTGATTCGATGACATTTCAAAGACAATCGAAGTTGCCGTCCGCGAAGTGCTGCACTCGCGGTTACTCAGCGCTTACCTTCGATTACATGACTGACGGTGCCCTGGTCGCAGCGCTGTGCGCGAGGAGTCCCGGAGCCCTCGCCGATCTCTACGACTCATACGCGGAAAGCATCTACCGATACTGCCGTTCGATGCTCGCCACCTCCGGCGCCGCCGAGTCGGCGCTCCTCGACACCCTCATCGCCGCCGAGGCCCATGTTCACGCGCTCACCGACGCCCGTCGGCTGGAGGCGTGGCTGTACGCACTCGCTCGGGGGGAGTGCGTACGGCGTGATCCCGGCGAGGGGAACGGCCCGCAGGACCCCGCTCCGGCGGTCGCCGCCGGAGGCGACGCGGACCTGCGGGTGATGGCCTGGAACGCCACGCGGAGCCTGTCACCCGACGACCGGGAGATCCTCGACCTGAGCTGCCGCCACGGCTTCGGCCCCATCGACCTCGCCGCGGTGCTGGGCGTCACCCCCAAGGTCGCGGGCGCGCTGTACGAGTCGGCGAGGGAGCGCCTGCGCGACGTCGTCACCACGGAGGTCCTCGTCCGAAAGGGGCCCTACGACTGCGCGAGCCGGGCCCGCATGCTGACCGGCCTCGGCGGCGAGCTCACACCGGAGGCGCGTGAGCGGGTCATCCGCCACGTGAACCGCTGCGACACCTGCGCCCCGCACCGGGTCAGGCAGGTCTCCGCGGCGAAGGTCTACGACCTGCTCCCCCTCGTCGCGTTGCCGCCCACGCTGCGCGCGTGGGTGATGAGTCATTTCACCGACCCCGAGCGGGTCCCCTACCGGCGCGACGTCGCCGATCGAGCCGGTCCTCTCGACGGTGCCGGGTTCCCCGTCGGCAGGGTTCGCGGGAGCCGTCGCAGGCCCTACGCGCTCGCCGGCGCGGCGGCCGCGGTCGCCGCGGTGACGGCGCTGGCCCTGGTTTTGGTCCAGGCGGGGATCGGGTCGCAGGGCACGGGTTCCGATGCCGCCTCGGACGCGTTCCCGGCGGTGGTGGAGCCTTCGGACTCCTGGAGAGCAGGAGAATCCGGGCGGGAGGGCGCGCCCGTGACGTCGGAACCCGTCGGGGAGGGGGCGGCCGTCGAGCGGATCGGTTCGCTCGGGGTGACGGAGCCGGTCAGTGCCACCGGACCCGACCTGCGGAGCGACCGGCGGCCGGGAGTGCCGGGCCCGGTCGGCCACCGGGGGGAGAGCCGGTCTCGGCAGCCGGGTGACGAACCTCCGGGCGAAGGGCCACCCGGTCCGGTCGGTGACGGGTCGTCCGGCGAAGGGCCTGCCGACGAAGGGGCATCCGATGACGGGGCGCCGGGTGATGGAGCGGCCGACCGTCCGGCCGCTCCCGCGGAGAACCCGGCCATGCCCTCTCCGCCCCCGTCGCCGGTGCCGCCGGGTGCCCCCGGGATCGGCGCGCCGGACAGGCACCACCCATCCCGTGATCACCACGGACACTCCTCCCGCCGCTGCCGGACTCCTCATCGGCCGGCGACCCCGGCGCCCCCGTGGACGGCACCAGGCTCTCCTCGGGCGAATCCAAGGCCACCGGGCGACGTGACAGGCCCGAGGGGAGAGCACCGGCCTCCGCGCATGGCCCCGACACCTCGGCGGACCGACTTGAGGCCCCCGCGAGCCGACGCGAGACCTCCGCGAGCCGAGCCCGGACCTTCGCGAGCCACGTTCACCCACCCGCGACGTTCGCGTGCCAACCCCGACCACCTGACGTCCGGCCGAGGGGAGGCCCCTGACGATTTCCGGCCCGCGTCCACCGGTCCTGGACGGACCGGGGAGGGGGCGGGTCCGGAACGGATCTCGACCAGCGCGGATCGCGGGCAGACCCCCGTCGGCGAGGATAGTGTGGCGGGCGATGGCTACGGTGAGTAAGTGGCATGTGTGTTCAGAGTGACGAACGGGAATGCTGAGGTAGGCCGCCTGGCACGCGGTGACGCGTCGTGTCGCGTCGCGCCGCGTCGCGCGGACAAGACCGCGACACGTGGCCGGACCGCGAAGAGGCGGTGACAAGGGGGACTCCGGGGGGAGACGCATGCATTCAGTCAGACGGCGCCGTCATGCCGCCGCGGTGGCGGGCCTCGCCTGTTGCCTGATCGCCGGGCCGGGGCTCCCCGCCGGCGCTGTTCCCGGCCGGCCGGGACCGGCCGACGACGCCGTACGGGGCGGCGTACCGGCTCCGTCGGCGGGTGAGGTCGCCGAAGCGCGGGCCGTCGCCCGCGAGCGCGGTGAGAGGCTCGGCGCGACCACGGTCCAGGTCGCCGAGGCGCAGGCCAGGCTGGAGGAGCTGGTCGCCGAGGCGGAGCGCCTCGTCGAGTCGTACAACGGGGAGCTGGTCAAGACGGCTCGCGCCAAGGAGCTCGCGGAGCAGGCGGCGGAGCGGGCGAGGACGGCGGGCCTGGAGGTCGGGGAGGCCCGTGAGGCGGTGGCCGCGATCACCGCTCAGAGCTACGGCGGCCTGGACATCACCCAGCCCATGATGGCGATGATGACCGACAGCGGCGGCCCCATGGACGACGGCTATCTGCGCCGGGCCAGCATCCTGGTCCACATGGGCGGAGGGCAGGCGGAGACGCTCAAGCAGCTGCGGGACGCCCAGGAGGTCTTCGCGATCCTGAAGGCGCAGGCGGACGACGCCTACACCGAGCGACAGGAGGCGCAGGCGAGGGCGGAGGAGGCGAAGCTCGCCGCCGAGGAGGCCGTCGCCGAGCAGGTCGAGGAGACCCGGCGGATCAAGGAGGAGCAGGCTCGGCTGGAGAAGCTGGCCGACGAGGCGCGCGACGCCGCCGACCTGCTCGCCAGGAGGCGCGAGGCGGCCCTGGAGCAGGCCAGGATCGCGAGGGAGAGCGCCGAGCGCGCTCGACAACAGGCCGCCGCGGTGCGCCGGGAGGCGGCGCGGATGGCGGTGGCCTCCGGAGAGACCGCTTCGCGCTGGGCGCTCAATGTGACGGCCGGTTCCGCCAGGGGTGACATCGCCGCCGACTGGGCGCTCACCCAGCTCGACAAGCCGTACGTGTGGGCGGCGGCCGGGCCGTCCGCCTACGACTGCTCGGGGCTGACCATGCGGGCCTGGGAGCGGGTGGGGGTCGCCCTGGACCACTGGACCGGCACCCAGTGGACCGCGGGCCCGCACGTGCGGCTCAGTGAGCTCCAGCGGGGTGATCTGCTCTTCTACGGGCAGATCACCGGCGATCCCGGAGACATCCACCATGTGGGGATCTACGTCGGCCGAGGGTTGATGGTGCACGCCCCGCAGACGGGGGACGTGGTGAGGGTCGCGCCGATGTGGCGTAGCGATCTTGTCGGCGCGACCCGTCCCACGTGACGACCGGCCAGAGGACGACCGGTTGAGCGGTGACCGGTCGGAGGGCGACCGGTCGGGGAGTGACCGTTCGGGGGGCGAACCGTCGGGGAGTGTGAGTCGGTCGGAGGATGATCGGTCAGGGGGCGAACGGTTGGGGAGCGGGCTGAGGACCGGGTAATTATCCGGTCAAGGATCAGTGTTTTCCGTGGGTGTCGTCCTTGGCGCGCTTGATGGAGCGGACGATCTCCTCTTCCGCCTCCACCCTGCCGACCCAGTTGGCGCCCTCGACCGACTTGCCGGGCTCCAGGTCCTTGTAGACCTCGAAGAAGTGCTGGATCTCCAGGCGGTCGAACTCGGGAACGTGGTGGATGTCGCGAATGTGTTCCATCCGGGGGTCGGTGGCGGGGACGCACAGGACCTTGTCGTCGCCGCCCTTCTCGTCGGTCATCCGGAACATGCCGACCGCCCGGCACTTGATCAGGCAGCCGGGAAAGGTCGGCTCCTGGAGCAGCACCAGGGCGTCGAGAGGATCACCGTCCTCGCCGAGGGTGTCTTCGATGAAGCCGTAGTCGGCGGGATACTGCGTGGAGGTGAAGAGCATGCGGTCGAGCCTGATGCGGCCTGACTCGTGGTCCACCTCGTACTTGTTCCGTTGCCCCTTGGGAATCTCAACGAGAACGTCGAACTCCACCGCGTTTCCTCCACTCAACCCCCCGGGCACCCCCGGTTGGGCGTTAATGTCTCGTAGGCGTTTTATGCCTTTTGGATACGGATGATGAGAGGACGGCGACGGTAATGCGGCGTGAGCGGTGGGTGGCGTTGGTCACTCTCGTCCTGCTGCAGGTTTTCGTCGTCGCGGCCGGGGCGCACCTGCTCGCCAGCGGTGTGCTGGTCGCGGGTGAGCCTGAGACGGTCGTCGTGTCGGCCGAGCCGCCTCCCGTCCCGATCATCACCGCGGGTCCGGTGCTGGCTGCGGGGGGGAGCGGCCCTCTCCCCGCCAAGGGTACTTTGGCGGGGCGGCTGACCGAGGCGCTGGGTGACCCCGCACTGGGACGAAGTGTCGGCGCCGCGGTTCTCGACGCGGAGACGGGCGCCCTGCTCTTCGACAGCGGGGCCGCCACGGGCATCACCCCCGCCTCCACCACCAAGGTCGTCACCGCGGTCGCGTCGATGGCCTCACTGGGACCGGACGCCAGGCTGAGCACCCGCGTGGTGCGGGGGGCCTCGCCGGGCTCGATCATCCTCGTCGGGGGCGGCGACCCCACCCTGGCCAGTCCCAGAACGGCGGCGAGCCCGGTCTATCCCCGGCCCGCCTCGCTCACCGTCCTCGCCGCACGCACCGCCAGGGCGCTCAAGGAGGCCGGGGTGTCCAAGGTGACGGTCGCCTACGACGACTTCCTCTACACGGGGCCGCGCACCGCCGCCACGTGGAAGCCCGGCTACGTGCCCGAGGGGAGCGTCGCCCCCGTCACGGCGCTCATGGTCGACGAGGGCAGGGCCGCGCGGGGAAGTGACCGGCGGGTCTCCGACCCCTCCCGTACGGCGCACGGCGCGTTCGTGTCGCTGCTGTCGAAGTACGGGATCACGGTCTCCAAGTCCGCCAGGCGGTCCAAGGCCCCGGCGGGCGCGCAGGAGATCGCGAGGGTCGACTCCGCGCCGGTCTACGCCCTGGTCGAGCGGGCACTCACGCTCAGCGACAACGACCTGTCGGAGGCGCTGGCCAGGCATGTGGCGATCAAGGAGGGGGAGCCGGCCTCGTTCGACGGCGGCGCCGCGGCCGTCGGCAAGGTGCTGACCAGGCTCGGCGCGGCGAAGGGGGTGCTGGTGTTCGACGGCAGCGGGCTGTCGCCGAAGAACCGCATCGCCCCGGAGGCGCTCGCCCGGCTGGTGGCGGCGGCGGCCTCCCCGGCCAATCCCGGCCTGCACCCGATCATCAGCGGTATGCCGGTCGCCGGCTTCAGCGGCACCCTCGGGCACCGGTTCGACAAGCTCCACTCCGCCTACGGGCTGATCCGCGCCAAGACGGGCACCCTCGACGGGGTCAACACGCTGGCGGGCATGACCACCACGCGGAGCGGACGCATGGTGACCTTCGCCTTCATGGCGGACAAGGTCCCGCCCGGCTGGGGCAAGGCGGAGGCAGCCCTCGACAGGCTCGCCGCCGCGGTCGCCGCCGGTTGATCACGGGTTCCGGGTGCGCGACTCGGGGGGAGAGCACGTACGGTGGACGGTATGCAGGTGATCGACTGGGATCTTGCCGTAGCGACCGGAACGCGCCTGGTGCGCCCCGGGCCGCAAGTGAGCCGAGAGGAGGCCCGGCAGGCCGTCGCCGACTTACGGCGGCTCTCGCGCGAGGCCGAGGGGCATGTCCGCGAGTTCACCCGAATCGACACCGAGACCGCGCCGCAGACCGCGACCGTCGTCGACAGGCCGGGTTGGATCAAGGCCAACATCGACGGGTTCCGGGTGGTGCTGGAGCCGCTCACCGAGCGGATGGCGGCGAGGGGGAGCCAGGCGCCGGCGATCGTGGGCGCCGTGGGTTCACGCATCACCGGGGTCGAGGTGGGCGCGGTGCTGGCCTTCCTCGCCTCCCGCGTCCTGGGGCAGTACGAGCTGTTCCTGCCGCCCGACCCGACGGGCCAGGCGCCCACGGGGCGCCTCACGCTGGTCGCGCCCAACATCGTCCACGCCGAGCAGGAACTCAACGTCAACCCGCGTGACTTCCGCCTCTGGGTCTGCCTGCACGAGGAGACCCACCGGGTGCAGTTCACCGGCGTCCCCTGGCTGCGTGAGTACGTCAGGTCGCAGACGACCGACTTCCTGCTCGCCTCCGACATCGACCTGCCCGCGCTGCTCGAGCGGCTGCGTTCGGCCGCCGGCACGTTCACGGACGTCGTCAGGGGCGGTGAGGGCAACCTGATCGACGCGATCCAGACGCCCGAGCAGAAGGTGATCCTCGACCGGCTCACCGCGGTGATGACCCTGGTCGAGGGGCACGGCGACTACGTGATGGACGCGGTCGGCCCCTCGGTGGTGCCCTCGGTCGCCGACATCCGCGCCAAGTTCCACCACCGTCGCGAGGGCGGGTCCCGTCTCGACCGCACGGTCCGAAGGCTGCTCGGCCTCGACCTCAAGATGAAGCAGTACGCCGAGGGCTCCGCCTTCGTCCGCACGGTCGCGGGACAGGTGGGCATCGACGGCTTCAACAAGGTCTGGACCTCGCCGGAGACGCTCCCTACCCAGGACGAGATCTCCAATCCCGCGCGCTGGATCGCCAGGGTGAACGGCACTCCGGCCATTCCCGCCGGGGGTGCGGTCGGCTGACCGGCAGGGCGGACAATGGCGGGCATGGGTCCGCATCCCGCCGTCGCCGACGTCCGACGCGCCGTACGGCTCGCACTGGACGATCTGGAGCCCGGTGCTCTCGTACTGGCCGCGTGCAGCGGCGGCGCCGACTCCCTCGCCCTGGCCGCCGCGCTGGGCTTCGTCGCCCCCCGCGCGGGGCTCCGTGCCGGTCTGCTCAGCGTCGACCACGGCCTGCAGGAGGGCTCGGGCGAGCGTGCGGGCGACGTCGTGCGGCTCGCGCCAGGGCTGGGACTCGATCTCGCCGAGGCGCTGCCCGTCTCCGTCGGCACCTCGGGCGGACCCGAGGCGGCGGCGAGGCAGGCGAGGTACGCGGCCCTGTCCGAGGCCGCGGAACGCCTCGGGGCGGCGGCCGTGCTGCTCGGGCACACCAGGGACGACCAGGCGGAGACCGTACTGCTCGGGCTGGCCAGGGGGAGCGGCACCCGGTCGCTGGCCGGGATGCCCGCGCGGACCGGGATCTATCGGCGTCCGCTGCTGGAACTCGGCCGCGCGACCACCGTCGCGGCCTGCGCGGCGCTCGGCCTGTCCCCGTGGGGAGACCCGCACAACCTCGACCCGCGCTACACCCGGGTCCGGGTCCGGGAGCGGTTGCTGCCCGCCCTGGAGGACGAGCTCGGCCCCGGTGTCGCCGAGGCGCTCGCCAGGACCGCGTCCCTGTGCCGCGACGACGCCGACGCGCTCGACGCCTGGGCCGGGGAGTCCTACGCCCGCGTCGCCGTGAAAGATTGCGCTCTTAGCGATATCGCGACGGTGACGGTGGCCGTACGGGACCTGGAGGATCTTCCCGTCGCGGTGCGGCGGAGGGTGTTGCGCAGGGCGGCGATCGACGCGGGAGCGCCACCGGGCACGCTCGCCGCCTCGCACGTCCTCCAGGTCGACCGTCTGATCACCGCGTGGCGGGGGCAGCGGTGCGTGGAGGTGCCCGGGGGGGTGAGGGTGGTTCGCCGGTATGACACCCTGATACTCGCCAGACAGCCAGCCAGCCCCGTTTCGTAAGGAAAATTCCAGGTGGACGCAGCTGACATGGGCCGGGACCTCTCGAAGGTCCTCATTCCCGAGGATGAGCTCCAGGCCAAGATCAAGGAGCTCGCGAGCCGGATAGACGAGGACTACGCGGGGCAGGACCTGCTGATCGTGGGCGTGCTCAAGGGCGCGGTCATGGTGATGGCGGACCTGGCCAGGGCCTTGCGCCTGCCCGTGCAGATGGACTGGATGGCCGTCTCGTCCTACGGGGCGGGCACCAGGTCGTCGGGTGTCGTGCGGGTGCTCAAGGACCTCGACACCGACATCGCGGGACGCCACGTGCTGGTCGTCGAGGACATCATCGACTCCGGTCTCACCCTGTCGTGGCTGGTCCACAACCTGAAGTCGCGCAACCCCGCCTCGGTGGAGATCTGCGCCGCGCTGCGCAAACCCGACGCGATCAAGGTGCCGATCGACGTGAAGTACATCGGTTTCGACATTCCCAACGAGTTCGTGATCGGTTACGGCCTCGACTACGCCGAGCGCTATCGCAACCTTCCCTTCATCGGAACTCTCGCCCCTCACGTATACGGAGCGGGCTGAAAAGTACGCCCTGCGCGAAGTGTGTCATTCACAAACGCGACATTGCCCATAGCGGCGGGGAACACGGACCTACCTGACGTACGTTGGTAGGGCAAAGCCGGTCTGTCCGCGCGGTGACCCCGCGCGCCATGCCGGTGTACCTTCGGACAACCGAAGAGGTGGCCTCCCGCCGTCTCTGGGTAGTCAGTTGGAGCGGTTAGGGATACCGCGAGCCCCGGGTTCGCCCGGGGTTGCCAGGCTCTGGTCAGGAAGGGACGGGCCCGCCGGGGTTCCGCATCGGATGGATCTCAAGCGATTTACACGTGGGCCACTGCTGTGGATCCTGGGCATCGTCGTTCTGCTCCTTCTCGTCACCACGATGTGGGGCGGTGAGGGCGACTTCGAGAGGCGAGACACCTCACAGATCGTCAGCTGGATCGACGAGGGCAAGGTCTCCAACGCCAAGATCATCGACAAGGACCAGCGCATCGAGGTCACTCTGACCGACAAGAAGCGCTACTACTCCATGTGGGTGACCGGCCAGGGCATACAGCTCGCCGACAAGCTGCAGGCGGCGGAGTCGGCCAACAAGCTGCCCGGTGGATACAACGTCGAGGTGCCCAGGGAGAACTTCCTTCTCGGGCTCCTGGTGAGCTTCCTGCCGATCGTCATCATCGTGCTGATCTTCCTGTTCATCATGAACCAGATGCAGGGCGGCGGCTCGCGGGTGATGAACTTCGGCAAGTCGAAGGCGAAACTCATCACCAAGGACACCCCCAAGACCACCTTCGCCGACGTCGCGGGTGCCGACGAGGCGATCGAGGAGCTCCAGGAGATCAAGGAGTTCCTGCAGGCCCCGACGAAGTTCCAGGCGATCGGCGCCAAGATCCCCAAGGGCGTCCTGCTCTACGGCCCGCCCGGCACCGGTAAGACCCTGCTCGCCAGGGCCGTCGCCGGTGAGGCCGGGGTGCCGTTCTACTCCATCTCCGGTTCCGACTTCGTCGAGATGTTCGTCGGCGTCGGCGCCTCCCGGGTCCGCGACCTGTTCGAGCAGGCGAAGGCGAACGCTCCGGCGATCATCTTCATCGACGAGATCGACGCGGTGGGCCGCCACCGCGGTGCCGGTCTCGGCGGCGGCCACGACGAGCGCGAGCAGACGCTGAACCAGCTCCTCGTCGAGATGGACGGCTTCGACGTCAAGGGCGGCGTGATCCTGATCGCCGCGACGAACCGCCCCGACATCCTCGACCCGGCGCTGCTGCGCCCCGGTCGTTTCGACCGCCAGGTCACCGTCGACCGCCCCGACCTGGAGGGCCGCAAGGGCATCCTCAAGGTGCACGGCCGCGGCAAGCCCTTCGCCGAGGGCGTCGACCTCGACATCATCGCCCGCAGGACGCCCGGTTTCACCGGTGCCGACCTGGCCAACGTGATCAACGAGGCCGCGCTGCTCACCGCCCGGGCCGACCAGAAGCTGATCACGATGGAGCTGCTCGAGGAGTCCATCGACCGGGTGATGGCCGGTCCCGAGCGCAAGTCGCGCCTCATGTCGGACCAGGAAAAGAAGATCATCGCGTACCACGAGGGCGGACACGCCCTGGTCGCGCACGCGCTGCCCAACTCCGACCCGGTCCACAAGATCACGATTCTGTCCCGCGGACGCGCCCTCGGCTACACGATGACGCTGCCGATGGAGGACAAGTTCCTCGCGACCCGCTCGGAGATGCTGGACCAGCTCGCGATGCTCCTCGGTGGCCGTACGGCCGAAGAGCTCGTCTTCCACGAGCCCACCACCGGCGCCTCCAACGACATCGAGAAGGCCACCTCCATCGCCCGCCGCATGGTCACCGAGTACGGCATGAGCGAGCAGCTCGGCGCCCGTAAGTTCGGCAGCGGCAACGGCGAGGTCTTCCTCGGCCGCGAGATGGGTCACGAGCGCGACTACTCCGAGAAGATCGCCTCCACGATCGACGAGGAGGTCCGCCGCCTCATCGAGTCCGGCCACGACCAGGCCTGGGAGATCCTCGTCGAATACCGCGACGTGCTCGACAACCTGGTGCTTGAGCTGATGGAGAAGGAGACCCTCTCCCGCGACCAGGTCCTGCAGATCTTCGCCCCGGTCGTCGTCAGGGAGAAGAGGCCCTCCTACTCCGGTTACGGCAAGCGGCTGCCCTCCAACCGCCCGCCGATCCTCTCCCGCAAGGAGCAGTCGGGCAACGGCACGCTCCCCCCGGGCGAGCAGGCCGACGGCAACGGCGCCCTTCCGGCGGGGACGGGGCACCCCGACACCGCGCCCAAGGACGTGAATTGAGCGTGGCGGGTGCCAGGCCGCTCCAGGTCGACACGGTCCGGCTGGAAAACGCTGTTCGTGAGATCCTCATCGCCATCGGTGAGGATCCCGACCGTGACGGGCTCCAGGCGACCCCCGCCAGGGTCGCCCGCGCCTACGCCGAGCAGTTCGCCGGGCTGGGGCAGACCCCGGAAGACGTCCTGACCACGGTCTTCGACGTCGACCACGACGAGATGGTGCTCGTCCGCGACATCGAGGTCTACTCGACCTGCGAGCACCACCTCGTGCCGTTCCACGGCGTCGCCCACGTCGGCTACATCCCCAACGAGAAGGGCCAGGTCACCGGCCTGTCCAAGCTCGCCCGCCTCGTCGACGTGTACGCCAGGCGTCCCCAGGTGCAGGAGAGGATGACCTCCCAGATCGCCGACGCGCTCATGAACGTGCTGGAGCCGCGGGGGGTGATCGTGGTGATCGAGTGTGAGCACCTCTGCATGACCATGCGGGGTGTGCGCAAGCCCGGTGCCAAGACGATCACCTCGGCCGTGCGCGGAAGCTTCCGCGACAGTGACAAGACCCGCGCCGAGGCGATGGCCCTCATCATCCGCTGATCGCCTTCACGCGTGCATTCGAGACACACCCCGTCAGGACCGCCGATCGGCGGCCCCGGCGGGGTTTCCGCGTTGTGGAGGGTTGTGGCCGGAAGCCCTGATTCTCCGTCACGGCCGACCGGTGCCTGGTACGTTGCTCGCGTCGGACGCCGCCGGGCGTACGCCGCCCGCGTCCGCAGGAGCTGGAGGAGAACGCATGCCGGCCAGACGTCCCCGAGGGCCGTCCGCCCGGTGACGGGTGTGCGGATTCGTTATGGCACAAGCCGGACCCACGAGACGGGCGTATGGTGCGCAACGCCTAGGCTGGTCGCCATGACGACGTGGAGTGTGCCCGGGCTGCCGGACGCGGGCCGGTGCCTCGTTATGGGCGTGGTCAACGTCACTCCCGACTCCTTCTCCGACGGCGGCAGGTGGTTCGACCCGGTGGTGGCCGTGCGTCACGGCCTGGAGCTGGTCGAGCAGGGCGCCGACATCGTCGACGTGGGCGGCGAGTCCACCAGGCCCGGCGCCGCGCGGGTGCCCCTGGAGGAGGAGCTGGCCAGGGTCGAGCCGGTGATCAGGGAGCTGAGCCGCGAGGGCGTCACCGTGAGCGTCGACACCATGCGGGCCGAGGTCGCCCAGATGGCCGTGGAGGCAGGGGCGAAACTGGTCAACGACGTGAGCGGAGGGCTCGCCGACCCGGCGATGCCGAGGGTCGTGGCCGCCTCGGGCGTGCCGTACGTGGTGATGCACTGGCGGGGGCACAGTCACGCCATGGACCGCAGGGCCGTGTACGGCGACGTGGTGACCGAGGTGCGCGAGGAGCTCGCCAAGCGGGTCGCCTCCGTGCTGGCCGAAGGCGTGGCCGAGGAGCAGATCGTGCTCGATCCGGGGCTGGGCTTCTCCAAGCACCCCGAACACAACTGGGCTCTGATCGCGGGCATCGACAGGCTCGGAGAGCTGGGATACCCGCTGATCATCGGAGCCTCGCGGAAACGCTTCCTGGGTCGCCTCCTGGCCGACCGGGACGGCGCGCCGCGCCCTTTCAGTCGTAGTGACGACGCCACGCTCGCCGTGACCGCGCTCGCCGCGCAGGCGGGGGCCTGGTGTGTACGCGTGCACGACGTCCGCCCGAACGCGGACGCCGTCCGTGTGGCTGCCGCAGTTCAGGGAGCGAGATCATGAGCGTCGACACCACCGCCGTCGAGACGGTCAACCAGGCGTTCTACACCGCCATCGAGGACGCCGACCTCGACAGGATGACCGAGATCTGGGCCGAGGACATCGAGGGTGAGCAGGTGAGCTGCGTCCACCCCGGCTGGCCGATCGTGAACGGCCGGCAGGAGGTGCTGCGCTCGTGGGCGCTCATCATGGCCAACACGCCCTACATCCAGTTCGTGCTGACCGACGTGCGGGTCATGGTCCTGGGCGACGTCGCCATCCTCACCTGCGAGGAGAACATCCTCACCGCCGGCGACGAAGGTGACGCCAGCTTCGCGGCGGGCAAGGTGGTCGCGAGCAACACCTTCGTGCGGACGTCGGCGGGGTGGCGGCTCTGGCTGCACCACGGCTCGCCCGTGCTGCAGGGGGACGACGAGGACGAGGACGAGGAGGCCGCGTGATCGACGCCGAGACCCCCTCGTCCCCCGAGACGCCCCTGCGGATCGACGACGCCGTCAGCGACCTGATCGGGGATCCGGCCGACGAGCCGGTCGGCGGCCCGGCCGAGGGTTCGCTTCGAGACCCGCTGGAAGGTCCGGCCCCCGGCGCGTACGGGGACGCGGCGCACGGCCTGCCGCCGGGCGCGGCCGACCGGATCAGCCTGAAGGGGCTGCGGGTGCGCGGCCGGCACGGCGTGCTGGCCGCGGAGCGGGAGCTCGGCCAGGAGTTCGTCGTCGACGTCACCCTCTTCCTCGACACGGCGCCGGCGGCGGCCGGGGACGATCTGACCAGGACCGTCCACTACGGCGAGCTCGCCGAGGACCTCGCGGAGGTCGTGCGGGGCGAGCCGGTCGACCTGATCGAGACCCTCGCCCAGCGCCTCGCCGACGTCTGTCTCGCCCGCGAGCTCGTCCAGGTGGCGGAGGTGAGCGTGCACAAACCCGCCGCGCCGATCCCGCTGCCGTTCGACGACGTGATCGTGACGATCACCCGGGGCCGGGCATGAGGGTGGTCCTGGCGCTCGGCGGCAACCTGGGCGACCGGTTCGAGACCCTGAGGGGCGCGCTCGACGCCCTCTTCGAGAAGCCGGATCTCACGTTCGTCGCGGTGTCGCCGGTCTACGAGACCGACCCGGTCGGCGGTCCCGAGCAGGGCGCCTATCTCAACGCGGTGGTGATCGCCGAGAGCGCGCTGGAACCTCGGGCGCTCCTCGATCGTGCTCACAGTGTGGAGAACACCTTCGGCAGGGTCCGGGTGGAGCGCTGGGGAGCGCGCACGCTGGACATCGACCTGATCACCGTGGGGGACGTCGTGATGGACGATCCCGACCTCACCCTGCCGCACCCCAGAGCGCACGAGCGCGCGTTCGTGCTGGTCCCCTGGGTGCGGGCCGATCCCGGGGCGGTCCTGTCCGGGCGCCGGGTGGCCGACCTGCTCGCCGGTCTCGACCAGGGTTACGTACGGCCGCGTCCCGACCTGATCCTGCGGGGGCCCGCGTGAGGCCGACCCGCCCCGGCGTTCTCGTCGGGCTTCTCATCGTGTTCGCGATCCTCACCTGGGCGCTGCTCAGGCCGCTCTACTCGTCCCTGCCGACCGTGCCGTGGACGGCGATCCCGACGGTGCTGCTGCTCGCGATCGGCGAGTTCTACACCGGGTGGATGACGAAGGCCAGGATCGAGCGCAAGCCCGACACCGAGCCGGTCGAGCCCCTCGCCGTGGCCCGTCTGGCCGCCCTCGCCAAGGCCTCCGCGTTCGGTGGCGCGGTCTTCGGCGGGATCTTCGCCGGGTTCACCGTCCACACGGTGGAGATGCTGGAGCAGGAGGTCCCCCGCAGGGACTTCTTCATCACCGGCGGGTCGCTGCTGGCGTGCGTGCTGCTGGTCTGCGCGGCCCTGTACCTGGAGCACTGCTGCCGGGTTCCCAAGGACTCCGCGGGCGACGAGCGCTGAGACCCCGCGCTGAGACACCGCGCTAGCGGCGCCTCGCCGTCCACTGGCGTCCGAAGAGCATGATGACCGGAAGCGTGCAGATCAGCGCTCCGGCGATGGCGAGGGGACGCTCCAGCCACCAGAACAGGTCCAGCCGTACCCTCTCGCCGGGTCCGCTGCCCACCAGCCACCAGGTGAGCGCCACCCAGATCGCCATGCCGGTCGTGTGGAACAGGAACAGCGGGAGCGCGAACCGGTTCACCGTCTCGTTCACGCGCTGCCACCTGGGCCGTACGAGCAGGCGTTCCATGGACGGCCTCAGCACCTCCACCAGGCCGATCTGGAAGATCAGCAGGGCCACGATGACGAAGGTGGGCGGCGCCATGTTGGACAGCTTGTCGCCGGGAACGCCCACCATCGACCCGGGGTAGATGCCCGAGTAGACCAGGCCGAAGAGGGCGAACAGCCCGGTCCACAGGATGGCGACGTCGAAGCGGCGGGGAAGCGCCACCACCCGGTCGTAGAAGAATCCGGCCTGGTGGGCGAGTCCCCAGACGATGATCATGTTGAGCCAGCCCACGGCCTCGTACCCGTAGCGCAGCCGCAGCACGTCGACGACGAGCGCCGCCCCCGCCAGCCAGATCAGGGCGAGCACGTCGTAGCGCCGGTGCAGCCAGAGCGCGATCGGCAGCAGGGCGATCAGCACGAGGTAGACGCCGATGAACCAGAGCGGGCTGATGACGAGCAGGACCACGCGGCCCATCCACTCGATCCCGAACGCCCACGTCACGATCGCACCGAACACGATCCAGGTCCCGGCGAGCGCGAGCGCGGGGATCGCGAGACTCCGGATGCGCCGCCACACGAAGGTGCCGATGCCGACCCCGCGCTCGCAGGCCCGGTTCCACGACAGGAGGTGCACGTATCCGCCCACGTAGAAGAAGAGCGGCAGCACCTGCAGCAGCCACGTGAGGATCCACAGCCCCGAGGTGAAGCCCAGCGGGCTCGTCGGCGAGGGGCCGTCGGGCCCCCACTGCAGGATCGTGAACGCCCAGTGCCAGACGACCACGACGATCAGGCTGAGCGCGCGCAGCCAGTCGACGTAGCGGTCCCGCCGCGGCCCGTCCGTGGCGGGAGGCAGCTCGGCCGGTACGGAATCCGAGGTCGCGGTGGTTCCGGGGCGGCTCTCGGTGGTTTCCGAAGTCCCAGAGGTTCCTGGCGTCCCTGGCGTTCCGGATGGCCCGGAGGTTTTCGG
Source organism: Streptosporangium sp. NPDC000563 (assembly GCF_040299985.1). Taxonomy (NCBI): domain Bacteria; kingdom Bacillati; phylum Actinomycetota; class Actinomycetes; order Streptosporangiales; family Streptosporangiaceae; genus Streptosporangium; species Streptosporangium sp. NPDC000563. The sequence continues at coordinate 232,673 of NZ_JBEPDA010000001.1, read as the reverse complement.
CGTTCCGGGGGTTTCCCGGGATTTCGAGGCGGAGGGCGCGGGAGGAGCGGGAGGAGGTGTGGAGGGTACGGGGGGCGCCCCCTCCTGGTCTCCGCCGGATTCGATCATGCGGTTACAACCGTGCCTTACTTGTCGATGTCGCCGACGACGAAGAACATCGAGCCCAGAATGGCGACCATGTCCGAGACCAGGTGGCCGGGGAGCATCTCGCGCAGCACCTGGACGTTGTTGAAGGAGGCCGAGCGGAGCTTCATCCGCCACGGCGTCTTCTCCCCGCGCGAGACCAGGTAGTAGCCGTTGAGGCCCAGCGGGCTCTCCGTCCAGGCGTAGGTGTGGCCCTCGGGCACCTTCAACACCTTGGGCAGGCGCTGGTTGACCGGCCCCGGGGGCAGGTCGACGAGCCGCTCCACGCAGGCGTCGGCCAGGTCGAGGGAGACCTTCACCTGTTCGAGCAGCACCTCGAACCGGGCGTGGCAGTCTCCCGCCGACCGGGTGACGACCTTCACCGGCAACTCGCCGTAGGCGAGGTACGGCTCGTCCCTGCGCAGGTCGAGGTCGACGCCGGAGGCGCGGGCGATCGGGCCGCTCACCCCGTACTGCATGATCGTCTCGCGGTCGAGGACGCCCACCCCGCGCGTGCGGGCGAGGAAGATCTCGTTGTCGGCGATGAGGTTCTCGATGTCGGGCAGTCGCCGCCGCACGTCGGCCACGGCCTGGGCGACCCGGCCCGTCCACCCCGCGGGGATCTCCTCCTTGAGGCCGCCGACCCGGTTGAACATGTAGTGCATGCGCCCGCCGGAGATCTCCTCCATCACGGCCTGGAGGGTCTCGCGCTCCCGGAACGCGTAGAAGACCGGGGTGATCGCGCCGAGCTCCAGCGGGTAGGAGCCGAGGAACATCAGGTGGCTGAGCACCCGGTTGAGCTCGGCCATCAGCGTGCGCGTCCAGACCGCCCTCGCCGGCACCTCCATGCCGAGCATCCGCTCCACCGCGAGCACGACGCCCAGCTCGTTGGCGAACGCGGACAGCCAGTCGTGCCGGTTCGCCAGCACGATGATCTGCCGGTAGTCGCGCACCTCGAAGAGCTTCTCGGCGCCCCGGTGCATGTAGCCCACGATCGGCTCGGCGGAGCCGATCCGCTCCCCGTCCAGCGTGAGCCGCAGCCGCAGCACACCGTGCGTGGACGGGTGCTGCGGCCCGATGTTGAGGACCATGTCCTCGGTCGCGAGGTCCTTGCCGTCCGCCCCCCGTACGGCCTCGGCTCCAGCCCCCATCCCCACGCTCAGCTCACGGCGCGCGCCTTCAGTCATAGGGCCATGCTGTCACGTCAGCCGCGCGAGGCAAGATCCCGCAGGGCGCCGATCAGTCGGTCGACGTGCTCGGAGGTGGTCCCGATGCCGATGGAGGCGCGGACGGCGGAGGCGGTGACGTCGTCGCAGCCGCCGTCCTTGGCGCCCAGCAGGTGCCGTACGAAGGGGTGGGCGCAGAACTTGCCGTCGCGGACCCCGATGCCGTAGTCGCCGGACAGGGCCTCGGCGACCTCGCGGGCGGTGAAGCCGTCCACCACGAAGGAGACGATGCCGACGCGCGGGTGGTCCGGGCCCCACAGGGACAGCTCGTGGACGCCGGGGACACCTGCGAGGCCCGCCCTCAGGCGCCGGAGGAGGTGCTCCTCCTCGCGGACCAGCGGGGTCCAGCCGGTGGCGGACAGCGCGTCGCAGGCCGCGGCGAGCGCGATGGCGCCCAGCACGTTCGGGGTTCCGGCCTCGTGCCGCGCCTCGGGGTCGTCGTGCCACTCGGTGTCGTCGTCGTTCACGGCCTTCACCGCCCCGCCGCCCCGCAGGTACGGCTCGGCGTCGGCGAGCCAGTCGGAACGGCCGATCAGCGCGCCCGTGCCGAACGGCGCGTAGAGCTTGTGGCCGGAGAAGACCACGTAGTCCAGGTCGAGGGCCGTCAGGTTGAGGCGGCGGTGCGGGACGAGCTGCGCGGCGTCGACGAGGACGCGGGCACCGTGGCGGTGGGCGATGTGGGCGAGCGCGGCGATCGGCCACAGCTCCCCGGTGACGTTGGAGGCGGCGGTCACGACGAGCAGCTTGGGGCCGTCGATCGAGGCGAGGGCGTCGTCGACGGCGCGGACGGCCTCACCGGGGAAGGCGGGGGCCGCGAGCCGCACGACCCGCTCCCAGGGCAGCAGCGAGGCGTGGTGCTCGGTGTCGAAGACCACGGTGGTGGTGCCCTCGGGCAGGCTGCGGGCCAGCAGGTTGGTCGCGTCCGTGGTGTTGCGGGTGAAGATCACCGAGTCGTCGGGGCGGGCGCCGACGAAGGCCCGCACCGTGTGTCTGGCCTGCTCGTAGCGGGCCGTGGTCAGCTGGGACGCGTACCCGGCGCCGCGGTGGACGCTGGAGTAGGCCGGGAGCGCGGCGGCGACGGCGGCGCTCACCGGCTCCAGACAGGGGGCGCTCGCGGCGTAGTCGAGGTTGGCGTAGCGGACGAGCCTGCCGCCCCTGACCGGGACCTCCAGGTCCGAGCCGAGCACGGCCGGGATCGGCCGGTCACCGGACGCGCGGGTCTCGGGGACGGCGGGGGTGGCGGGGGTGCTGATCGTGAGGGTGGACACGCCATGGCTCCTTCGAGGTCATCGGACCCCAACCCATGGCACAGGTGCCTGGAGCCCGCGCTTGCCCGGCATACCTCGTGCCGGACCAGGTCCTCACCCGGGGCACCCCGCCGCGGACGCGAGGGTTGCCGGCCAGCGAGCCGGGGCTTGTCACTGGCACTCATGACCTACGGAGGCACTATAACCGACGTCCCGCGGTGGCCCGCAAGTCCGAAAGGTGAGCGTCCTGGTATCCGGGGCAGGAGCCGGCGCCTGGGAGCGTCCGGCGAATTGACGGCGAGTTGTGATGAAAGGAAGGAACTCGGGGCCTTTCCCGGTCGTCCTGGAGTCAGCCGAAGAAGGTCAAGCCGGCTGGATGATCGCGCGTTCGAGCGTTGGCCGAAGAAATCGGCCGAAGAAGGAGAAGGCCATGGATTGGGTGACCAACCCCGAGATATGGATAGGTTTTTTCACCCTTGTCGCCCTGGAGATCGTCCTGGGGATCGACAACATCATCTTCATCTCGATCCTGGTGGGCAAGCTCCCGCCCGCGCAGCGTGACAGGGCACGCAAGATCGGTATTTCCGTCGCCCTGCTCAGCCGTCTCCTCCTGTTGTTCGCGCTGTCGTGGGTGGTGAGGCTCACGACGCCGATGTTCGAGGTCTTCGGGCAGGGGATATCGGGGCGCGACCTGATCCTGATACTCGGAGGCCTGTTCCTGCTGGGCAAGAGCGTCCACGAGATGCACAGCAGCCTGGAGGGGGACTCCCACCACTCCGAGGGCAAGGTGGCGGCGTCCTTCACCTCGGTGATCATCCAGATCATGATCCTCGACGTCGTCTTCTCGCTCGACTCGGTGATCACCGCGGTCGGCATGGTCGACGAGCTGGGCGTCATGATCGCGGCCGTCATCGTCTCGGTCATCGTGATGCTGATCGCCTCCGGGCCGATCAGCCGCTTCGTGGACCGGCACCCGAGCATCAAGATGCTCGCCCTGTCCTTCCTGGTGCTGATCGGCGTCGTGCTCATCGCCGAGGGGTTCGAGCAGCACATCCCCAAGGGCTACATCTACTTCGCGATGGCGTTCTCGCTGCTGGTGGAGCTGCTGAACATCCGGATGCGCGGCAAGGCGGGCAGGCGCAAGCCGGTCGAGCTGCGTTCTCGCTACGGTGCCGAGGACCAGTCGGGTCGTACGGACTCGGTGGACGGCACGGACGGCACGGCCCCGAAGGACTCGGTGGACCTTGCGCACCGGGCCGATCCTGAGGCTCCGGTGACCGCGGTGGCCCAGGGGGTTCCGGCGAGCCGGACCGGTCCCGCGGACGGAGTGGATGAATCATCCGAAAAGGGAAATTCGGACAAGCGGCCCGACTCCTGACCAGGATTACGATGATTACGTGCGCTTTGATCCCTGGAATCCGGAATTCGTCGCCCATCCCTACGACGTCTACGACGAGCTGAGGCGGGAGCGGCCGGTCGGCTTCTTCGAGCCGACCGGCCAATGGCTGGTGGTGAGGCACGCCGACGTCAACGCGCTGCTGCGAGACCGCAGGCTCGGCCGGTCCTACCTGCACATGGCCTCGCACCAGGAGTTCGGCAGGCCGGACGACCCCGAGTTCCAGGACCCGTTCTGGCGGGTGATCAGGGCAGGGATGCTCGACGTCGAGCCGCCGGTGCACACCAGGCTCCGGCGGCTGGTCTCGAAGGCGTTCACCCCCCGCATGGTCCAGGCCCTCCGCCCCAAGATCGCCCGCATGGCCGAGGAGCTCGTGGACGTCTTCGTCGAGCGCGGCGGAGGCGACCTGATCGCCGAGGTCGCCGAGCCGCTCCCGGTCACCGTGATCGCCGAGATGCTCGGCATCCCCGAGTCCGACCGGCACCTGCTGCGCCCCTGGTCGGCCGACATCTGCGGCATGTACGAGCTCCAGCCGTCGGTCGAGGCCCAGCACACCGCCGTACGGGCGGCCGAGGAGTTCTCCGCCTATCTCGTCGAGCTGGCCCGCGCCCGAAGGGCCGACCCCGGCGACGACCTGATCAGCGCGCTCGCCCTGGTGGCCGACGAGGGCGACCGGCTCACCGAGGAGGAACTGGTCGGCACCTGCGTGCTGCTGCTCAACGCCGGACACGAGGCCACCGTGAACGTCACCGGCAACGGCTGGTGGTCGCTCTTCCGCAACCAGGCGGAACTCGACCGGCTCCGCGCCGACCACACCCTGCTGCCCACGGCGATCGAGGAGCTGATGCGCTGGGACACCCCGCTGCAGATGTTCGAACGCTGGGTGCTCGAGGACGTCTCGGTGGGCGGGATCGACATCCCGCGCGGCTCCGAGGTGGCGCTGCTGTTCGGCTCGGCCAACCGCGATCCCGAGGTCTTCGCCGACCCCGCCCGCCTGGACGTGGGCCGGGCCGACAACCCGCACATCTCCTTCGGCGCCGGCATCCACTTCTGCCTCGGGGCGCCGCTGGCCAGGGTGGAGCTGATCGAATCCTTCGGCGCCCTCCTGCGCAAGGCGCCGAAGATGGAACTCGTCACCGAACCCACCTGGGGTCCCGGCTACGTCATCCGGGGCCTCACCGCCCTCGATGTGCGGGTCTGAACCGGTCCGGAGCACACGGTGGCCGGCGACGACCCGGACCGCGACAACCCGGACCGCGACAACCCGGACCGCACCGTATCCCGCGACATCCCGCGGCCCGACGGCCCGGTCCGGGGCGCATCCCATCGGTGTCGGCGAAGCGATCGGTCGTTCCGCCGGGGGCTCGCCACTCTCAGTGGCGGCTCTGAGAGAGCCAGCCGAAGCCGCCGAGGCCGCCGGGGGCGATGAGCTCGGCCTCCTCGGAGGCCCTTGTGAGGGCCCGCAGGTAGCCGCGCGGGTCGTTTCCCGCCTGCTCGACCGGCGGACGGCTCCCGGTGACGCCCAGGGCGCGCAACGCCTCGCGCTGCGTGGTCAGCGCCGTCGTGACGGCTCCGGCGCTCTCGCCGGAGGCCGCGCAGGCGTCGAGCGCCACGTGGGCGGTGATGTCGCACGACCCGTCGGGCACGGGCGCGACCGTCGCTCCGTCCCGGTATCCGGCGAGCGTGCCGTACGGCGGCCGGTCGTCCAGCGCGTGGGAGTAGTCGATCGCGATCGCCCGGCCGCGCGCCAGCCGTACGATCACCGAGGCCCACGCCCTGTCGCGGGGCCTGCCGATCTCGGCACGCTCGCCGGGGGCCCGCATCCGCCACCAGCGGGCCAGCCACGCGAGATCCGCCTCGGAGGGGCTGTCACCGAGCCGCTCCTCACCGTTCGTGATGTTGACCAGGACCAGCCGGGGGCCGTCGGCCGTCTGCTCCACGATGTCGACGGGGACGTTGTCGAGCCACTCGTTGGCGATCACCAGCCCGTGGATCCCGTCCGGCGCGGCCTTCGCCCAGACGATCTCCTCGGGCAGCGCCGAAGGCCGGGGCGCCAGGTCGACCGCGGTGACCCGCAGTCTCGACCGGAGCGCGGGCGGCGCCGCGGCGAGCACACCGGCCGCCAGCCTGCCCTCACCGGCGCCGATGTCGACCAGGTCGAGCACCTCGGGGCCGCCCAGAGCCTCGTCGATCGCGGCCAGCTCGCGCAGCACGGCCTCGGCGAAGACGGGGGAGGCGCCGACCGAGGTCCGGAAATGGCTGGAGGGACGCTCCCGGAGATAGAAGCCGCTCTCGCCGTAGAGGGCGTGCTCCATCGCGGCACGCCAGGTGAGCCACACGCTCTCAGACGCTACCCGCCGGGGCGAGGGAACGAGATCGACGCGCGCCGACGCTTCGAGTGAGTGCATGACCGCATTCTGTCATCGGTTTGCACGATCGTTGTCGACGCCACGTCGGCGCGTCGCCGTCCGAATCACCGTATGGGCCGGGTTTCCGGGCTCTTTCGTGGGTCACGTACGCTCCCGGTGTGCCCGATCCGGGCATACCGGGAGGAGACCTCGCCTCCGTTGCCGAACACGCGTCTTGACGCGGTCGCGACAGCACGGCCCGTTACTCTGGTCAATCGGGCACGGAACCCACATGGTCGAAGGACGGGACGTCATGGACGCAGTCGATCGCCCGGCACGGCTGGCCGTCGGAGTGGTTGGAGCGGGCAAGGTCGGTTCGGCGCTCGGCGCCGCGCTCGTCAGGGCGGGGCACCGGGTGGTCGCGACGAGCGGCGTCTCCGACGCCTCCAGGGAGCGGGCGGTCGAGCGGCTCGGGCTCGTCCCCGCGAGACCCGAGGACGTGGTGGCGGGCGCGGATCTCGTCCTGCTCACCGTCCCCGACGACGTACTGCCGGACCTGGTCTCCGGCCTGGTGGAGACCGGCGCCGACCTGCGCGGCAAGCTGGTGGCGCACACCAGCGGCGCGTACGGCCTCGCCGTGCTGAACCCGGCGATCAAGGCCGGGGCGCTGCCGCTCGCACTGCACCCCGTGATGACCTTCACCGGCCGCGACGACGACCTGCGCCGCCTCACCGGGATCTCGTACGGGGTGACCGCTCCCGACGCGCTTCGCCCGGTGGCCGAGGCCCTTGTCATCGAGATGGAGGGCGAGCCGGTCTGGATCGCCGACGAGGACCGGCCGCTCTACCACGCGGCCCTGGCGGGGGCGGCCAACCACATGGTGACGCTCGTCGCGGAGTCCTCGGAACTGCTGGAGAGGATCGGCGTGGAGCAGCCGGGCAGGATGCTCGGCCCGCTGCTCGGCGCGGCCCTGGAGAACGTGCTGCGGCTCGGCATCGCGGGGCTGACCGGCCCGGTGGTGCGCGGCGACGCGGGGACCGTCCGCAGACACGTGGACGCGCTCATCCTCGCCGCCCCCGAGGCGGCGGACGCCTACGTGGCGCTGGCCAGACTCACCGCCGACCGGGCGCTGGCGGCCGGGTTGCTCAAGCCCGAGGCCGCCGAGCGCCTTCTGGACGCCCTCGGCGGCAACAAATGGACCTGAACCCCCGGGAGGTTCCAATGATCGTGGCGGACGACCGTGCGGGGCTGCTCAAGGCCCGCGAGACCCTGGGGATCGGCGCGGGCGCCTTTTCCGGGGGAAGCGCGCTGGCGCTCGTACCGACGATGGGCGCGCTGCACGAGGGACACCGCTCGCTCATCCGGCTGGCCCGCGAGAGGGCCGCGCACGTGGCGGTGAGCATCTTCGTGAACCCGCTCCAGTTCGGGCCCACCGAGGACTACTCCCGCTATCCCCGTACGTTCGACGCCGACCTCGAAGCCTGCGCGGCCGAGGGGGTGGGCGTGGTGTTCGCCCCTTCGGCCGAGGACATGTACCTGCCGGACAGGCAGGTCGGCGTGTCCGCGGGCGAGATGGGTTCGGTCGTCGAGGGGGAGTTCAGGCCGGGCCACCTCGACGGCGTGCTGACCGTGGTGCTGAAGCTGTTCAACCTGGTCCAGCCGGACGTGGCGGTGTTCGGGCAGAAGGACGCCCAGCAGCTCGCGATGATCCGCAGGATGGTCGCCGACCTGAACCTGCCGGTCTCGATCCTCGGGGGGCCCACGGTCCGCGAGCCGGACGGTCTGGCGCTGTCCAGCCGCAACCGTTACCTGTCGCGGGACGATCGGGTGGCGGCCCTCGCCCTGTCCCGCGCCCTTGAGGCCGGGGCCGGGCAGGCTCTCGACCGCGGTGACGGCGCGACCCGCACCCTTGGGGTGGGAGCCGGGCGGCGCGCGCCCGCGGAGATCCGCCGGGCCGCCCTCGCCGTCCTGGAGGCCGAGCCGTCGCTCGCGGTCGACTACCTCGTCCTGGTCGACCCGGCGACCTTCGCGGAGGTCGGCGACGACCACACGGGTGAGGCGATCCTCGCGGTGGCCGCGAGGGTGGGGTCCACCAGGTTGATCGACAACGTCACGCTCGACATTCGCTGATCCGCGGCCGTTCGGCGGCGGGGCCCGTGAGTCGCGGAGGAGGGCTCCCGTTTCGACCTCCGTCGGGGTGTACGGTCCCGAGCTGCCATGATTTCGGCATTCGGGCGAAATGTCCTACCCCGGGGAACAGCCGATTCGCGGGGGGCGTTATCGTCACACTGACGAAATGAACGGCCTCTAACGAGCCCCGCGAGGAGGCGGCTATGAGCATCCCGGCCATTCCCCAGAGGTTGACCGCTCCCGCTCCGGGCTGGACGGTACGGGCGGACGTGGTCGTGGTGGGCTCCGGCATCGCCGGCCTCACCCTGGCACTGCGGTCCGCCGCCCTCGACCCCGGGGCGAAGGTCCTCGTCGTCACCAAGGACGTCCTGTCCTCGGGATCGACCCGCTGGGCACAGGGCGGCATCGCCGCCGTGCTCGACCCGCGGGACACCCCCGAGGAACATCTCTCCGACACGCTCGTCGCCGGAGTGGGCCTCTGCGACGAGGAGGCCGTCCGGACCCTGGTGACCGAGGGGCCCGACGCGCTGCGCGGCCTGATCGCGATGGGCGCCCGGTTCGACACCGACGCCTCGGGGGCACTCCAGCTCACCAGGGAGGGCGGCCACCGGCGCGACCGCATCGTGCACGCGGGAGGCGACGCCACCGGGGCCGAGGTGCAGAGGGCGCTCGTCCAGGCCGTGAGGGAGTCGGGGATCGAGGTGATCGAGCACGCGCTCGTCCTCGACCTCCTCAAGGACGCCGAGGGCCGCACCGCGGGGGTGACCCTGCACGTCATGGGCGAGGGTGAGCGCGACGGGGTGGGCGCGGTCACGGCTGGGGCCGTGGTGCTGGCCACGGGAGGCATGGGACAGGTCTACTCGGCCACCACCAACCCCCTCGTCTCCACCGGCGACGGAGTGGCGCTCGCGCTGCGCGCGGGCGCCGTCGTCAGGGACCTGGAGTTCGTCCAGTTCCACCCGACCGTCCTCTGGCTCGGCGAGCACTCCACCGGCCAGCAGCCGCTGATCTCCGAGGCGGTGAGGGGCGAGGGGGCCGTGCTGGTCGACGCGGACGGCACCCGGTTCATGCGCGACGTCCACGAGCTCGCGGACCTCGCCCCCCGCGACGTCGTGGCGAAGGCGATCATGCGGCGGATGCGCGCCACCGGCGCCGACCACGTCTATCTCGACGCCCGCCACTTCGGCGAGGAGAAGTGGCGCACCCGCTTCCCGACGATCCACGCGGTCTGCCTGGAACACGGCATCGACCCGGTCACCCAGCCGATCCCCGTCGCGCCCGCCGCCCACTACGCCAGCGGCGGTGTCCGCGCCGACCTGCGCGGCCGTACCAGCGTGCCCGGCCTGTACGCGTGCGGCGAGGTCGCGTGCACCGGCGTGCACGGCGCCAACCGGCTCGCCTCCAACTCCCTGCTGGAAGGTCTGGTCTTCGCCGGGCGCATCGCCGCCGACATCCACGAGGCGCGTACCGTCCTCGCCGGGAGCGCCGGGAGCGCCGGGAGCGCCGGGAGCGCCGGGAGCGTCGGGAGTGTGACGCGGCCGGTCGAAGACGAGCCGGCCGCGAGTGGGGCGGTCGTGGGCGAGCCGGCGACGGGTGGGCCGGTCGCCGATGAACGGCCCACCGGACTGATCGACCCCAGGGCCCGGAGCAGGATCCAGGGGCACATGAGCCGGGGAGCGAGCGTGCTGCGCGGCCAGGAGTCCCTGGGAGAGGTCGCCAGGGCCCTGCTGAACCTCAGGTGGACCCCGGTGGTGGTCGAGCCGTGCACCGAGTCCTGGGAGACCACCAACCTGCTGACGGTCGCCTCCGCGCTCGTGGCGGCCGCCCGCGAACGCGAGGAGACCCGGGGGTCACACTGGCGTGAGGACTTTCCCGAGCGGAACGACGACCGGTGGCTGGGCCACCTCGACATCACCCTGACAGCGGAGGGGCTGGCCATGACATACGCACCGCACGGGCGGCGCGCGAGCGCGCTGCCGCCCCAGGTGGAGAACGACCTCATCGAGGCGGGCCTGGACCCGAGGGCGGTGACCGCGGTCCTGGAGGCCGCCGCGGCCGAGGACCTGCAGGAGGGGGGCGACGTCACCAGTGTCGCCACCATCCCCGCCGACCAGACCGCCACCGCCGACGTGGTGGCCCGCGCCGACGGCGTGGTCGCGGGGCTGGCCGTGGCCGAGGGCGCGTTCTCCCACCTCAGCCAGGGCCGCCTGGTGACCGAGCGCAGGGTCAAGGACGGCGAGCGCGTCGCCGTCGGCGACGTGCTGATGACCGTCACCGGTCCCACCAGGGACCTGCTGACCGCCGAGCGCACCGCGCTCAACCTGCTCACCCACCTGTCCGGCATCGCGACCCTGACCGGCCACTGGGTCCGGGCCGTCGAGGGGACCGGGGCCAGGATCAGGGACAGCCGCAAGACGCTGCCGGGACTGCGGGCCCTGGAGAAGTACGCCGTCCGGTGCGGCGGCGGAACCAATCACCGCATGTCACTTTCGGACGCCGCGCTGATCAAGGACAATCACGTGGTGGCCTCGGGTGGGGTCGCCGAGGCGTTCCGGGCGGTCCGTGACGCCTTTCCCGGCCTGCCGATCGAGGTCGAGGTCGATCGGATCGACCAGATCGAGCCGGTGCTGGCCGAGGGAGCGGAGGAGATCCTGTTGGACAATTTCACCGTCGAGGAGCTGGCGCGGGCCGTACGGCTGGTGGACGGCAGGGCGCGGCTGGAGTCCAGCGGGGGACTGACCCTCCAGGTCGCTCGTGCCGTGGCGGAAACGGGTGTTGACTACCTTGCCGTGGGCGCGCTCACGCATTCGGCGCCGGCGCTGGACATCGCCTTGGACCTTCGGGGGAATTGATGCTGCTTGCCATCGACGTCGGCAACACTCACACCGTTCTCGGACTCTTCGAGGGTGAGGACGTCATCGAGCACTGGCGGATCGCCACGGACGCCCGGCGCACGGCTGACGAGATCGCCGTCGTGCTCCAGGGGCTGCTCGGGCAGTCGCCGCTGCTCAAGGGCGCCGACGTCAACGGCATCGTGATCTGCTCCACCGTCCCCTCGGTGCTCAACGAGATGCGTGAGATGTGCCGCCGCTACTACGGCGACGTGAACGCGGTGATCGTCGAGCCGGGCGTCCGCACCGGGGTGCCGGTGCGGATGGACAACCCGAAGGAGGTCGGCAGCGACCGCATCGTCAACGCGCTGGCGGCGATCCAGCTGTACGGCGGGCCGTGCGTCATCGTCGACTTCGGCACCGCGACCTCCTTCGACGCCGTCTCCGCCAAGGGGGAGTACGTCGGCGCGGTGACCGCCCCCGGCATCGAGATCTCGGTGGACGCGCTTGCCACGGCGGGGGCGCAACTCCACAAGGTGGAGCTGATCCGTCCTCGCTCCGTGATCGCGAAGAACACCGTCGAGGCGCTTCAGGCCGGCATCATCTACGGCTTCGCCGGCCAGGTCGACGGGATCGTCGAGCGGATGGCGGCGGAGCTCGCCGACGACCCCGACGACGTCACCGTGGTCGCCACCGGCGGCGCGGCGCCGCTCGTGGTGAGCGAGGCCCGCTCGATCGACATGCACGAGCCCTGGCTCACGCTGATCGGCCTGCGCCTGATCTACCACCGCAACACGCCCTGAGGACGCCGGGGCACCGGGAGAGTCCCTCCCGGTGCCGGACGGGGGGAACTCACGGGGTTCGCCGCATCGGTACCCTTTGGAACTGTGACCGATGACGTGACCACCCCCGCCGAGGATCTGCCCGAGCAGATGCGCGTACGCCGGGAGAAGCTCGACCGCCTCCGTTCCGAGGACGTCGACCCCTATCCGGTGAACTTCCCGCGCACCGCGACCAACGCCGAGATCCGCCAGAAATACGCCGATCTCTCCGCTGACACCGCGACGGGCGACAAAGTGGGTGTCACCGGCCGCGTGATGCTGTCCAGGACCGGAGGCAAGCTCTGCTTCGCCACCATCCGCGACGGCTCGGGCGATCTCCAGATCATGGTCTCCCTGGACAGGGTGGGCGAGGAGTCCCTCGCCGCGTGGAAGCGCGACGTCGACCTCGGTGACCACGTGGGCATCGAGGGCGAGGTCATCACCTCCCGCAGGGGCGAGCTGTCCATCCTCGCCGACCGCTGGGCGATCACGTCGAAGTGCCTGCGCCCGATGCCGGAGAAGCACGCCGGGCTCACCGACCCCGAGGCGCGGGTCCGTCAGCGCTACGTCGACCTCATCGTCAACGACGAGGCCAGGAAGATGGCCCACACCCGCAGCGCCGTGGTCCGGGCCGTCCGCGACTTCTGGCACGAGGAGGGCTACCTGGAGGTCGAGACGCCGATGCTCCAGCCGATCCACGGCGGAGCCACGGCCAGGCCCTTCAGGACCCACATCAACGCGTACGACATGGAGCTCTACCTCCGGATCGCGATCGAGCTCTACCTCAAGCGGCTGGTGGTCGGCGGCCTGGAGAAGGTCTTCGAGATCAACCGCAACTTCCGCAACGAGGGCGCCGACTCCACCCACAACCCCGAGTTCACGATGCTGGAGGCGTACGGCACGTATCTCGACTACAACGACATCGCCGACCTGACCCAGCGGATGATCCAGAAGGCCGTGATGGCGGCCCTCGGCCACTCCGTCGTCGTCCACCAGGGCCAGGAGGTCGATCTCGGGCTGGCGAAGTGGCCGCGGATCACCCTGTACGGATCGGTCTCCGAGGCGCTGGGCGAGGAGGTCACCACCGAGACGCCCCTGGAGCACGTCCGCAAGCTCGCGGACGCGCGGGAGATCCACTGGGACGCAAAGTGGGGTCAGGGCAAGCTGGTCCAGGAGATCTTCGAGGCCCTCGTCGAGCACACGCTCATCCAGCCCACGTTCGTCATGGACTATCCGCTGGAGACCTCCCCGCTGGCGCGCAACCACCGGGACAACCCCCTCCTCACCGAGAAGTGGGACCTGATCGGCTTCGGCACCGAGCTGGGCACCGGTTACTCGGAGCTGAACGACCCGGTCGAGCAGCGCCGCCGCCTCACCGAGCAGTCCCTGCTCGCCGCGGGCGGCGACGCGGAGGCCATGCAGCTTGACGAGGATTTCCTCACGGCCCTGGAATATGCGATGCCGCCCACCGGTGGCATGGGGCTTGGGATCGACCGTCTCATCATGGCCTTCACCGGCAAGAACATTCGCGAGACCATCCTGTTCCCGCTGGTCAAGCCGACCGCCTGAGCACGGCGAAGGGCGGCACGCAGGGATCTTGCGGTGGCGTCGGCCCCGGGCACCGCCCGGGGCCGGCGCCGTTTTCATGTGGTGGCGCGGTGAGACCGCCGTAAGTGCCGCGGGGCCGTCGACGAGACGGACGGGACGGGCGGGACGAGAGCGGAGGGCTGGAAACGGTCGTCGCACCCATGGTCCCCCATAATGCCGGACGCCTTTCCGTGCGGATCAGAAATCCATTTCCAGCACGTCCAATATCGCTTTCGCGGCCTACCGCCATCGCGTGATACTTCGCGAATGCCGCGAAGTTGCTTCCTCAACCCCTATATTTCCGTCTTTTTCGCGGTGTGTCGTCAAGGTGGCGGATGGTGATGGTCGCCGAAGACTATCGGGAAGAGATCGGTTTTTGCCGGGAAATGCGGGCAGTCCGGATCTCCGGAGGGCCCGCTCCGGCGTGCCCGGCGGGGCGAGGGCTCCCGCGAAACCTTGTTCTGCCAGGACTTCGATCACCGCAGCCAGGTGTACCTGCCGGCTCGTGCTCGGGATGGGTCATGACATAGCCGCAAAGGCACTGACATATCATGAGTACTTCATGTAGCGCCTACTATGTCAATACTGGACGCGCGCTATGAAGAGCGGAACTTGACGACCTTTGAACAAGGCGTTTACCGTTCCTGGCGGACGGTATTCATTTCCGGCGTCTCGCACCCGGTTTCCAGAGTGGGGGGAGTGACTCTTGATGGCATATCCAGAAGTGGATTCACGCCATGGCGACAGCCCCCTGGGCATGAGCGATATCGGTCTCAGCGATGACGATCTCGTGCTGCTGGCTGAGCTCGCCAAGGGTGTCACGGTCGATCGGGTGGGGCGTCGCCTCGACATCAGCGGGCGGACCGTCAGGCGCAGGCTGAGAGGCATCTGCGACCGCATCGGTGTCGCCACGGCGATCGAGGCCGTCGCCTGGGCCGCACGCCGTCGTCTGATCTGACACGGCACCGCACGCGTGCCCGGCAGGTCGGGCCGGGCACGCGTGCGGGCAGGACAGGGCGGGGCACGCTCAGGCGGCGATGCGGACGCCTCCGACGAAGGGCCGGTTGTCGATCGTGGTGATGTGGACGACGTCACCCGTCCGGGGCGCGTGGACCATCAGGCCCGCGCCGATGTAGATCCCGACATGGTGCAGGTCGCTGTAGAAGAAGACCAGGTCTCCGGGGCGCAGCTCTTTCCTGGAGACGTGGGTGCCGGCGGTCCACTGGTCGCCGGTGTAGTGCGGCAGGCTGATGCCGACCTTCTGGTAGGCCCACATGACCAGCCCGGAGCAGTCGAAGGAGTTGGGACCCTCGGCGCCCCAGACGTACGGCTTGAGCTGCTGGGTGAGCGCCCAGCGGGTCGCCTCCGCGGCCTTGCCGCTGCCCACGATGGGCACGTTGGTCTTCACCCGGGCGCCCCTGTTGCCGACGGCCCTGGCACGCACCTCGCTGAACAGGTCGCTCTCGACCCGCGCGACCAGACGCTCGATCTTGGTCCGGTTGCCGTCGATCTCCGCCAGGAGCTTCTTGACCTCCGCCGTCCTCGCCTTGGCGCCGGCCTTCGCCCGCTCGGCGGCCTCGATCGCCCGGGCGACCTGGGCGACCTCCTCGCTCTGCTGCTGCTGGAGCGCGTAGTTGGTGGTGGCCTGATCGAGGAAGGTGTCGGGGTCCGTCGCCTGTGTGAAGGCGAGTCCGGAGTTCAGGCCGCCCGACATGTAGGTGCTCTGCGCCAGGAGGGTGGCCTTGGTGCGACGGGAGGCCAGCTCCGACTCGCTCGACGCGAGGATCTTCTCGGCGCTCTCCGCGGCCCGCTGGGCCTGCCTGAGCTTGACCCGCTCGCCGTTGTACCGCTCGGCGAGGACGCCGATCTCCTCGTGCAGTTTCTCGGCCTGCTTGGCCAGCTGCTGGAGGCTGGGTTCGGGGTCGGCGGTGGCCGCGACCGTCGGTGTGCCGAGAGTGAGGGTGGCGAATGCCAGGCCGATCACCGCCATGCGGCGGCGCAGCCCGCGCGGCGCGCGTTCTCGACGGCGGGCGTCGTCGCCCGCGTTCTTTCCTCCGCGGTCGCGCTCGCGCTTCACCAACGGGCTCCTCTCCTCGGCCGCCTACCGGGTTAGCTGACGGGTTCGGGCCGGAGGCAGCCCTACCGAGTGCGCCGTTGGCACTCGGATTCACCCCCAAGGACGTGGTGGGTCCCCGGTTCCCCGTGGTGAGGGATTCGGCGGGTCAGGCTTTTACGTCTCTGACATCGAGCACGGAGATTAGTGCACCCGTGGTTCCTGCTCAACCAGAACTGCGAATTCAGTGGAGGTTCCGCAACTGAAGTGTCACGGAAAGATCACATGTCAATATGATCAACATGGCCATTACGCTGCCTTTACCTCCCCGGCGGGGGGTGTGGGGAAGGTCTTCCCAGGTCCGGGACCGTACCAAAGGTGAGTTGTGGCACACGTGAGATGCCGCGCGCCCAGTGTGGTAAAGCGATTACCGGCGGTCATGTGAGGGGGGTGTGCCGCGAGTTAAGGAGGAGCCGTAATTGAAGACCGGTGAGGACGTACGCTGAACGGTCATGGAGCAGCTTGCTGAGCATTCTCCCGTGCCGGTCGTGCGCACCCCGGGCGGCGGGGAGCGACGCGCGGGACCCGAGGGGGCGGAGCCTGACCCGCCCCTGCCCGAGGCGGCCGAGGTCGCGGAGATCGCCAAGGCCGCCGAGGTCGCCGAGGTCTCGGTCCGTCGTGCCCGGACCCCGGACGTCCGCGCGATCAGGCGGCTCGTCGACACCTACGGCGGCGTCGGCCCCCGCCTGCTGGAGAAGGCCACCGTCACCCTGTACGAGGACGTTCAGGAGTTCTGGGTCGCCACCGACGCCGAGGGGGCGGTCATCGGCTGCGGGGCTCTCCACGTCCTCTGGGAGGATCTGGCCGAGATCCGCACCGTGGCCGTCGATCCGACCCGTCGCGGGATGGGAATCGGCCACCGGATCGTCTCCGCCCTCATTCGCACGGCCGCGGAGCTGGGCCTGCGCCGGGTCTTCTGTCTCACCTTCGAGGTCGACTTCTTCGCCAGGCACGGTTTCCGCGAGATCCAGGGCACGCCCGTCGCCCCCGCGGTCTACGCGGAGCTTCTCGCCTCCTACGACGAGGGCGTGGCGGAGTTTCTCGATCTGGAGCACGTCAAGCCCAACACCTTGGGAAACACCCGGATGTTGCTCCACCTGACACGTGAGCCCGACTGTGATGACTTTAGAGCTGACTGATCGGAAAGGTGACTGTCGATACCTATGTCGATACCTTGTGCAGCAGCAAGCATGTGCGTCTGACATTTGCCACATGCGCAGTCTAAGTGAGGTGACGCGGTGAGCACCGGACAGCCGCCGTATCCACAGGATGATCCCGACCGCGATCGCACACCGTCGGGACACCCGGATTACGGACAGCACAACGCGGGTCGAGCCGCTGGCGAACTCGATCCCGACGTAACGGTCATGGGATATCGGTCGGAGGCCTCACAGCCGAACACCGGCCCAGGACAGAGCCAGCCCGGCTACGGCCAGGGTTACGGGCAGCAGGGCTATGGCCAGCAGCCCGGTTACGGCCAGCAGGGTTACGGCCAGCAGCCCGACTACGGGCAGCAGTCCCAGCAGCAGGGCTACGGCCAGCAGGGCGGGACGGGGTCGTACGGGCAGCAGCAGCCCGGCTACGGGCAGCAGTCCCAGCAGCAGGGTTACGGCCAGCAGCCCGGCTACGGCCAGCAGGGCGGGACGGGGTCGTACGGGCAGCAGCAGCCCGGTTACGGCCAGCAGGCGTCCCACGAGCAGTCGGGCTACGGCCAGCAGTCCCAGCCCGGTTACGGCCAGCAGGCTTACGGCCAGCAGCCGGGCTACGGCCAGCAGGGGGCCCCGCAGCCCGGCTACGGGCAGCAGCCGGACTACGGGCAGCAGTACGGCCAGCAGGGTTACGGTCAGCAGCCCGACTACGGGCAGCAGGGCTACGGCCAGCAGCCCGGGTACGGGCAGCAGGGCTACGGTCAGCCGTACGGCGGTCCTCCCGGGGCGCCCGCCCCGCTCGCGGAGTGGTGGCAGCGGCTGCTGGCGAGGCTGGTCGACGGGATCATCCTGGCGATCCCGGGGGTCATCATCAGCCTGGTGCTGACCGCGATGCTGGTGACCGCCCCCACCTTCGACGGCACGTCGATCACGGAGGGGAGCGGGACCTTCCTCGCCGGGCTCCTCATCGCGTTGGTCAGCGCGTCGATCTACATGGCCTACGAGTTCCTCATGCTCAGCAGGGGCGGCCAGACGGTCGGCAAGATGGTCATGGGCATCAAGGTCGTGCCGGTCGGCAGTGCCCTGCCGCCCGGTGGGCTCGGCTCCGACATGGCGGTCAAGCGCGCCGGGGTGTTCTTCGGCCCGCAGTTCCTGAGCTGGATCCCCTTTGTCGGCTTCCTCTTCAACATCTTCAGCCTCGTGAACGTCCTGTGGCTGCTGTGGGACAAGCCGCTGCAGCAGGCCCTGCACGACAAGGTGGCGGGGACGGTCGTCGTCAAGATCAAGTAGTCCCCTGAATAACGGGGCCGGCGGTTCAACCGCCGGCCCCGTTTTCGTGCGCGGGTGAGAAAACGGGGGCCCTTAGGGGCCCGTAAGGGTCTCGGGGGCCGGGGCGTGGAAGCCTCAAAACCATTTGCCGCGCCCTGAGCAACGCGGGGGAAGTTATGACCGAGTCTCGACCCGCTCGCCGGAATATTCGCGTACGTTGCCCACAACGGGCTCACGTCCGCCCTGGGCGCCCTATGAGGGGTCAATGCCGGATCCGTCCCCGTCGGGGGTTCGTGCACTACTCGCCGAATGGTCGGCGCCGCGCGCCTCCGGCATCCTCGGTGACCTCGCGTCGGATTCTCTTCTTCGCCTTCCGCCGTGTGTTCGGGGCGGCCGGTGAAGACCTTCTTACGGATCCGGATCGGGGCGCCCGGTGTTGGCGAGGTTGTCTGAGGAGTGCATCGCGTTTGGTGGTTATACGGTCTACGACTATGTACTCCGTGCCGGAGTGGGTCGTACTCTTGGCAAGAAAGTGTTGAAGATCCGTCTTGTTCCATACACTTGTGTCACATCGGTTCACACCGAGGTGATGAAGCGAGCAGCTCCCCGTCCGGGCGTTCTGTCGACGGAGGGCATTCTCGCGATGAAGTCGTCGGCGGCGATCTCAGGCTCCATGGCAAGGTGTTGTTCATCCCGGCGGACAGCCCCCTTCAGCAGGGACTTCGTCGCCGGGAGGTCGGTGGCGCGGCGGCGCGGAAGCCGTGCGGCATTGGTATTACGGCGACGATGATGATCACCTGATCGTCCACCTGGTTTTTCCTCGTGCCTTTACGACCACAACCGGTAAGAGAGCTGGAGAGAAGCATTAGGCTGGAGGAAGACGGCATGGTCGCCCCTGCGCGCGTGTCGCCGGTCGGTGGCGCTATGGTCATCTATGGGCGGTTCCAGCGATCGGGTGCGCTCGCGAGGCCCGGAGAGCCGCCGCCACATTTTCATGGTCCCCAGAAAGCCACCCACGGTGCGGAGCGAGGGCGAATGTACGACGTATTGTCCGCGTTGATACCCCCGGCGGTCGTCGGCGGGGCCTTCATCTTCGGAGTCGTCAAGCTACTTCGGAGTGAAGCCGCCGGCCGACGTCCGGCAAAACGGCCCGACCCCGAGTCGCAGAAGAGCTGATCCACCGGAGGCTCGACCGGTGAGTCTCGGTTGCCTGTGAGAATCGCCGAGCTCCTGGAATTGCCGCTCTTCGATCGCGGGTATATGTTTAGCTTGCGAATGAAACAATACTCCGCGAAAGGATTGTGTAGATGGCCAAGCAGATCCAGGAGATTCTCATCGACGACCTCGATGGGGGCGAGGCCAATGAGACTGTCGCCTTCGCGATTGACGGCACCAGCTATGAGATTGACCTGAGTGACGTTAACGCGAAGAAGCTCCGCGACTCCCTGTCGCCTTTCGTGCAGAGCGCCCGCCGTTCCGGCGCCCTGGCTCCCCGCCGCCGCCGCGCAGGCGGAGCGCGGGCACTCACGCGAGAGAAGAGCGCCGACATCCGGGCGTGGGCGAAGTCTCACGGACTCAATGTCAGCGAGCGCGGTCGGATCGCCTCGAAGATCGTCGAGCAGTACGAGCAGGCTCACTAGAT
Source organism: Streptosporangium sp. NPDC000563 (assembly GCF_040299985.1). Lineage (NCBI taxonomy): Bacteria > Bacillati > Actinomycetota > Actinomycetes > Streptosporangiales > Streptosporangiaceae > Streptosporangium > Streptosporangium sp. NPDC000563. Next base: position 212,792 of record NZ_JBEPDA010000001.1, on the reverse strand, counting down.
CGGCTCAGTAGATCGAGTGAATCATGCGGTTATGGCGGTCACGGTGGGGTCCGGTGGCGGCCATGACCGCATGATGCGTTTTACTGGAAGACAAACGTCGTTCGCTTGCGGCGTAGCGGGAACATCGCACCCCCCATAAGTAGTTGGATGGAGGGTGAACGCCCTGCGCTCGGGGAACGTCTTCTGCATAGAGCGGTCGCCGGGTCGGGGCTACCATGCGGGATGACAGGGCTCGGATATCCCGGACCTGCCTGACCGCTCTGTGAGGAGCGACGAGATGTTCGAGAGGTTCACCGACCGCGCACGGCGGGTTGTCGTCCTGGCCCAAGAAGAGGCCCGGATGCTCAACCACAACTACATCGGTACGGAGCACATTCTTCTTGGCTTGATCCATGAAGGTGAAGGCGTTGCCGCCAAGGCTCTGGAGAGCCTCGGCATCAGTCTTGAAGGTGTGCGTCAGCAGGTCGAGGAGATCATCGGCCAGGGTCAGTCTGCGCCGTCGGGGCACATTCCGTTCACCCCGCGTGCCAAGAAGGTCCTTGAGCTGTCGCTCCGCGAAGCCCTGCAGCTGGGACACAACTACATCGGCACCGAGCACATCCTGCTCGGCCTCATCCGTGAGGGCGAGGGCGTCGCCGCCCAGGTGCTGGTGAAGCTGGGGGCCGATCTCAACCGGGTCCGGCAGCAGGTCATCCAGCTGCTCCACGGCTACCAGGGCAAGGAGCCGGCCGCCGCGGGCGGTCCGACCGAGGCCGCACCGTCGACCTCCCTTGTGCTGGACCAGTTCGGCCGCAACCTGACGCAGGCCGCCCGTGAGGGCAAGCTCGACCCGGTCATCGGCCGGGAGAAGGAGATCGAGCGGGTCATGCAGGTCCTGTCCCGCAGGACCAAGAACAACCCGGTCCTGGTGGGAGAGCCCGGCGTCGGCAAGACCGCCGTCGTGGAGGGCCTGTCCCAGAAGATCGTCAAGGGCGAGGTGCCGGAGACGCTCAAGGACAAGCAGCTCTACACCCTCGACCTGGGCGCCCTCGTGGCCGGTTCCCGTTACCGCGGTGACTTCGAGGAGCGGCTGAAGAAGGTCCTCAAGGAGATCCGCACCCGAGGCGACATCATCCTGTTCATCGACGAGCTCCACACGCTCGTCGGCGCGGGTGCCGCCGAGGGCGCGATCGACGCCGCCAGCATCCTGAAGCCGATGCTGGCCCGAGGCGAGCTGCAGACCATCGGGGCCACCACCCTCGACGAATACCGCAAGCACCTGGAGAAGGACGCGGCGCTGGAGCGACGCTTCCAGCCGATCCAGGTGGCCGAGCCCAGCCTCAGCCACACGATCGAGATCCTCAAGGGCCTGCGCGACCGTTACGAGGCACACCACCGCGTCTCCATCACGGACGGCGCCCTGGTGGCCGCCGCGCAGCTGGCCGATCGCTACATCAGCGACCGGTTCCTGCCGGACAAGGCGATCGACCTCATCGACGAGGCCGGCTCGCGCATGCGCATCCGCCGCATGACCGCGCCGCCGGACCTCCGCGAGTACGACGAGAAGATCGCCAACGTGCGGCGCGACAAGGAGTCCGCGATCGACGCGCAGGACTTCGAGAAGGCCGCCGCGCTGCGTGACCAGGAGAAGCAGCTCCAGCTCAAGCGCGAGCGCCGTGAGAAGGAGTGGAAGGCCGGCGACATGGACGTCGTCGCCGAGGTCACCGAGGAGCTCATCGCGGAGGTCCTGGCGACCGCCACCGGCATCCCGGTCTTCAAGCTCACCGAGGAGGAGTCCCAGCGACTGCTCCGCATGGAGGACGAGCTCCACAAGCGGATCATCGGCCAGGACGACGCCATCAAGGGTCTGTCCCGCTCGATCCGCCGTACGCGCGCCGGTCTGAAGGACCCGCGCCGTCCGGGTGGCTCGTTCATCTTCGCCGGTCCGTCCGGTGTCGGTAAGACCGAGCTGTCCAAGGCGCTGGCCGAGTTCCTGTTCGGGGACGAGGACGCGCTGATCATGCTGGACATGTCGGAGTTCATGGAGAAGCACACCGTCTCCCGTCTCTTCGGCTCGCCTCCCGGCTATGTCGGATACGAGGAGGGCGGTCAGCTGACGGAGAAGGTGCGGCGCAAGCCGTTCTCGGTCGTCCTGTTCGACGAGATCGAGAAGGCCCACCCCGACATCTTCAACTCGCTGCTGCAGATCCTGGAGGACGGTCGCCTGACCGACGCCCAGGGCCGGGTGGTCGACTTCAAGAACACCGTCATCATCATGACGACGAACCTCGGCACCCGAGACATCTCCAAGGGGCAGGGCGTCGGCTTCGCGAAGAACAACGACGCCGAGTCCAACTACGACCGGATGAAGTCGAAGGTCCAGGAGGAGCTCAAGCAGCACTTCCGGCCGGAGTTCCTCAACCGTGTCGACGACATCGTGGTCTTCCACCAGCTCACGCCGAAGGAGATCATCCGCATCGTCGACCTGATGCTGGCCCAGGTGAGCCTGCGTCTGAAGGACCGCGACATGGGGATGGAGCTCACGCAGGAGGCCAAGCAGCTGCTGGCCGACCGTGGCTACGACCCCGTGATGGGCGCCCGTCCGCTCCGCCGTACGATCCAGCGCGAGCTGGAGGACATCCTGTCCGAGAAGATCCTGTACGGGGAGCTCCGTCCCGGCCAGATCGTGAAGATCGGGATCGAGGGCGAGGGGGAGAACGCGAAGTTCACCTTCATCGGTGAGAACGCGCCGTCTCCCCAGGTCCCCGACTCGGCCGCGGCCATCGTGTAGCCGATCCAGGACCGGGGCAGGCCGGACATGGCCTGATTCAGGCCAAATGAGCAGACCCCGCCGTGAGGAGACTCACGGCGGGGTCTGCTCATTTGTTATCTAAGACGGTGTTTCGCCACGACAGGTAGTACTACACTCTGTAGAGTGAGTTCGGTGGCTCTCACCCGGATGATCTGAAAGCAGTACAGGCTGCGGTGAGAGCGGTATCGAGGTAAGCCCGGCGACGTACCGAGGAATCAGCTCCGAGAGTGACGCGGAGATCGGTGCCCGCGCGGGATGCTTCAGACGACCGGGCCGGACTCCCGGCCGGGAGGGCTCCGGCTCGCGCCGCCGTCGACGAGCGGCGCGGGGGTCATCGAGGACGCTTACACGGAAGCACGCTTTGGAGGCACGCATGCGTTTACGGCATGAGGACGGGACGCTCGTTCACCTGGCCTACAACGCGGGCGTGCACCCCGCCGAGGATCTGGAGAACCTCATCGCGCACCTCACCCGGTACGCGGTGCCGGTGCGCAAGCGCCTCGGGGTGGAGCGCATGGGGGTCGGCCTCTGGCTCTCCCCGAGCGTCGCCGACCATCTCACCTCCGACAGGATCGAGCTGGTGCGCCTGCGCCGATCCCTTGAGGAGCGTGGCCTGGAGGTCGTCAGCCTCAACGGCACCGGCGGCAGGAACCAGGAGGTCCCCGGCCCCGACTGGGCCAAGCCCGAGCGTTACCGCTACACGATGGCGCTGGCCAGGATCCTCGCCTTCCTGCTCCCGCAGGACGTCCGCTTCGGGAGCATCTCCACCATCCCCATCGGCTGGCGCCGCGACTGGCCCGCCGACCTGCACTCGATCGCCTCGCGACGGATGGAGCGCCTCGCCCGCGAGCTGCGCGGTCTGTACAGCGTCACCGGCAAGACGATCAGGGTCGGTTTCGAGCCGTGGCCCGGATGCGTGCTGGAGACCACCAAGCAGGCCCTCGACCGGGTCGGCGGCATCGACTCCGAGCACCTGGGCATCTGCCTGGACGCCTGCTATCTCGCGGGCGGCTCTGAGGAGCCGGGAGCCGCCCTGCGCGGCCTGGCGGACACCGGAGCCCCCGTGGTGAAGCTCGGCCACGTACACAACCACATGGCCGCCGCGTGCCAGGAGCTTCCCAGCACCCGCCCGGTCCTGGAGGACACCCTCACCGCGATGCTCTCCGGCGCGGTGAACGGCACCGCCCACATCGAGGTGGAGACCCACGATCTGGCCGTGCCCCTGCGGGGCAAGGGCCCCGGCGCCCTGGTCAACGTGATCGCCGAGGAGCTCGACTGGGCCCGCACCAGCCTCACCGCCCTCGGTCTGCGCCTCGCCGCCTGACCTTCCCGGCCCGACACCCCGTCGTGTCGAGCCTCGCTCGACGCACTGTCGTGTCGATGTCGAGGGCGGACTCTCACCGCCCTCGGCGCCGGACGGCTCCGAGAGAGGTGTCCTGATCTCTCCGTGTCACGGCGCCCATCACCGGGAAGTGTCACGGCGCCCATCACCGGGAAATCGTCGAAGCCCTCGGCTCCAGGAAGAGCCGAGGGCTTTCGCGGCGTCGGGACGGCACACCTCGGACGTACGAGAACTCCGGATGCGGGTGCATCAGGAAATCGTGGTGGGAGATGTTCCAGGCGTAGGCGCCGGCCATCAGGAACTGCACCAGATCGCCGGTCGCCAAAGCCGCCGGGACCCGGCGCGCGAGGGTGTCCTTGGGAGTGCAGAGCTGGCCGACGATCGTGACCGGATCGCCCTCCTCGGCGATGACCATCGGCTGGTCGTGGCCCTTGGTCGCGGGCGTGCGGATGTGGTGGGTCCCACCCGCCACGATGGCGAACAACTCGCCGTGGACCCGCTTGACGTCCAGCACACGGGTCACGTACCGCCCGCAGTAGACCGACACGGACCGGCCGGGCTCGACGCGCAGCGTCTCACCGGGGCGGCGCAGCCCCGCCAAACCCTTGCCGTAGGTCTCCCAGTCGAAGACGGCGCCGGGGTCGGCGTAGTCGACGGCCATGCCGCCACCGAGGTTGATCTCGGTCAGGCCAAGACCGCGGGCGTAGCCGAGCACGCCGTCGGCGACCTCCAGCATGCGCGGGGCGTCCAGGCCGCTGGCCAGGTGGGCGTGGACGCCGCGCAGGCGCACCGCGTCCTGGCGCTCCAGAAGCGCGAGGCACTCCTCGACGCCGGCCGGGTCCATGCCGAAGGGGGTCGCGCCGCCGCCCATCGCCAGGGCCACGTCCCCCAGCGAGAGGGCGAGGTTGGCGCGGAGCAGCACGTCGGCCTCCCGCCCGGTGGCGATCAGGCGGCGCAACTCGTTCGGGCTTTCCACGTGCAGCCGTTCGACGCCGTGATCGAGGGCGAGCCGGAGCTCGTCGTCGGTCTTGCCGGGGCCGCCGAACGCGATCCTGGCCGAGGGGAGCACACCCCGCACATGCTCCAGCTCGCCACCGGAGGCGACCTCGACCCCGTCCACGTGCCGGGCCAGCACCCGCAGCAACTCCGGGTCCGGGTTGGCCTTCGCCGCGTAGTACAGCTCGACTCCCGGAAGCGCCGCCCGCACCGCCGCCGCGTGCGCGTCCAGGGCGGCCAGGTCGTACACATAGGCGGGTAGCCTTCCGGCCGCCGCCAGCTCACGGGCTCTTACGGTGAGAGCGTCCACAAAAAATCTCCGATGGATGTGGGATGCCGAAGATCAGGTGAGAGAAAACGTGGATTCGACGTACCGCACCGGTTGGTGACTCAGCCGGGAAGGCGGTAGGTGCCGTCGTCGAGGACCTCGGCCAGGCCGTCCGCGATCAGACCGTCGAGGGCGCGTTCGCGCTGCGGGGCGTCGTCCCAGACCACGTCGAGGGCGTCCTTGGGTACGGCGCCGTGGGCCTGGCGCAGCACCGCGAGGAGGCGGCCACGGCACTGGCGGTCCGTTCCCGCGTACGTCTGGCCCTTGCGCGCCGGGCCGTCGTGGGCAGGTTTGCCCGCGAGGCGCCAGGCGCACAGGTCGCTGATCGGGCAGTCGGCGCAGCGGGCGGCGCGAGCGGTGCAGACCAGGGCGCCCAGTTCCATCACGGCGACCGCCCAGACGGGTGCGCGGTCGGCGTCGGGGAGCAGGGAGGCGGCGAGCCTGCGTTCCGGGGGCGTGGTGGCCTTGGGCGGATACTCCTGCCCGCTGACGGCCCGCGCCAGGACCCGCCGCACGTTGGTGTCGAGAACCGCGTGGCGGCCCTTGAAGGCGAAACTGGCGACCGCGGCGGCGGTGTACTCGCCGACGCCGGGAAGCGCGAGCAGGGCGTCGTGGCCGGTGGGGACCTCTCCGCCGTGCCGTTCGGTGATCGCGCGGGCGCACGCGTGCAGGTTCAGTGCCCGGCGGGGGTAGCCGAGGCGGCCCCAGTGGCGTACCGCCTCGCCGGGGGACTCGCGGGCGAGGGAGGCGGGCGTGGGCCAGCGCTCCATCCATTCGGTCCAGACGGGAAGCACCCTGACCACCGGGGTCTGCTGCAGCATGATCTCGCTGACCAGGATCGACCAGGGGGAGGCGCCGGGCGTACGCCAGGGAAGGTCGCGGGCGTTGCCGGCGTACCAGTCGAGGACGGGTTCGAGTAAGCGGTTCGGCTCGGGCACCTTTCGACGATAGTGCGGGCACGGACAGGCGCAGCCAGGCACGGGCAGGCGCGGGCAGGCGCGGACGCCTCGGCCCGGCTTCGTCTGTCTGCGCCTGTCTGCACTTGGCGGTTTCTGTCCGCGCCTGGCTGTGCCCGCTCTGTGCCCGCTCCGTGCCTGTTCCGTGCCTGTTCCGTGCCTGTTCCGTGCCTGTCCGTGCCCGCCCCGACCATTGACCTGCGGCCGAAACAGGCCGGAAGCGGCGGGTCGTCTCCTGTGGTCCGCCAGGACTAACCATACTGAGCGTATGGATCCCGACACGTTCCGTGGTGACGTCGGAGCCGACGTCTACTGGCGGCGCCGGATAGCCGCGCTTGTCGGTGTGCTCGTGGTGGTCGCCGTCGTGGCGTGGGCCTGCTCGTCGACGGGCGGGCCGGATGACGTCAGGGAGAGGAGCACCTCGGCCGCCGGACAGCAGACGCCTGACCCGCTGACGGCCGTCCTGCCGACCATGACGGTCATCCCCTCGACGTCCGCGAGCCCGACGCCCACGCCGAAGGCGGCCGCGCGGCCCAGACGGCCGGGCGAGGCCTGCGTCTCCCCGCAGCTCGTGCTGAGCATGGAGGGCAAGGGGACGATCTACCCGGCGGGAGTCCAGCCGCGCTTCGTCCTCACCCTCGTCAACGTCGGCAAGGTGATGTGCACCACCGACGTCGGGCCGCGCGCGATGGAGATGCGCATCACCTCCGGCAACGACCGCGTGTGGTCGTCCTCCGACTGCGTCGGCGGCGACGCCGTCAAGATCCGCGAACTCGACCGGGGCATCCCGTACGTCAGGGAGCTGGTGTGGGACCGCCGCCGCTCCGGTGGCGACTGCACCGCCGACCGCGCCGCCGCCCTGCCGGGCACCTACGTCGCGGTGGTTCACGCTCCCGGCCTGAAGAGCCGCAAGGCGGTCTTCCACCTCAGGTAGTCGCCTGGCGAGGACCGGGGTCTCAGACGTAGCGTTCCAGGATGGACGACTCCGCGAGCCGGGAGAGGCCCTCCCGGATGTGGCGGGCCCTCGCCTCGCCCACCCCGCCCACCTCCTGGAGCTCGCCGATGCTGGCCGCGAGGAGCTTCTGCAGGCTGGCGAAGTGGTCGACGAGGCGATCGACCACCGTGTTCGGCAGACGCGGGACCTTGGCCAGCAGGCGGTAGCCCCGCGGACTCACCGGGGTCTCCAGGGCGTCGTTGCCCGAGTGGCCGAGGATCTGGGCGACGACCGAGAGGTCGAGAAGCTCGGCGGAGGAGAGCTGGTCGAGCTCGTGCAACGCCTCGGCGAACTTGCGCGGGCGGCGGCCGGCCGCGGGCAGGTAGTCGCGCACGATCAGCTCACGGTCGCTCTCCGTGCCGGCGACGAGCTCGTCCAGCTGCAGGGAGAGCAACCGGCCGTCGGTGCCGAGCTCGACCACGTATCCCGCGATCTCCTCGGAGATGCGCCTGACCATCTCCAGCCGCTGGGCGACCACCGCGATGTCGCGGACCGTCACCAGGTCCTCGATCTCCAGCGCGGAGAGTGTGCCGGAGACCTCGTCCAGGCGGAGCTTGTAGCGCTCCAGCGTGGCGAGGGCCTGGTTGGACTTGGACAGGATGACCGCCGACTCCTCCACCACGTAGCGGATGCCGTCGAGGTAAAGAGCGATGATCCGCATGGACTTGCTGAGCGAGATGACCGGCAGTGACGTCTGCAGGGCCACGCGCTGGGCGGTGCGGTGCCGGGTGCCGGACTCGTCGGTGGGAATGGACGGATCGGGCATCAGGTGCACGGCCGCGCGTACGATCCTGAGATCGCCGGAGTTGAGGACGATCGCGCCGTCCATCTTGGCCAGCTCGCGCAGCCGCGTCGCGGAGAACTCGACGTCCAGCTCGAAGCCGCCGCTGCATATCTCCTCGACCGTGCCGTCGTATCCCAGCACGATCAGGCCACCCGTGTGCCCGCGGAGAATGCGCTCCAGTCCGTCGCGCAACGCGGTGCCGGGTGCGACCGCGGCCAGGACGGCTCTGCGACGTTCGTCGAGTCCTTTGTAGTTTGCTGGCACATGACCCCCGTGGTCTGCGTATAGCGCTCAAGCTTACCGGCGGAGGATCCGCGCGGTCCGGAATCGGTGGATGCCACGCGCCGTGCGGAGCCCGTGACGCGCCGCACCGGCGTGGGCGCCGGGAAGCCGCCGGGCGCGCCCCGCGTGGACCTCGTGACGGCGAGCGTCCGGGAGCCGTCGCGAGTGCCCCGCGTGGATCTCGTGGCGGCGGGTGTCGCGGGGTCGCCGGCCGCGTTCCTTGCGGTGCCGGTGACCGGTCGCACCGTCGCGGGGCCGCCGGCCGTGCCGCGCCTGGAGCCCGTGGCGCGTCTCAGGTGACATGGGTGAGGGCGTCCCAGACGTTCTCCGCCTCGACGACGTCGAAGCCGGGCGCGAAGGGCGCTCCGCGTCCGGCCATGCGGACCAGGGAGTGGTCGCCGTTGCGCTTCTTGCCCGTGTCGAGGGAGCCGGTGGGGACGAGCGCGCGGGTGAAGCCCAGCCGGGCGGCCTCCGACAGGCGGCGCCGCACGTCGCGCACCGGGCGCAACTCTCCCGCCAGGCCCACCTCACCGAGCACCACCAGGCCGGAGGGGAGCGCCTTGTCGCCCGCCGCGCTGGCGACCGCGAGCATCACCGACAGGTCCACGGCGGGATCGCTGAGCTTGATCCCTCCGACGGTGGCGGTGAAGACGTCGCATCCGCCCAGCTTGGCGTTGAGCCGCCGCTCCAGCACGGCGAGGACCATCGTGACCCGGTAGGTGTCGAGTCCGGAGGAGGATCGGCGCGGCTGCTGGGCCTCGGTCCTCGCGACCAGGGCCTGCACCTCGGCGGGCAGTGGCCGGGTGCCCTCCAGGGTGACCGTGACGCACGTGCCGGGCACCGGGTCGGTGCGGTGGGAGACGAACAGGCCGCTGGCGTCGGTGATGCCCTCGATGCCGCTCTCGTGGAGGTCGAAGCAGCCGACCTCGTCGACCGGGCCGTACCGGTTCTTGATCGCACGGACGAGGCGGAGCCGGGAGTGCCGGTCGCCCTCGAAGTGGAGCACGACGTCGACCAGGTGCTCCAGGGTGCGGGGGCCGGCGATCGAGCCCTCCTTGGTGACGTGGCCGACCAGCACGGTGGCCATGCCGCGCTCCTTGGCGAGCCGCACCAGGTTTCCCGCGACCTCCCTGACCTGGGTCACCCCGCCGGGCACGCCCGTCGCCTGGGTGGAGCCGATCGTCTGCACCGAGTCGACGATGAGCAGGTCGGGCTGGACCTTCTCGACATGTGACACCAGCGCGCCCAGGTCGGTCTCGGCGGCGAGGTAGAGGCGGTCCTGGATCGCGCCGATCCGGTCGGCCCTGATCCGCACCTGGGCGGCCGACTCCTCACCCGTGATGTAGAGGACCGTCTGCTGTCGGGCGATCTTGGCCGCCGCCTCCAGCAGGAGGGTCGACTTGCCGATGCCGGGCTCGCCGGCCAGCAGCACGACGGCTCCGGGAACCAGACCGCCGCCGAGGACCCGGTCGAGCTCGGGCACACCGGTGCCGCGCGCGTGCGCCACCTCGGCCTTGACCTGGCCGATCGGCACCGCCGGTGCCGAGACCGCCCCGGCGGAGGCCACGCGTGCCCCCGCGGGAGCCGTCTCCTCCTCGACCGTGCCCCAGGCCTGACACTCGCCGCAGCGCCCCACCCACTTGGCCGTCTGCCACCCGCACTCGGCACAGCGGTAGCCACCAGCCTTCTTCGCCATGGCCGCACGTTACCGGCAGAGCCCGACAACTTTCACCCGGTACGGCATGCCGTACCGGGTGAAAGTCGCGGGGAGGTACGGAGCGCGCTTTCCTCAGATGTGGCCTTCGAGCTCGGCGAGGAGCAGGCGCTTGGGCTTGGCGCCCTTGATCTGCTGCACGACCTCGCCGCCCTTGTAGAGGTTGAGCGTCGGCAGGCCGAGGACGCCGTACCTCGCGGTGATCTCGGGGTAGTCGTCGGCGTTGAGCTTCGCGATCGTGACGCGGTCGCCGAGCTCGGCCTCGATCTCCGTGAGAATCGGCGCGATCATCTTGCACGGCCCGCACCACTCGGCCCAGAAGTCGACCAGGACGGGCTTGTCGCTCCGCAGCACCTGCTCGTCGAAGTTCTCCGCGGTCAATGTGATCATGATTTTCCCACTTTCCTCAGTACGCATCCTGGGCAGGCGGTGGTCAGCTGCGCCGCCACCTCCGCCCTCCGGGTGAGAAGCGTGCGGATCTCGTCGTCGATCTCCGCCAGTTTGCGCTGGTAGACGGCGACGGAGTCCGGGCACGACCCCCCTGACTCGTGACCGGCCCGCAGGCAGGCGACGAACGGGCGGGCGTCGTCCAGGGTGAAGCCGACGGCGAGCAGCGAGCGGATCTCGGAGACGAGCTTGAGATCCTCCTCCCCGTACTCCCGGTAGCCGTTGGCCGAGCGCCGGGCCGTGATCAGTCCCTGCTGCTCGTAGTAGCGCAGTGCCCGGGTGCTGACACCCGCCCGCCGCGCCAACTCGCCGATCCGCATCCGGCCCTCCCCACGGCACGACGATAGACCTTGACATCAACGTCAAGGTCAAGGCCCCGTCCCGTTGTTCCCGGTCGGCCCCGCGGAGGTCGTCGCCGTTTCAGAACCGCTTCCAGCGCAGCAGGTTGGGGTAGGCGATCTCCAGGCCGGGGGTCTCGGCGATGGCCAGGTCGGCGACCGCGGGGGTGAACTCGATGCGGAGCACGGCCTCCAGGTCGGCGCGGCGCTCGAAGGACATGCGCAGATCGAGCTTGTCCGTCTGCCAGCCCTGGCGGCTCCAGAAGTTCTCGACGGACCTGGCGGAGTAGGCGGGGACGGACTGGCCGAACCAGCGGCCGAAGGCGCCGCGGGTGGTGTCGATGTCGATCACGAAGGCCGCGCCGCCGCGCCGCATCACCCGGGAGAGCTCGGCCAGGCCCGGCTCGCACCCGGGGCCGAAGAAGTACGCCCAGCGGGCGACGGCCACGTCCACGGAGGCGCCGGGCAGCGGGATCGCCTGGGCGGTGGCGGCGTGGATCTCGACGTTCCGCAGGGCGCGGCAGCGGCGCCTGGCCAGCAGGACGAGGTCCTCGTGCGGCTCCACGCCGATCACCCGGGTGGCGGTCGAGGCGAGGGCGGGCAGGTGGTAGCCGGTACCGCAGCCGATGTCGAGGACCGTCGCCCCGGTCCACGACCGGATCGCCGACATCGCCGCCTCGGCGTGTCCCTCGGGGTCCACCGCCCGGTTTTCCAACTCGTAGGTCTGGGGGGTGTTCCAGATGTTGGGGCTGGGGATGGAGCCCCTCAAGAACCTCGGCATGCCCTCACCGTAATGGTGTGATCCAGGCCGTGTCGGTGGTGGCGGACAGCACTGCTCGCCGGACCCGCTTAGGCTGGCAAATGTGAGCGACGTGAGCGATCGGGCCGGTCGGCCCGGCGGTGTTCGCGAGTGTGCGCTCCGAGCCGGAGACGAGGAAGCGGTATGAGCGTCCGTGTATCCAGCGCGAAGATCGCGCTGTCCACCGCGTCGGTGTATCCCGAACGTACGCCCGACGCCTTCGAACTGGCCGCGCGCCTGGGGTACGACGGTGTGGAGATCATGGTGGGCGCCGACCCCGTGAGCCAGGACGTCGACGTCCTGGAGCGGCTGTCGGACCACTACCACCTGCCGATCCTGGCCATTCACGCACCGTGCCTGCTGGTGACGCAGCGTGTGTGGGGCAAGGACCCGTGGGCCAAGCTCCAGCGCGCGCAGCGTGCCGCCGAGCGGGTCGGTGCCAGGACGGTCGTGGTGCATCCGCCGTTCCGCTGGCAGCGCGACTACGCGCGCGACTTCGAGATCGGCCTGGCCAGGATGCGTGAGGAGACCGACGTGGTCTTCGCGGTGGAGAACATGTTCCCGCTGAGGGCGAGAGGCAACGAGGTCGTCCCCTACTCTCCCGACTGGAACCCGGTCGACTACGACTTCCCGCAGGTGACGTTGGATCTGTCGCACACGGCGGTCTCCGGGTCCGACGCCCTGGAGATGTTCACCAAGCTCGGCGACCGGCTCGCCCACCTGCACCTGGCCGACGGCGTCGGGGTGCCGAACAAGGACGAGCACCTGGTTCCCGGGCGGGGCAACCAGCCGTGCGCGCCGATCCTGGAGCGGATGGCGGGCAACGGATATTCGGGGCTGGTCGTGCTGGAGATCAATACGCGCAAGGCGGCCAGCCGTTCCGAGCGGATCGACGACCTCGCGGAGGCGCTCGCGTTCGCCCGGCTGCACCTCGCGGCCTCCACCCCCGCGTGAGTGGGCCTGTCATGAGCACCACGGGCAGGCACTCCAACGGCTCCTCGGACGGGTCCGTGGACGCGCCCGCGAACGGTCCCTCCGGGAGGTCAACGGCCACGCCCGCGAACGGGTCCGCGGACGGACCCGCGAACGGGTCCACGGACGGACCTGCGGAGAGGTCCGCGGCCGGGCCGGCGGAGGGGAGAAGGCGTCCGGGGCGCAGGCCGGGCTCGGCCGACACGCGAGGGCAGATCCTCGCGGCGGCGCGCGAGACCTTCGCGGAGAAGGGGTTCGACAAGGCGACCATCCGGGGCATCGCCCGGCGGGCGGAGGTGGACCCGGCGCTGGTCCACCACTACTTCTCCGGCAAGGAGAAGATGTTCGTCGAGGCGATGGAGTTGCCGATCAACCCCGAGAACGTCCTCGCGGCGATCACGGCGGGGCCCCGCGAGGAGGTCGGCGAGCGGCTGGTCAGGCTCATCCTGACGATCACCTCGGAGGCCGGGGCGCGCCAGCCGGTGCTGGCGCTGGCCCGCACCGCGATGACGAACGAGCGGATGGTCGTCATGATCCGCGAGTTCGTGACCCGCGCGCTGCTCAACCGGGTCGCGGAGAGCCTGGACATCCCGCTGATCCGGATGGAGGCGGCCTTCGCGCAGATGTTCGGCGTGGTCCTGATGCGCTACGTCCTCCAACTGGAGCCGCTCGCCTCGGTGGATCTTGAAGAGCTGGTGAAATTGCTCACACCCACGATCCAGGGTTATCTCGACCCACCGCGGTAGGCTTCCCCGCCCCCCGGGGGCGCCCATAGAGGTCTTCCCGCCATATACCGCCGTATCTCACACGTTCCCACCATTCGGGCCGAGGTGCCGGCGCGCCTCGCCGAGTCCCCGTCCCGCCGACGTCCAGGTCGCGCCCGCCGAGCCCCGTGAAGCTCGAAGGTCACTTCGATGCCGTTCGGAGGCATGCAGAGCATTGTTCTGGGAACGGTGTTGACCGTAGGGTGACGACGGTCACCGGGGGGTCTCCCGGCGAAGAGAAGTTACTCGCCGGTAGTATCTGTGGGGACCCTCTGTCATCGTGGATGACCGGCGGTCGTACGCTGGCAGCCAACGCCGTCTGTGGGAGGACCAGTGCTCTGGGTAGCGATCATCGGGCTGGTCATGACAGCCGTCGCGCTCGCGCTCGCCGCGCGCCGCGTGTTGTTCCTGTACAACCTCGCCACCGTAGGGCCTCCCGCGCCCGAGCGCGTCGAGTACGCCAGGGCCAACCTGGGTGAGGAGATCAAGGCCCAGCTGGTCGAGGTGTTCGGGCAGCGGAAGCTGCTGAAGTGGACGGCCTCCGGTGTCGCGCACTTCTTCGTCATGTGGGCGTTCCTCATCCTGGCGACCGTCTATCTGGAGGCGTACGGCGCGCTGATCCAGGGGGCCGTCACCGGCACCCCCGACTTCCACATCCCGCTCATCGGGACGTGGCCGATCCTGGGCTTCCTGCAGGACTTCATCGCGGTCGCGGCCCTGCTCGGACTCATCGCCTTCGCGGTCATCAGGATCAAGAACTCGCCGAAGAAGCTGGGCCGCAGGTCCCGGTTCTTCGGCTCGCACCTCGGCGGTGCCTGGCTCGTCCTCTTCATGATCTTCAACGTGATCTGGACGATGCTCCTCTTCCGCGGCGCGGCGGCGAACACCGGCAACCTGCCGTACGCCTCGGGAGCGTTCGCCTCCGAGGCGACCGCCGCCCTGCTGCGCCCGCTGGGCCCCTCGGCCAACGAGACGCTCGAACACGTCGGGCTGCTCCTGCACATCGGCGTGATGCTGGTCTTCCTCGTGATCGTGGTGAACTCCAAGCACCTGCACATCTTCACCGCGCCGCTGAACGTGGCGTTCTCCCGGCGTCCCGACGGCAACGGCCCCGCCCAGCCGATGCGGATCGACGGCAAGCTCGTCGACTTCGAGGACGAGGAGCTCGACGGCGACCGGCTCGGCCGCGGCAAGATCGAGGACACCACCTGGAAGGGCTTCCTCGACTTCTACACCTGCACCGAGTGCGGACGCTGCCAGGACCAGTGCCCCGCCTGGAACACCGACAAGCCGCTCTCGCCGAAGATGCTCATCCTCGAGCAGCGTGACCACGCCTTCAAGGTCGCCCCGTACCTGACGGCCACCGGGGAGCAGCGCGCGGGCCTGCACGAGGACGTGCTGGCCCTGCTGGACAAGCCGCTGGTGGGCGAGGAAGGCGTGATCCACCCCGACGTGCTGTGGTCCTGCACCAACTGCGGCGCCTGCGTCGAGCAGTGCCCGGTCGACATCGAGCACATCGACCACATCCTCGACATGCGCCGCTACCAGGCGATGGTGGAGTCCAACTTCCCCTCCGAGGCCGGCGTCATGGTCAAGAACCTGGAGAACAAGGGCAACCCGTGGGGGATGTCCGAGATGAAGCGGGCCGACTGGGTCGAGGAGCTGGCGAGCCGCGAGGTCGACCCCATCGAGATCACGCTCGTCGACGAGAAGATGCCTGAGGACACCGAGTACCTGTTCTGGGTGGGGTGCGCCGGAGCGCTGGAGGACCGGGCGAAGAAGACCACCAAGGCGGTCGCGGAGCTGCTGCACGTCGCCGGGGTGAAGTTCGCGGTGCTCGGCCCGATGGAGGCGTGCACCGGCGACCCGGCGCGCCGCCTGGGCATGGAGTATCTCTTCGACATGCTGGCCAAGCAGAACATCGAGACGCTGAACGAGGCGGGGGTCAAGAAGATCGTCGCGACCTGCCCGCACTGCTTCAACACCCTCGCCAACGAGTATCCCCAGCTCGGCGGCACCTACGAGGTGGTGCACCACACCCAGCTGCTCGCCAAGCTCGTGGACGAGGGCAGGCTGGTCCCGATCACGCCGATCGAGGAGAAGATCACCTACCACGACCCGTGCTTCCTGGGCCGCCACAACAAGGTCTACTCCCAGCCCCGCGACATCATGGCCAAGGTGCCCGGTGTGAAGACCCAGGAGATGCACCGCCACAAGGACCGCGGCTTCTGCTGCGGCGCCGGCGGCGCGCGGATGTGGATGGAGGAGCGGCTCGGCAAGCGCATCAACACCGAGCGGGTGGACGAGGCGCTCACCACCGAGCCGGACACCATCTCCACGGCGTGCCCGTTCTGTCTGGTCATGCTCGGCGACTCGATCAACGAGAAGAAGAACGCGGGCGAGGCCAAGGAGACGCTGGAGGTCGTCGACGTCTCCCAGCTGCTGATCAAGTCGATCAAAGGCCGACCGGTAGAGGCGCCCTGACAGCGGGTGTGTCATCCGTCAGAGGGGACATTTTCCCGATGTTCCCTTTGACATAGGGTCAAGTCAACGTGAAAAGGACGTAAGGTCCGAAAACCTTTCTCCACATAACGGGAAAATCACGGTAACCTCAACGTCGCGTAGCTCATTCAACGGGGAGGGGGCTTGACGATGCCAGCCGTCGTCAGCGATGCCGAGGTTACCCTGGCCGATGTTCTCTCACTTCGGCTGGCCGTCGACGAACCCTTGGCCGACGGCACCGAACTGGTCCTGCGTAACCGGGCCACCTCGGTCGAGAGCCGGGTGCCGCTGGGCACTCCGGACGCACGGATGCGCAAGGCGGAGCTGGCGGTCTCACTCGCCCCGCTCGCCCTCGGTCCCGGCCGCTGGGACACCTACCTGCAACAGGGCAAGGCGCGCACGCGGCTGCGCAGCGTCGACCCCGGATTCTCCCTCGACCATCTCGAGGCGTACGCGCTGAGCCGCCGCACGCTGGCCTACCGCGCCTACCGGACCCGCAACGGCTTCCTCGCCCTGAAGATCGACGACGCCCGGCCGACGGCGGAGGTCCGTTCCGTCTGGTTCAGGGAGGGGCGCTTCGAGGTCACCGGGCTGCTCGCCTTCACCGGCCTCGACGACGACGAGGCGAGGCACGAGGCGAAGCTCGCCCTGCGCCGCAGCCGGCCCGACGCCGAGCTGACCTCCATTGCAACGGTCCAGGGGGTGCGCTTCCACGCGGCGCTCTCGCTGTGCGACGTGCTCGCCGCCGCCCCCGACCAGACCGGCACCTGGGAGCCCTCCCTGGAGGTACGCGGCGTGGCCACGCCGCTGCGGCTGGGCTCCCGGCTGGACGACGTCGACGGCAAGCGCCGCCGCCTGCACTACCCCGCCGCGCAGATCGACGGGGTGCCGATCCGTCCCTGCTACACGGCGGACGACGAGCTCAGGATCGAGGTCGGCGGGTGAGGATCTGCCTGCTCACCCCATCCGTCTACGGCATGCGCGGTGACGTACGCTCGATCGTCAACCTCGCGGGAGAGCTGGCAGAACGTCACGAGGTCGAGATCATCAGCGTCCGCCGCCAGCGGGAGAAACCGTTCTTCCCCGTGGCGTCCGGTGTGAAGCTCTCCTGGGTGGTCGACGCCCAGCCGGGCGGCAGATCCCTGCTTCCCCGGGGCCAGATGCGCACCGAGGTCGCCCTCTGGCGGCGGCTGCGCGGGCTGAGGGCCGACGTGCTCGTCAGCACCCGGCCGGTGCTGAGCGTCCAGGTGGCCAGGCACGCGCCGCGCGACATCACGCGGATCGCCCGGGAGTGGGGCCGGCCGCCCGTACCGGGGCCGATCAGGAAGTTCTACCCGCGCCTGGACGCGGTCGCCACCGCCACCGAGACGAGCCGGCAGGAGTGGGACCACCTCCTGGGCGGGAACGTGCCGGTCAACGTGATCCCCGACGCGCTGCCCGCGGGGCCGTGGCCGCGCTCGCGGATGGACAACCGCATCGTCGCCGCCGGAGGGCGTCTGGTGCCGGCGAAGGCGCACGACCGGCTGATCCGCGCGTTCGCCGTCGTCGCGGGCAAACGCCCCGACTGGCGGCTGCGCCTGTACGGCGGGGGGCCGGAGGAGAAGCGCCTGCGCGCCCTCGTCGGTGACCTCGACCTGCACAACCACGTCTACTTCATGGGAACGACCTCCGACCTCACCGGCGAGTTCGCCAAGGCGTCGATCGTGGCGAGCACCTCCAGGACGGAGGTGCTCGGCATGGCCGTGATCGAGGCGATGGCGAGCGGGGTACCGGTGATCGCGTTCGGCGGCCCCCGTGGACCGGGCGAGCTCGTGGCCGACGGCAGGAACGGAGTGCTGGTCGCCGAGGGGGAGGACGAGATCGAGGCGTACGCGTCCGCGATGCTCGCGCTCATCGACGACGAGCGGCGGCGCAGGGAGCTGGCCGCGGGGGCGCTGGAGGTCGCGGCGGGCCACGGCGCGTCCTCGGTGGCCGACCGCTGGGAGAAACTGATCGCGGCGACATCCCGCCGCGCCTGACACCGGTACCGTTGGGACATGCATGGGTACAGCGGTGACAAACAGGCTTATCTGACCCGGTTGCGGCGTGTCGAGGGGCAGATCAGGGGCCTGCAGCGGATGGTCGAAGAGGATGCCTACTGCATCGACGTGCTGACCCAGGTCTCGGCCGCCACGCGGGCGCTCCAGGCGGTGGCGCTCGGCCTGCTGGAGGACCACATCGGGCACTGTGTCGCCGACGCCATCAGCGCCGGGGGGCCGGAGGCGGAGGAGAAGGTCAAGGAGGCGTCGGCCGCGATCGCCCGTCTCGTCCGTTCGTGACTAGTCACATGACTATCTTTTCCGACCACGTCCCGGACCCCGTCGAAGGGTCCGGGACAAGGTCTTGGAAACGGTTCTTCCCGAGGCCTCAGCAAACAGCCGAAGCGCTCAATCCGAGCGCGTTGTCGAGCTCCACCGAGGTGAGGGGCCGTTCGCTCATCGCGACGGCGGACAGCACCTCGGCATAGAGCGCGATCTCGTCCAACGCGACACGGTCGTGGACCCTAGAGTCCAGGTCGTCGTGCCCCACCGCGTCGTCCTTCCTTCCGCAGCCCACACCCACTTCGAGGTTACGGCGGGCGGTCATCGGTGCCCATGGCCCATCGGGACCATTCCTCGCCCCGCCCGACACGTCCTCACGGAGGATCATTTCCCGTTTAGGAGATCACAATTCAGCTAATTGTCCGATGCGCAGGGGGCTAGAAGGATATAGGGGGAGTAAGGATGAAATAACTAAATTTGTGGTTTAAGCATACTGATGTGGGTCAGAAGTGGCGGGGGTAAGTCCCTGACACAGGAGGGACCGGGTCGTCGCGCTCGTGCGTCAGCCGGTGCACCACCGCCGAGGCCGTCGCGAACCCGCGCTCCGGTATCTCGGTCCCGGTCAGGCGGCACCACGCGAGCCCCGTGGCGTAGGCGGCACCGAGCAGAGCCGCGGCGGCGTTGCGGTCCGGCGGGTGCAGCGCGGAAGGCAGCTCGCCCGAGCGCGGCCAGCATCCCCTCAGCGGATGCGAGGCGTCGGTGAGCACCACGTGGAGGATGTGCCGCAGCTCGGGATCCAGCCACGGGTAGAGACGGTCGGCCGCCCTGGGCGCGACACCCGACAGGTCGGCGGCGAGCAGTGAGGCGGCCACCGCCCGCGGGTCGGCGCCCATCGGGGCGAGGAACCCCAGCGACTGGACCAGGTCGTAGAGCGCGTGCTGGAAGTGCTCGCCCGGCGAGTCGTCGGGCAGCGTCATGTGGGGCGGGCAGCGGGAAAGCCACGCGTTCCGCACCGCGTCGTCGCCCTGGTGCGCGATGGCGGGATCCTGACAGGCCCGGCGGAGCAACGGCTCGATCATGGACAGCAGGGCGTCGGCCTTCGGCCTGAACCTCGGATCCGCACGCACCACGGCGGCGGTGTCGGCCATCAGCGCGACCAGCCGCAGGCCCGCCTCGGGGTGCCCGGCCCTGACCCGCTCGCCGTAGAGCGCGACCAGGTCGTCCAGCGAGGTGGGCGGCAGCCAGCGGACCCACTCGTCGCCGGGCAGCGGGCGGGCCAGGAACTCCCCGAACATCGACAGCAACACCTCGTTGCCGTCGAAGGCCGGGGCGTAGGCGCACCACATGAGCGTGCCCCAGATCGCGGCGACGGGACTGGCCACCTCCCCGGCGAAGAGTCCGGCGAACGGCCCGGTGACGGGAAAGTCCTCCCTGCGCCTGCCGCGCTGGGCGATCACCAGCTCGCGGACCCTCTCGGTGATCTCGTACGGCACGTCGGGGCCGACGAACCCCTGGACCGACCCCCGGTCGACGGCGAAGTCGGCGCCGGTCGGTATCAGGTGCTGCATGATCATCGAGGTGACGTTGACCACGTGCGCCGCGGCGCGGAAGCCCCGGTCGGCGGGGGGAGCGGTGAGGTGCCAGCGGCCGTCGGCGGGATCCTGGCGGTACCAGCGGGCGTGGGCGCCGAACAGCCAGCGCCCGCCGTCCGGGGTGGACAGCGTGCGCTGGGCGATGGCCTGGGCGCGTGCGAGCGGCGGCAGCGCCGTCCACCGTGGGTCGGTGACCATGGTCCGCACGTCGTTCTCGACGGCGTCGAACCCATCCCACTGCCACATGCCGGTCATCGGCATTCCGGGGCGAGTACCCACAGCCTGGTGCCACGGGCGGGACGCCCCTGCCTCCCTTCGGTCAAGCGGTCAAGGTCGTTGCCAGGCCCCGCGATCCCCCGATCGGGCCTCGCACGATCGTAAGGCTCTCCCCGCCACCGTGTCGGGGAGCGTGCGCCACGACCCGGGTCGGGAGTCAGGCCGGTGGCACGGGGGTCGCGGCCCGGTGGCGGGCCGCCTTGGCGACGTAGCCGGCCGGAGTACCGGCGAACAGGGCGCGGTCGTCGTCGGTGAGCTCACGGACGATCTTTCCGGGGACGCCCGAGACGAGCACCCCGGCGGGGATCCGCTTCCCCGGCGCCACCAGGGCACCCGCCGCGATCAGCGATCCCGCGCCGACCCTGGCGCCGCCCAGCACGATCGCGCCGATGCCCACGAGCGCACCGGTCTCCACATGGGCCCCGTGCACCATGGCCTTGTGCCCGAGGCTCACCCGGGGCTCCAGCACGGCGGGCTGACCGGGATCGGCGTGCAGGCAGCACAGGTCCTGGATGTTGCACTCCTCCCCGACCTCGACGTCCTCGTCGTCGCCGCGCAGGACCGAGCCGTACCAGACGTTCGCGGCACGGCCCAGCCGTACCCTCCCGACGACCACCGCTCCGGGGGCGATGTAGGCGTCCGGATGGATCTGCGGGATCGCGTCGCCGTCGAGGGCCGCGATGTAGGGCGTGACGTTCATGTGAACGATGTTACGAGGAGTCGATCTGTCCGGTATTTCCGCAAGCACGTCGGGCGTTCCGGTTGCAGACTTGGGCAGTAAGCAGGAAAGTCGTCTCCTGACGTCTCCTTTTCCGCCACACAACCTCCACGGGTAGTGCTATGACAAACCAGCACGAGAGCTTTCCCGACCTGATGCATGAGGACTCGTTCGAGGTCGTCATGCGCGGCTACAGCCGTCGTCAGGTTCACGACTATATGGACCGCCACCGCCACCAGATCCGCGACCTGGAGGAGCGGCTCGGGCGCGCGATCGACCAGGCCGAACAGAGCCGGATCGAGCTGGCCGAGGCTCGTAAGCGGCTTTCCGACGCCCCGCAGGACTACGACGAGCTCGGCCAGCGGCTCAGCCAGATACTGAAACTCGGTGAGGAGGAGGCCACCTCCAAGAAGCAGGTCGCCGAGGCCGAGGCGATCAAGCTCCGCGACGACGCGGCGATGGAGGCCGAGCGGCTGATCACCTCCGCGCAGGATCGGGCCGAGGGCATCCTGAACGCCGCGCAGCAGGAGGCCGAGCGCCGGGTGGCCGAGGCCACCGCGGCCGCCGAGCAGATGCTGTCCCAGGCGGGCAACGACGCCGAGGAGACGCTCAACGCGGCCCGCGCCGAGTCCGAGGACACCCTGCGCAGCGCCCGCACCGAGGCCGACCGGATGGTCACCTCGGCGCGGAACGAGGCCGAGCGGACGGTCCAGGAGGCCCGCGCCGAGGCCGACTCCACGCTGAGCGCCGCCCGCGCCGAGGCGGAGGCGACCGTGCTCGCCGCCAACAACGACGCGCACTCCACCCTGTCGGCGGCACAGCAGCGCGCCGCCGCCCTGGACGAGACCACCGGCCGCCGGGTCGTCTACCTCACCGACACCCACCACGAGGTCATGCGCCGTCTGCACGAGATGGGCACCGTCCTGGGCGACCTGCTCCACCGTGAGAGTTCGGCGGGACCTCTGATCGACGAGAGCTCCGTGCTGCCCCCGGCCCGCGTCCAGCCGGCGCTGGCCGCCCCCGCCACGGGGCCTGACGCCGTCTCCGGGGCCGCCCCCGAGGAGACGCCAGACGACGTCCACGGCACACCCGGCGCCGCGGACGCCGTCGCGTCCTCCGACGCGGAGGCGTCGCCGGGACAGGCCGGGCCCACCGGATCCGGGGACGCGTCCATGGGCGGGCGGAACGCCGGGTTCGACTCACCCGACCTGGAGTCCGTACGCGTGATCGTGGACGACGACACCGTCGGGGGCGCGGACGAGCGGCGTGGCAAGGACGAGGACCGTGCCGAGGAGACGCGCGTCGAGGTGTACGACGACACCGACCTCGCCGGCGACACCGACCTCGGTCCGGCCGCGGAGAAGGCCGGCAAGGACGAGGACAAGTACGCCACCCCCAGAAGAAAGTAAGAGCCCTCGCCCTCGGAGGCATGAGGGGGGAACCCGCACGGCCGTGGAGACGTCGGCCCCGAAGACCGTGAGGGGCTCGCACGGCCGTGCAGACGGGTGAGGAGACTCGCGGAAGCCTCCGCCCCGACGGGGGGTGAGGATCAAGCGGAAGCCCCCGCCCCCGATCGGGTCGGGGACTTCCGCGATTGGGGGCCCGGCGCCGGGACCGCATCGGATCCGCTCATCCCGGCACCGGGCGGTCTTCAGGGGTCCGTCTCCGGCTCGGTGTCGCCGGAACGTTCCCGTTGGTCGAGTAGCTGCTCACGCAGCCCTTCCGGATCGTCCGCGTCGATGGTCATCGCGCAGCCGACATCACGCTGGGCGGAGGTCAGCGGGTGGTGGCGGGTTGCCCACCACCGACCCGCGTCGCTCCGCCAGATCGTCCAGTCGGGAAACTCCCGGGCGATCTCAGCGAGATGTCGGTCGAGAGACATCTGTGCACCTTCCCCGCGCCCAGGCCCGTCTGTGCGACGCTCCACCTCTGACGGTGAGGCACTTCTCTAGAGAAATCAATGATCGCGGGGGACAGGTCAACCTATCGGTTGACGGATGGTCTTGATCTATGAGTCGAAGTCGTATTGAAGTACGTAAGAGGCGGCGTCGAGAGTCATCTCGTTCACCTCGACGGCGACGCCGTCCACGGTGCGGGCGACCCGGGCGATCACGATGACCGGGGTGCCCGCGGGCAGGTCGAGCTGGACGGTCTCGTGGGGATGGGGCATGCGGGCCCTGATCTCCTCGGTGAAGTGCGCCGGGGCGTGGCCGAGCTCGCCGAGGCGCGCGTAGACGCCTCCGGGGCCCGTGTCCTCTCTCGTGATCGCGGTTCCGTCCACCAGGAGGGCGGGGAAGTGGGAGACCGACAGTTGCACCGGCCGCTCGTCCACCGAGTAGCGTCGCCTGCGGACCCACACCTCGGAGCTGCCCAGCACTCTGGCCACGGCGTCCTCGGCGGTCTCCCGGTCGATGTCCACCTGGTCCACGGTGTAGGGGCGCCCCCTGGTGTCGGAGTCCCAGATCGCCTCACCGCGCTCCCAATGGTCACGGGAGAGCCGCCGGGAGCCGTGCCGCCTGATGGGGCGGAACTGCCTGACGTACACCCCTGAGCCGCGCTTGGGGACGGCGAGGCCTTCGTTGATTAGTACGGACAGGGCCTGCCTGGCGGTGGCACGGGCTATGCCGTGACTGGCCATCAGGGCGTTCTCGCCCGGAAGCCGATCCCCGTCTCGGAGATCGCCGGACAGGATCGCTTCGCGAAGCCCGTCGGCGATGCGCCGATAGATCGGGGGCTCGGGAGGTACCGGGGAATGCTGCACGTTCGATCACCCTCTGTCACCAACCGGGTTTGGCGTCTCCAGAGAACTTGCCCCGCCTTGTCCACGATCGCACAGATACGGAGGTTGGTATCGTGCTTCTTTTGGGAGGATCGTGCCCGTGTGGCGATCTTAAAGAGTTTTCCCGGTCCGTTACCGTGGAACGGTCCTGACCGGTATTCGTGCGGCCCACCATCGGCGCGTGACGGCCGCGGCCAGCACGGCCCCCGCCGCGTTGAGGATCACGTCGTCGACGGAGCTGACCCGCCCCAGGCGCAGGGCGTACTGGAGGACCTCCACGGTGAGCGACGCCCCGGCCGCCACGGCCGCGATCCGGGTGAGCGAGGCGAACCGCGCAGAACGGACGGGAAGCATCGCCCCGAGCGCGGCGAAGACCAGGAGGTTCCCCCCGACCTGCACGAACGCCGTCTGTCCCGGTCCGTGAAGTGTCGCCCACAGATCCGAGAACGGGACAGGACTGACGCCGGAGATCCCCGCTCCGGGGGTGAGGATCATCCAGATCCAGGGTGCGGTCCCCGCCACCGCGACCACGTCGGCCAGGGCGGTGCGCGCCGGGAAGGGGTGGCCGGAGCGGGTGCGGCGGAGGGTGAGCAGGCAGGCGGCGACGACGACCGCGGGGACCGCGAGCAAGGCCGCCAGAACGACATTCCCCCACTGCTGCCACGTCTGGTGCACAAGGCACATGATGGGGTGCGCGGAGTCCTCTCGGGCGGCCTTCGAGGTTACGAGAAGGTGACCTCCAGGCAAGGGGCGTTCTCACCCCGTGAGCGGCTCCCCGAACGGCGAAAGGGTGCCCGGCCCGCCAGGGTGACGCCCTTCAGGGGAGGGTGGGCAACGGGAGGTTGCGTCCGAGGAAGTGCACGGCCTGGTCCCAGGCGGCCCGCGCGGCCTCCCGGTCGTAGAACTGGGGGGCCTCGTGGTTGTGGAAGGCGTGCCCGGCCTCCTCGGCGACGTACACCCTGACGTTCGGCCGGCCGGACGCGGCCTCCTCCACCACGGCGACCCGCTCCCGAGGGATGTAGGGGTCGGAACCGCCGAAGACGAGCAGCAGCGGGCAGGTGATCTTCTCCAGCATGCCCGAGGCGTCGGGGACGGCGGACCCGTAGAACGACAGGACCGCGTCCACCTCGACCGTGGCCGCGAGCAGGTAGCCGATGGAACCCCCGAGGCAGAACCCGACCACCCCGGCCCCACCCTCGGCCTCGGGCAGTTCCCGCAGGTGCGTCAGGGCGACGGCGGAGTCGGCCACCCCCTGGGGGACGTCGAACGTGGAGACCATCTCGACCGACAGGGCCGTTCCCGCGTCGTCGTGGCCTGACACCCAGTTGGGCCGGATCCGCCAGAACAGGTCCGGCGCGCCGACGACGTAGCCGAGCGCGGCCAGGTCCTCGGCGACCTTCCTGATGTACGGTCCCACCCCGTAGATCTCCTGGACCAGCAGGATGACCGGGCCCCGGCCGCTCGGGGGAAGCCACAGGTGCAGGTCGAACGAGCCGTCGGCGACGGTGACCGTCTCGGTGCGAACTTCCACGGGATCCTCCTGCTGGCGTGTCGACCGCCGGCGTTCCGGCGTATGACGGACGAACGGTCGGCGAACCGTATACCCGCCGAACGCGGACAGATGTGCGGTATCGAATCGGCCCCTTTGCCGGAGAACGGATGGTTGGTCGCGCAGGCCCGGAAAACCCGCCGAGTATGGACGTGTTCCGCCGATAAGGTGCGCCTGTGGACACCCTGGAAAGCCTCGTCATCACCAGGCGGCTTCGAGTTCCCGTCGACGCTCCCGCCGCCTCCACCCCGGGCTGGGGAGAGACGGCCTGTCGCCCCGCTCGGCGCGGGACCGTACCCGGATCGCCACCCGCGTCTCGGTCACCTCGGCGCGGCCGACCGCCCGTCAGATGGTCCTGGCCAGAGCGCGGGAGATGCCCAGGGCGGCGGCCTTGACGGCCGGGGCGAGCCGGGTGGGCTGGAAGCGGGCCAGCGGCACCGAGACCGAGAGCGCGGCCACGGCCACGCCGTCGCCGAACACCGGGGCCGCGATGCAGGCGCCGCCCAGCTGGGCCTCCTCCCGCTCGTAGGCGAGCCCCGCCGCCTGGATCTGGCCGATCGCCTCCTCCAGGCGCCGGGGGTCGACGATCGAGTGCGGGGTCAACCGGCGCAGCGGGCGGCCGAGGACCTCGTCGATCAGGTCGGGCCCCGAGTAGGCGAGCAGGGCCTTCCCGATCCCGGTGCACGTCAGCGGGAGGCGCCCGCCGACGCGCGAGGGCAGGGCGAACGTCTCCTGACCGCGGATCTTCTCGACGTAGACGACGTCGAGGCCGTCGCGCACACCGAGGTGGACGGTCTCGTGGGTCGCCTCGTAAAGGTCGTGCATGAAGGGGAGCGCCGCGTGTCTCAGGTCGCGCTCCAGGGGCACGATGCTCCCGAGCTCGAAGAGGCGACGGCCGAGATAGTAGCCGTCGGGGCGGCGGGTGATCGCGCCGATCGCGGTCAGTTCCGTGAGCAGCCGGAAGGCGGTGGTCTTGGGCAGGTGGCAGCGCTCGGCGACGTCGGCCAGCCGCAGCGGTCCTCCCGTGGGGCGGAACGCGTCGAGTACGAGCCAGGATTTCTCCAGCAGGGACAGACGGTCGGGGTTCCGTTTCACGGAACCCATTCTTGCCTACGGCCGTTTGCGGCCCTATACCCGTACGTAGTGACCTGAAGGAGCATCTTCCCGAGGAGCAGACTTGTCTGACCAGGTGAACCACTTCATCGGTGGGGTGCCGGTCGCCGAGGGCGCGACGTTCGCCACCCATGACCCGGTGACCGGCCGACCGGTGCGCGAGGTCCGCGAGGCGGACCGGGACGTCGTCGACAGGGCGGTCTCCGCGGCCCGCGAGGCCCTGCCCGGATGGGCCGCGCTGCCGGTGGCGGAGCGCGCCACCTGGATGCGCCGTCTCGCCGACGCGATCGAGGAGCGGTTCGAGGACCTGGTGGCGGCGGAGATCGCCGACACGGGGAAGTCGATCACCCAGACCCGCACCCTGGACATCCCGCGCGGAGCCGCGAACTTCCGGTCGTTCGCCGAGATCGCGGCCCAGCACCCGGAGGACGCGTTCCACCTCACGGACGTGCTGAGCTACACCGTGCGCAAGCCACTCGGCGTGGTGGCGGTGATCGTGCCGTGGAACCTGCCGTTCCTGCTGGCGACCTGGAAGCTCGGTCCCGCGCTCGTCGCGGGCAACACCGTCGTGGTCAAGCCCTCGGAGCACACGCCGGGCTCGGTCGCGGTGCTCGCGGAGATCGCCGCCTCGATCGGTCTGCCGCCCGGTGTCCTCAACGTCGTGAACGGCTTCGGCGGCGGCTCCACCGGCCAGTTCCTGGTGGAGCACCCCGGCGTGGACGCGGTCACCTTCACCGGCGAGAGCCGTACCGGATCGACGATCATGAAGGCGGTCGCGGACCGGGTCAAGCCCGTCTCGTTCGAGCTGGGCGGCAAGAACGCCGGGCTGGTCTTCGCCGACGCCGACCTGGACGCGGCCGTCGAGGGAAGCGTGCGGTCGGTCTTCACCAACGGCGGCCAGGTCTGCCTGTGCACCGAGCGGCTCTACGTGGAGCGGCCCGTCTTCGAGGAGTTCACCGCGCGGCTGGCCAGGCGCGCCGGTGACCTGCGGTTCGGCCGCCCCTCCGACGAGGACACCACGATGATGCCGATGATCTCCGCCGAGCACCGGGACAAGGTGCTCTCCTACTACGAGCTGGCCAAGCACGAGGGCGCCGAGATCCGCGCGGGTGGCGGGGTGCCGAGTTTCGGCGACGACCGCGACGGCGGCTACTACGTCGAACCCACCGTGCTGACCGGCCTGCCGCCGGACTCCCGGGTGAACCGGGAGGAGATCTTCGGACCCGTCTGCCACGTCACCCCGTTCGACACCGAGGCCGAGGCGGTCGGGCTCGCCAACGACAGCGAGTACGGCCTGGCGGCGACCGTCTGGACCTCCAACCTGAGCCGGGCCCACCGGGTCGCCAGGTCGCTGGAGGCCGGGCTGGTCTGGGTCAACACCTGGTACCTGCGCGACCTGCGCACCCCCTTCGGCGGGGTGAAGCTGTCCGGCATCGGCCGCGAGGGCGGCACGCGCTCGCTGGACTTCTACTCCGAGCCCACCACGATCACCATCAAGCTGGAGCCTGGACATGACTGAGTGGAGCGAGGCCACCGACGTGCGCGTGGAGGCGGCCGACCGGTTGCTCGACGCGGCCAGGAGCGGCAAGCCGTGCGCCCCGGTGCGCGAGATGCTGCCGAGCGGGAGCGCCGAGACCGGCTACGCCGTACAGGAGATCAACACCAGGCGGGCGCTGGACGAGGGCAGGAGGCTGGTCGGCAGGAAGATCGGGCTCACCTCCGCCGCGGTCCAGCGCCAGCTCGGCGTGGACCAGCCGGACTTCGGGATGCTCTTCGCCGACATGGCCTATCTCGACGGCCTGCCCGTGCCGACCGGCCGTTTCCTGCAGCCCAAGGTCGAGGCGGAGGTCGCGCTCGTCCTCGGGAGCGACCTGGAGGGCGGTCCGTTCACGGTCGCCGACGTCATCCGGGCGGTCGACTTCGCGCTGCCCGCGATCGAGATCGTCGACAGCCGCGTCGCGGGATGGGACATCGCCCTCGTCGACACGATCGCCGACAACGCCTCCAGCGGCGCGTTCGTCCTCGGCAACACCCCGGTGAGCCTGCGCGGCCTGGACCTGCGCCTCGCCGGGATGACCATGAACCGGCACGGCGAGGAGGTCTCCACCGGGGTGGGCGCGGCCTGCCTGGGGCATCCGCTCAACGCCGCGGTCTGGCTCGCCGACGCGCTGGGCGGTACGGACTTCCCACTGCGCGCCGGGGACGTCGTGCTCACCGGCGCGCTCGGCCCGATGGTCGGCGTCGAGCCGGGCGACGTGTTCGAGGCCCACATCGAGGGCCTCGGCTCGGTCAGGACGGTCTTCTCGTGAGAGCCCACGAACCTCTCGTGAGAGCCCACGAACCTCGTCCTCAGCCGGGAGTCGGCCGCCGCCCCGCCGCCCACGACCTTCTCGTGAGAGCCCACGAACCGGACCGGCCCGTGAAGCCCGGGGAGCCCGGCAGGTCCTGGGGAGTCGGCAATCCCGGAGAGCTCGGGGAGTCCGGCAAGTCCTGGGAGTTCGGGGCGTCCTGGGAGTTCGGGGAGTTCGGGGAGCTCGAAGGACCAGGGGAACTCGTACGACGTGTGAAAGCGGGCCTGTTGTGAAGATCGCCATCATCGGTTCGGGGAACATCGGCACCGACCTGATGTTCAAGGCACTGCTGTCGAAGAAGGTCGAGGTCGTCGCGATGGCGGGCATCGACCCCGACTCCGACGGACTGGCCCGCGCCCGCCGCCGCGGGGTCGCCACCACCCACGAAGGCGTCGAAGGACTGGTCGCGCTGCCCGGGTTCGCCGAGGTGGACGTCGTCCTCGACGCGACCTCGGCCGGGGCGCACCGGCACAACGACCGGGTGCTCAGGGCGCACGGCAAGCGCGTCATCGACCTCACCCCCGCCGCGATCGGCCCCTACGTGGTGCCTCCGGTCAACCTGGAGGACCACCTCACCGAACCGAACCTCAACATGGTCACCTGCGGTGGGCAGGCCACCATCCCGATCGTCGCGGCGGTCGCCTCGCGGGTGCCCGTCCGGTACGCGGAGATCGTCGCCTCCATCTCCTCCCGGTCGGCGGGGCCCGGCACGCGGGCCAACATCGACGAGTTCACCGAGACGACCTCCCGGGCGATCGAGCGGGTCGGCGGGGCGGCGAGGGGCAAGGCGATCATCATCCTCAACCCGGCGGAGCCGCCGCTGATCATGCGGGACACGGTCTACTGCCTGGTGGACGAGTGCGACGAGGCGACCGTGGCGGAGGTGAAGGACGCCGTGCTGGAAATGGTGGCGCGGGTCAACGACTATGTGCCGGGCTACCGCCTCAAACAGGACATACAGCTTGAGACGATCCCGGCTGGGGAGCCGCTCCCCGACGGCACCCGCGACGGCGGTGTGAAGGTGACCGTCTTCCTGGAGGTGGAGGGCGCCGCCCACTACCTGCCCGCCTACGCCGGCAACCTCGACATCATGACCTCCGCCGCGCTGCGCACCGCCGAGCGGCTCGCCGAGGTGACGGAGCGGGCCGCGGACGCGGGCCGCGCGCAAGACCGGGACCGCACGGACCTGGCCGCTCGTACGGACGCGGAGGTGGGCGCGTGAAGCTCTACGTGCAGGACGTGACACTGCGGGACGGCATGCACGCCATCCGGCACCGCTACACCGTCGCCCAGGCCGCCGAGATCGCCGCGGCCCTCGACGCCGCCGGGGTGGCGGCGATCGAGATCGCGCACGGCGACGGCCTCTCCGGGGGCAGTTTCAACTACGGCGCGGGCGCGCACACCGACGACGAGTGGATCGAGGCGGTCGCCGGTGCCGTACGGCGGGCGAAGCTGACCACCCTGCTGCTGCCCGGCATCGGCACCATCGACGACCTCAGGCGTGCGCACGCCCTCGGTGTCACCTCGGTCAGGGTCGCCACCCACTGCACCGAGGCCGACATCTCCGCCCAGCACATCTCCACCGCGCGCGAGCTCGGGATGGACGTGGCCGGGTTCCTGATGATGTCCCACATGACCTCCGCCGACGAACTGGCGCGGCAGGCGGCGCTCATGGAGTCGTACGGCGCCCACTGCGTCTACGTGACCGACTCCGGCGGCCGGTTGACCATGGACGGGGTGCGGGAGCGGGTCAGGGCCTACCGCTCGGTGCTCGACGAGGGTACGGAGATCGGCATCCACGCCCACCACAACCTGGGCCTCGGCGTGGCCAACTCGGTCGTCGCGGTGGAGAACGGCACCTACCGGGTGGACGCCTCCCTGGCCGGGATGGGCGCGGGGGCGGGCAACTGCCCGATCGAGGTGTTCGTCGCGGTGGCCGACCTGATGGGTTGGGAGCACGGCTGTGACCTGCACGCCCTGATGGACGCGGCCGACGACCTGGTCAGGCCGCTGCAGGACCGGCCGGTCCGGGTGGACAGGGAGACGCTGACGCTCGGCTACGCGGGTGTCTACTCCAGCTTCCTGCGGCACGCGGAGGCGGCCTCGGCGCGCTACGGGGTCGACACCCGGACCATCCTCACCGAGGTGGGCCGCCGCCGGATGGTGGGCGGCCAGGAGGACATGATCGTGGACATCGCGCTGGACCTGGCACGGACCGGGGAGCCGTCGTGACACGGGCGGTCCTCCGGCTCTCCCCGGCTCCCGCCGAGCTCTTTCGTCGAGCGTCGTAGTGGTGTCACCGTCCTCGGGCTCCCGCCGGGCCCTTTCACCGAACGCTGTGGCGATGTCACCGTCCCCCGGCTCCCGCCGAGTCCCTTCACCGAGCGCCGCAGTGGCGCCCGCGAGAAAGATGGTGTCCCAGTGACCGACCTGCACAAGCTCGCCGCCGTCCTGGACGAGGCCGCCCGCACCGGTCGCGCGGTGCCGAGGCCCGAGCAGGACTACGGCGTGGCCGACGCCTACCGGGTCCAGGAGGAGCTGATCCGGCTCCGCCTGGAGCGCGGGGACCGGCTCGCCGGGGTGAAGCTGGGCTTCACCAGCGAGGGTAAGCGCCGCCAGATGGGGGTGCACGACGTCATCTTCGGCCGGGTGCCGGAGTCGTCGGCCATCCTCGACGGCTCGTACGCGGATATTTCTGGATTCATCCATCCGAGGGTGGAGCCGGAGGTCGTCTACCTCATCGGCCGGCGCATCGCGTCGCCGGGCGACGCGCTCGCGCCGGGCGCCGTCGCGGCCGTCGCGGCCGGTATCGAGGTGATCGACTCGCGCTACGAGGACTTCAGGTTCTCGCTGCCCGACGTGATCGCCGACAACACCTCGGCCGCCGGGTACGTCGTCGGCCCCTGGCAGCCGTACGACCCGTCGCGCTGGAACCTGGGCGTCGTCCTGGAGATCGACGGGCGCGTGGTCCAGACCGGATCGACCGGTGCGATCCTGGGCGACCCGCGCAGGGCACTCGCCGAGGCCGTGCGCCTCGCCCTCCAGGCGGGGATGGTCCTGGAGCCGGGCTGGGTCCTGCTCGCCGGTGCCGCCACGCCCGCCGAGCCGCTGGTGCCCGGTGCGCGGGTGCGGGCCGAGATCCAGCACCTGGGCTCGGTCTCGTTCACCGCCTCCGTGCCCGAACCTGCCTCCGCGTCCGAATCCGCCTCCGCACCCGGTCCGACGACGCCGGGGGCCTCGGCCGAGACGCCGGGGGTTTCCGGGGTACGGGGGGCTTCGGAGAGGCCGGGCACTTCTGGGGAGGAATCATGAGCGAAGGGCTCGTCGTCGAGGGAAAGGCGACGCCGCGAGGAAGGTTTCCGCACGTCAAGCGTGCGGGAGACCTCCTGTACGTGTCCGGGACCAGCTCACGCAGGCCCGACAACACGATCGTGGGAGCCGAGGTCGACGAGTTCGGCACGGTGAAGCTCGACATCGCCGAGCAGACCAGGGCGGTGATAGAGAACATCGGAGACATCCTCAAGGCGGCGGGAGCCGACCTGAGCGATCTCGTGCAGATCACCACCTACCTGGTGAACATCAATGACTTCGGCGGATACAACGCGGTCTACGCGGAGTACTTCGACGAGACCGGCCCGGCACGCACCACCGTGGCCGTCCACCAACTGCCCCACCCGCACCTGCTCATCGAGATTCAGGCCGTGGCCCATCGACCGGAGGTTCGCCCATGACCGCCCCCATCGACCTCACCAAGTGGATCGACGAGCACGCCCACCTGCTCAAGCCGCCGGTGGGCAACAAGATGGTCTTCGAGAACACCGGCGACTTCATCGTCATGGTCGTCGGGGGGCCGAACGCGCGGACCGATTTCCACATCGACCCGTACGAGGAGCTCTTCTACCAGATCCGCGGCAACATGCACGTCAACATCATGACCCCCGAGGGGCCGGAGACCGTGCACGTGCGCGAGGGCCAGATGTGGCTGCTCCCGGGGAACACGCCGCACTCGCCGCAGCGCCCGGAGGAGGGGTCGATCGGCCTGGTGGTGGAGCGGATCAGGCCGGAAGGCGTGCTGGAGAAGTTCCTCTGGTACTGCCCGCGGTGCAGCGGCGTGGTCCACGAGGTGGAACTCCAGGTCCGTGACATCGTGACCGACCTGCCGCCGATCTTCCAGGCGTTCTACGACGACGAGAAGGCGCGTACCTGCGGGAACTGCGGCACCGTCCACCCCGGCAAGGGATAGCCGTTGATCATCGACGTTCACACGCACCACGTCCCCAAGGGCTGGCCCGATTTGGGCTGGCCGGGGGCGCCCCGGCTCAGGGTCGACTCCGAGCGGGAGGCCGTGATCCTGCTCGGGGATCGGGAGTTCCGCCGGATCGCCGACGACTGCTGGAATCCCTCGGTCCGCCTGGAACGGATGGACGCCGACGGGGTGGACGTTCAGGTCGTCTCCCCGACGCCGGTCTTCTTCTCCTACGAGCGTCCGGCGGCCGAGGCCGTACGGGTCGCGAGGGTGTTCAACGACCTGGCGCTGGAGATCTGCGCGTCCGAGCGGCTGGTGCCGTTCTGCCAGGTGCCGCTCCAGGATCCCGATCTGGCCTGCGCCGAGCTGGACCGGTGCCTCGCCTCCGGGCACGCGGGCGTCGAGATCGGCAACCACGTCGGCGACCGCGACCTCGACGACGAGGGAATCGTCCAGTTCCTCCAGCACTGCGCCTCGGTGGGGGCACCTGTCTTCGTCCATCCCTGGGACATGGGGGGTGGTCCCCGGCTGGAGCGCTGGATGGCGCAGTGGCTGGTCGGCATGCCCGCCGAGACGCACCTGTCGGTGCTCGCCCTGATCCTGGGCGGCGTCCTCGACCGGGTGCCGAAGACGTTGCGCCTGTGCTTCGCGCACGGCGGCGGCTCGTTCGCCTTCTGGCTCGGCCGCTTCGAGAACGCCTGGCACCGTCGCAACGACCTGGTCGGGGTCTCGGAGTTTCCCCCGTCGCACTATCTCGACCGGTTCAGCGTGGACTCGGTCGTGTTCGACGAGCGGGCACTGCGACTGCTGGTCGACACGATGGGAGAGGACGGGGTGATGCTCGGCTCCGACTTCCCCTACCCGCTGGGCGAGTCACCGGTGGGCTCGCTGATCCGCCGGGCGGGGTTTCTCTCCGACACCGCCCGCGCCAAGCTGCTCGGCGGCAACGCCACCCGGTTTCTCGGACGCTGAGCGGGACCGGCCGCCGGGCCGAAGTCCGGAAGGGACGCGCCGCCGGGGGACCGGGAGGCTCAGCGCCTGCTCAGGCGGCGTCCCCTGTACATCGGGTGGTTGGTCTCCCAGTATTTCCAGCCCTCCACCCGCGCGGGGACGTTGGCCACTCCGGCGGCGATCTTGCGCACCCGGCAGGTGTAGATCTGGCGCCACGCGGAGAATCCCACCCGGTAGCCGAAAACGCGATACCACATGTTTCCGTACTTGCCGTCGGTGATCTCCTGTGCGTATTCGTGCCCGGTCTCGACGATGTATTCCTCGGCGAGCAGCGGACTGACCAGATTTCTCAACTGGCGGATCAACTCGCCCCTGTCGATCTCGCTGAGTTTCTCCCTTTCCAGTTCCATCTCGGCGTAGACGCGGTGCTGCCGGGTGACGGAAACCGTCATCGTGCCGCCGGGGCCGTCGATGAAGCGCGTGCGGGGAACGAAGAAATTCCTCGGTCTGAAGGAGTGGAACCTGAAGAAGGACCTCGGCCTGCATTTCTTGCGCGCCTGATCCAGAAGCGTGTGGCGGGGACCGTCGGTGTCGTTTCCGGTTTCCGTGCCCGTCGCGGTGTTGCCGGTTCCGGTGCCGACCCCGTTGTCGGTGTCTCTGTCTCTGGAGGAGGGGGAGGCGCTGGTGGAGGTGCTGGTCGACGTGATGGACGAGTCGGAGTCGGGTGACGGGTCGCCGAGCGCGGACGAATTGGAGTCGGGTGACGGGTCGCCGAGCGCGGACGCGGTGGCGGGTGCGGGGAGAGCGGAGGGCACGGTGACCGTGAGGGCCAGACAGAGGAATCCGGTGAGGGCCGGCATCGCCGGCCCTTTCTTCGGCCGGTACCCTTTCCGTCGTTTACGTATGGTTGCGGCGCTTTTTTGAGGGTGGGGAGTGAGCATGGAGACACCATTCCCTTCGAGACACAGTCTGTGGTCGCGACCAATCCACTGACCGGAATGCGGTTTTTACCGGTGCGCCGAGCCGCTTCATCGTGACAGTGACGATGCTTACAGCCTCACGTGAGGGCCATGTGATGACACGCCGAGACCAAGTCCACTGGAAAAGGAAAGGGTGCACGGAAGGGAACTACATTGATCGATCGTCCACGGGCGACGGTTCGTCGCCGATCTGTGAGGGCGCGTCGAGCGTGGCGACGAGCCTCTTGGGAGCGATGGCGCGGTAGCTCTCCTCGACCCAGTCGAGGAGTATCTCGGTCTCCAGGAGCGCGCTCGCGTTCATCAGGGAGATCGAGACCCATCCCGTTTTGGCCAGTCCGTAGCCGGACGGCTTGACGCCGTGGAACGCCAACGCGTGGCCGCTCGACTCCGGCAACTTCATCCCGACTCTCGGCCTCCATTTCTCGGTCGGCTCTTCGACGCCGAGGAAGAGAAAGATCTTCTTGTTGACTTTGACGACCGTGTCGTCCCAAGGGTGGTCCTCGTAGGTCTCCGGCAGGCGCAACGCGAACTCGCGCAGCGTCTCGCGGACCTCACGCCAGTTGTCCATGGCGCCCATTCTGAACCTCTGCGCCGACGATTCCACCCCGGGCCGGTGTGGATCCACCGGGATCGTCCCGGGTCGGCCAGGCTTCGGCCCCGCCTCGGGTCGGCTTCGGGGCGGTCCGGATCTCGGAACGACGGTGACCGGACGGCGGGACCCGTCGGTTTCATCTCGAAACGACGGTGACCGGACGGCCGAACCTGTCGGTTTCATCTCGAAACGACGGTGACCGGATGTCCCGACCCGCCGGTTTCATGGACGGGGGATGTTGCGCAGGTTCGCCTTCGCCATGTCGATCATGCGTCCCACCCCGCCGTTGAGCACGATCTTGCTCGCGGCGAGGGCGAACCCCTTCACCTGCGCTCCGCTGACGCTCGGCGGCATGGCGAGCACGTCCGGGTCGGTGACCACATCCAGCAGGAAGGGGCCGGGGGTCGAGAAGGCCGTGGCGAGGGCCTCCGGTACGTCCGAGGGATTCTCCACCCGCAACGCCCCGATCCCGGCCGCACCGGCGATCGCCGCGTAGTCGACGGGGGCGTGGTCGGTGCCGAAGTCGGGCATCCCCTCCACCATCATCTCCAGCTTCACCATGCCGAGCGAGGAGTTGTTGAACACCACCGTCTTCACCGGCAGATCGTGCTGCCGGACGGTGAGAAGCTCCCCGAGGAGCATGGCGAGTCCGCCGTCCCCGGAGAGCGAGACGACCTGGCGGCGCCGGTCCGCGAACTGGGCGCCGACGGCCTGCGGGAGCGCGTTGGCCATGCTCCCGTGCACGAACGAGCCGATCACGCGGCGGTGCCCGTTGGGGCTGAGGTAACGGGCGGCCCAGACGCAGCACATCCCGGTGTCCACGGTGAACACGGCGTCGTCCGCGGCCAGTTCGTCGATCAGGTTCGCGACGTACTCGGGGTGGATCGGCAGGTGGTGCTCGATGTCGTGGGTGTACGCCTCCACGACGTTCTCCAGCACCTTCAGGTGCTTGCGCAGCGTCCTGTCGAGATGGCGGCGGTCCGTCTTCTGGGTGACATGGGGCAGCACCGCGCGGATCGTCGCGCCGACGTCGCCGTGCACGGCCAGCTCCAGCGGGGTCCTGCGGCCCAGCCGCCCCGCGTCGTGGTCGATCTGGATCGTCCGCGCGC
Organism: Streptosporangium sp. NPDC000563; assembly: GCF_040299985.1. Lineage (NCBI taxonomy): Bacteria > Bacillati > Actinomycetota > Actinomycetes > Streptosporangiales > Streptosporangiaceae > Streptosporangium > Streptosporangium sp. NPDC000563. The sequence goes on along the minus strand of NZ_JBEPDA010000001.1, from coordinate 176,227 downwards.
CCGGCAGGAAGTCGTCGTACGGGAAGTCGGTCCCGGCCAGCACCACCAGATCGGCGTCGTGCATCGCCTCGTGGCAGGCGCCGTACCCGAGCAGCCCGCTCATCCCCACGTCGTACGGGTTGTCGTACTGGATCCACTCCTTGCCGCGCAGCGCGTGCCCGACCGGTGCCAGGACGCGTCCGGCCAGCGCCATGACCTCGTCGCGGGCGTGACGTGTCCCAGCGCCGCAGAACAGCATCACCTTCTCGGCGCGGTTCAGCGCCGCCGCCAGCTCGGCCACCTGGTCGGCGGGGGGTACGACCGTGCCGGTCGTGGTCAGAAAGTCGTGCTCGCCGGTGGGGTGGGCGGCGGACAGCTCCGCCACGTCACCGGGAAGCACCACGACGGAGACGCCACCGAGGCCGATCGCCTGCTGGACGGCGGTGCGCAGCACCCGGGGCATCTGCTCGGGAGTGCTGATCATGTCGCAGAAGTGGCTGCACTCCACGAACAGTCGTTCGGGGTGGGTCTCCTGGAAGAAGCCCGTGCCGATCTGCGCGGCGGGGATGTGCGAGGCGATCGCGAGCACCGGGGCACCGCTGCGGTGGGCGTCGTAGAGGCCCTGGAGCAGGTGGGTGTTGCCGGGCCCGCAACTGCCCGCGCAGACCGCGAGGCGCCCGGTGACCTGTGCTTCGGCCGAGGCGGCGAACGCCCCGGCCTCCTCGTTCTGCACGTGGATCCACTCGATGTCACCGGCCTTCCTGATGGCGTCGACCACCGGGTTGAGGCTGTCGCCCACCACCCCGTAGATCCGTTCCACCCCGGCCTGGCGGAGAACCTCGATGAACTGCTCGGCGACGGTCGCCATGGTGCCCCCTCATGTCCGGCGTCACCGGGGTACCTCACCGTATTTCGCCGGATCACTCAGGATCGCCCGGGAAGAGTCAGGGCGGCGCGTGTCGAGGGGACTTGTGTCTCACGGCCCATCATCGTTCATATATCGAACAAAAGTTCTTTATACGTACAGAGTGTAGCCGGAGGGATAGGTTCTCCAGAGAAGACGGCCAGGTCCGGCCGGATGCCTGTCACTTTCCGTGTCAACCTACTTACCATGCGGACGAGGTGACCGCTCTCGGAAGGGGCCAGATGACCGGGCAGAACTCGGCGACCGCGTCCGACTACGTCTTCGACAACGACGGGGACCACTCGTCCGACCAGCACCACTACCTCGCCCGGCTTCTCGACCCGCTCACGTTCGAGCGTCTCGCCCTGACCGGTGTCGGGCCCGGCTGGAGGTGCCTGGAGGTCGGGGCGGGCGGTGGCAGCGTGGCCCTCTGGCTGGCCGAACGGGTGACGCCGGGTGGACACGTGCTGGCGACCGACATCAAGCCCGGCCTGATCCCGTCCAGACCGGGGCTGACCGTGGCCCGTCACGACATCGTCGTCGACCCGCTGCCACAGGACGCGTTCGACCTGATCCACGCCCGGCTCGTGCTCAGCCACCTGCCGCAGCGCCGCCAGGTCCTGAGGCGCCTGCGCGCCGCGCTGCGGCCCGGCGGCCGGCTGCAGCTCGACGAGATCGACATCACCCGCTGGGTGGCGCCCCCAGCCTCCGGCGGGCGCGAAGGGGAGGTGTACGGGATCTACGTCACGGCCATGGCCCGGGTCCTGGGTGCGGCGGGTAGCGATCCGACCTGGGGGAGTGTGGCCGCGCGGGACATCGCGGCGGCGGGCCTGGTCGACATCGACCAGGTGCGCTGGACCGAGGTGTGGGAGCGCGGGTCCGCCGGGCTCGGCCTCCTGATCAGCAACAGCCACCATCTGGAGGAGCACCTGATGGCGGCGGGGATGACCTCGGGGCAGCTCAGGGAGGTCCGGGAGGTCATGTCGGCTCCGGGCTTCAGCGCCCCCTCCTTCGAGATCCACTCGATCCTCGCCCGCAGGGCCGACGACTGAGCACTCCGCGAGGGAGCGGAAGGGCGCCGGCACCGCCCCGGGAGACGACGGATCCGGTGTCGAGCACTCCGCAGGGGAACGGAGGGACCGGCACCGCCCCGGGAGACGACGGATCCGGTGTCGCCACTGCGCGAGGGAGCGGAGGGGCTCGGCGCCTGACCGGCGGTCCATCGGCGGATGGTGACGAAACCGTCTCGATCAGTGGTGACGGCGGAGAGTGCTCACTCGCGGTCCGCACCCGGTGTGAGCTGGGCGATCGCCAGAAACCCACTTCTTATTGATAAAAAACCGCCCTACCCACCCTGAACATTGATATTCAATCTTCGCTCTGGTGACTTGAAGCGTGATAAGTCCCATGGGCATAGTGTGTCGAATCACACACGCACCAGTCGCGGCGTGCGACCGCGGGGCCCGTTCGGCCTGCGGGCGCCGGCCAGGCGCAGGAACCGCGGATTGGAAAGTCCGAATGAGCAACCCCCCTCCGATTCGCTCGAAGATCCTCGCGATCCTGTTCCTTCCCATCCTCTCGTTGATCGTCCTGTGGGGATTCGTCGCCTACTCGACCGTCGCGCAGGTCGCCGGCATCGCCCAGACCCAGAGCCGCTGGGAGGTGATCGGAGAGCCGATCCGGCGGTTGATCTTCGAGATCCAGCGGGAGCGTCAGATCTCCGCCGAGCTGGCCGGTGCCACCGCCCAGAACGAGGCCCTCTCCGAGCAGCGGCGAATCACGAACGTCCAACTGGACCGGGTACGCCAGGCGGTCGCGTCCGCCGAGGCGTACGAGCCCGACAACGCCCCGACGGACATCCGGGCGTTGATCGCGGCGATGGAAGGGCTCAGCCAGGTCCGTACCCTCACCGACCGCGGTGCGCTCAGCCCCGTCCAGGTGACCGACGGCTACAACGAGTTCGTCGGCGCCGCCAACCGGCAGATCGGTGACGCCACCGCGATCGCGGACCTGGAGGCATTCCGTAACGTCCGCGGCATGGGCGCCTACAGCACCACCGCCGAGTTCGCGAGCAGGGAGCACGCCGTCCTCACCGCGGCGCTGAAGCGCGGCGCGATGACGCCCGCGGAACACGCGGCCTTCGTCTCGGCGATGACCAGCCGGAGAAACTACCTGGTCTACGCGGAGCGGGACATGAGCCCGGACCTGAAAGCGGATCACGAGGCCTTCCTGCAGAGCCCCGCCTACCAGCGGTTCACCGCGGGCGAGGACAGGATCTTCTCGTGGAACCTCGCCGGTAAGCCCCCGCTGGACGCCGCCGAGTGGAAGCGTGACGCCGAGGCCGTTCTGGTCGCTGTCAACAAGCAGAGCGTGCGGGAGTTCGCCCGCTCGGCGACCAGGGGCGAGGCGCTCAGGAACGACACCTACCTGCGGATCGGGCTGATCCTGGGACTGGGCCTGCTCGCGATCGTCGTCTCGATCCTCGCCTCCTACCGGTTCGGCCGCTCCCTGGTCGCCGAGCTGAAGCGGCTCCAGGCGTCCGCCGTGGAACTGGCCGAGGAGCGGTTGCCCCGGCTGGTGGAGCGGCTGCGCAGGGGCGACGACGTGAACCCGGCGATCGAGGCCCCCGAGCTCGCCCCCGCGAGGACCGCCGAGGTCGACCGCGTCGTGCACGCGTTCTCCGCCGTGCGACGCACCGCGGTGGAGGCCGCGGTCGGCCAGGCGACGCTCCGCAAGGGTGTCGGCCTGGTCTTCCTGAACCTCGCCTGGCGCAACCAGGCGCTGCTGCACCGCCAGCTCACGCTCCTCGACACGATGGAGCGCCGCGTCGAAGAACCGGAGATCCTGGAGGATCTCTTCAAGCTCGACCACCTGACCACCCGCATGCGGAGGCACGCGGAGAACCTGATCATCCTGTCCGACGCGGCTCCGTCCCGCAGGTGGCGCGACCCGGTGCCCATCTTCGACGTGGTGCGCAGCGCCATCCTGGAGGTCGAGGACTACACCCGCGTCACCGTGCTCCCCATGCCGCACGCGCCGCTGCTGGTCGGCGCCGCGGTCACCGACGTGATCCACCTGATCGCCGAGCTGGTGGAGAACGCCACCACCTTCTCGCCGCCGAACACCGCGGTCCACGTGCGGAGCATGGCCGCGGCGAACGGCTTCGCGCTGGAGGTCGAGGACCGCGGCCTGGGACTGAGCCAGGCCAACCTCGACGAGCTCAACGCCAAGCTCGCCGACCCGCCGGAGTTCGACCTGGCGGACAGCGACAGGCTCGGCCTGTTCGTCGTGGCGAGGCTCGCCGCCCGGCACGGGATCAAGGTCGTACTGCGCCCCTCGCCGTACGACGGCACCACCGCGATCGTGTTGCTGCCGCAGAGCCTGCTCGCCACCTGCGAGTCGCTCGCCGTCGAGACCATGCCGAACCGGGCGCGTCAGGACGGCGCGCACCCGGGCGGACCGGCGCGGGCGCTGAGCGCGGCATCGGAAGACTGGCCCAGGGCGCTCTCCGGCGCCCAGGACCACGGGGTGACCCACACTCCCGAGACCACGTCGAGTTGGTTCCCCACCGAGGACCACGAGGCGGCCCGCGCTCCCGAGACCACGTCGAGCTGGTTCCCCACCCAGGAGCGGCGCGAGGCTCCCGATGCCCCCGCCCCGATACCCGTGCGGCGGGCCGTCTTCATCCCGGACACCGACGACGACCTGGACGGGCTGCCGATGCGGGTACGGCAGGCTAATCTTGCCCCCCAGCTCCGCCAGACACGCTCCCCCGAACCGTGCGACACCACCGCGCGAACCCCCGAGGAGCTCTCACACCTCATGTCCTCCATGCAGCGAGGCTGGCAGCAGGGCCGCAGCCATGCGGAGCAGGAAACGGACGTGTGGAAGCGAAAGGACGGCCACTCCGATGCCCGACCCCAGATCTGAACTGAGCTGGTTGCTCGACGACCTGACCCAGCGGGTCACCGGTATCCGGCACGCCATCGTGCTGTCCGCCGACGGCCTGGCGATGGGCGGCTCCCGAGGGTTGACCCGGGAGGACGCCGAACACCTGTCCGCCATCTCGGCGGGAAGCCACAGCCTCGCGCTGGGCGCGGGGCGGCACTTCGGCCTCGGAGGCGTACGGCAGACCATCATCGAGATGGAGGGGGGTTTCCTGTTCGTCACCGCGGCGGGACAGGGAGCCAGGCTGGCCGTACTCGCCGCGGGCGACGCCGAACTGGGCATGGTGACCTACGAGATGGCGCTGCTGGTCAAGCGCGTCGGTGAGCACCTGTCCGCTCAGCCGAGGGGAGCCGCCCCAGCGCCCGCTTGGAACGGTACGAGGACGTGATGGGGGAGGATCCCGGGCCTCTGGTCAGGCTCTTCGGGGTGACCGGAGGCAGGGCGCGCCCGGTCGGGGAGAGCTTCGACCTGGTGGCCATCGTCACGACCGTCGAGATGCCCTTCGAGCCGGTCGGGCTGATGCCCGAACATCTCAACGTGCTGCACGCGTGCCGTCGGCCCACCACCGTGGCCGACGTCGCCGCGCATCTCAAACTGCCACTCAACATCACCCGCGTACTCCTCAGCGAGCTGCGACGCGAGGGCCTGGTCACCATCGACAAGCCCCGGCCGATGGGGAAGACGATCGACGAACGCATCTACAGGGAAGTGCTGCATGGAATACGCGGCCTCTGAGCCGGGCATGCCCCCGGGCGACACCCCCGCGATGGCCATCAAGATCCTTGTCGCCGGTGGTTTCGGGGTCGGCAAGACGACCATGGTCGGCACGATCAGCGAGATCAGGCCTCTGCACACCGAGGAACTGCTGAGCGAGCGCGGCATCCACGTGGACGACACCGCGGGCGTGGAGTCAAAGATCACCACGACCGTCGCGCTGGACTTCGGCCGGATCACCATCCGCGACGGGCTCTGGCTCTACCTGTTCGGCACCCCGGGCCAGGACAGGTTCTGGTTCATGTGGGACGAGCTGTCCGTCGGCGCCCTCGGCGCGGTCGTCCTCGCCGACACCCGCCGCCTGCAGGACTGTTTCCCCGCCGTGGACTACTTCGAGCAGCGCGGGCTCCCGTTCGTCGTCGCGGTCAACTGCTTCGACGGCGCGCGCCGGCACGACCCGATCAAGGTACGGCGGGCACTGGGCCTGGACGGCGTGGCACCGATCATCCTCTGTGACGTGCGCAGACGCGACTCGGTCAAGGAGGTGCTGACCACGCTGGTCACCTACGCGGCGGGAGGCGCCTTCCAGGCGGCCCACGCGGGCGCCTGAGTCCGATCGCACCCGCGTGAACCTCCCCTGACCGTGCCGCCGAGCGTACGATCGCGGCGTACCGGAGTACGGGCTCGACCAACGCCGCCACCGGAGGGCCGCCCCTGTGAACACGGAGAACACGAGCATGGAGGTCACGGGGACAGGGACGGGGACGGGGGGCCCGGAGAAGGCGGGCGCGGGTGCGAAGGCCGGCCTCACCGGGGGCGGGCTGCTCAGTGGGCTGGGAACGGGGAGCCTGGGGAGCCCGGCGGAGGCGTTCAACGTGGTCCGCGCCGACGAGCTGGAGGGCAGGGTCGCCCTCGTCACCGGCGGCGGCAACGGCATCGGCGCGGGAGTGGCCCGGCGGCTGGCCGAGGGCGGTGCCCGCGTCGTCCTCGCCGACATCGACGACGTCGCGGGCGGCAGGCTCGCGGACGAGCTGGGAGCGACGTACGTCCACTGCGACGTGTCCCGGCTGGAGGACAACGAGGCGGCGGTGGCGACCGCGGTCGAGCGGTACGGCAGGCTCGACCTCGCCTTCCTCAACGCGGGCATCGCCTCGGGCTGCGGCCTGGGGGAGGACTTCGACATCCGGCGCTACCGCCTCGCGATGGGTGTGAACCTCGACGGCGTCGTCTTCGGGGCGCACGCCGCGATCCCCGCCCTGCGGGCGTCGGGCGGCGGCACGATCGTGGCGACCGCGAGCATGGCGGGCATCGTCGGCATCCCCTCCGACCCCGTCTACGCCGCCAACAAGCACGCCGTCGTCGGACTCGTCCGCTCGCTCGGCGAAGACCTCCGGCCGCACGGCATCAGGGTGCAGGCGCTCTGCCCGTCCTTCGCCGACACCGCGATCCTCGGTGAGAGCAAGGCGGTGCTGGAGGGACTCGGCTTCCCGATCCTCGACGTCTCGTCCGTCGTCGACACCTTCTTCCGGCTGCTCGACAGCGAAGGCACCGGCGAGTGCTGGTTCGTCGTCCCCGGCCGCGAGAGCCAGCCATTCGCCTTCCGCCGGGCCCCGGGACCGCGGACCTGACCTGAACTGACCGGCCGGGGCCGGCGGGTCGCGTGGCCGGGCTTGGGCAGGCCGGGCCGACGACGGGCGTGTCGGCGGCGCGGCCATGGTGTGGATACGGCGTGGCCATGGCGTTCTCGGTGTCGGCGTGGAGAGGGGCGGACGGGGCGATCCCTCGCCCGCAGGGCCGCGACACGCTCACCGGCCACGATCTCCCTCACGCCGATGATGACCGAACGTAAGATCGCGAACGTGAAGAGTAGCTTCAGGGTGATCTCGGACAGGGAAACGGCCTCCGGCAGGCTCCGCCGCGTCCTGCTGCTGACCGGGCAGTTGAGAGTCGGTGGCACCGAGAAGCAGATCTTCCTCCTGGCCACGGGTCTGGTTCGCGGCGGCGTGGAGGTCGACGTGGTCACCTTGCACTCGGGAGGACCCTACGGTGACGCGCTCGAACGGGCCGGCATCCCCGTGCACAACGCCGGGTTCACGGCGTTGTCGATGGGAATCACCGCCCTTCCCCGCAACCTGCTCGCGGCGGTACGCCTCGTCAGGCTGGTGCGGCGACTCAGGCCGGACGTGTTGCACGCCTTCCTCTACCACGCCTATGTGATCGGCGCGCCGATCGCCTGGCTGGCCAGGGTTCCCGTCATCGTGGCGGGACGGCGCAGCCTGAGCGTCTTCAAACGGCTCCCGTACGGGAGCCACACGCTGGAGCGCCCCGCCGTCCGGTTGACGCGGCACGTGGTGGCCAACGCCGTGGCCGTGGCGGAGGACGCCAGAAGGGTGGAGAGGCTCGCCCCTGAGAAGATCAGCGTGATCTACAACGGGCTGCCCGAGTCGGCCTTCCTGCCCGCCGCGCCCGCGTCGATCGCGACCGACCTGCCGGTCGTGTGCTGCGTCGCCAACCTGCTGACGTACAAGGGCCACCGCTACCTCATCGAGGCGATGGCGCTGCTGGCGGAGCGGGGTACGCCGTGCACGCTGGTGCTCGCGGGAGAGGGACCTGAGCGCGACGCCCTGACACCCCAGGCGGAGAGGCTGGGGGTGGACCTGCGCCTCCTGGGCCTTCGCAGGGACGTCGAGGCCCTGATGCACCGGGCGTCGGTGGTGGTGCTCGCCTCACTCCAGGAGGGGATGAGCAACGCGGTCATGGAGGCGATGGCGGCGGGCAGGCCGATCGTCGCCACCGAGGTGGGCGGTACCCGCGAGCTGCTGAACGGGCGCGGGCTGCTGGTCCCCCCGCAAGATCCCGGGGCGCTGGCCGACGCCCTGGAGCGTGTGCTGGGCGACCCTGGTTTGGGAGCGTCTCTCGGCGGCGCGGCCCGCGCCTGGGCGCTGGACAACCTCCGCGTGGATTCCATGATCGACCGGCATCTGACGCTGTACCGGCGCCTTCTGGGGGAGCGATGTGCGCGATAGCCGGTGCCCTCTGCCCGGACGGGGTGGACCCGGACACGGTCCGCGACATGTGCGAGACGCTCGCGCACCGCGGCCCCGACGGCGGTGGCCTGCACACGGAGCACTCGGTCGTGCTCGGCACGCGCCGCCTCGCCGTCGTCGACGTGTCCGGTGGCGACCAGCCCGTCTACAGCGAGGACGGCCGCGTCGTCGCGGTGTTCAACGGCGAGATCTACAACTTCGCCGAGCTGCGGGCCGAGTTGCTGGCCAAGGGACACCGCCTCGCCGCGAACGGCGACTCCGAGTGCCTGGTCCACCTGTACGAGGAACACGGCGACGCCCTCGTTCACCGCCTGCGCGGCATGTTCGCCTTCGCCCTGTGGGACGGTCGCAGGCGGAGGTTGCTGCTCGCCCGTGACCGGGTCGGCAAGAAGCCGCTCTACTGGGAGACGAGGTCGGGCTCGCTGCGGTTCGCCTCCGAACTGAAGGCGCTGATCCGTGACCCGGGCCGGCGCGGCGAGATCGATCCGGTCGCCCTGCACCACTATCTGACGTTGCAGTACGTACCCGCCCCCTGGTCGATCTTCGAGGGGATCGGCAAGCTCCCGCCGGGCTCGACCCTGGTGTGGCAGGAAGGCCGGGTGCGCGTCGACCGCTACTGGCGGCTGGACGCCACCCCCCGTCCGGTGGCCGCCGTCGAGGAGGAGGCCGAACGGCTCCGCGAGCTGCTGCTGGAGGCGACCCGGCTGCGGATGACCGGCGAGCGCCCGATCGGAGCCTTCCTGTCGGGGGGAGTGGACTCCTCCGCGGTCGTCGCGGCGATGGCGCGGCAGTCCTCGCGGCCGGTCCGCACCTTCTGCGTCGGCTTCGAGGAGGCCGCCTTCGACGAGCGCGCGCACGCCGGGGAGGTGTCCGCCCTGTATGGCACCGACCACTCCGAGCTCGTCGTCTCCGGCGCTCCGCTGGATGTGTTTCCCACCCTGGCCTGGCACTTCGACGAGCCGTTCGCCGACTCCTCGGCGATTCCCAGCCTCCTCGTGGCTCAGTTGAGCGGCCGGGAGGTGACGGTGGTGCTCACCGGGGACGGCGGGGACGAGTCCTTCGGCGGCTACCGCCGTTACGCGCTGCTGCGGTGGATCTCCCGGCTGCGACTGCCGTCGGCGACGTCACCGCTGCTGGGCGCGGCGGGCAGGAGCGTGCGGGCTCTGTCGCGCCCGGGATCGATGCTCCACAAGGCGGGGTGGGGCATGGAGCTGGCCGGGTTGCCGACGAGTGGCGGATACGCGCGCCTGATGTCCTATTTCACCGAGGAACAGAAGTGGCAGGTCTACACCCCGTGGCAGCGTGGCCTGGTGGCGGGCGTCCACAGCGGCGACATCATCGAGCGGGCCTTCGAGGAGTCCTCGGCGGGCTGCGATCTCACCCGGGTCATGGACGTCGACGTCAACACCTATCTGCCCGGTGACCTGCTGGTGAAGACCGACATCAGCACGATGGCCTACTCGCTTGAGGCGCGTTCCCCCTTCCTGGACCACGTCCTGATGGAATGGGCCGCGGGCCTGCCGGGGGAGCTGAAGGTCCGTGGCGGTACGACGAAGTACCTCCTCAAGCACGCCCTCGCCGGCTGGTTGCCCGCCCACCTGCTGAGGCGCCCGAAGATGGGGTTCGGGGTGCCGCTCGCCTCCTGGCTCAGGAGCGGGCTGCGTCCCCTCGCCCACGACCTGCTCACCGACGCCACCGCCCGGGACCGGGGGATCTTCGATCCGGAGGTCGTCGCCCGCCTGCTCGCCGAGCACGCCGCAGGGCAGGACCACTCGAAGCGCATCTGGGCCCTGCTGCAGTTCGAGCTCTGGCACCGAACCCACCTGCCGGAACAACCCGCCGTACAACCGGTCGCACGATCGACCGAACAGTCCGTCGTGCAACCGGTTGGGCAGCCGGTCACGCGATTGACTGAGGAACTCGTCGCACGACCCGCCGCAGAACCGGTCGCACGATCGGCCGAACAACCCGCCGTACAACCGGCCGAGGACCGTTGTCGGCGACCCCGGCTCACATGAGTGCCCCGGTCACGACGAGGCGCGGCGGAGACGCGACCGCCACCCGCCTGGCCCACCTGCTCCTCACCCACCTCACGCTCACCGTCGCCGGAGGGCTCACCAGCGTGATCGTGGCCCGCGCCCTGGGGCCGGGGGACCGTGGCGCCTACTGGGTGATCGTCACCCTCGCGACCACAGCGGCGGCGATGGGAAACCTGTCGGTGGAGAAGTCGCAGACGGCACTGTGGACGCGGGAGGAGAATCGGCCCGCGATCGCGGCGAACGCCCCGTGGCTGGGGCTCGCCGCGGGCGCGGTGGCTGCGGGGATCGCCTTCCTCACGGTCGCGCCCCTGCCAGGCGTCGGTGCCGACCGTTCCACGCTGGTCTGGGGGCTGGCCGCGGTACCCGTCATGATGACGATCGTCTACGTCAACAATGTGCACGTCCTGCGCGCCCGCACCGGGGTCGTCAACCGGGGCTCGCTGGCCGGAGCCGCCCTGCAGTGCTTCGCCCTGGCGGCCCTGGGATTTCCCGGACGGCTCACCGTCGAGGGAGTGGTGATCGTCTGGGCCCTTTCCTGCGTGGTGAACCTGCTGCTCCTGCTGCCGTCCCTGCCCGTACGCCGACCGCGAGAGGGGCGGCTGGTCGCCCGTACGCTCTCGTGCGGGCTGCGCTACCACCCGGGTTACGTCTGTCATTTCCTGCTGCTGCGGCTCGACGTCCTCATCCTGAACGCGATGAGCACGCCCGCCTCGGTGGGGATCTACTCCATGGCGGTGACGCCGGCCGAACTCCTGCGGGCGATGACCGGCGCGGTGGTTCAGGTCGCACTGCCCCGGCAGATGGAGTCGAGCCGGGAGACGGCCGCCGCGTACACGGCGCGGACGATCCGGATCACCGCCGTCCTCGCCGCCTCGTCACTCGTCCTCCTCTGCCTGACGGGGCCGTTCCTGGTGGTCGCCGCGGCCGGTCCGGCCTTCGCCGGGTGCGTCGTCCCGATGCTGGTGCTCGCACCGGGCGTGGCCGCCGCCGCGACCGCGGCCCCGGCCGCGGCCTACCTGCTCCGCCTCGACCTGCCGCTCGCCACCTCGCTGATGTACGGCGCGGCGCTGTCGGCGAACCTCGTGCTGAACGTCCTGCTCATCCCCGAAGCGGGTGCCGCGGGGTGCGCCCTGGCGTCCACGATCGCCTACACGGCCCTCGCCGCGACCCAGCTGGGCTGGTTCGCGCGATCGGCGGGACTGCCCCTGCGGCTGCTGGTCCCGGGTGCCGTCGAGGTGCGCGAGATCGCCCGCCGGCTCCGCGGACTCCTGCGCGTCCGCTGATCCACCCGATCGGGGGCGACCCGCCTGGTCAGGCTGATTCGGTGGATATGGCCGACCCGACCGATACGGCTGATCGGGCTGGTCCGGCCGGCCGGGCTGGTTCGGCCGGTCGCCCGAGCAGATACTCGTTGCAGCCGAGCCCGCCTCCGCACGTCTTGAGGAGCAGGAGGCTGAGATCGTGCGCGCGGGCACGGGCGAGGACCTGCTCGGGTTTGGAGACCTCGAACGGGTAGCCGCCCACCCAGTCGAGCATGTCGTGCCGTCGCGACATGCCCCGTGGCGGAGGGACCGTGGGATCGGCCCGGCCACGGAGCAGCCGCGCGGCCTTGATCAGGGGCCAGGCCCGGTAGACGTACGCCGCGCTCCCGGCGACCAGGGCGGCGCGGGTCACCGGCCCCGACCGGTTGTAGCGCCGCTTCACGGCGGTCCAGACCCGGCTCTGCCTGCCCTGGTCGTTGTAGAGCGAGACGAACAGCAGCCCGCCGGGGGCGACGAGCCCGACGGTGGCGTCGAAGGCCCGCCACATCGCCCCGGTGTGATGCAACACCCCCCAGGAGTAGACCACGTCGAAGGTCCCCAACCCCGCGAGGTAACCGTCGTCCAGAATCGATGCCCGCTCGATCGTCCAGGAGGCGCCGACCACTTCCCGTTCGGTCATCCGGGAGGCGTCGATGTTTCCCCACTCGACAGTCCGGGGGACGTCGGCCGCCCTCCGTTCGGCCGTCCGAGGGGCGTCGGTCGCTCCCCGCTCGACCGACAGGGAGACGTCGGGAGCGAAGACGTGCCGTAGCCGTACGGCGGACTCCACCGCCTCGGCGTCGGAGTCGAAGGAGTGCACGCGGGCCCCGAGGCGATGCGCGGCGAGCGAGAACAGGCCGCTGCCGCAGCCCACGTCGAGGAAGGTGCGCCCGGCGAGATCCTCGACCTCCAGGGTCGCCCGCAGCGAGTCGATCGCGCGCTGGACGCGACTCTCGTCGACAAGATCGACGAAGGACTTCCAGTTGCGGCCGAAGGCGAACCTCTCACCCCGCCTGACCTGCAGAAGGATCTCGTCCACCATCGCCTCCTGCCCCATGCCGCACGAGGACTTCCCGAACGACGATCCGTAACCTATCGCAGTCGATCGGTCACACTGAGAAGACATTCCGGGATGGCGGTAACAGTGACGCCACGTCATACGTTCGCGCGATAAATGTCATGACAAGCTCATGACGTGGTCGCACTGCCCGATGAGCGCGGCGGCTGTTGAGATCGACGCATGTCCTCGACACCGGTTATCGACGTTGAACGTCTGAATCTCGCCTACGGCGACTTCCACGCAGTGAAGGACCTCTCCCTCCAGGTGCGGCAGGGAGAGCTCTACGCGCTGCTCGGCACGAACGGGGCGGGGAAGACCTCGACCCTGGAGACCGTCGAAGGCCACCGCAGGGCCACCTCGGGCACCGTGCGGGTCTTCGGGCAGAGCCCGAACGACAGGAGCGCGGTACGGCCCAGGATGGGCATCATGCTGCAGGAAAGCGGCTTCTCCCCGGACCTGACGGTGCGGGAGTCGGTCCGGCTGATCGGGAAGCTCACCCGGCGTACGGACACGGTCGACCGCGTCCTCGGCGTCGTGAACCTCACCCGCAAGGCCGACACCAAGGTGGCCCAGCTCTCCGGCGGCGAGAAGCGACGCCTGGACTTCGCCACCGCCGTGTACGGAACGCCTGAGCTGATCTTCCTGGACGAGCCCACCACCGGCCTGGACATCCAGTCCAGGGACGACCTGTGGAAGACCGTCGGCCGGCTGCGCGAAGACGGCGCCACCATCGTTCTCACCACGCACTACCTGGAGGAGGCGCAGCAGTACGCGGACCGCATCGGCCTCATGCACCAGGGCACCCTTCAGCGGGAGGGGACCGTCTCCGAACTGACGCGTACCCTCCCCTCCACCATCCGCTTCTCCCTGCCGGGCACCCTCCCCGAGGCGCCGCTCCCGCTGCAGGCCGCCCGCGACGCCGAAGGCACGTTCCTGATCGAGACCTTCGGCCTGCAGAAGGACCTGCACACCCTGCTCCGCTGGGCGCAGGACCACTCGGTGGAACTGCGGGACCTCCAGGCCGGATCGACCCGGCTCGACGACGTCTTCCGCGCCCTCGGCAGCGAGTAGACCTCCGTCCCCTCAAGCGCGTGGACCCCCGAGCCCTCAGCAAACCCCCGAACCCTCAAAGGAAAGAAGCTTCGCCATGCTCTCGATCGCTCGCAGCGAGCTGATCCAGATCTTCAGGAACCGGCTGGTCCTGGTCACCAGTCTCGTCATGCCCATGGTGGTCAGCGGGTTCTTCATCTACCAGCACGAGGGCTTCGCCGCCATCGGCAGCCTCGGATACATCGCGGCGATCACGATGTTCACCGTGGGGGCGTTCGGGCTCTACACCACGGTGGTGACGACCCTCGCCTCACGTCGGCAGAATCTCTTCCTCAAGCGGCTCCGCTCCACCGCGGCGAGCGACAGTGAGATCATCTCCGGGCTGATCCTCCCGGTCGCCGTCATCGCGCTCGTCCAGGTGGCCGTGATCATGGCCGTTCTGGCCGCGGTCACGGGCCGGCCGGACAACGTCCTCCTCCTGGTGGCGGCCGTCCTCTCGATGCTGGTCATGATGCTCGGCCTGGGACTGGCCACGGCGGGAGTGACGAACTCCCCCGAACACGCCCAGGTGACCACGCTGCCCGTCAGTCTCGGCGCCATCGCCGTGGCCAGCTGGGTGGGAATCACCGGCACCGCGGAACTCGCCCTGCTCAAACGGCTGCTCCCCGGCGGCTCGGCCACCGAACTCGCCGTCAACGCCTGGAACGGCGGCGTTCCCTTCACCGACTCCCTGCTCCTCCTCGGGCCCACCCTGGGCTGGGTGATCGTCGCCGTCGTGCTCGCCTCCCGGATCTTCCGCTGGGAGCCGCGCCGATGACGCCCCTCGACGTCGCCGACCGTAGGGGAGTGCCTCGTGTGCTCCTGCCTCGGCGGCGGGACGCGAAGGGCTGTCGTGACGTTTCCGCAGGTCAATCCATTTAATCCATGAAACGGTGTCACCGGTGGTGCCCCGGAGCGAGAGGAATGCCGGGGCGGACTCCGCTGTTCGACCCTGGAGAGCCGTTCCTGCGGGACCACCGCGCGATGCCGCCGGCTGTGGACACGGCCGACGCGTACGACCTGCGGCTGTGTACGACCCGCGGCCCAGCGGCCCGACCGCGAGGACCGACCGTCCGGCGACCAGGTGAGGATCAGTGAGCCCGACACACGCGGTGCCCCAGGCGACCGAGTCCACGCGAGGGCGGCTGCGCAGGCTCAACCTCACCCTGTTCCTCCCGCTGCTCATCGGCGTCGGGGTGCTGACGGTGGTGAAGGACGCCCGGACCTGGGGGGAGGCCCTCGTCCTGAGCGCGGGCGTGGTGGCGGCCCTGGTGGTCTTCGTACGGTGGGCGGCGGGCGACGTCCTGCGCGTCGCGATCCCCTGCCTGATCGTCACCGCCGCCGTGTGGCCCTTCTCCGTGTTCGTGGTCGGCGGCGGCATGGCGTTCTACGGCATCTCGATCGTGGCCTCCCACGTCATCCCCCAACTGCCGCGCCACCGGGTCGCGGCGGCCCTGGGAGTGGTCGCCTACGTCGCCGCGGTGGGGGCGACAAGGCTGCTGATCACCCAGGAGGTCGACTCCTCCGCCCTGATCGAGTACCTCGTCTTTCCCACGGGAGGCACGGCCGCGGTCATCGGTCTCATGTTCCCCAACAAGCGGTTCTACGGCCTCGTCGAGGAGCTGGAGGAGGCGCGAGAGCGCGAAGCGGAGCTGGCCGTCATCCGCGAACGCGTCCGGTTCGCCAGCGACCTGCACGACATCCAGGGCCACACCCTGCACGTGGTGAAGCTCAAGATCGCGCTGGCGCAGAGACTCGTCCGCAGCGACGCCGAACGGGCCGAGCAGGAGCTACGCGAGGTGCACGCCCTGGTCAGCGACACCATCAACCAGACCAAGGAGCTCGCCTACGCCCAGCGGCGGCTCAACCTCTCCGCGGAGCTGGAGAACGCGAAGAACCTCTTCGAGGCCGCGGGCATCCACGTACGCGTCGACCGCGAGGCCGAGGTCGACGCCCGCGCGGGCGAACTGCTCGGCCTGGTCCTGCGGGAGACGACGACCAACATCCTGCGGCACGCCCAGGCCAGGCAGGTGCGCGTCACCCTCTCGGAGTCGGGCATCGTCATCGTGAACGACGGCGTCCCGGACGCCCCGCTTCCCCCGCTCCGAGGGCTCGCCACCCTCAGGGAACGGGTGGCGACGAACGGGGGCGAGCTGACCGTGGAGCAGAAGGACGGACGTTTCCTCACAGCCGCGACTTTCCTCCACGGCCCCTCGAACGCCACTCCCTGACCTGTGGAAGGAGAATCGACGACCTGTGAAAATCGACGACCTGTGGAAGGAGAATCGACCGACATGACCACCGTGGTGCTCGCCGACGACGAGGCCCTCCTCCGCAAGGCGCTGGCCGCTTTGCTCCCCCTCGAAGGCGACATCACCGTACTCGCCGAAGCGGAGGACGGGGAGACGGCCGTCCAGGCCACCCTGCGACACCGGCCCGACGTGCTCGTCATCGATCTGGAGATGCCCGGCGTGGACGGCCTCGGCGCGGTCGCGGAGATCCGCCGTACCCGGCCCGACCAGGTGATCCTCATGCTCACCCGCCACGCCAGACCCGGCGTGCTGCGCAGGGCACTCAGGCTCGGCGTCCAGGGCTTCGTCAGCAAGTCTGCCGAACCGGCACACATCGTCTCGGTCATCACCACCCTGCACGAGGGCAGGCGGTGGATCGACCCGGACGTCTCCGCCCTCGCCGTGATCGACGACTGCCCGCTCACCGACCGCGAGCTCGACGTCCTGCGAGCGACCGGCGAAGGCTACTCGGCCGCCGACATCGCCACCCGGCTCCACCTGGCCGAGGGCACGGTCCGCAACTACCTCTCGAACGCGATGCAGAAGACCCAGACCCGCACCCGCCACGAAGCGGCCAGATACGCCCGCGAACACGACTGGCTGTAACCGCCCGAGGCCGGTGAAGAGGAAGGCCCCTCGATGTCATGGCGCCTGCCGGACGTCTCTCGTCTCGGCGTCACCGCGGGCCGCGTCGGCATCCGGGCGACAGTGCCCGGCCGGCCCACAGGGGAGGCGGCCTCCGAGTCGACCATGGGAACACCGGCGGGGCCGAGAGTGAGCTCGAACCTGGTCGAGCAGGCTGCTCGGCGTACGAAACCGGCCGCGGGATTCGGGCCGGGATATCAGGCTGCCGCGCGTTCGCCGACGGGGCGGCGGCGCAGGGCCGCGGTCTGCAGGGCGGGCGGCAGGTAGTCCTGGTCGAGGGCGCCGACGTCGGTGCCGGGCGGGACGATCTCGTCGATCCGATCCAGGACGTCGTCACCGAGCCGGACGTCGATGCCGGCGAGGAGGTCGTCGAGGTGGGCCATCGTGCGAGGGCCGGCGATGGCGCTGGTGACACCCGGGTGGGCGATGGTGAATGCCATGGCGAGGTGGGTCAGGGGCATGCCCGCCTCCTCGGCGACGGGGATGAGTCGTTCGACGACGTCGATGCGGCGCTCGTCGTTGAGGTGCCTGAAGAAGCCCGCGCGGCTCAGGTCGTTCTCCCCGTTCTTGCGCACGCGGCCGGTGAGCATGCCCTGACCGAGCGGACCCCAGACCATGACGCCCATGCCGTATCTCTGCGCGACGGGCAGGACCTCGCGCTCGATGCCGCGGTTGAGCAGGGAGTAGGGCGGCTGCTCGGTCCGGAATCGCTCCAGGTTCCGGCGCTCGGCGACCCACTGCGCCTCGACGATGTCGGAGGCCGGGGTGGTGGAGGAGCCGATCGCGCGGATCTTGCCGCTGCGGATCAGGTCGGTGAGCGCGGAGAGGGTCTCCTCGACATCGGTCGTGGGGTCGAGGCGGTGGATCTGGTAGACGTCGATGTGGTCCGTCCGCAGCCGTCGCAGCGAGTTCTCGACGGCGGTCGTGATCCAGCGCCGGGAGGTGCCCCGCTGGTTGGGGTCCTCGCCCATCGGATTGCCGAACTTGGTCGCGAGGACGACGCTGTCACGGCGTCCCTTGAGGGCCCTGCCCACCACTTCCTCCGAGTCGCCGTAGGCGTCGGCGGTGTCGATGAAGTTGATGCCGACGTCCAGAGCCTTGTGAATGATGCGTGCCGACTCCTCAGGCTCGTTGCCCATGCGCGTGGCGTACATGAGGGTGCCCAGTGCGTAGGGACTGACCTTGATGCCGGTGCGCCCCAGGGGACGGTACTGCATGGGGTTTCTCCTCGGGGTGTGGTGGAGCGTGCGCGGGGTGCTCTACGCTCCATCTAAGCGGAAAAGCTTTCCGGAACTATACGGAAAGCTTTTCCGGTTACGCAACCGGAGGGATCTCATGACCGAGAAGACAGGGCCGTCCCGCCGCATGCGCGCGGACGCGCAGCGCAACGTCGACGCCCTGATCGAGGCGGCGAAGACGGTCTTCGACACGACCGGTGTCGATGCACCCGCGAAAGAGATCACCGACCTGGCCGGACTCGGCGTCGGAACTCTCTACCGGCACTTCCCGCTGCGCTCGGACCTGGTCAAGGCGGTCGTGGAAAGCGGGATCGACGCCGTCGCCGCGGCAGGACCCGAGCTCAGCGCCGCCCACGAGCCCGCGGAAGCGCTCGCCCGGTGGCTGCGCCGGTACGCCGAACTCCTGGGGACCAAACGAGGACTGGCCCCCGCCCTCCACTCCGGCGACCCGGCCTACGAGACCCTCTCCGGCTACTTCATCGACAAGGCAGGCCCCGTTCTCACGGCACTGCTCGACGCCGCCGTGGCCGACGGGTCGGTGCGCGACGACGTCAGCGCCCGGGACCTCCTGTACGCCGTCGCCAATCTGTGCATGCCCGTACCCGGCGAAGGCCACGACCACAACTGGCGGATGGTTGCGCTGCTCATCGACGGGCTGCGCACCCCGCACCGGCGTGTCTCCTCCGACTCGTCGCGCTGACCGGACGGAGGTTGTAAGAAACTTGGTCGCTGTTTGTCCGGCTTGGGAGTGATGTAGAAGGGTGCGGCCTCAACTGCCGGCCGCATTCTGTCAGGAGTTCTAAGCGGCAGATGCGGTCTGGTGCTTTTGATCGTTCAGGGCGGTTTTGCTGTATTCAGCCGTCCTTGTTATTCGATGGCATGTAAACCCCGAGGACTGAAAGCAGGGTGGCAACGATGCCCCCAGTTGTGTGCCGACCTCGATCTCGGCGTGGCGATCATCGCGGGGCGCATCAACGTAGGCGCGTGCATGCAGGAGTGCTGCAGACAGAGGACTGATTTCGTCTTAAACTTACGGCGTAGGTCCTGTGTCAGCAGTTGGAGTGCATGTAGGGTGAGATCGTGTTGATCAGATTCGGAGCCACGAACCATCGCTCCATCCGAGGGCCAGTCGATCTTTCAATGGTCGCAATCGATCGAGATCGCGAAGAAGCGCGCCCCGTACCGCTGCTCGGAGAGAGCCTTCTACCAATTGCGGCGATATATGGACCAAATGCCTCTGGAAAGTCAAACGTCGTAGCAGCGCTCTCCTGGTTGTGTGATGCGGTCAGTTTTTCTTTTCGTTTTTGGGAGGACGAAATACCGGTTGAGCCATTCGCCTTTGGTGATGGTCGCGCACTTGCGAGTGAGTTCAGCGTCGAAGTCATAATCGATGGCGTTCGTTTTGAGTATGTACTTGAGTTGGACCGCGAACATGTGATCTATGAAGGCTTGTTTCACTATCCAGAGAAAAAGCGCAGGAGAATATTTGAGCGAGAAGAGTTGGAGCTGAAGCTGCAAAGAGGGCTTGGCGGTCTGTCCGGCACTCGCGAACTTATCACGCACAGGACTCTGGCACTTTCGATCGCGCGACGTTTTGATGAACCGCTGGTGTCGGAATTCACGCGAGAGCTTCTAGGCATACAGAACCTTGGTCACATGCCCAGGCGTAGCAAGTCTCGCCTCCCGGCGGGAGCGTATCGAAACCCAAGTCATCGCTCAACAATTCGCTGGTTCGAAGAGGAGGGCAACCAACTGACCCTTTTCGATGACAACGAACTTGGCGGGAGATTTATCGGAGTTCGCCAACAAGCATTGGCGCTGTTGCGTCTGGCCGACCTTGGCATCGAAGACGTGGTCATCGATCGCCGAGAGGTCATCTATTCCGACTCGGAGGTGCGTACTCAACGCAGGGTGCGACTTCTACATAAGACCACAGAGGAGAGCGTCCCGTTTGATTTAGATGTCGAGTCAGAGGGTACGAGAACATGGTTCGCTCTGATCGGCCCAGTTCTGACTGCCCTGCGGCAGGGTTCGGTCGTCCTGTTCGACGAGCTGGACGCGAGCCTGCACCCAACCTTGTCAGCGGAATTGCTACGGATCTTCCGTAGTCCGGTGACCAATCCACGCGGTGCTCAATTGATCTTTACGTCTCACGACACCAGTCTTCTGAATCACCTCAATCGAGACGAAGTCTGGCTGACCGAAAAGCAAGCCGACGGCTCCACCCGCCTCGGCGCATTGGCTGATTTTTCCGGAGAGCGTGTGCGCAAATCGCAGAACCTTGAGAATGCTTATCTTCACGGCAGGTTCGGCGCGCTACCCCAAGTGGACCAGACTGCCCTGCTGCGCGCTCTTGGATTAATCGGCTGATGATTTCGAGTAGGCGCCAAAGGGGCGGAAAATCACTGAGAAGGACCGCTGAAAAGCGGCCTGAGCTCCGCACGATAATGGTCTTCTGTGAAGGGCAGAACTCTGAACCCGATTACATAAACGGCCTGAAGAGGCTTCCACACATAGCCGAAAACACCGCGCTGAGCATAGAGATCCATCCCGAACAGGGCGTGCCTCTTACTTTGGTCAAGAAGGCCATGGCGTACAAGAGCGATCCTGAAATCGATGAATGTTGGTGCCTTTTTGATGTGGAGTGGCCCCAAAATCACCCGAACCTGCCGCAGGCAATAGATCTCGCGAGGTCGAACGGGATAAACCTTGCGATATCAAACCCGTGTTTCGAGCTGTGGCTGATCTTGCACTACAGCAACTGCAGTGCATTTATGGACACGAATTCCGCAGACAGTCGATCCCGTTCGCTGGACGGCCGATCAGGAAAGAGGATCGACCCCGAAGTCTATATGCCTCTAAGAAAGAAGGCGGCCGAGCACGCCAAGCGCCTCGATGCACGGCACGCGCAAAATGGCACATCTTTTCCACATGACAACCCATCCTCTGGGATGTATAAATTTCTGCGGAGCCTTGAAGGTGAATAGTGTCGAGGTGCTTCTGTAATTAACGGGCCAGTTGACTGGGCTGGACTGATGGAGGGCGAGCAGACGATCGCCCGCTGCGCTGGTTTCACCGACCACGTATCCGTTGAGAGGGAGACGCGTGATGATATTCACGAGGTCTTCGTGGCCCTCACGATTGGCTGCCGACGACGCCTTACCCTCTGTTGGGACCCCTGAGCGGGCTGCCTCTCACAGCACGATGTGATCCACCCGCACGGCCCGGTCGCCGGGGATGACGATCGGATCCGCGACCTCGACGACACGCTTCTTCGAGTACATCAGTCGCGTGATCGCGAAGACCGGAACTCCAGCCGCGATCCTGAGCAGCTCGGTCTCTTCCGGTGTCGGCATGCGCGTCGCGGTCTCTTCGGTGATCTTGTCGATCTCGATCCCGAGAGTCCGCAGCTGACCGATGTTGCCGCCCGGCCACGGCTCATTATTCGGGTTGGCGACCGGCGTGCCCTCCACGTCAGCGGCCAACAGGCACGAGCGCGCCATTTGGCTCGGGTTGCCCGAGGCGTAGAAGACGAACCGGCGCTCAAGGACCCGGGTTCCGGCCGGGACTCCGAACAGGCCGGCCAGGCGCTCGTCGGCTTGAATCATCCGGTAAGCCTTGTCGAGACGGTACTGCGACCAGGTGATCCCGACATCATGTGTGAAACTCGTCTGCGGACTGTCCTGCGGCCCCGCATCGATCAGGTAGCGGTCCATGCAGATGCGGCGTACAGGCAGACGCTCCCGGACGTACGTTCCGGAGCCCTGGCGCGATTCGACCAAGCCCTCGTTGCGAAGGATCTCCAGCGCCCGCCGGATGAGGATGTCGGAGACCCCGTGCTCCTCGGCAAGGAGCCGTTGCGTCGGCAGCTTCGCTCCTGGGGCGAGCTCGCCCGACACGATCAGTTCTCGCAGGTGATCGGCAATACGGAGATAGGCATGTGGCCTTTCGGTCACGTCTACCTCCTGAATTTCAGTCTGGCCTGACGGGAGCGTACAGGTGGGCCGGTTCCACCATGATCACCTGTCTTGCAACTGACGGAATTAGGCATTGATACTTGGTCGGGATTCTGGAGCCCACCGTCACGCGGACGTTTCTTCAAGGTGTCATCCCGAACGGGTTCCTGTCGTCAGGGCGTGGAGTTCGCGGGCGGCGGGCAGGGTTCGGGCGCGTTCGGGGAGGGCGGTTACGACCTCCCGCATGATTTTGCGTCTGGCGGTTGTGGTGGGGAGGGATGTCGCGATGTTGAGAGCATGGTCGAGCCCTTCGGTCACATCTCGCTCCTGGATTAGCCCCCATGCCTGGATGAGGCCGATGTTGGCCCTGCCTCCGGCCTTCTCTCGTGGGCATGAGGCGAGAGCCTGCTCCAGTATCGGCGTCGCCGACTTCCCGTCTCCCAGCATGGAGAGCACAAAAGCCTCGGCGTACTGTGCGCTTTCCAGGGGATATCCCCACACGGAGATGGGGTCATTGGTCACGGAGTCGGGGAGCCGCTCGTAAACGTCCCTGAAATCGTCGAGAACCTCACGGGCGGGGGCCACCCGCCCGTCTGCGGCGAGAATGCGGCTCCGTGTTTTCAGTGCCTCCAACAAGCCGAGACACGCATGGCCGTCCGCGAGATGCACGGCCTCCTCGACCAGGACACCTGCGGCCGGTCCGGGACGACGCATGTAGAACGACTTGGTGGCCTCTTCGGCGCGTACCCACACGCTCAGCTCACGGTCGCCTGAGGCGTCGGCCGCCGACCGGGCCGCACGCCATGAACGCCAGCATGCGCGGGCGCTGGAGGTTTCAGCCAGATCAAGGGCCATGAAGGCCGCCAGTTGGGCGTAGACGCGCAGCAAGGTGGTGCGGTCGGCCGGGGTGTGGGAGCGCGTCAAAGCAAGGCCCAGGTTACGGATGTCGCCCGCCAGGTCGGCGCTCCTGGAACCCGGTGGCTCGGTCCACACGCCTTGTGCGTAGTCCCACGCGATCTGCTCCCAGTCGCTCACGCTGTTGTCGGCCGCGTCCGTGACCCGCCACAGGTCCGCGTGGAGAGCGTCTACGGCGGAAGCGGGGATGCCGGCACCGGCACCCATCATCGCCAAGAGCTGGAGAAGGGTACGGCGCTCCACATCATCCTCATTACATATTGAGGTGTCTGTTTCCACCTTACTTACCCGGAATCGGTCAACTTCCACAACGAGGGCATGAAGCTCTGAGATCTGCCCATTCGCCTCTAATGCCGTATCGATTGCCCGGACGTTGGTGGTGTCCAGGCGTGAGGCGGCACGCTCCCAGGCGGAGATCATCGTGTGGTCCATGTGGATCATCGCGGCGAGGTCGCGCTGCGAAAAACGGGCATTTTCCCGCCAATGGCGAATAGTGCTGCCAAGCAGGTGCCAAGGTGAATCAGCGGGATTAACCGGCTGGGACGTACGTGGCATTTCGTACTCCGGGATTGGGGAGTTTGGGGGGTGTGCCTCTTCCCCCAGTAAACCTCTTGGATATCTCGTTCGGCAATTCCACTATTACATGGACGCGGCGAAGATCCCCGTGAAATTGCGGAGCCCGCCACGGCACTACACGCCGGAACGGGCCCCTTGATCGGATGGAGGTCCGATCCATGGACGATGATAAATCAACGCCCCGCGAGCCGGTGATTTCCGGTTGGCGGGTCATTCTCAGTGACAAGGGGCGGTTGTGGGCGTCTCGTGTCGTTCCGTTCACCGATGCGGAGTTCGATGCCGGGGCGGCGCGTACGGTCGACGCCGACACTCTCGACGAGTTGCGGGAGGAGGTCGAGCGGCAGGAGAGTGCCGCTCGGCAGGTGAGCGGGCAGGCGGTCTCGTGATCCGGCGCAGGCCCGCGTCCGGCGGAGGGCGGCACCGCGACGGGATGGCTCCCGCCCTCGTTCCCCGGCGTACGTGGGATCACCGTGCCCGTGGTGAGGCGGAGCGGCTGGATCGCGAGTGGAAGGACTGGACGGTCTTCTACGGCGCGCACTCGCGGCTGTTCTACGCGATCGCGGCCTGGCCGGTGCCCGGCCCGGTGATCCTCCAGGGGGCCACCGCCGACGATCTCGAAGCCCAGATGTACGGGATCGTGATGGCTCTGGCCGTCCGCCCCGAGGTGGAGGGCTCCGGTACGTCTCCCGGACGGGCGCGGCGGCGGTCTCGTGATCGTCGCGCCGACGACTCCCGCGAGCGCGAGCGGTGGTGCGAACCTTCCGGGATCGCTCGCGGGGCCGGGGGCGACCGGGACTCATGACCCCGGTCGCCGTGGCGGTGCCCTTGTCAGGGGTGGCGAGGGCACCGCTCCCGGCGGACGTCGGGCAGGGCGCGAGGTGGCTTCGGCGTCACTTCTTGATCTTCCTCGATTCCGTGTCCTGGGCGGGGCGATAAATCTCTTGATGAAGTCAAGAGTTGAGAATATAAAGAGATCATGCGTGAAGAGACGGTGGAGGACACGTTCTTCCGTGAGCTTGGCGGGTCCTGTGCTGAGCTGCGGCAGGCATTCGCCCGGCACGTGGGGATGAGCCCTCAGCGAGTGCAGCTGCTCATCCGGCTGTGGCGTGACGGCGAGACCAGTCACAGTGACCTGCGCCGGACACTGAGCGTCGACGGCGCGAGCGTCACCCGGCTGGTCAAGGAATTCGAGGCCGAAGGACTGCTCGGCCGTCGCCTGGACCCGGAGGACAACCGCTACACCCTGGCCGCGCTGACCGCTGCCGGTGAGCGGGTGGCGGCCGATCTGGAGCGAGCACACCAGGCGTACCAGGAACGGCTTCTCGACCGGACCACCCCGCAACAGCGGGAGATCGTGCTGGATGTCCTGCGTCGCGTCCGCGCGAACATCCTCGAACAGGAGGGCCGATGACCGAAGACGTGCGGGCCGCCGCCCGGCGGATGTACGCGGCGTTCAACGCCCACGACCACGCCGCGACGGAGGGGATATTCACGGCGGACTTCTACAGCCACCCTCTGGGCACGACCGGCCCCGCGAGCGTCACCCGGGCATGGCAGGGGTTCCACGAGGCGTTCCCCGATGCCCGGGTCGTCATCGAGGACATGGTCGTCGAAGGGGACACAGTCGCCGTCCGCACGAGCGTGCACGGGATTCCCGGCCGGGAATCACCCACCATGTTGGAGATCTTCCGGGTGCGTGACGGGCGCATCGCCGAGCTGTGGGGGCTGTCGTCGCTGCGACGCGACTCCTGAGGGGGTCGTCCGGCGCGTAGCGGCGACGACGTCGCTCTCGTAGAAGCCGACGGGAGAGGTGCCGGTGAACGCGGGACGAGGCGTTCACCGGCGCCTCGTCAGGCGGGCAGGCCGAGCTTGCCGGCGAGGGCCTCCAGCAGTTCGATCTGATCGTCAGGGGAGACGGGCTTGAGGTTGAGGGTGAGGTGCATCTCGTCCGCGCCGGCTTTCGCGGCGCGTTCGAGGTCGTTCAGCATGGCGTCCGTGAACGTGGCGGGGGTGATCGGGGTGTCGGGGTAGGCCTGGATCGTGTTCACCACGACCGTGCCGGTGCCGCCCGCCTCCCGGTACCACTGGATCTTGGTCCGGGTCTCCTTCCAGTCCAAAGCCACGACGATGAAGCCGTCACCGACGCGCGCCGCCCGTTCGATGGTGTGCCGGGTGAGCGCGCCGATGAACAGGGGGATGGTGTCCCCGAACGGCTTCGGCCCGACCAGGGACGACGGGATCTGGTAGTGGCGGCCGTGATGCGAGACGGGGTCCGGACCCCAGCAGGCCCGCATCGCGGCGATGTGCTCGACGAACCCGGCGCCCCTGCGCGAGGCCGGCACTCCCGCCGCGACGAACTCCTCGGGAATGTAGTACGGCGGTTCCATCGTGCCGCCCCCCTGGCCGATACCGGCGTCGAGACGGCCACCGGACAGCCGGTCGAGGGTGGCCAGCCTGCGGGCGAGGATGACGGGCGACTGGAAGATCGAATTGACGATTCCGGTGCTCACCCGGATTCGCTCCGTGTGGGCGGCGGCCCAGGTCAGGATCTCCAGCGAGTCCCAGACGTGGGACTCGGGCAGACCGGCGTCGTTGGTCCAGTCCGGTGCGGCGGGCATGAGCAGCCGTTCGCTGACGGACACGGCGTGGAACCCGAGCCGCTCCGTCGCCCGCGCCACGGCGACGACGGCGTCCGGGCCCGCGTACGGTCCGAAGTGCGGCAGGCTGACGCCGATACGAGGAAGGTCCATCTCGTTCTCCGATGATCGTTGAGGTGTGTCCTTTCGATGGGTAGTCGGAGCGGCCATGAGATTTTTGCGCTCTCCCCGGGAGGGATGTCGAAATCTCCGTGCGGATTCGGCCGGGCGGCGGCGG
This sequence comes from Streptosporangium sp. NPDC000563, assembly GCF_040299985.1. Lineage (NCBI taxonomy): Bacteria > Bacillati > Actinomycetota > Actinomycetes > Streptosporangiales > Streptosporangiaceae > Streptosporangium > Streptosporangium sp. NPDC000563. The sequence goes on along the minus strand of NZ_JBEPDA010000001.1, from coordinate 149,651 downwards.
AAATACCGTCCTGCCTGGCCGGACAGGTGACCCGACCGGTCAGGATCGGAGAAGCGACCACCCCCGGGCCGCACCTAGCGTGAATGCCATGGACATCACCATCCACGCGAGCTTCCTTCCGCACGACGACCCGGAAGCCTCACTCGCCTTCTACCGCGACATCCTCGGTTTCGAGGTCCGCAACGACGCCGGATACGCCGGGATGCGCTGGATCACGGTCGGTCCCCCCGGGCAGCCGAGCACCTCCATCGTGCTGCAACCGCCGGTCGCCGACCCCGGAGTCACCGACGACGAGCGCCGCACCATCGTGGAAATGATGGCGAAGGGCACCTACGCCGGTATTGTCCTCTCCACCGACGATCTCGATAGTATTTTCGAACGGTTGCGTGCGGGTGGCGCCGAGATCAGCCAGGAGCCGACCGAGCAGCCGTACGGCGTTCGAGACTGCGCCGTCCGTGACCCCGCGGGCAACCTGGTCCGCATCCAGGAGCTGCGCTGATCCCCCGGGGAAAGCGCAGCCAAGAAGAACTCGCACAACCGCCCCCGCAGACAGTTGGAGAGCCGATGAGCATGACCGAGAGGTCGTCCGAGCCGCACGCCGCCGACAGCCACGATCTGATCCGCGTGCTCGGCGCGCGGGTGAACAACCTCAAGGACGTGAGCGTCGAGATCCCGAAGCGACGGCTCACGGTGTTCACCGGTGTCTCCGGCTCGGGCAAGAGCTCTCTGGTCTTCGGTACGATCGCCGCCGAGTCGCAGCGGATGATCAATGAGACCTACAGCGCCTTCGTGCAGGGCTTCATGCCGACGCAGGCGCGGCCCGAGGTCGACGTCCTCGAAGGGCTGACGACCGCGATCATCGTGGACCAGCAGCGGATGGGTGGCGACCCCCGCTCCACGGTCGGCACCGCCACCGACGCGAACGCGATGCTGCGCATCCTCTTCAGCCGGCTCGGGCAGCCGCACATCGGCTCGCCGCAGGCGTTCTCCTTCAACGTCGCCACGGTCCGGGCGAGCGGTGCGATCACGGTCGAGCGCGGTGCCCGCAAGGCCGAGAAGGCGACCTTCACCCGTATCGGCGGCATGTGCGTGCGCTGCGAGGGCCGGGGAGCGGTCTCCGACATCGACCTCACCCAGCTCTACGACGACTCCAAGTCGCTCGCCGAGGGCGCGTTCACCATCCCCGGCTGGAAGTCGGACAGCTTCTGGACCGTACGGGTCTACGCCGAGTCGGGGTTCGTCGACCCGGACAAGCCGATCCGCGACTACACCAAGAAGGAGCTGCACGACTTCCTCTACGGGGAGCCGGTCAAGGTGAAGGTCGACGGCGTCAACCTCACCTACGAGGGACTGATCCCGAAGATCCAGAAGTCGTTCCTGTCGAAGGACCGGGAGGGGATGCAGCCGCACATCCGGGCGTTCGTGGACCGGGCGGTCACCTTCACCACCTGCCCCGAGTGCGACGGCACCCGGCTCAGCGAGGCGGCGAGGTCCTCGCGCATCGGTGGGGTCAGCATCGCCGACGCGTGCGCGATGCAGATCAGCGACCTGGCCGGATGGGTACGCGGTCTGGACGAGCCCTCGGTGGCTCCGCTGCTCGGCACGCTGGCGCACACCCTCGACTCGTTCGTGGAGATCGGGCTGGGTTACCTCTCGCTCGACCGGCCCGCGGGCACGCTGTCGGGCGGCGAGGCGCAGCGCGTGAAGATGATCCGGCACCTCGGCTCCTCGCTCACCGACGTCACCTACGTCTTCGACGAGCCCACCATCGGCCTGCACCCCCACGACATCCAGCGGATGAACAACCTGCTGCTGCGGCTGCGGGACAAGGGCAACACGGTCCTCGTCGTGGAGCACAAGCCGGAGACGATCGTGATCGCCGACCACGTCGTCGACCTCGGCCCCGGCGCCGGTACGGCGGGTGGCACCGTCTGCTTCGAGGGCACCGTCGAGGGGCTGAGGACCGGCGGCACGATCACCGGCCGCCACTTCGACGACCGGTCCACGCTCAAGGAGACGGTGCGGACACCCAAGGGCACGCTGGAGATCCGCGGCGCCGACCGCCACAACCTCCAGAACGTCGACGTCGACATCCCGCTCGGGGTGCTCGTCGTCGTCACCGGTGTCGCGGGGTCCGGCAAGAGCTCGCTCATCCACGGGTCGATCCCCCGGGGCGCGGGGGTGGTCTCGGTCGACCAGAGCGCGATCCGGGGCTCGCGGCGCAGCAACCCGGCGACGTACACCGGCCTGCTCGAACCGATCCGCAAGGCGTTCGCGAAGGCGAACGGCGTGAAGCCGGCACTGTTCAGCGCGAACTCCGAGGGTGCCTGCCCCGAGTGCAACGGCGCGGGCGTCATCTACACCGACCTGGCGATGATGGCGGGCGTCGCCACCGTCTGCGAGGAGTGCGAGGGGAAGCGGTTCCAGGCGTCGGTGCTGGAATACCGCTTCGGCGGTCGCGACATCAGCGAGGTGCTCGCGATGTCGGTGGTCGAGGCCGAGGAGTTCTTCGGAGCGGGCGAGGCGCGCACCCCGGCCGCGCACGCCATCCTCGGCAGGCTCGCCGACGTCGGGCTCGGCTACCTCAGCCTCGGTCAGCCGCTCACCACGCTGTCCGGCGGCGAGCGGCAGCGGCTCAAGCTCGCCACCCACATGGCGGAGAAGGGCGGCGTCTACGTCCTCGACGAGCCGACCACCGGCCTGCACCTCGCCGACGTCGAGCAGCTGCTCGGCCTGCTGGACCGGCTCGTCGACTCCGGCAAGTCGGTCATCGTCATCGAGCACCACCAGGCGGTGATGGCGCACGCCGACTGGATCATCGACCTCGGCCCGGGTGCCGGCCACGACGGCGGCCGGATCGTCTTCGAGGGCACCCCCGCCGACCTCGTCGCCGCCCGCTCCACCCTCACCGGCGAACACCTCGCGGCCTACGTCGGCAGCTGACCGGGAGAACGCGGGCACCTGACCAAGGGGAACGTCGAGCGCCGGGAATCCGAGCCGGTCGGGCCTCGCGGGTCAGGTGCCCGCGGTCACCGCTCTGAGTCCTTCGAACGACTCCTTGACGAACCGGGAGAGGTCCCCCTGGCCGGACTGCTCGACCCAGAGGCGGGTCGCGACCTTGAAGACGGCGATGCCCGCCTCGGCGGCGAGGTTCGCGCAGGCGTCCTCGACTCCGCGTTGCCGCAGCGCGTCGGCGAGTGTGGCCGACAGTGAGGCGAGTTTGATCAGCTCGCGTTCCTGCAGCTCGGCGCTGGCGGCGATGATGGTCTGGCGGCGGAGGGTGTACTCCCGGCGTTCCTGGAGCACGGCCGCGGTGGCCTCGATGGCCGCCGCCACGGCTTCTATCGGGGTGGCGGACTCGGGGGCCTGGGTGACCGCGTCCGTGAAGAGCTGCTGCAGCAGGCTCGGACACGAGAACAGCACTTCGCGCTTGTCCGCGTAGTGGCGGAAGAACGTCCGCTCGGTCAGCCCCGCCCGCAGGGCGATCTCCGCGACCGAGGTGCGTTCGAAGCCGTGCTCAAGGTAGAGATCCAGCGCCGCCTGTTCGAGCCGAGATCGTGCGTTCGGCTCCCATCTTCCCATGTCGGGCAGTGTACCCGATGGCAGTGGCTGACATCGGTCGGCGTCGCGTGATGACAGTCGCTGACATTATGTGCCGTCGGGTGATGACAGCGACTGACATCGGTTGCTACGGTGTGATGGCAGTGACTGACATTAGTCGGCCGCCCGACGCGTCTTTGCCGCGCGAGGGCGACCGACCCGGGCTGGAGGCATGACTCATGCGCGTTTTCGTCACCGGAGCATCCGGATGGATCGGCTCCGCACTCGTCCCCGAACTCATCGACGCGGGTCACCGGGTCGTCGGGCTCGCCCGTTCCGACGCCTCGGCCGCCGCCCTCACCGGGGTCGGGGTCGAGGTGGTCCGCGGCACGCTCGACGATCTCGACGTCCTGCGCGACGCGGCCGCCGCCTCGGACGGGGTGATCCACCTCGCGTTCAAGCACGAGAGCGCCTTCGCGGGAGACTTCCAGGGCGCCGCCGACGCGGACCGCCGCGTCGTCGAGACGTTCGGTGAGGTGCTCGCCGGGTCCGCCCGGCCGTTCCTGCTCGCCTCCGGGGTGCTCGGGCTCACCCCGGGCCGTACGAGCACGGAAGAGGACGGACTCACCCCCGAGGCGTTGCCCGCGGACCTGGACGGCGGCCCGCGGACCCGGATGAGCACCGCGCACCTCACCCTCGCCCTCGCCGACCGGAACATCCGCTCGTCCGTCGTACGACTTCCGCCGACCGTGCACGGTGAGGGCGACAACGGGTTCATGACGGCCCTGGTCGGCATCGCCCTCGACAAGGGCTTCTCCGGCTACGTCGGCGACGGCTCCCAGCGCTGGCCGGCCACGCACCGCCTCGACGCCGCGCACCTGTTCCGGCTCGCCCTGGAGGGGGCGCCGCCCGGATCGGTACTGCACGCGGTCGCCGAAGAGGGCGTGCCGATCCGCTCGATCGCCGAGGTCGTCGGCCGTCACCTCGATCTGCCGACCCGTTCCGTCTCCGTCGACGAAGCGGCCGGGCACTTCGGGTGGCTGTCATGGTTCCTCGCCACCGACAACCCCGCCTCCGGCGAACTCACCCGCGAACTGCTGGGGTGGCAGCCCACCCAGCCGGGCCTGATCGAGGACCTGGAGAAGGGCCACTACTTCAGGACCGGCGGGCCCGCGTAGCCTCGGCCCTACCGTTCAGGACCGACGGGCCCGTGTAACCTCGACCCTCCCGTTCAGAGTCGGCGGGCCCGCCGGCCTCGGCTCTCCCGTTCAGGACCGGCAGGCCCGCCGGCCTCAGTCCTCCTGTTCAGGGCCGACCGGTCCGTTTGCCTCAGCTCTCCGGATCGCTCACCGAGATCGCGCCCGAGGGGCACAGCTGCACGGCCCGGCGGACGGCGGCGTGCAACTCGGGCGGGGGCGTCTCGTCGAGGAGCACGACGGTGCCCTCGTCCTCGCTCTGGTCGAAGACCTCGGGCGCGGTGAGCACGCACATGCCCGCTCCGATGCACCGCGCCACGTCCGTGGTGACCTTCATGTCGCCTCCTACCATCTGACCGGCAGCTCCCGTACACCGTAGATGGACATCTTCTCGCGCATGGGGACCTCCTCCGCCGGTACGGCGAGGCGCAGGCCGGGGAAGCGGTCGAACAGCATCGGGAACGCTGTGCGCATCTCCACGCGGGCGAGTTGCTGGCCGAGGCACTGGTGCAGCCCGTGGCCGAACGAGAGGTGCCCGGTCGCGGGGTTGGTGATGTCCAGGTGCTCGGGGTCGGCGAAGCGGGCGGGGTCGCGGTTGGCGGCCACGAGCGAGAGGGTCACCGGGTCTCCCGCCTTGATGAGCCGCCCCTCGACCTCGACATCCTCCAGGGCCGCGCGGAGCGGGCCGACGTGGATGATCCCGAGATAGCGCAGCAGCTCCTCGACCGTGTTGTCGATCAGCGAGGGGTCGGCGCGCAGCGCGGCGAGCTGGTCGGGGTGCTGGAGCAGGGCGAACGTGCCCAGGCCGAGCATGTTCGCCGTCGTCTCGTGCCCGGCGGCGAGCAGCAGGAACCCGATGTTGCTCAGCTCCTGGTCGGTCAGCTCGCCGTTCTCGATCAGCCCGCTGAGCAGGTCGTCGGCCGGGTCGGCCCGCTTGGCCTCGATGAGCCGGGCGAAGAACGCGCCGAAGCCGGCGATCGTCGCGCGGATGTCCTCGACGGAGGACTCCAGGTTCAGCAGCACCGCGGTGGACCGCTGGAACTCGTCGCGGTCGGCGTACGGGACGCCGAGCAGCTCGCAGATCACCAGGGAGGGGATGGGCAGCGCGAACTCCTTCACCAGGTCCTGGGGAGGCCCGGCCTTCTCCATCGCGTCGAGCCGCTCCTCGGTGATCTCGTGGATCCTCGGCTCCAGCTGCTTCATCCGCCGCACCGTGAACTGCGCGGTGAGCGGCTTGCGGTAGCGGGTGTGGTCGGGCGGGTCCATCCGGATGAACATGCCGGGGTCGGCCGGTTGGCGCATCTCCTGCATCAGCGGGAAGGGCATGGGGACGTGCAGCAGCTCGCGCCGGGAGCTGAAGCGGGGATCGGCCAGGATCGACCGTACGGCGGAGTAGCCGGTCACGAGCCAGCCCGTCGCGCCGTCCGGGTAGACCATCGGGGTGATGGGCCCCTCCTCGCGTAACGAGGTCAGGCGCTCGGGCGGTTCGAAGGGGCTGGGACGTCCGAAGGGGAAGGTGACCGCTTCCTGGTGAGCCTGTTCCCGGTGGGCCTGTGCTTCCGGTTGGGACTGTGTCATCTCGCGCTCCTCTGCGGTGATGCGCTCCGTCCCATCCAGAAAACTACATCAAGTGCAAAGTTTCAATAGGTGCAAAGTATGGCTTGATGGATTAAACTGCCCGCATGAGTGAGGCACTGGGACTGCGCGAACGCAAGAAACTGCGCACCCGGCACGCGCTCATCGCCGCCGCGCTGGATCTCTTCATGGAAAAGGGCTACGAGCAGACCACCGTCTCGGAGATCGCCGCGGCCGCCGACGTCTCGACGCGCACCTTCTTCAGCTACTTCGCGAGCAAGGAGGACGTGATCTTCTCCAACTCGCGGGAGGGCGTCGAGAGCGTGCTGCGGGTGATCGCGGAGCCCCGTCCGGGAGACCGGGCGATCGACCTCCTTGCCCGCGCCGTCGACTCCGGCTTCTCCGCGATCACCCTCGACGAGCAGCTCCAGGGCGAGATAGGCCCGATCAACCACCTCGTGATGACTGTCCCCTCGCTGCGGGCCCGCGGCCTGCTGCTCCTCTTCGAGAGCCAGCGGGAGCTCGCCGAGGCCCTGCACCGGGCATGCCCGGAGGAGCTGAGCCTCGTCGAGGCGTCGGCGATCGTCGGCGCGGTGATCGGCGGGGGCAAGCTCGCCACCGTCGTCAGCTTGAGCAACGGCGGCTCGGCGGAGGAGATGCTGAAGGCCGGCCGCGAGGCGAGCGCACTCGTCCTCTCCGCCCTCCGCACCGCCTCCACGCCGCCGCTCTGACCACGCCTCCGCCTTCGGCCCCCGACGATGATCCGTACACCTCGGACCGGCCGGTCTTCCCCGGGTTCCTTCAGGGGGAGAGGTCGGCTGTTCTCGCGGTGAGGAGCGTTCCCCGAAGGTGCCGGGGTGGGCATGAGTCCCGGCATCTTCGCTATTCGATGGCAGCCAGGTCCACGACGTACATCTCCTTGCCGACCTGATAGGCCATCAGCCGGTCGAAGCCGCCGTCGGGGATGGTCATCACCCCCTGTTTGTCCTGCCGTACGCCCAGGTCGGCGGAGGTGCCGGTAAGCGCGTCGTGGAGGACGACGCCTTTCATGAGCGTCCCCTTGTAGAACCGCTCCAGGCCAGGATCGTCACCTACCTCGATCACGGAGGGCAGCGTCTGCTCCCGGGAGCCGTCGCGGTCGCGGGCGAAGACGCGCGGGCCGGGCCCGCCGGACGAGCTGTGGCCATAGCATCGGTTGACGCCGCACCTGACGAACTTCTCGCCGGGCCTGACGACGGCGTCGCGCCGCTCCCGCGTCTTGATATTGAACAGCTTGGCGAAGACGGCCTGTTTGCTGTGGGAGCCGACCCAGGGCCACCCCAGGAGGTGCTGTCCTTCGGTGCCCGGCACCAGGTGCGGAGTGCCGCCGCGTAGCGGTGCCGTGTACACCCCGCCGCTCTCGCGGGAGAAGACCACGTCCGAGCCCACCACTTCCAATGCCCGGATGTGGCCCTTCTTCATGACGTCCTCCAGCGGGACGTCGGTCACCTTACGGGGAGTGCCGCCGCCGACGGGCACCGTCCAGATCCGCGCGACCCGTTGCTTGCCCGGCTCCTTGTACGACGCCCACCAGGCGATGTTTCCGCCGTTCACGGTGACGTTTTCGGCGATGAGCGTCGAATTCCGGCTCGGGAACTCGGCGATCCGCCGGAGCTTGCCGCTCACCAGGTCGTAGCTCCACAGGAGCCGCCTTTTCTCGGCGCCCACTCTCGTTATGACGAGCAGCGTCCGATCGTCGAGAAGCAACTGCGGATGGTAGACACGGCCATCGGGCAGCCTGGCCGGGATCTTGTGCAGGGCCTGCGGCCATACCCGCTCGATGTGCGGTGGCAGGTCGTCATCCCATCCCGGGATCGGCGGTGGCGTGGATTTCTGCGCACCCGTGGCGTTCACCGCGGGCTGGGGTACGGCCGACGCGCCCAGGGTTCGCACCGCCGTACCCGCCCCACCGGCCACCACGACCACGGCCACCGCCGCGAGTAGCGCGGCGGGCGCCCGCCGAGGCCGACGGCGTTCCCTGACCGCCGCGGACAACGTGATCCGCGCCTGCTCGGGCACCTGCTCCGCGGCTGCGGACAGGACGCGGCTCAGCTTGTCTTCGATCTCGGTCATCGCGTGCCCCCGTAGGCCTTCGGTGAGGTGGAGACGGCGGATCGCAGCTTGTCCAGGCCCCGGGAGACCTGGCTGCGCACGGTCCCCTGGGAGATGCGGAGCACCTCGGCGATCTCGGCGTCGGTCAGCTGTTCGTAGTAGCGGAGCACCAGCACGGCGCGCTGTCTGCGGGGCAGCGCGGCCAGTTCTTTCCAGAGCCCCCGGTCCTCGTCGGACGGGAAGACCACCTCCCAGGTCTGCTCGGGCGGCTCCCCGGTGAGATGCTCGCGCCTGCGCCGGCGCCAGATGCTGATGTGCAGCCGAGCCATCGTCGTCCGGGCGTAACCGAGCGCGTCGCTCTTGCGCCGCACCCTCGGCCAGGCGGTGCGTAATCGGGTCAGCGCCTCCTGCGTGAGGTCGGCGGCGTCGTGCGGGTTGCCGGTCAGGACGTACGCGTAGCGGAGCAGCGCCTCGCCTCGTTCGACCACGAAGTCGTCAAAGCCGGGTTCGTCGGCCAACTGTCGTCCTTTCTGCGTCGTTACGGCCTAGACGGCGCAGGGACCGGAATTGTTGCAGCGCCGTCGGGACGTACGGGCCGCGCTGGAGGTCGGCGGGCGGCTCGGCTACGTTCGTTCACGTGACGAGCACTTCGGCGGTTACGGCCGGGGACGACCCGACAACCTCCCTCGACGACCTGGTGGTCAGGGCGCGCTCCCTCGTACGGGAGGGGCACCGCGCGCTGCTCGGCGTCACCGGGAGCCCGGGGGCGGGCAAGACCACCCTCGCCGAGCACCTGGTCGGCCTGCTGCGATCGGCGCCTCCGGAGGGACTGCCGGAGCGGGAGTGGGTGGCGTACGTGCCGATGGACGGCTTCCACCTCGCCGACGTCGAGCTCGACCGGCTCGGGCGCCGCGAGCGCAAGGGCGCGCCCGACACCTTCGACGCCGCCGGATACGCGGCGCTCCTGCGCCGCCTGCGCGAGGACGAGGACGACATGGTCTACGCGCCCGCGTTCGAACGTGATCTGGAGCAGCCGATCGCGGGAAGCATCCCGGTCCCTCGGGCCGCCAGGCTCGTCGTCACCGAGGGAAACTACCTGCTGCTCGACCGGGGCGACTGGGCACGCGTGCGATCGTGGCTCCACGAGGTCTGGTACTGCGACCTCGACCCGGACGAGCGCGTACGCCGCCTCGTCGCCCGGCACGAGCGCTTCGGCAAGGACCCCGAGGCCGCCGCGGCCTGGGCGCTGGGCACCGACCAGCGCAACGCCGACCTCATCGCCACCACCCGCTTCCGCGCCGACCTCGTCGTCCCCGACGCCGTCCTGCGCTCGATCGGCGAGGTCAGCGGAAGTCCGCCACCGGTCTCCCCGCCCTCGCGATGACCTCCTCGGTGCTGAGCGGGTCTTTCGGATGGTGGCTCAGGCACATGGGGACCTGCACCTTCACGAACGCAGCCCCCTCGGAGGCCGCGTAGAACTGGCCCGTCCGCAGCCGCGAGATGTCGGTGACGTCGCTCCCCTTGGCCTGGGCCATCTCCCTCGCGGCGGAGATCTGGATCGGGCTGTTCAGCAGGCCGAAGAACTGGGTCGCGGCGTTACCGGGAATCCGGTTGTGCAGTCCCTTGGGCGCCTGGGTCGCGAACACGAGACCAAGTCCGTACTTGCGGGCCTGGGAGGCGAGCGCGAGCGTGCTGTGCGTGCAGGGCGTCATCGTGCCGGACGGCGCGAACGTCTGGGCCTCGTCCATCACGAACAGCCCGCCCAGCGGCCGGTCACCGGCCGGGTTCTTCTTGATCCAGGCGAACAGGGCCATCTGCAGTTGATTCACGAAGCTCTGCCGCTGGTAGTCCGACTGCAGCCCGACAAGGCTGATCACCGAGACGCGAGCCTTCTTTCCAGGGGGAGGGGTGAGCAGGAGCCCGGGATCCACCGGCGCGCCCTCACCGCCGAACATCGGGTCGTTCACCATGGCCGCGGTCAGGCTCTGGGCCAGCTCGGACGCGATCTTCTCCGCGTTGTCGAGCTCGCTCACCCCGTCCGGCAGTGCCGACAGCATCGCGATGAGCCCCCTGAGGCTGCTCGCCCCCTGCCTTCCGTAGTGTCTGAGCGTCTCCCTGAGCACCGCCTGCCCGAGCTGGGCCTTGGTCGTTCTCGCGTCCAGTTTGATCCTCGGCACGATGGACGCGACGGCCACCTCCACGGCCTCGGTGAACTCGTCGGGGTTGTCGAGGACGCTCGCGAAGTCGGGCAGGGGCTGGAAGCTGAGGGGACGTCCCGCGCTGCGACGCGGCGTCCAGATCACGACGTCGGTGTCGGCGAGATACCTCTCGGCCTTCGCGGGGGCATCGGCGTCCCAGTGTGCCGGCGGGTACGGCCAGGGGTCTCCCAGACGTGCCAGGTCGTTGTTGGGATCGAGCACGATGGCCGACACGCCCTGGAGCGCGCACTTCTCGATCAGGCCGCGAATGAGCACGGTCTTCCCCGACCCGGAGCCGGCGAAGATCGCGGTGTGTTTCCTGAGCGATTCCAGGTCGAGTTCGAGAGGGGTGCCGTCGGTCATCGCCCTGCCGAGGGTGACGGAAGGCGCGCGGTTCGCGTCGGGTCTCGTACGAAGGGGCGCGTGGTTCGCGGGGCTCGCATGAGGGCTCGCGTCGGATTCTGTACGACGGTTCGCGTGGTTCGAGGGTCCGTGGTTTGCGGGTCTCGCGTCGGACTCCGTGTCGGGCCTCAGAGCGGGTCTTGCCACGGGGGAGACCTGCGGTGAGGAAGTGACCTGGCCGGGGTGTCCTCCGATGGCGGTGTGTCCGAGGTCGGCCACTACGGTGGCGTGCCCCGCCACCTCCTCGGCATCTTCGAGAGCGACCTGGTCGGTCGGCTCGTCGTAGGTGACGGGAGAGGGCGGACCTTCGGGGCCGGATGGCTCGCCGGGAACGGTCCACCCGTCACCCAGCGCCTCGCTGAACAGCTTGACGTCACCACTGGGCTTCCGCGAGACGAGCCAGGACTGCAGGTTCGCGGGGTCCTCGACGAACAGGTCACGGAGCGCCGTGAGGATCCTGAGGTCCTCGTCGTCCACACGCAGCACCCTGCCGCCCGCCCGCTCGAACTCCGCGAGGACCTCCCGGGTGCGCGGTCCTTTCGCCCACTCCGCGTTCCGCAGCACGAACAGTTTCCGCTTCGGGACTTCGGCGTCCAGGCCCGCCGCCACCGAGGCGTTGCGCAGGCGGACCAGCGCGGCGTTGGCGTGCTTGGTGGCGATCGCACGGAAGCACCAGTGCGCCTCGTCCTCGGTGGTCTCGTCCAGGCTGCGGCGCAGACGCGCGTGCAGGGGAGGCTTCGAGCTCGGCGGGGGATCCTGGCTGAACAGGCGTTCCGCGTCGCCCTGTTCGGCGATCCAGGCGTTGAGCCCCGCCGAGAGCAGCGCGGGCATCGTCATGTCCTCGGTCGAGGGAGCGGTCGCCGAGGTCACGTCCGCCCTGTCTCGCAGCACGGCGAAGCGGGCGTCCAGCGCCGCGAACTCCTGCGGGGAGACAGGGGGGCCGGGGACGGGGGGCGGATCCGTGGTGGGGCGGGAGTTGAGGCTCTCCAGCTCCCTGATCTCGCCGTCGACCAGGCAGGAGTGGAGATGCCGGTCGACGACCTTCAACAACTGCCGTGGGGTGAAGTCGGGTGCGTCCTCGAACGCGGACGGCAGCACCGGCCATGTCGGATAGGGCAGCGTGAAGTCGACCCCTCGGAACGGCGGGGCGAACCGCCGCTCGACCAGTTCGCGGCCCACCTTCGCGTCGGGAATGGTCATGAGCTGGACCGTCTTCCTGAACCGGTCCTGGACGGTGTCGGTCGCGAGCCTCTCGATGAGGATCCAGGTCGCGGGGAGGCAGGAGACGACCGTGAGCGTCCTGCGGGTGACCTCCCTCAGTGCCATCAAGCCGCCCGCGACCTGCTCGACAACGAGGGCCTGCTGCCAGTCCTGCTCCAAGTCGTTGACACCGGCGATCGAGGACTGCGCGATGAGCATGTCGATCTGGTCGACCGCGATCACGGTGGGGCCGGTGAGCGCCATCAGCCGCGAGATGTCCTTCACGATCTCCTGCGGTGTCTTCTCACCTCGCCGGATCCCCCACGGGGCGCGCTCGCCTGGCTCCTCCTCGGGGATGGAAGAGAGGTAGGAGGTTCCGATGTCCTGGGTCGCGAGGCCACCGGAGGCGAGCAGGACGAGCGCCCGCACGGTGTTCTGGGTGTCCAGGCACAGCGGTCCGTCGAAGCGGTGCAGCGCCTCGACGAAGGCGTCGAGGGCCTCCCTTGTCAACGCCGTGTTCCCGGTCACCGCGCGCCGCACCATCCGGGGAACCTCGACCAGTTCCGACAGGTGCTCCAGGAAGATCTTGAGCTGGTTCGCCCCGTCCTCCTCCCTGACCTTGCGGGAGAGGCTGTCGAGCATCGACACCACGACGCTCTCCCAGAAGCTCCTGGCGTCCAGCAGGCTCACCAAGATGAAATATCCGCCCTCCCTCAGGACCCGGGCGCGCGCCCAGCCCAACAGGTGCGTCTTGCCCGTGCCCCGCTGCCCCTGGACGACCACACCGATCGGGCTTGGTCCCCGGCTCTCCCCGGCTTCGCCCAGCCCGTCGAGCAGGAGCTGGCCGGTGTGGCGGTGCAGGCCTTTCACGTGGAACGGCGAGGTGTTCCACACGTCGTCGACGGTCAGCACCGAGTTCAGCCTGAGCTTGAACTCCGTCAGTAACCTGCGCTCCTCGTTTCTCATCGCGCCTCGATTTTGAGGAGGTGCTTCTCCTGCTCGCCCATGGTCACCGCCGCGTCCCTGTCCTTTTGGGAGAGCGTCTTCTGGTTGGCCTCGGGAATGATGTTCACGTCATTACTCATGCGGTTCATTCGGATGAGAGTCTCGTCGACCGTCGCCCTCGGTACCTCGCCCAGCAGGGGGCGGAGCCTCGTGAGACTTACCCAGGCGCCCGGCTCGGTGGCCAGCTTGCGGTAGGCGGCACGAATGCGCTGCTCGACATCCAGAGCCACCGGGGCCGGAGGAGCTGCGGGGGTGTCTGCGGAAGCTGGGGTCGTGGGGGTCTCCGCAGGGGTGTTTACGGAGGCCGGGGTCATGGGGGCCTCTGCAAGGGTGTCTGCGAGAGTCGTGGGCGCGGGATCGTCCGAGGAGGCTGCGGGTGCCGGTGCGGGGTCGCCGGAAGAGTCCTCGGACACAGGGGCGGAGTTTCCGCCGAAGATGTCGGTGAGGCTGCAGTCGGATCGTTCCATGAAGCTCTGCAGTCCGAACAGGACGGCGCGGAGCGCGACTCCCGCCGAGCCCGAGCGCTCAGGGAGGACGACCCCGGCTCGGAGTTCGGTGGCCAGGGCGGCCCATCCGGCGTTGGTCAGCACGTGGGCGAACGAGCGCCCTTCCTTTCGGCTCTCCACCAGCTTCAGGTCGTTCAAGTTCCGGCGCGCTTCCCCGGTGAGCGTCAGACCGTGACGTTCCTTGAGCTCCGGATTGGAGATCTCTCTCGCCTCGATCATCAACACCAGCAGTGCGGCGATTTCCGGCAGTGAAAGTGCTTTATCGGGCATGTTCTAATCCTTCCAACGCTCCGGGGCGACGGTCCCGGAGAAATCGCCTTATCTGGTGAAGCACAGTTTTCGTATCGGTGATGACCTGCGCGTTGGTGAAGCGCAGCACGGCGTAGCCGTCGAGTTGGAGCCGTACGTCCCGTTGCCTGTCCGCCGCGTACGCGCGCGGGGAGTGGTGCTCGGGGCCGTCGATCTCGATCACGCACCGCTCGTCCCGCCAGAGCAGGTCCACCCGGATGGGGTTGACGAGCGGGTGCGGCCGGTGGGTCTGGTTCCACGCGCGTCCCGTCGCCCAGTCGCACGTGGCGAGCGCGGCCTCCAGCGTCCGTTCGGCGACGCTCGCCGGATGCGGTCTTCCCGCCAACGCCGGGTAGGTGACCGTGTGCGCCGTACGGGCCTCGGGCTGGGGATCCGCCGGTTCCGGTAGGCCGCGGAGGAGGTCCGTCACCTCGGCCGGCAGTCGCAGGGTCGTCACGGCGATCCGGTCCACGGTGGCCAGGGGGGCGCCGATGAGCCAGATTCCCAGGCCACCGTGGTGGGCGAGCCATTCGCACCCCGCGACGAGCGCCTCCTCCGCCGAGGGAGAGAGGTCTGCGGGCACGTGTACGAGGATCGCCGCGCGGGACCGGCCGAAGCTGGCGGCGATCACTCGCCCCAGGCCGGCTGCCCGCGTCTCGGCGGTGAATCTGGAGGGGCGCCGCGCTCTCGCCTCGCGAGAGGCTCCTCGTAGCGCTTCCCGAGCGGCCCGCGACGCCCCGCGAAGTGCCTCCCGAGTCGCCGCCTCCCGCGACGCCCGGAGCGCCTCCCGGGCCGTGGCCTCCCGTGACGCCCCTTGTGGCGGGGGAGGTTCGACCTCGTGAAGCGCCCGCTCGGCGAGGTCGGCGAGGAAGGGGCCGAAGTGCTCGGTCGCGGACGCGGCCCGCAGGGCGAGCACGCGTACGGCGCGCCCGCCCGCGCCACCGGGGCCGCCGATGCCCTCGGCGCCGGGCAGCCACGCGGGGAACAGATCGACGGCGGCTTTTTCCAGCTCACTCAGTACCGAGGAGACCGTTTCCCCCGCGGATCGCGTGCCACCCGCGTAGTAGGTGACAATCGCCGGCGCGTCGTCGGGAAGCGGGTCGATCGAAAGGGCGATGGCGTCGGGGTCCGCGCCGCGAACGCGCACGACGCGTCCCGTCGGCAGCTCCGCCCATGATCCTGCCACGCCACGTCCTTTTTCGCGTGTTGAGACTTCGCGAGGTTATACGCCAGTGCCGGGTGATGCAGGTGTTTTGCGAGAAGCGATAAAATTCACCTGTTTTCAATGCCCGAAATTTCGTATTTGAGATGATTTATCCCCTGGTCGTGGAAGGTGTGATTCCAGGCGGTGGACAAATCCGGATGATCCGAATGTGGCTCGGTGTGAATCTTGATGGTCGGCGTGGTTCGGCTTTCCGGAAAAAAGGTGATATCTCCGTCGGATCATCCGCACGTCATGGGAGAACCCATGCCTGTTGCCCGCTGTATCACCGCTGTCATCGCCCTCACCGGCGCCGCCCTCGCCGCCTCCACGGTGGTGCTCGCCGCGCCGGTCGCGTCCGCCGCCCTCATCCCGCCCACTCCCGCCGTGTCGGGCGAATGCTCGCTCTTCGGGAGGGAGACCGTCAAAAACGGCGATCGTACGGAGACCTGGACGTGGGGGCCGGGCTACCAGAGCTACCAGAGCAGCGAGAGCAACTCCCGGACGTTCACCGAGAGCATGTAGGGAGTTCTCCCGAACGCGCTCCTGAAAGAGCTCGGGGGGCGCGACGCCGGTTGGTGATCGTGGCGAGTAGGGGTATTCGCGCCGGAATTCCCAAACATTCTCCAACCGTGGGCCTGAACCGGTCATTTCTTGGCAGCACGTCCTCGCCCTCACGAGGGAGCCCGCCCACCGGCCTTAACGTCGAACGATGAAGATCGACGTGGTGCCGCAGTGCCCGTACGGGGAGGCGGTTCTGACGCGCCGGGTCATGGCCGATCGAGCGGACGCATGAGCCGTGCCGGGAGCGGACGGTACGGCACCGGCCCGTTCCCTCACATCTGGAACACCGGGAACGAGACACCTCATGGCGAGGCGTCCAGGAGCCGACGAGCCTGGGGCGGGCCGTCGCGGCGCGTACCGTCCCAGGGCGGGCCGCCCGAGGGGCAGGTGGTGGTGATCGCGAGGGAGCCGGTGCCGGGACAGGTGAAGACCCGGCTGATCCCGCCCTTCACCGCGCGTGAGGCGGCCGCGCTGGCCGCCGCCGCCCTCGAGGACACGCTGCGCGCGGTCGCCCGCGTTCCCGTCGACAGGAGGGTGCTCGCGCTCGACGGCGCCCCCGGCCCCTGGCTTCCCCACGGTTTCACGGTGCTGCCGCAGCGCGGGGAAGCGCCGGACGAGCGGCTCGCCGCGGCCTTCGACGACGCCCACCGGCTCCTGCCCGTACCGGTCGTGCTCATCGGCGCCGACACCCCGCAGGTCACCCCGGACATGCTCGTCTACGCCCTGTCCATGCTCAGCGCCTACGACGCGGTGTTCGGCCCGACGACGGCCGGCGGGTTCTGGCTGCTCGGGCTGCGCGCTCCCGAGCCCGCACTCCTGCTCGGCGTCCCGAGGTCGGAGCCGACCGTCGGAGAGATCCAGCTGCGGAGGCTGGAGGAGGCCGGGCTGAGCGTCGCCCTGATGCCCCGCCTCACCGACGTGGACACCGCGGCCGACGCGTTCGTCGTGGCCGCACAGGCCCCGCGGTCCTTCTTCGCCGCCGCCCTCGCGAGGATGAGCGCGCTGCGGTGATCCGGAGTCCAGGAAGGCCGCACGCACGGAATCGAGGGGCGCGGTCACGGAGATCGGGACCGCGGGGAGGCCGGGAGGTCGCGGTCAGCGGGGTTGGGTGTCGGGGCAGCGGGCCGGAAAAGCGGTGTCTCGAAGGCGGGGACCTGGAAAGTAGTGCCTGGCAGGCGGGGCTGGTGGCCCGTCTCCGAACGTCGACCGGGTGTCACGACCGGGTGACCGGCTCTCTTCAGGTCTGGTTTCCCCGGCAAGCTTGTGTGACGGCCCACTAGAAAAGCGTCGGGGCGGTCTCCTCGCGCGCCCGCTCCAGCTCGCCCGGTTCGAAGAGCCGGATCACGCCGTACGTGCCGTCGTACCCGGGTTCCCTGATCACCTCGCCGCGGCGCAGCCGTCCGACGGCCTCCGCGAGCGGCGGTGAGAGGTCCGCGATGTCCTCGACCGGTACGTCCTCCAGGATCCCCAGCTCGGGGCCCAGCGCGGCGGTGAGCCTGTCGACCTCCCTGAGGACCTTCTTGCTCTTCGACCCCACGTCGAGGATCTCGCCGACGATCTCCGGCAGCGGTACGAGGTTGCGGAAGCCCGCGACGCCGTCTGGCCGGAAACCGTCGGGCCGGTCGGCGAGTTCCTGGACCCGGTTCAGCACGCCCACCGTGAGCGGCTTCCCGCACACGGGGCAGATCCCGTCGCGCCCGCGCGTCTCCTCGGGACCCATCCGGACGTCGCACCTGCGGTGCCCGTCGACGTGGTATCTCCCCTCCTCGGGGAAGAACTCGGTCGTTCCCGCGTACCCAATCCCGGTCCGGAGCGCCCGCAGGACGGCGAAGTAGTCGAGGTCGGTCTCGAACACCGTGGTCTCGCGGCCGACCATGGGCGGCGAGTGGGCGTCGGAGTGGCTGACCAGCCGGTAGCGGTCGAGGGCGGAGACCCGCCAGTTCATGGCAGGGTCGCTGGACAGGCCGGTCTCCAGCGCGAAGATGTGGCCGGAGAGCTCGCCGTAGCACTCCTCGATCGTGTCGAAGCCCGACTTCGAGCCGAAGACGCCGAACCACGGCGTCCAGACGTGGGCGGGCACCAGGTAGGCGCCGTCACCGCTGCTCAGGGTGATCTCCAGCAGGGCACGGGAGTCGAGGCCGAGGATGGGGCGTCCGTCCGAGCTCAGGTCGCCGATCCGGTCGAGCCTGGCGTTGAACGTCGCGGCCTCGTCGAAGCCCGGCATGTAGACCAGGTGATGGATCTTGCGGGTGTGCTCGCCGCGCCGGTAGATCGTGGATATCTCCGCGGACAGCATGAACCGCACCTCACCGGGGCCGACACCGGCGGGCAGCGGTCCGAGGGCCTCCGGGGCCATCTCCTCGCGGGGCCGGAACAGCCCCGGCTCCGCCGGTACGAGATTTTCGCGTAAATGCTCGAACCACGCCGGATGCGTGAAATCACCGGTGCCCAGCAACGCGACGCCCTTGCGCCGAGCCCACCACGTCAGGTGCTCCAGGTCGCTTTCTTTGCTGCAGGCCCGCGCGTATTTCGAGTGAATGTGTAAATCCGCATGAAAACGCATCCATCGCTTCCTGTCCCGGGAAGGCCGGCTCGGCGAGGGCCACCCGTAGGCGTCGGTGAAGCCCTCATACCCAGACCGTCATGACCCAGACCCGCCACAGCCCAGGAAAAAGGATCATGGCCGTACGTCGCCGAAGGTGATCGACCTGTGCGGCGGCCGGGAAAGCGGCCGATGCGTGCGGCACCGGCCCGAGTACGACGACCGGTCGTTTCCCCAGGGCGTGCGACAGGGCGTGCGACGGTCAGGAAAGGCAGCCGACGTGTGCGAGGGCCTGCTTCAGCAGGAGGCCCTGCCCGCCGAGCATCTCCTGCTGCACCACCGGTGAGGAAGCCTCCTCGGGGGTGAACCAGACGAGGTCGAGGGCGTCCTGACGGGGACGGCAGTCGCCGGTGACCGGGACGACGTAGGCGAGGGAGACCGCGTGCTGCCGGGGGTCGTGATAGGGCGTGACGCCGTGGGTCGGAAAGTACTCGGCGATGGTGAACGGCTGCGGGGAAGGGGGGATGCAGGGCAGTGCCGTCGGACCGAGATCCTTCTCCAGGTGCCGCATGAGCGCGTCGCGGACGCGCTCATGGTGAAGCACGCGGCCGGAGACGAGGGCGCGGCTGACCGCTCCGTCCGCTCCGATGCGCAGCAGCAGGCCGACGCGCGTGACCGTTCCCGTCTCGTCGACCCGTACGGGGACGGCGTCGACGTAGAGGATCGGCATCCGCGCGCGGGTCGCCTCCAGTTCTTCCGGAGCGAGCCAGCCGGGCGTGGTTTCGGTCATTTCGGTCATTGACCGATGGTACTTCGCGGTCGGCTCGGAAAGACGTCGGAGCGGCCGGTTCTTCCCGGCGAGCGCGGTCGGATCGGCATTCCGGGACACGACCAGATCGTAGGTCAAGGCGAAGCTCGCCGCGGGATGCTCCACCGGCTACAGGCCGTTCCCCGGCGACTTGAACCATGATCTACGAATGTAGTTAAAACCTTAGGGGTGCCCAGTGCATCATGATCGCGGTTGTCGTCAAAAGAGTCAATCCCTCGCACGCATTTTTTCGTGGGGACTGCAATGGGCGACGCGTTTGCCTGTTCTTCATGCTCGGGGAGGGAAAGGAAATGCTGGGCACCGTAGAGATAGTGGTCGGCCTTTTCCCGGGTCAAGGCGCATATGTGCCGAACGCCCTGCGATGGTTGAAGGACCATGGAAATGGTGCGACAGAAGCGATTGAAATCATCGACGAAGTGGCCAGGGGAATGCTGGGCAAGGGCCTGGATCGCGCTTTTTCCGGTGATTCCCCGGAGCGGTTGCTGAATGAGGCGCCGGATGTCCTGCAGCTGGCCGTGTTCGCCGCGTCCACCGCGGCTCACCGCGCGCTCACCGAGGAGGGAGCACGGTTCAGCGTGCTCGTCGGGCACAGCCTCGGCGAGATCGCGGCCCTGGTCGCCGGCGGCGCGCTGAACATCGCCGAGGGGGCGGAGATCCTCTGCCACCGCATCATCGTGCTGCGCGAGCACGACAGCAGCGGCGGCGGGCTGCTGGCGCTGGGCTGCGCGGCGGAGCGGACCCAGCAGATCCTGGATCTGCTGCCCACCTCCGGGGCCGTGATCGCGGTGGACAACGGGCCGGATCAGACGGTGGTGGCGGGGCCGGCCGACGCGCTGCGGCGCACGTCCGCGATCGCCGACGCCGTGGGACTTTCCGTCACCGAGCTGCGCGCGCCGCACCCGTTCCACAGCCCGCTGCTCGCCCCTGCCGGGCGGGAACTGGGCCGTAGGCTCACCGGGTACGGGCGGCGCGAGCTGGACGTGCCCGTCTTCTCGCCCATCCTGAGCCGTTACTATCGCGACTCGGACGACCTCGGCGAACTGCTCGCCTCCCACCTCGTCACCCCGGTGCGCTTCGGCGCGGCCGTCGAGCGGCTGCACCGTTCCGGCGCGGGCGTCTGGGTGGAGGTGGGCGCGGGGCGGGCACTGACGTCACGGGTGCGGTCGGCGCACCGGGCCGCGTCCGTGTGCACGCCGCTGCTTCAGGACGTGAACACGTTGCGGGAGACCGGACGTTTCCTGGCTCCCGCCGCCACCTCCCGGTCGGTGACCGCGGAGAATCCCGTCACTCGGTCGACGACCATCGAGAACCCCGCTGTCCGGACGATTTCCGCCGACAGCGCCGTCGTCCGGCCGGTGACCGTCGATGTCCCCACCACTCAGGTGGCCGTCGAAGAAAGCACCGCCGTCTCCGCCGGAGGCGCGGCCTCGCAGTCGAGGGAGGCGATCGCCGCCCGCGTGCGCGACCTCTACGCCACCGCCCTGGAGTACCCGGAGGAGGTCTTCGAGGACCATGCCGAGCTGGAGGCCGACCTCGGTGTCGACTCGGTCAAGCGCGTGGAGCTCATGAGCCGGCTCAACCTCCTTTTCGAGCTGGGCAGGCGCCCCGAGGACCTGCGAGTGTCCGACTACCGCACGTTCGGTCAGGTGGTGGACTTCACGGTCGACTCGCTGGCCAAGTCGGACGCGGCATGACGGCGTTCGAGGGCCGGGTGGCCCTCGTCACGGGCGGGGCGGGCAGCGTGGGAACGCACCTCGTGCGCTCGCTCGCCGAGGCAGGCGCCACGGTGGTGCTGAACTGTTTCCACTCCTACGACGCGGCCAAGGAGCTCGCGGCCGAGCTGGGCGGCGGCGTCCGGGTGATCCGGGCGTCGGTGGCCAAGCAAGACCAGGTGCGCCGGATGTTCGACGAGGTGACCTCGGCGTACGGACGGCTGGACCTGCTGGTCAACAACGCCGCCACGGGCACCTTCGTCGGCTGGGACGAGCTCACCGAGGAGCACCTGGACCAGGCGTACGAAACCAACGTCAAGGGCGCGCTGTGGTGTGCTCGCGCAGCCCGTCCGCTGCTGGCGCGCTCGGACAAGGGCTGCGTCGTCAACGTCTCCTCGGTCGGGGCGGCGTACACACCGGCGAACTATCTGCCGGTGGGGTTGTCCAAGGCGGCGCTGGAGGCGCTGACCCGCTACCTGGCCGCCGAGTTCGCGCCGGACGGGATCCGCGTGAACACCGCCTCCGCAGGGCTGCTGGACAACCCTGTCGGACGGATGTTCCCCGGCTTCGACTCGATGAGCGCGAACGCCGTGGCCGCGACCCCGATGGGCCGGCTGGCGACCCCGGCCGACCTGGCGGACCTGGTGCTGCTGCTGGCGTCGCCGGGTGCGGCCTGGGTCACGGGACAGACGGTGGTCGCGGACGGCGGCCTGTCGCTGCACCGCGCGGCACTGTCCCCGGACCCCGGGCCGGAGCCCGCGCGGTCGCGACCGGAACCCAGGCCGGAACCCAGGCCGGAACCCGGATCCGAGCTCGGACCCGTGCCCGAGGCGCGCACAGAGCGGATCCAGGGCGTGGATCCGATCGCGGTGGTCGGCATGGGGCTGGCCGTGCCGGGAGCCAACGATCCCGACGCGTTCTGGCGGCTGCTCACCGAGGGCGCCGACCTGTTCGTGGACGTCCCACCGGACCGTTGGCCGCTGGCGAGCTTCCACGACGACGACCCCGGCGCCCCCGACAAGACCTACCAGCGCCGCTCCGGCTTCATCACCGACTTCACCCCGCACCCCGCCCTGGCCGAGGAACGCCCGGACGCCGGGCTCGACCACACCGCGCTGTGGCTGCGGCACAGCGTCCACCAGGCGCTGGAGGGTGTGACCAGGCGGGACGCCGATCGTTTCACCGCCTGCTTCGGCTACACCCCCGACGGCAGCCAGCACCTGGTGGAGGCGCTGGTGGACCTGGAGCTCGGCGGCCCCGGTGTGCTGCCGCACGGCGACGCCCTCCGGTCGGAGCCGCTCCCGCACCGGGTGGGCGCGAGCGCGATCGACGGCCTGCTCCCGGCGGACACGCGGCTGCTCATGGTGGACACCGCGTGCTCGTCATCCCTCTACGCCGTCGATCTGGGGGTACGCGACCTTTTGGCGGACCGGGCCGAGGTCGCCGTGTGCGGCGGCGCGTTCGCGCTGGCCCCCGGCGGTTCTGTGCTGTTCTCCAAGCTCCACGGTCTGTCGCGTGGTGGCGAGGTGCGCGCCCTGGACAGGAACGCGGACGGCGTGCTGTTCTCCGACGGCGCCGGCGTCGTGGTGCTGAAGCGGCTGTCGCGGGCGCTGGCGGACGGCGACACCGTGCACGGCCTCATCGCGGGCGTCGGGCTGTCGGCGGACGGCAAGGGCAAAGCGATCTACGCGCCTTCCAGCGCGGGCCAGGAACTCGCGATCGCCCGCGCCTTCGACAAGTCGGGTGTCGGCGCCGACGACGTCGACTGGGTGATCGCGCACGCCACGGGCACCCCGGCGGGTGACGAGGCCGAGTTCCTCAGCCTGCGCGCCGCCTATGCCGGCACCCGTCAGGTGCGGGTGACCTCGAACAAGTCGCTGATCGGCCACACCGGCTGGGCGGCGGGCGTGGTGTCGGTCATCCACGCGCTGCTGGGGCTGCGGCACGAGACGATCCCTCCCCAGCATCGCTTCTCGGCCGCGCCGGACTCCTTCGGATTGGCGACCTGCAATCTGACCATTCCCACGCGGCCGGTGCGGTGGCCGTCCCGGCCCGATGGGCCGCGCACGGCTGCCGTGTCCGGATTCGGGTTCGGCGGTACGAACGCGCACCTGCTGGTGCAGGAGTTCCTCCAGGACCGGCCCGCACGAGCGGGTTACGGGGTCAGGAACGACGAGCCCATGGTGATCGTCGGTTGGTCGGCGCACACGCCGGGGGCCGAGGACAACGAGCAGGTAGGCGCGTGGGCGCGCGGACGGCACCTCCAGCCGGACTCGTTCGGCGACCGCTATCCGCATCCGCCGTTCGCCCGTCTGCGGTTGCCGGCGTCCACGATCCGGGCGACCGACCGTACCCAGCTTATGATCATCGAGTGCATGCAGCGGCTGGAGCCGCGCGTCCGCGAGTTCTGCGCCCGTCACAACCGCACGACCGGCGTGGTCGTGGGCCACACCGGTCCCACCCGCAACGCCGTCCTGTACGCCGTGCGCGCCTACCTGGACGAGCTCGATCACCTGGCGGGCGAGCGGGCGGTGGAGCTGCGCGAGCGCGTGGAGGGGCTCATCGGGCCGCCGGACGAGGACTCCTTTCCCGGTGAGATGCCGAACGTCATCGCCGCCCGCCTGTGTGGCTATTTCGACCTGCGCGGGCTCAACATCGCCGTGGACGGCGGTGCCGCCTCGCTGGCCGACGCCTTCGACCTGGCCGGACGCTACCTGGACTTCGGCGACGTGGACGTCGTTCTGGTGGCGGGAAGTAACGGCAACAGTCTGCGGTCGTGGGGCGACCTGCTCGGCTGCGGGCCGATCGGCGAGGGCACGTTCCTGTTCGCGGTCACCCGCGAGTCGCTGGCTCTGGCCGAGGGACTGCCGGTGCTGGCCGTGGTGTCCGTCGAGGCGGTCGCCGAGGACAGGCTGGAGGCCACGGCATGAGCAGGGCGAATCTGCTGGGCGCGCAGGGCGCCCGCGAGTTGATCGCGTTCCTGGAGGGCGGCGGAGACGGGGCGATCGAGCTCAGGCCCGACCCCGGCGCCGGCGCGCGCCTCATCAAACTGAGGAGACCTGACACGCGGGACCCGCGGAAGGCCGGGGCCGCCGTGCGGGACGCGCGGTCTCCGGGGGCCGCCGCACAGCACGAACCGCGACGGCTGCTGGACCGTCACGTGTTCGAGCTGGCCCCCGACCCGCGTCGCCCTGTCCGCACGGCACCCCCCGCGATCCCGGCGGACGCCGTCGTGCTGACCAACGCACCGCGCTTCAGGACGGGCCGCGACGACGGTGTGTCCGCGCACGTCAGGGTGCTTGTGGACGCGACCGACCCCCGTCTGCGCGCGGCTCGCCGGTCGGAAGCGGTCGATGAGCTGCTCGACCTGCACGAACGCGTGTTCTTGAAGGCCAAGGAGTGCGCCGCGTATCTGGACGGCGGCTCGTTCGTGGTGAGCGTCGTGGGCGGTGTGACGGAGGCGGGCGTGCCGCTGCCGTTCACGGGCCTGTTCACGGGCCTGGTCAAGAGTCTGGCGCTGGAGTTCCCCGGCGCCGACGTGCTGGCCACCGTGCACGAGGACGTGCCGCTCGACGAGGTGCTGGCCACGGTGAGCGCCGAGTTGGGCGCGCGGCGGCTCATCCCGGTGACCTACCACGCGGGAGGCATGCGGCTCACACCGAGAGCGGTGCCCACCCCGGCCCCGCCGTCCGAGGTCCCGGCGCTGGGCGAGGACGCCCTGGTCGTGGCGGCCGGAGGGGCGCGGGGCATCGGCGCGCCGATACTGGAGGCGCTGGCCGCGCGCCACCGTCCGCGCCTGGTGGTGCTGGGCAGTTCCGAGTTGCCCGACGACGCCGGTGAGGAGCTCGACCGCAGCGCGTTCATCCGCGTCCAGGTGCGGCGGGGAGTCTCGGTGCCGGAGGCGAACGCCCGGTACGACCGGCTCGGCGAGGCGCGGCAGACCCGGCGTACGCTGGCCGGGCTGGAACGGCTGTGCGGGCCGGGACGCGTCCGCTACCTGCGCTGCGACCTGCGTGACGGCGACGAGGTCGGGCGGGCCCTCGCCGCCGTGGACGGCCCCATCGACCTGCTGCTCAACATCGCGGGTACGAACCGGGCCTCCGACGTCACCGCCAAGTCCGTCCAGGACTTCCGGGCGGTGCGCGACCTCAAGGTGCGTGCGTACCTGAACCTGAAGGAGACGACCCGGGGCCGCGAGCCACGCCTGTGGTGTAACTTCGGCTCGTTCATCGGGCTGACGGGCCAGCGTGGCGAGACCGACTACGGCGCCGCCAACGACTTCCTCAACACGGCCGCCGTGAACGCCGCCGGGGAGTTCACCATCGGCTGGACGCTCTGGCGCGACATCGGCCTGGGCGCGTTGCCGTTGATGCGCGACTTCTTGGAGGGCAGCGGGGAGTTCACGCCGACGCCGACCGAGGAGGGCGTCGAGCACTTCATGGCCGAGCTGGCCGCCGCCCCGGACGCGCCCGTCACCGTGTTCTTCGGCGCCAAGGAGCGGGCCGCGATCAGGGCCGCCGTACCGGAGTTCCTGGAGTTCTCCGCGGGCGCGAAGCGGCCCCTGCCGTTCATCGACCGGACGTTGCGCCACGACGCCGCAGAGCTGGTGGCCGAGCGGACGTTCTCCCTGGACCGGGACGGATACCTCGACCTCCACCGGGTCCGCGGCTACCCGACACTGCCTGGCACGTTCGTCCCCGAGCTGGCGGCGCAGGCCGCGGTCTCGCTCGTGCCCGACCGGGTGCCCGCCGTCTTCGAGGACCTGCGGCTGGAGTCGTTCCTGCGCGTCTACCGCGCGGACCGGCCGGAGGTGAAGCGGCTCACCGCCAGGCTGGTGCGCGCCGACGAGCGTGAGTCGGTGGTGGCCGTGCGGGTGCTGGGGGACGTGGTCGCCCCGAACGGTGTCGTGGTCGCTCGCGACCGGCTGCACTTCTCGGTCACGGTGCGGCTGCGCGACGCGGCGGTGCCCGGCCCTTCGTGGACGCACTGGGACGAGCACGGGAGCCGGCCACTGCGCGATCCGTACCACATGCCGGGATCCGACGTCCTGCTGCGCGAGGTGTTCGTGTCCACGACCGACACCCGGACGCATCCGCTGGGGCGGCGCGGCCGGCTCGCACTCGACGCGCCCGCGCTGCGCCGATGGTTTCCCGACCTGCTGGTCCCGTCCGTGACGCTGGACGGCCTGGTGCGAGTGGCCGTCCTGGAGCGGGCGGGGGGCCGCTGGACGCCGGTCGCGATCCCCCGCTCGATCCGCCGCGTC
The DNA here is from genome assembly GCF_040299985.1 of Streptosporangium sp. NPDC000563. Classification (NCBI taxonomy): domain Bacteria; kingdom Bacillati; phylum Actinomycetota; class Actinomycetes; order Streptosporangiales; family Streptosporangiaceae; genus Streptosporangium; species Streptosporangium sp. NPDC000563. The sequence goes on along the minus strand of NZ_JBEPDA010000001.1, from coordinate 123,539 downwards.
GACCTGTACGGCGGGCACACCGACCTGACGCTGGCCGCGCTGACCGAGCCGGTGGAGTTGTACGTCACCCCGGTCGACCTCGACCTGGAGGACCCCGAACCGGACAACCGGGCCATCGCGGTCGCGTCGAACGGTGAGGTGCTGCTACAGGCGAAGGACATCGTCGGCGCCATTGTCGGCTACGTGGACCAGGAGACCGGTGAGTACGTCGACAGAGAGAGATTCGACCGCGAGGAGCGCCGATGACCCCCGAAGGGACCTGCCCGGTCGCCCACGGCCCGCGAGGGCTGCCGGTGATCGGCGACGCCATCCCCTACTTCAAGGACCCGCTGGCCTACACGCTGCGCATGCAGGAGCGCGACTCGCTGGTGTCGGTCCAGCTGCCCATCCCGTTCGTCCAGGTCACCGAGCCGGAGGCGATCGAGCGGGTGCTGCGCGTCAACCCGGACAACTATCGGCGGGGCACCCTCTACAAGGGGTTCGTCGGCACGATGGGAACGGGCCTGCTCACGCTCGACACCGATGGCTGGCGCGGCCCGCGCAAGGCGGTGCAGCCGGCCTTCACCCCACAACGGGTGACCGGCAGCGCCCGCGAGGCGATCGCGGCCACGGAGAAACTGCTGCGGCGCTGGTCGGAGCATGCCGCCTCGGGCGCGGTCGTGGACGTCGCGCCGGGCCTGATGGACGTGTCCGCACGGGTGATGGGCATGGCCCTGATCAGCCGAGACCTGTCGGGCACCGACTACTCCCGGGCCGCGGGGATCGCCAACAAGGTCATGTACACCAGCACGATCAAGGGCATCTCCGCGCTGATCCCGTCCTTCGTGCCGACGCGTTATCACCGCGACCGCAAGTGGGCGGAAGGGGTGCTCGACGCCATCGTCAGCCAGGTGATCGAGGAGCGGCGGGCCGCGGGCGAGCACGGCACGGACGCCGCCGGACTGCTGCTGGACGCCGGACTGTCCGACGCGGAGGTGTCGGACAACCTGCGCACGCTGCTGCTGGCCGGCTCCGACACCACCGGCCAGGCGCTGGCCTGGACCATGTACGAGCTGGCCCGCCACCCGCAGGCCCGCCGCGCCGTCGAGCGCGAGGTGGACGAGGTACTGGCCGAAGGGCCGCCCGACCTCGAACGGCTTGGCGAGCTGCCCCAGACGACGGCGGCGGTGAACGAGGCTCTCCGCCTGCACCCGCCGGTCTGGCAGTTCCCCCGCGACGCCATCGAGCCGGACACCCTGGCCGGGCGGCACGTCCCCGCGGGCACGACGGTCCTGCTCAGCGTGTACGGCACGCATCGCTCGCCCGAGCACTGGGCGGACCCGGAGGCGTACGACCCGCAGCGTTTCCTGGGCGACGCCCAGGACGAGCGGCACAAGCACGCCTTCCTGCCGTTCGGCGGCGGGCGGCGTATGTGCGTCGGCAAGGGACTGGCGATGGCGACGCTGGTGACGGCGGTGGCGATGCTGTCGCGGCGCTACCGGCTGCGGCTGCCGGGCACGCGCCAGGTGCGCAGCGGCCACTACATCACGCTCTTCCCCAGCTCGGGGCTTCCGGCGGTCGTGCGGGAACGGACGTGACCGTGACGGCGGTCCGGCCGCATCTGGTGTCGTTCGAGACCGGCTCCTTCGTCAGGCCCGTGCGCCGCATGGTCTGGGAGCCGGTGCCCCACCCGCTCCCGCCACCGTCCCCCGTGGCGCGGCGGCTGCTGGTCCTCGGCTCGGACCCGGACCTGGCCGTGCGGCTGGCGAGCCGCCTCGGCGCCGACGTGTGCGCCCCCGGTCGCGAGCCGGAGCCCGACGACTGGGACGGAATCGTCGACCTGAACGTCACCGGCGTCCCGTACCGGCTCGGCGGCGGCGAGTGGCGGGACGCGCTGGGCAGGACCACCCGCATGGTGCAGCGCCGCTACGCCTCCTGGCGGGCGGAGTCGCGCGCCGACCGATGCTGCTACGTCGCGGTCACCCACCTGGGCGGCCTGATGGGCTACGACGACGGGCGGATCGACACGCCCCTGGGCGGCATCTGGGCGGGGTTCGCCAAGTGCCTGCCACGCGAGCTGCCCAACCTCGCGGTGAAGGTGCTGGACGTCGACACCGCCGACCCGGACGGGCTCGCAGGGCTTCTGGAGTCCGAGCTGGCGGCGTGGGACCTGTTCGAGATCGGCTACCGGCGGGGCGTGCGCCACGCGCTCACCGCCCTGCCGAGCCCGGAACCGCAGCCGCGCCTGGACCTGGACGCCGACGACGTGGTGCTGATCTCGGGAGGCGCGCGAGGCGTCGGCTTCGCCCTGGCGCGCGGACTGGCCGAGCGGTTCGGCTGTCGCGTCGTGGTGACGGGCCGCGACGAGCTGCCCACCGCGGACTGGCTCACGCTGCCGGACGACCGCTACGCCGCCCACCGCCACGCCCGGATCGCGGCCGCCCGCACCGCCGACGCCCTGAGGAAGACGCGGGCGGCGCTCAAGCGCGAGTCGGAGCTGCGCCAGGTCGCGGCCAATCTGGCCGCCGCCGAGCGGGACGGCCTGCGCATCGCGTACGAGGCGTGCGACTGCGTTCGGCAGGAACAGGTGGACGCCCTGTTCGCCCGTCTCCCGGCTCCGACCGTGGTGGTGCACAACGCGGGCATCGACGTGCCGACCAGGCTCGACATGAAGAGCCCCGAGGAGGTCGTGCGCACCGTGGAGGTGAAGGTGTCGGGGTTCGAGTCCCTGACCAGGGCGGTGCTCGCCACCCCGGAGCGTCGGGCGGCGCTCAAGGTCTTCTGCAACGTGGGGTCGCTGGCCGGCCGGATGGGCGGCATGATCGGCCAGATCGACTACGCGGCGGGCAACGAGGCGTTGCCGAGGCTGGGATTCTGGGCGCGGAACACCCACGGGCTGCCGACTCAGACGCTCTGCTGGCCGACGTGGGAGCGCCTGGGCGTGATCGCCAACTACGACGCGGCGGTCCGGTACGTGTCCACCCTCGACCCCGCCGAGGGCGTGCGCCGCTGGATCGACGAGCTGCGCTCCGGCGGAACCGGCGAGGTCATGTTCATCGGTCAGGTGGGCGGCGCGCTGGTGCCCACGCAGCTGCGCGGTTTCTGGCTGTTCACCGGCCACCCCGACCTGCCCCGGCTGCACGGCCTGGCGCACTTCCTCGGCGACGTCGAGGACTTCCGGCCCTTCCACTCACTGCGCGGCTCGATCGTCCACCGGCAGGGCTCCCATCCGTGCCTGACCGACTTCACGGTGGACGGCCGACCGGCGCTGCCGGTGTCGGTGCTGGTGGAGCAGGCGTGCTCGGTCGCCGACTGGGTGGTGCCGCCCGGCTGGCCGCCGCAGCACCTGGCCTCGGTGCGTGACGTGCGGGTGCACCTGTCGGCGCTGGTCCTGGAGGGCGGCCGGTTCACCACGTCGGCGGTGGGCGAGACGACGGAGGAGGGCTGGACGGTCAACGTCACGATCACCGCCGCCGACGGCGCGGTCGCCGGTTCGATGCGCCTGCTGTACGAACCGGAGCCGCCGGCGCTCCCTCCTCACCGGCCGGAACCTCCCGCGCTCTCTCCCCTGGTCCCCGCCCCGTCCGCGGTCAAGGCGCGCGGCGGTGGCCGCCTGGCCTGGTCGGGGCTCGTTCTCGGAACGGCGGAGGACCCGCTGCCCGTCGTGACGGCCGCCGACCTGTGGACGACACCCTTCCCGCCGGTCCACGGCATCTCGCCCGCCGCTCTGGAGGCCGCCGTCCGCGCGGCAGGCCCGGTGAGCAGCGATCTTCTCACCATCGACCGGATCGTGCCCTGCCCAGGGGCGCAGCACGTGGACCGGCTGCTGCCCGTGGAAGGTGGCTGGGTCGGGTCGCGGGCGGGCGAGCCCGTACTGTTCGTCGCAGGGGTGATCCCCGGCAGCCGAAGGACCGGGAGATCGGCGGCAGGTTCCCCGCATCGGTCGGGGTGAGGAGCCGATCGTTCGTCAGGCGGTCTCCTATCGCACTTCCCGGCCGACTCGGAAACGCGTCATCCTCCGGTGACCGTTACCGGAGGGCGGGCTGGGCCAGGTCGCGGACGGTCTCCCGTAGCCGCGACGCCTCGTCCGGGTCCACCGTGAGATCGACGGGCCTGCCCCTCTTCCAGACCGTGAGCGGCTCGGCCGGCGGCTCGTCGATGAGCGCGATGATCGGCGGTACGGCCTTCGCGACCGGCTGGGCGAACACCGCGGAGGCCGCTCGTACGAGACCGCGCATCGGCTGCCTGAAGGGCTCGTACAGTGCGGTCGCGACGACGCCCGGGTTGTACAGCACGTACTTGATGCGCTCGGAGGCGTAGACCGTTCCCAGCAACTCGCACGCCTTGGCTCCCTGCAGGGTCGCGGCGAATCCCCGGTACCTGTTCTTCATCTGGAGGTCGTCCCAGTGGATCCGGCTGCCCTGCCCGGCGCCGCACAGGTTGACGATCACCGGTGCCGGTGCTTTCTCCAGCGGGCCGCGTAGCCCTTCCGCCATGAGCCAGCGGTTGAGCACGTAGAGGGCGAAGGTGCGCTCGAATCCGTCCTCGGTCTCCACCCGCACCGGATTATGCCGGTACGCGGCGATCACCAGCGCGTCGATCGCCGGGTACTCGGCGTTGAGCCGTTTCAGCAGGTCTCGGGTCTGACCGAGTGAGCCGAGGTCGCACCTGACGAAGCGGGCGCTTGGCGCCGCCTCGCGCAGGCGGCGTTCGCCCTCCTCGGTGCTGCCCACGGCGACGACCTGGTCGCCCTGTTCGGCGTAGTGGCGGGCGAGGGCTTTGCCGATGCCGTTGGTGCCACCGGTGATCACGATGGTCCGGGTCATAAGTTGAGGCACTCCTCAAGTTGAGATCGACCTCAACTTAGCTAGGATCGAGGGCATGCGCAAGGACGCGGCACAGAACCGGGAGCGACTCCTGCGGGCGGCCCGGCGGCTGTTCGCGGATCACGGGCTCGACGTGCCGCTCGAAGAGATCGCCCGCTCGGCCGGGGTGAGCATCGGGACGCTCTACAACCGCTTCCCCACCCGGGGCGCCCTGGTGGACGCGGCCTTCGCGGATCGAATGGCGATCGTGGACGGATTGGCCGAGCAGGCGCTGACCATGGACGACGCCTGGGAAGGATTCGTCGCGTTCCTGACCGGCGTGTGCGAGCTACAGGCGGTCGACCTCGGCTACAACGAGCTCGCCGCGCGCGGGGCGGCCGTGGACTGGGAGCGCGGATACGGCCTGATGAGCGGGATCCTCGAACGCGCGCAGCGATCCGGAGACCTGCGCGACGACATCACCCTCGCCGACGTGGCCTTCGTGGCCCGGGGCGTGACCGCGATCATCAAGGCGACGTACCGGGTGGCGCCGGGGGCCTGGCGGCGGCACCTCGCCCTCGCCCTTGACGGCCTGCGCGCCGTCGCCGCCCGGCCGCTGCCCGTCCCGCCGCTGTCGGCCGAGCAGACCCGCGCCACGATGGGGGAGGACTGCTGACGTCCCCCGATCGTCCCGGCAGGTAAACCCTTCCTGACCTGCGAGAGGGTGACCTTCGCCCGCCGGTCGGGCCGGTCGGGATCAGTCGGCGGGTATCCGCCGTTGCGTGTCGGAGAACAGGTTGTGCATGGCGCCGCGGAAGATCTCCGCCTGCAGCGGGCCGATGAAGGAGGTGTGCCCGAACACCTCCAGGACCACGAGACCGTGCAGGTGGCCCCAGACGCTGACGAAGAGGACGGCGGCCTGCGGCGGAAGCCCGCCGAACATCTCGGGCGGCATCTGCTCGAGGCGGGCACGTAGCGCGGGGCTCAGCGGCGGAACCTCGGTGCGGCTCAGTTGCTCGTGAGTGAACGCACCGAACAACTCCCGGTAGAAGACGGTCCCGATCCTGCGGGCACCGGCGGTCGTGCGGCCGTCGGCGGGCGCCTCGTAACGCAGCAGCGGTGTCCCGTAGAGGAGCTGGAACCGAGAGGGGTTGTCCAGCCCCCATCTTCGGAAGGCTTCCGCGGCGATGACGAACCTCGGCAGGTCGCCATGCGGCGGTGCGCTGTCGACCGCCGACCGGACGGCGTCGGCGAGCTCGTGGTACGCCTCCGTGATCAGTGCCGTGACGAGCTCGTCGCGGCTGGGAAAGTAGTGGTAGAGCGCCTGCACCGTCATCCCGAGACCGCGGGCGATCGATCGCAGGGACAGGCCGAAGGGGCCGTGCAGCGCGATCTGCTCCTGTGCCGCGTCGAGGATCTCGCGGGTCGCGGTGGCCCGCCGGCGCCGGCGGAGCGGTACCGGGTCGGCGTCGGGCGTCGCGGAGTCGTCCTTCATGCCCGACACCGTACTGTTTGATTAACACTGTTAGGTAAATCTGGCACTGCTAAATCCGGGTCGATGTCATTAGCGTCGTTGTCATGGCCGTTGCCGAACAGCACGGGTGTGCGGCGGCCGTCCGGTGCCGTCGTTCGGCACCCTCCGTAGGCCGTGGCCGCTGAGCGGTTATGAACGGTCATGGCCGCCCGCAGCGCTCACCCCGGAGCGATACCCCTCACCACAAGGAGTTCTCGTGACTACCGAAGCCGGCATCCGCCCCACAGCCGGACGCCCGTCCCCCTTGGCGGATCGGATCGGGCGCACGCTGATGGCCGTCAACGCGGTCGCGGCGCTCGTCGCGTTCGCGGGCGGCATCATGATCACGGCCAACGTTTCCGACGATCGTCTCGTCACCGAGGCCTGGCGGACGCTCGCCTACATCGTCTTCGCGGGAATATGGGCCATACTCGCCGTCGCACCGCGCAGGCAGTGGGGCCTGTGGGAGCTTCTGCTCTTCCAGAAGGGTGCGATCACCGTCTACTGCTTCGTCATGTGGGACAAGCCCGACGCGATGCAGACCGCGTTCATCGACCTCTTCGTCGTGGCGACGACCGCGGTGGCGTACGTGCTCTGCCGAGGCTGGATCAGCTGGCGGACCGGTGCCTCCGAGTCTGCCGACAGCCGCCGGCCCGCGACCTCGACCGGGTGACGCGCGTCGATCGGGTCGTCTCGGACGTGCCCGCCGAACCCGCGGTCGATCCTCGTCCGTCGGACAGGCTCCGATCACGAACGGCGCGACTTCACCGGCTCCACGGGCTCCGGGGACTTCAGCGGCCGAGGCCGGCGTCCCGCGCGCGGATGATGGCCTCCGCCCGGTCGGCCGCCTGGAGTTTGGTGAGGACCGCGTGGACGTGATTGCGCACGGTCTTCTGGGACAGGAACAGGCGTGCGGCGATCTGGCCGTTGGACAGACCGGCGGCCACCAGGTCGAGGACCTCGTGCTCCCTCGCGGTCAGGCCGGGGAACGTCGTGGTGCCGGCCTGCGGCTTCCCGGTCATGAAGTCGGCGATGCGTGAGGCGAGCACCGCGCCGAAGACCACGCCGCCGCCCGCGACGGTGGTGATCGCGCGCACCACCTCGTCGGGTTCGGCGCCCTTGAGGAGATAGCCGCGGGCGCCGGCGCGCAGCGCGTCGAAGATGGTGCCGTCCTCCTCGGACATGGTGAGCACCACGACGCCGATCCCGGGGCGCTCCTGGAGGAGGCGGCGGGTGGCCTCGATTCCATCCATACCGGGCATCTGTACGTCCATCACGACCACGCCGGGTTCTGTCCGAGCGGCCTGTTCGAGGGCTTCGACGCCGGACGAGGCGGTGCCGACGACCTCGACCTCGTCGATGCTGCCGAGCAGTGCCGCGAAGCCTTCACGGAACACCGGGTGGTCGTCCACCACGAGGACTCTTATCGGCTGTTCGGGGCTCATATCCCGCTTTCTCCAGTGGTGATCAGTGCCGGTGCCTGCCTGGACGGCGCCAACGGCAGCCGCGCCCATACTCGCGTACCGCTCGGTGTCGCGGGGCCCACGCTCACCGAGCCGCCGAGTTCGGCGGCCCGCTCGCGCAGCGACACCAGTCCCACGCCGGTCACCGCCTCGGCGGCGAAGCCGACGCCGTCGTCGACGATCATCACGTCGAGGCACCCGGCTTCGACGTCGCGGGTGAGCGTGACGACGCACTCGCCGGCCCGGGCGTGGCGGACCACGTTGGTGACCGCCTCCGAGGCGATCCGGTACGCGGCCACCTCGACCGCGGCCGGCAGGCCGGTCGGCTCACCGTGCTCCTCGACGCGTACGGTCAGCTCCGGGGGGCGCAGCCGTTCGGCGAGCTGGCGGATCGCGCCGACCAGGCCGACGTCGTCGAGAGCGGGCGGACGCAGGCCGTGCACCAGCCGTCGCACCTCGGTGAGCATGCCGGTGAGCTCCTGGCGGGCGATCCCGAGGATCGGGTCGGCCTTCTCCGCCGACCGGCGCCCGGTGATCCTCGCGGTGTCGATCAGGGACGCGACCGCGGCGAGGGTCGGTCCCAGGCCGTCGTGGAGTTCGCGGCGCAGGCGCCGTCGCTCGTCCTCGACCGCGGCGACGATGCGTTCGCGGCTCTGCTGCAGCTCCTCGGCGAGGCGTACGGCGCGGGCGGCCGCGGCGGCCTGGCGGACCAGGTCGGCGAGGAGTCGTTCGTCGCTGTCCCTGAGGCGGTTGAGGCGGGCGGCCTGGCGGGGCAGCAACAGGCGGCCGATCCGCTCGCCCCGATAGGTGATGGGCAGGGCGCGGATCTCGGTGGGAGGTTCGCCCTCTTCGACGAGCAGTCGTTCGCCGTTGACCTGGGTGATCTCCACGCCCACGTACCGGGTGCGGAAGGCCTGGGCCACCGTTCTGGCGAGGGTGTGAAGCTGGGCTTCCGAGTCGTCGGTGCGTTCCAGCCGTTCGGCGAGGCCGGACATCACCTGGTAGGGGTCGTCCCGGTCTCCGACCACCCGGCGCCGTACCAGCCGCCACAGCCGGTGGCGTAGCTGGGCGTAGACGATCGCGACCGCGAAGACGGCGAGGACCAGACGCTCGCCCTCGTTCAGGTGTGCCCCGAGCAGTCGGCCTGCGCTGCCGAGGACGAGCAGGTCGAGGACGGTGGTCAGCGCGAGCAGGATGCCGTAGACGACGGTCCCGCCGAGCAGCCGGTCGATGTCGACGAGCTCGGGGTACGCGATCCCGATCGCGACCGAGGCGGCCGTGAGGGTGACGGCGACGGTCATGCCGAAGGAGCCGAACCAGCTGGGGAGCAGCCGGAAGGCGAGCATGACCATCAGGTCGACCAGGGCCGCCCACAGCAGCCAGCGCATGGGCATCCGGTCGATCCCGGTCGCCGTACGGTAGCGCCGCACCACGAGGATGAACGGCGCGATCAGGCTCAGGGGGAGGCAGAACTGCGCGACCAGCAGCAGTCCGGTCCAGATCTCGTCCGGCAGGGGGAGATGGAGCGGGTCGAGGTTCAGCGTCCGCAGCGGCGCGGGCATCGGCCCGGCGCCGGAGGTCTCCTGGGCGATGCCGGACGGGGCCGCGATCAGGGTGAGCGGGAGCAGGGCGGTCATGCCGAGGCTGACCAGGGAGACGATCCGCCACCGTCCTTGGGGCAGTCTCCCCTCCGGATACAGGAACAGCACCAGGGGGAGGAGCAGCGCCAGAGCGGCACCGAGCCGGTTGAAGACGTAGAAGGCCGCGGACGCGCCGGGCAGTGGGAGGGCGGGCACGGTGGCGTAGGCGAGCCACGTGGCGGCCAGGCCGTCCACGCTCCACCAGAGGCCGAAGGCCGACATCAGCCAGCCGAGAAGATGCCGCGGATACCTGGCGAGCACCACCGTGCCGGCCGCCGCCAGCGCGACACCCGCCATCGCGTCGAATCCACCGGGCCGCAGGTCGATCACGGTGCGGTGGGCCTGCGGCACCCGCATGTCCAGCAGCGCCGTCGCCACCGCGATGATCACGGCGGCCACGAGGAATGCGAGGCCGGGCCTTGATCGTAAAGACCGGCAAACCATCACAAACTGCACCCGATGAGTGTGCCTCACCAGGGATGGGATGTCCCTAGGACGCGCGTCCCGTTTGTCCTGGGACACCAGAGGGGGCCGGAGTCGGGACACGACGCCCTGACGGCCTGGGTCGGCGGATCACCAGGATCGTCCTTGTCACCGCGGTGCTCCGTACCGCCGAACCACAGGCGGTGCTCCGTACCGCCGAACCGGACAAGGAACGAAGAACGATGACCGAGACCCTCCGCGACCACACGCAGCAGACCACCCGCGACGCCGGCTCGTCCGCGCAGCCGTCCGAATCGACCGTGCGCCGCCTCGCCCTGTGCCTCTCCACCGGGACGCTCATCTGGTCGGCCCTCAGCTTCGTCTACGGCTTCCAGCCCACCTCCGAGATCGGCTGGACGCTCACCGACCTGGGCGGCCTGGCCTTCCAGTTCGGCCTCTGGGCCCTCATCACGCTCATGAGCCGCACCGGTGCGATCGGGGTGACCCGCACCGCCCGCGTCATGCTGGTGGTCGAACGGGTGCTCCTCGCCCCGGCCATGGTGTGGAGCCTGATCCACGGTCTCTTCCCCGCCGCCCGCGACGAACTCTGGCTGGGCATCCTCGACATCTTCTGGCCGCTCTCGATGCTGGGCATGTTCGTGATCGGCATCAAGGTCGTGGTGGCCGGCCGGTGGCGCGGACTCGCCCGCGTCTGGCCGCTCGTCGCCGAGAGCTGGGCGATCGTGTCCATCCCCGCGATGGGGATCCTCGGCGCCTCGCTCGGAGGCGTCGTCGCCGCGACCCACCTGCTCGTGGGGTACGCCACCCTCGGACTCATCATCGCCTTCCGCCCCGAACTGGTACGCGGCGAGAACTGAGTACGCCCCTTCGGCAGCACGGCGTCCGTCGCTACGGGAGCAGGACCCCGAACAACGGGGGGCGAGTCCTCGATCCACAGGAGCAGCCGATCCATGAGGTCGGGACCCCGAGTCAGGGGGACAGGACCCCGCAGAAAGGCCGGGCCGCGCGACGCGGCCCGGCCTTCCGACATGAAACGAGCACCTCGTGCCCCCGACCGCGGAGGATCACGCGGCAACGGACGACAGGGATGATCCGGTCGCGTACCAGGTTGGCCGCTCTCGTGGTGCGGCGGCATGGTCATGTGCCGGGCGTTCCGGGCCGCTCGGCGGCATGGTCGTACTCGGCGTTCCGGGCCGTCTGACGATCGCGGCCGGAACCGGCTCCCCGATCTCGCACCGGGCCCGTTATTCGCCGGTGGCACCGTCGATGCGCTCGCGCAGCAGGTCCGCGTGACCGTTGTGCCTGGCGTACTCCTCGATCATGTGGACGAGGATCCAGCGATGGGTGCAGTCCTGGCCGTTGCGGTCACCGAAGGCGTCCAGCGGTTTGGCCGCGGAGATGACGCGGGCGTGTTCGATCTCGGTCCGCCAGGTGGCGAAGGCCTCCTCGACGGAGGCGGTGTCGGCCTCGTTGAAGTCGGCGTCGTTGTCGCGGTCCTTGTCCCAGAGCTTGGGGATGTCCTCGCCGTTCAGCACGCGGCGGAACCAGACGCGTTCGACGTGTGCCATATGCCTGACCAGGCCGAGCAGGGACATGGCCGAGGGCGGCACGGAGCGCAGACGCAACCGGTCGTCCGTCAGGCCCGCGCATTTCACGGCGAGGGTGGCCCTGTGCCATTCGAGCCAGTTGGTGAGCATGGTGAACTCGTCGCCGCTGAAGGGTGGCGAAACGCGCGTGTCGATCACGGACACAACCTATCCGCCGCCGGCGACAGCCCGGTGACGCGGGCATCGACGCTTCGGGGGGAGCTTGCCCGATCCGGATGGTGAGTCCGGCACGCCACGTGGTCCTTGTGAAGGTCACCTCCGCCGAGGACGGCGCCGACCGGCCGGCGGTTCGTCCCGGTTCAGGCGACCAGGATCGTCCTCAGGTAGTCGACCACCGCATCGGCTGACCGGGTCCGTACGGCCACATAGCCGTCCGGCCGGACGAGGACGAGCGTGCCCCCGCCGGCGCCGTAGCGCTTGCTCGGAGGTCCTGGCTCCAGCCGGTAGACGCGGATGTCGTCGCCGTGAAGCCTGTTCAGGCGCTCGGCCGGATCCGGCGTCACCGCGCCGAACTGGAGCAGGGTGAAGTGGGAGCCGCGGAAGAGGTCGAACAGCCGCGACCGCTCGCCGGTCACCGGGTGCCGACACGGCGAGTCGGGCGCCCGGTCACCGGGACGGACCTTGCCCTTGTCGCCGACCGACAGCTCGGAGGCGCGGTAGTTCACGTTGAGCTGGGAGGTCCTGCCGACGATCGCCCTGGTCACCGCGGGGCTGCGCATCAGCGGCAGGATGATCCGGTCGCGCAGGAAGGTCATCAGAGGTTTGGTGGAGAACAGCGCGGTCATGCCGGCGCCGCTGGCCTTGAGCACGGATTCGGCCACCGGGCGGCGCTCCAGCTCGTACGTGTCGAGCAGGCTGTCGGGGGCTTGGCCGCGTACCGCGAGGGCCAGCTTCCAGCCGAGGTTGTAGGCGTCCTGGATGCCGGTGTTCATGCCGAGCCCGCCCGCGATCGGGTGGACGTGGGCGGCGTCTCCGGCGATGAAGACGCGGCCGGCACGGTAACGGTCGGCGAGCCGTACCTTGTAGCTGAAGTGCGACAGCCAGGTGGCGTTGTGCAGGCGCACGTCCGTCCGGCCGGTGCGCTGCTCGAACAGGCGCTGGAAAAGCTCAAGTGAGGGCTCCTGACCGGCGCCCTCCTCGCCAGGGCGTACGGTGAGGCCGAACTGCCACGACAGCGTACCGGGCAGCAGCGCGAGGCCCACGGAGGACTCGTCCGCTGCGTACCAGACATAGGAGCCGTCGCGGGGCAGACCGTCGACCTCCACGTCGCCGAGCAGGTAGTGCTCGGTCTCCGACACCAGCCCGGGGAAGGTGATCCCGGCGGCCTCGCGTACCGCGCTGCCGCCGCCGTCGCAGCCTACGAGGTAGGAGGCGTGGATCATCTCACCCGTGGCGAGCCGTGCGACGACCTGGCTGTCGGACTGCTTGAGGTCGGCCAGTCGCAGGCCGCGCTCCACGTGGCCGCCCAGCTCGGTCAGGCGGGCGCGGAGGATCTGCTCGGTGCGCCACTGCGGCAGCAGGACGAGCGTCGGGTACGGCACATCCGGCCGCGGGCGGATACCGGCCAGGAGGTGCAGCTCCGCGACGAACCGGCGGTCCATGTGAATCCGCGCCGGCATCTCGGACGTCCCGGCGTCCAGAAAGTCCTGGACCACGCCGAGATCGTCGAACACCTCCAGGCTGCGCGGCTGGATGCCCTTGCCCCGGGACTGACGGTGGAATTCGGGAGACCTGTCGATCACCCGGAAGGTGACGCCGCGCCGGGCCAGCTCGCAGGCCAGCGTCAGTCCGGTCGGTCCGCCTCCGACGATGAGTACGTCTACGTCGGTCATGTCTTCCCCCGATTCCGGAACGGAACCTATCCGTTCCGTTTGGAGGATAAGCGGCCCAGAAGCTGGGACGCAACCGTTCCGTCTCGTGTTAATGTCGCCGACATGGCCGAGATCCGCCCGCGCGGTCGCGGCGCAGCCGTACTGCGCCGGACAGTCACCGACACCATCCTCGCGGCGGCGGTCGCCGAGCTGGCGGAGACAGGTTATGCCGGGATGTCAATGGGCGCGGTGGCCCGGCGGGCCGGTACGGGAAAGGCCGCGCTCTACCGGCGGTGGTCGTCGAAAGAGGCGATGGTGGTCGACCTCATCGACGTCGTCGCCTCCCGGCAGGTCCCGGTCGGCGGAGCCGGCGACCTGAACGGCGACGTGCGAGCCTACGTCCGAGCGGTGGCGGACACGCTGTCGGATCCCGCGGTCATGTGCATCGTGCTCGATCTGACAGCCGAGGCCGCTCGCAACCCCGAACTCGCCGAGGCGTTCGACACCGCGATCCGGCAACCGCGCAGGGCCGCGTGCGAGCGGTTACTGAGGAGCGCGATGGAACGCGGCCAGTTACCCGCCGACCTCGACCTCGACCTCGCCCTCGACCTACTGGTCGGGCTCACCCAGTGGCGCGTCCTCAACACCGGCCGCACCGTCGACGACTCCTGCGTCGAAACGACGAGCAAGCTGATCATCCAGGCACTTCCGCTCTGCGTGGGCGTCGGCGATGGGCGTGGTGTGCCGGGATGACGGCTCCTGCGCGGGTTTCCGTGCGCCGGACGACGCCAAGACGCCCCATCCCGCGCTGAGGCGTGTGGGCGGGTGTGGGCCGCGCCAACGGTGCCACCTACGACCTGGCATCCTGCTCTGAGCGTGTGGGCGGAGGGCTGTTCATCAAGCCGAAGGGCGAGAGCGGGCGAACCGTCTCCGTCGCGTGCGGCACCGTTTCGCGCGCCCGCAACGGTGCAGCACGCGACGGAGACGGACCGTTACCCGTTGATCCAGCCGAGCTCAACCGCCCACCCGTGCGTCATGGCTTCGGCCGCGGGCAGCGTGAGGAACGAAACGGCGTACAGAACGACAAGGAGCCCGATCGGAACGGCCCAGGCGCGAGTGCGGGCTTCCGGCGGACCTGCCTCATCCTGTCCGGCGTCGGTACGGCGCTCCCGCCGGAACCGCGTCCCCGGGAGCCTGCGGTCGTCGGGCCTCAGCGCCCACGACGCGACGGCGCACACCCCGAACACCAGCGGCACCCCCCACGTCCGAAGACCGTCGCCGACCGTCAGATGCGACACCACGGCACTCGACCATAGGAAAAAGGCGCCCGCGTACGCCCATTCCTTGATCAGCGGCAGCCCGGGCGCGATGATCGCGATGGCCGCGCCCGCCTGCCACGCGGCCAGAACATAGGCGAAGAATTCGGGGTATCCCAGGTGGCGTAACTGGGCTTCCACCCATTCGATCGGCACAAGGTTCCACACCGATCCGGCAACCAACTCGAAGACGATGACAAACGTGGTGGCCCAGAAGGCGACAGGGCGGATCCTGCCCCGATTCCAGCCGCTTCGTGCTGCGGAGGTCGGCTTCTCGCCCGTCGCGTGCTGGGACGTCATGGTCGTTCGAGTTCGCATCGCGGCCTCCTCGTCACGTCGGTCCGCCATGTTCATGAGATTCTCCTTGCGTTGCGAGCGACTTCGGTTCGAAGTCGCAGGTGGCGATCGATTCCACAACGAAGTGGCCGGCCAGGGCTGCCGGCCCGGTGGGGCCGCTGAACGCGACATTCGCCCGCATGCTCGTCACCCCCCGTGAACCGTCCGGGGTGCTCGTCAATGGTCACGGGGACGCGACCCCTCGCGGAGCGGAGGCGGGCTGCTCGGGACGTGGGCCGCCCTTGGGCCAGAAGCCGGAACCCGGCTTGCGGGCCTCACGGCGGATCCTCGACACCCCGAGCCTGCAGGTCGCCTCCTTGATCACTGCGGCCATGCGCCCGGCGACGTAGAGGTTCACCGCCGTGTCGTCTTTGCGGGCGAGCTGCCGTATGCCGGCGCGCCGGCCGAGGCTGACGCACGATCCGGTGAGGGCCTGGTCGATCACTGCCGGTTCGGTTCCCGCGATGCGGCTCAACACGGTGTTGGCAGCCTGCACCCCGAGCGGCTGAGCGGCCTGGGAGCTCATCCGAAGCGGCCGGCCCGACGGTGCGGCGGCGTCCCCGGCCGCGACGATACGGTCGTCGTCGACGCTGGTCAGCGTCTCGTCGGTGAGCAGCCGGCCAAGCGCGTCGGTCCGCAGCCCGCTCACGGACGCCAAATCCGGCACGCCGAAACCGGCCGTCCAGATGGTCAGTGCGCTCGCACGCATCTCACCGTCGCCCAGAACCACCGCATCCGGCCGGACTTCGGTCACCACGCCGGCCCCGAGCACGGTGACACCGTGCCGGGCCAGCCACGTGGCCACGGATCGGCGAGCGGGCACACTCAGTGCCGGCGCGAGGGATCGGCCACACACCAGCGTGACCGTGCGTCCTTGTTCGGCCAGCTCGGCGGCCGTCTCGATGCCGGTCAATCCGGCGCCCACCACAGTGACCGGAGCATCGAACGGCAACTCGGCCAGCCGGGCGCGCAGCCGCTGGGCGGATTCGAGTTCAGCGATGGGGAAAGCGAATTCGGCCGCTCCGGATACCGATGACGGTATCGCCGCGATGCTGCCGACGGCGTAGACGACGTAGTCATAGACCAGCGCGCGCCCCGACGCCAGCCGCACTGTGCGGGCGGCGGCGTCGATGCGCGTGGCGCTGTCGACCACCAACCGGATGTCCTCTCCCAGCAGTGAGCCGTAGTCCACCGTGGCCTCGCCGGTGTCGGCCACGAACTGGTGCAGCCGGATTCGTTCGACGAAATCCGGGCGGGGATTGACAAGGGTGATGTCGACGTCGGCACGCATCCGCAGGTGGTTGGCCGCGAGTGCTCCGGCGTAACCACCACCGATGACGACGACCTTGCGGGGTGTGTGGTCTTCGTGCGTGGACATGGCGAGGCCTTTCCTTCTCGACTTCAGGCGGTTCTTGAGGCTTTGCGAATGAGCGGAGTCGGTCTTCCCTCACGAAGTGGCCGCCGCGCGGACGATCACGTGTACGGCGATCCGCATACCTGCCGTGGGTGCCCTCCTGCGTGCTGGACGGTGTCTCGCCGGTTGGACAAGACAGCCCCGCGGAATGTGAGGCGACGCGCCGACCTCACCGGAGGACAGGCTCCGCGACCTGACGTTCCCGGAGCGTAAGGAACGGCAGGTCCGGCATGGTCGCCCGGCGACACAGGGGAGTTCGGCCTGTGGAACCGGCCTTCCGCGGCGCGGTGGCGTCAGACGATTTCAAGGTTGGCCATCATCCCCATGTCCTCGTGTTCGGCGTTGTGGCAGTGGAAGAGATAGCGGCCGCGATAGCCGTCGAAGCGGGTGATGATCTCCACTGATTCGCCCGGCCGCAGGGAGACGGTGTCCTTCAGACCGGCGTCGTGGGGCAGAGGCGGCCGGTCGCGGCGCGAGAGCACCCGGAAGCCGACCAGGTGCAGGTGGACGGGATGGTGGACGTCGGCGATCAGCCGCCACACTTCCACGTCGCCGAGTCCGGTGGTGACGTCGGAGCGGGCGGGGTCGAACGGCAGCCCGCCGATCAGCCATCCGTGACCGCCGTGCATACGCCCGGTGCGGAAGGAGAGGTCGCGCACCCTGACGGCGTCCGACCGGCGCCAGGTCGGGAGATCGGTGGAAAGGACACGCGGGATGCGGCTGTCGTCGGTGGCCTCGCGCGCGACCCGGAAGGCCATCACGTCGCGGGTGCGGCCGGAGCCGAGCCGGTTGACGACTCTGACGCGGCCGCCGACCGGGACGCCGGAGAAGTCGACGACCACGTCGTAGCGTTCGGCCGGCGCGATCGGCAGGAACCGGTGGACGACCGGCGCCGCGAGCAGCCCCTGGTCGGCCCCGATCTGCACGAGGTCGAGCCGGTGTCCGTCGTCGGTGATCGCCTCAAGCTCGTAGTGCCGGGCGTTGGAGGCGTTCAGTACACGTAGCCGGTAGCGGGCCGCGTCGATCTCGTGCACGGGCCACGGGGCGCCGTTGACCAGGATCACGTCACCGAGGACCCCGGCAAGGTACGGCTCGCGCACGCCCGGCCGCTCCCGCGACGTGGGATCGAGGGCGGGGTAGTCGAGGCCGCCGTCGGCGGCGAACGCACGGTCCACGATCATGAGAGGCAGTTCGCGCCGCCCGGCGGGCAGGCCGAGCGAGTCCTCGGCATCGTCACGGACGACGTGCAGCCCGGCGAGGCCCCGCCAGACGGCGGGGGCGGTGAAGTCCATCCGGTGGTCGTGGTACCACAGGAGCGTCGGCCGCTGATCCAGCGGGAACGTGTAGTCCCGCGACAGCCTGGTCACCACCGCCCGCGGGTCGTGCATGACGTGTCCCGGCCCGCCCGGACCCGTGCGCGTGACATGGACGGCGTCCGGCCAGCCCTCGGGCAGGACGAGGTCGGTCGGATATCCGTCGGACCCCGCCGGGGTCCGGCCGCCGTGCAGATGCACGACCGTCGGTACGGGAAGGTCGTTGCGATGCGTCACGGTGACCGGCCGACCGCGGCGCGACTCGATCGTCGGCCCCGGGAAGGAACCCTCGTACGTCCACAGCGGCGTCCTGACACCGGGCAGGATCTCCACGGTCGCCTCGCGCTGGGTGATCTCGTAACGGTCGACCCCGCCCGAAGTGCTGACCGGCGCCAGCACGGAGGGAAGCGGCAACGGCACCTGGAACGCGGGCGGCAGCGGCACGGCGCTGCGCAGTTCGGCCCCGGTGAACGGCGTACGGCGGGCCAGCGCGGCCGAGGCCGACAGCCCGCCGGCCGCCACCAGGCCGAGCGCTCCGCCGATGCCCAGCGCCCGACGCCTGGTCACCGTACGGGCACGGCCGGATCGGTCGTCGTACGGCTCACGCATCGTCGGCCCCCTGCCGCTTCGGCTCCCGCGAGCTCCGTATCCGCTCCCGCCCGCCCCGCTCCCGCCCGCCCCGCTCCCGCTCGTTCCGGGGGTGCTGTCGCCTCCGGAGGGGCCGGCTCCACACGGCGACGAACAACGCGACGAGCGCGACGACGGTCATCACCCCCAGCGGGAAGTGCAACCACAGGGCGCCGTCCAGCCCGGCGAAGTACTGCACCGACTCGGCCGCCATCAGCGCCGACGTGGCAAGGAACGGCCAGGCCTGACGCCTCCGTACCCAGATCACGGCCCCCACGATCACCTGCACAAAGCCGACATAAGTGACCACGTCGGCACCAGCCGCATGCCAGCGCAAGCCGTCGTAGTCACCGCTCATGTACACCCCGGCGAACACCGGCTGACCGGCGATCGCGACCACGTGCGCGCTGACGACGGCCCGCAGCACCCAGTCGGCGGGCCTCGTCCGATGCGTGGCATCGGATCGGGCCGACATGGCCGCGCGGAGCCTGTTGGCCGCGGTAACCATCAAGCGTTCTCCTCACACCGTTCTCGGCAAGAGACTGTTCTCGGCAAGCCGGTCGGCGCGCCGCCTGGCGAGACGACCGGTGGAAAGGCGTTCGTCCGACCGGTACGACAAGACAGCGCTTCGAAATGTGAGACAACGCGTCAAGCTCACATTTCGAAGAGCTGTCTTGTCGTCCTACTGACAGCCGACCGCGACCAGAGAAGTCGGGGGACACCATGACCACCCAGCCCGGGCCAGGAGACATACCGCTCGATCCAAGCCTGAGCGCGATCACGGGCGAGCGGCGTCGGCTGATCAATCTCGCCTACCGGCTCCTCGGCTCGCTGGCGGAGGCCGAGGACGTCGTGCAGGAGACCTATGCCCGCTGGTACGCCATGACCCGGCAGCAGCAGGACGACATCGCGTCCCCCGGCGCCTGGCTGTCCACGGTCGCCGGCCGGATCTGTCTCAACGTGCTCACCTCGGCACGGGCCCGGCGAGAGACCTACGTGGGCGAGTGGATCCCCGAGCCGCTGCCGGACCGTACGGAGTGGTTCGGCGGCCGGCCGGCCGGCATCACCGTCGACCCGGCCGACCGGGTCACTCTCGACGAGTCGGTCAACATGGCCTTCCTCGTCGTGCTCGAATCGATGACCCCGGCCGAACGCGTCGCGTTCGTCCTGCACGACGTCTTCCGCTACTCCTTCGCCGAGGTGGCCGAGATCGTCGGCCGTACCCCGGCGGCCTGCCGCCAGCTGGCATCCTCGGCCCGCCGCCGCATCCGCGCCGCGCGGGCGTCCACGACCCCTGCGGCCCGGCAGGCCAGGATCGTCAGGGAGTTCAAACAGGCATGGGAGGCCAAGGACATCGACGCCCTCGTCGCCCTGCTCGACCCCGGCGCCACGGCGACCGCCGACGGCGGCGGCGTCGCCGGCGCGCTGCTCCGCCCGGTCGAAGGCGCCGAGCGGATCGTGCGCTCCCTGGTCCAGCTTGAGGGAAGGCTCCACGACCTGACGTTCCTGGAGCGTACGGTCAACGGCCGGCCCGGCCTGATCGCCCAGGAAGACGGCGTCACCGTGTCGGTCTACGCGTTCGAAGTGGCAGACGACCGGATCAAGCGCATCTGGGCGGTACGCAACCCCGACAAGCTCCGCTCATGGACGGCGGAACCGCAGCGGCCACCACTGGAAACGCCGGCTCCGCCACAACAGGATCCAGATATGGATCACGAAAGACGACTGCGATAGGCACACGAGCATCGACACGTACCGACACCCGTAGGACTCCGCGGACGAGACCACCCGCGCGGCCGTCGATGCCGCGTCCGCTCCTCGACGACGTACATTCCGAGATCCTGTGGGCCGACGGGGAGCAGACCCCGGCCGTGCTCGCGAAGCTCTTCGTCGAGCGCCCGCTCGCCGAGCACCGCCAGGCGTGGCCCGTCGTGACCTCTCGGCGTCATCGTGTGGTCCGGCCCAGAGAAGGTCTCCACGTGAAGAGTCGCCGCCCCGTCCGCGCGCGGGACACGCCCACCCGGCCGGCTGCGCGAAAGAATCTTGGTGTGGGTTGTAGTGGAGGGCCTTTCCCGTTCGTCATCCACATGACGCACGGGAGAGGAGGGCACCCATGGACACGCATGGGCATGGCCACCGGTGCACAATCGCCCTGTGCCGAAACATGGCCACCACGATCGCCGTGATGGTCACCGCCGGCTACGCGACAGGAGCAACCCGATGAAGTACCTGATGCTGGTGTGCACCGACCCGGCCTACACGCCCGGCCAGGACGACGGCGCCCCGGATGTGGAGGACTGGGTCACGGAGATGGACGGCAAGGGGATCCGGCTGATGGGCAACCGCACCCGGCCGGCGAGCGACGCGACCACGGTTCGCGTCCGCGACCGCAAGGTGCTGCTGACCGACGGCCCGTACGCGGAGACCAAGGACCAGATAGTCGGTTTCGACGTCCTGGAGTGCGGCGACCTCGACGAGGCCATCGAGGTCGCGTCCAGGCACCCGATGGCGTGGGCCGGGATGATCGAGCTGCGTCCGTTCTGGCCCGACGGCGAGGACTGACGGCCGAGGCGGACGACGTCGATGACAGCTCAGGTGGCTCGGGTGAAGGACCGGATCGCCGGGATCTACGCCGACGGGTGGAGTCGGATCGTGGCCACCATGATCCGATTCACCGGCGGCGCCTGGGACCTGGCCGAGGAGTGTGCGCAGGACGCGTTCGCGCAGGCACTCCAGAGGTGGCCGGAATCAGGCGTACCGGATCAGCCACTGGCGTGGCTCACCACCGCGGCACGCCACCGCGCGATCGACCGGATGCGTCGCGCGTCGACCGAGGCGGCGAAACTACGGGAGGTGGCCGCGTTGGACCTGGAACCGTCGCCCTACTCGAGCGACAGCGAGATCCCCGACGAGCGCCTGGAGCTCATGTTCACCTGCTGTCATCCGTCGCTGAGCCTCGAAGCCCAGGTGGCGTTGACCCTGCGGAGCCTGACCGGCATGAGCACCGCCGAGATCGCGCGTGCGTTCCTGGTGCCGGAACGCACCATGGGCCAACGCCTCTTCCGCGCCAAACAGAAGGTCGCGCACGCGGGCATTCCGTTTCGGGTGCCGCCCGCGCACCTACTGCCGGACCGCCTTCCCGCCGTACTCCACGTGCTCTACCTGCTCTTCAACGAAGGGTACGGAGACCCGGAAAAGGCCCGGCTGTGCCTGGAGGCCATCCGTCTCGCCCGGGTGGTGACGGCGTTGATGCCCGACGAGCCGGAAGCGCACGGCATGCTCGCGCTGATGCTGCTGCACGACGCCCGGCGGCCGGCGCGTACGAACGCGGACGGCGACATGGTCACCCTCGCCGAGCAGGACCGCTCGCTGTGGGACCGGGCGCAGATCGCGGAGGGGGCCGCGATCTGCGAACGAGCACTACGGCGGCGCCGCGCCGGGCCGTTCCAGCTCCAGGCGGCCATCGCGGCGTGTCACGCCACCGCGCCGGTCGCCGACCAGACGGACTGGCCGCAGATCGTCGGGCTGTACACGCGGCTCGCGCGGATGGCACCGAGCCCGATCGTGGATCTGAACCGGGCCGTGGCGATCAGCATGGCCGACGGTCCCGAGGCGGCGCTGCCCCTGGTCGACGCGATCGCCGGGACCGGACAGCTCGACGACTACCACCTGTTGCACGCCACCCGCGCCGACCTGCTGCGACGCGCCGGTCGTACGCGGGAGGCGGCCGACGCCTACCGTGCGGCCCTCGACCTCGCACCCACCGACGCCGAACGCCGTTTCCTGCGCGACCGGCTACGGCTCCTCCGACGACCTGCTCGGCCCCCGCGTGCGGCCGTAGGACTTGTAACGGAAACAGGAGACATGACAGCCGAGAGCGCATGCCGGCCGGGCTACCGCGGCTGACCTGGCTATGGAGCTGACGGAGGGTGGTATGTCTGTTCGCATCTCCGAGGATGCTCTTGTCGCGGGCAGGGCTCAGGCGGGCTGAGCCGCGTTTCCGTGCGTTGCGCCACGGTCGTGTGGTCGACGGCGGGAGATCGCCAGCGCGACGATGGTCGCGACGGCGAACAGCACGAGCGTCACGAGGATGTAGAGGGAGACTCCCGCCGCGGAGTTCACCGGCTCGCCGTTGCCGGTGAGGGAGGTCGCCCGGAGGATGCTTCCTCCGATGATGTTGAGGATCACAGCGCCGACACCAAGCATTACCTGGACCAGAGCGGCCACGATCCCCTGTTTCTCCTCGCTCACCAGCGTTGTCGACAGATTGAAGCCGGAGGTGATCACGGCCCCGGCGGTGAAGCCGAGGAGTCCGGCGGAGATGACGGCGGGGAGGAAGGCGGAGGTGGAGAACAGCAGCCCGAGTGTGGCGAATGTGCCAATGACCATTCCGCCGGCGAGTGTGCGGGCTGGGCCGATCCGTCCGGCGAGCCATCCGGCGAGGATCCCGCCTGTCATGGCGCCGAAGGACGGCACGGCGAAGAGCAAGCCGAGCGCACCCGACGCGCCGGCGAGCCCGTACCCCAGCCCTTCGTCCACGGGGGTCTGCGCGATCAGCCCGACCAGCTGAAGGAGTGCCTGGTAGGCGCCGGCGCCGAGCACAACGACCACCAGGGTGGCTACGACAGGACGAGTAAGCATCCGCAGATCGATGACGGGTTCGGGCAGGCGCAGCGCCGTCAGGACCCATGCGCCAAGGAGGACGATCCCGACAGTGAGCAGGGCGATCATGCCGGCGCTCATCCAGCCCAGGTCATGACCCAGGCTGATGTACGCCAGGATGCCCGCGAGGCCCGCCCCGAGAAGAACGGCGCCGGCGACGTCCACGCGGCTTCTCACCTTGATCGGCGACTCGGGCAAGAAGATGCGGACGGTCAGCGCAGCGAAGAACGCGAGCACGGCGGACACGACGAAGACCGAGCGAAAACCGTACGCACCTACGACGATCTCGAAGAGGAAGGGCGAGACGATGCCAAGGATCGCAGAGCCAGAGGTGACGATGCCGACGGACGTCATACCGACGCGGGGCGGGAAGACCTGGCGGATGAACACGACGGTGATGAACACGGAACCGACGGCGGCGCCTTGAATCACGCGGCCGACCAGGAAGATCCCGATGTTGGGGGCCAGGAGGCAGACCAGCGCGCCGATGCCGCCCACGAGTAGTGCGAGGACGAGCATTCGGCGTTTGCCGAAGACATCGGCGCTCTTGCCGAGGAGCGGTGCCCACATCGCGCCGGCGAGGATCGCACTGGCGTTGAGCCACGCGCTCTGGTCGGTTCCGAAGAACTCCGACATCTGCGGCAGCACGAGCAATGGTGCGACGATGACCGTGTCAACCACCGTGTTGGCGACGATTAGGATGGTGACCCACCAGAGGATCCGACCGCTCCACCCGTTGCCTGGAGTCTCGGTCTCGGAGGGGCTCGTGGGTGTCTGAGTCATGGCCACTTCCCTGAATCTGGACTCGATCGAGGCATCGATCTGAGATTCCGGACATTGTCGGCCTGCCCGGCTAACGCCCCTAGCGTTTGCAGAAAAGTGGCTGTGGTCGGCGACTCGACGCGGGAAACTGCCGGGATTGAGCATCTTGCGAACGTTCCGGGCGACATCGTTGCATGATCGTCTGGTCACTACGATCGGGAGTCGCCGACGAGAAGCGGAGGGAGAGTCATCGATGCGGCCGTACCGGTCGACAGAACACGCAGGTGGGCCGGATCCGCGTCGATGCGACGAGAATGAGTGCAGAACTACAACCGGCACGCCGGCCGGGGGGCCGCACGCGGCTGGTCAGCGAGCGTCTGTGGGCGGCCACGCTCGAGATCCTGGCCGAGAAGGGGGTTGACGGCCTCCAGTACGAGGACCTCGCCGCGCGAGCACAGGTCGCTCGGGCGACGGTGTACCGACGTTGGCCGAATCGAGGGGACCTGTTCCGCGACATACTCGCGCGGTTCGCGGAGACCTTTGTCCCCCTCCACGACTCCGGTGACATCCATGACGATCTGGTCGCGTTCGTCTGTGCCTTCGCCGAGGCCTCCGCCACTCCGGAAGGTCGCGCGGTCCTGCAAATCCTGATGCGGAGGGCCGACGAGAGCGACGGCCTGCGCGAGATAGGCCTGGAACTCCTTGAGCGGCGCACGGATGATCTGCAACTCCGGCTCGATGCGGCAGCGGCCCTTGGTCAGCTCCCGGCCGTCGATGCGCGTTTCGTGAACATGATGCTCGCCGGACCTGTGCAGTGGTTCCTTGTCCGCCGGACTCGACCGTTCACCAGAGACGACGCGGACAAGATCGTCGGCATGGTCCTCGCCGGTTTGCGGCAAAGAGGTGCCGTGTAGGGCGCGAAATCTTCGCAGGTGCGCGCGTTCGAGTGCCGTTCTCTGCGCACCGCGTGGCGGAGACCGGCCGACGGCAGTTAAAGAGATACTTTGTCTCATTAACGAGCGAGGTCGGCTCGCTTCGGCGAAAGGAGCCATGATGGCGAATGCGTCCAGCTTCGGATGGGCCGGTCACGTGCCCCCCACGACGTTCGAGGAGTACTCCGAGAGGTACGCGGCGTTCTTCAAGATGCGTCGCGAGAACGGGATCATCGAACTACGGCTCCACACCGACGGCGGCCCGTACGTCCACAACTGGGCCGCCCACAACGCGTGGAGCCGCGTGTGGCAGGACGTGGGCAACGACTCCGAGAACCACGTGCTCATCATCACCGGCACGGGCGAGACCTGGTTCCAGGGCGACCCGCGACAGACGTGGCCGAAGCCGCTGGTCGAGGAGGAGCCCGACTACATCTTTCAGCAGACGATCGACGCCTGGAAGCTGATCGAGAACTTCGTCAACAACATCGACATCCCCACGATCGCCGCGGTGAACGGGCCAGGCATTCACACCGAGTTCGCACTCATGTGCGACGTTACTCTGGCCGCCGAGGACGCGGACTTCATGGATCCCCATTTCATGGCCGGCACCGCCCCCGGTGACGGTCTCGCGCTCGCGCTGCAGCATCTCATGGGGAGCAAGCGCGCCGCCTACGCGATCTACGGGGGCACCTCCATCCCGGCACCCAAGGCGCTTGAGTACGGGCTCGTGAGCGACGTCCTGCCCCGCGAGGAACTGCTGCCCAAGGCGTGGGAGCTCGCGCGCGACATCATGAAGCGGCCGCGATTTGCACGATGGGCGACGCACAACATCGTCAACCGCCCTTGGCGCAAACTCGTCGCGGAGGACTTCGGTTTCCACTTCTCGCAGCAGTCGCTCGCGACGGTCGGGTCGAAGGCGTTGATCCCCGTCCCTGATCTGGTCGCGGACGCACGCCAGCGCAAGGTCTGGTAAGACGGTGACCGGAGGTGAGGGTGCGATCACCGTTACCAACGGTGGCCGCACTTCCTTCCGGATCGACGGAGCAGGGCCCCCGGTCGTCCTCGTCCACGGACTGCAGATCGGGCAGGACCTCTTCGACGCATTCCGCCGTCACCTCATCGACACGTTCACGGTCGTAACGTACGATCAGCGCGATCGGGGTGCCAGTGTCTTCGCTCCGGAGCCGTACACGATCGACGATCTCGCTGACGATCTCGCCGCGCTGATCTCAGCTCTCGGCTTCGACCAGGCCCACGTCCTGGGCACCTCCTACGGGGGAATGATCGCGCAGGCGTTCGCACTGCGGCATCCGAATCGATTGGACCGGCTCATCCTCGGCTCCACGAATCGGTTCCCCTTCGATCCCGCCCGGCTTCCTGACGGCGTCCGCGCCCTTCTCGGGGCGCTTGAAACGGGCGATCACGCGCGAGCCCGAGCTCTTCTGGCTCAGATGGCCCCCGCCGTCGGCCGCGCCGCTGCGAGACCGCGGGATTCGGAAGGGGAGACGCCGGAGTCCGCGGGCGAGCAGCTCGTGCGACGGTTTGCCGCCACGCGCGGGTTCGACACGCGTGGCCTTCTCGGCTCCGTCACGTCGCCGACCCTCGTGGTGCACGGTCGACGGGACGCAACGATACGGGTCGCCGACGTCCTGGCGATGGCGGACGAGATCCCCGGCGCCAGCGTTCTGCAGCTCGCGGACGCGGGTCACGCATGGGAGAACGAACGACCCGAATCGGCCGCCGCGCTGATCGCGGCCTTCCTGACCGGCTCGGATTAGTACAGGGAACGGATCCCCGCCGGGGATCCGTTCCCTGTACGAGCTCTCAGCGGACGCGAACACCCGCGAGCCACACCTGACGGATCCGGCCGCGAAGGCCTCGAAGATCGAGCAGGTCGCCGTCCACGACGACGATGTCAGCCAGCCCGCCCGGCTCGATAACACCGAGATCGTCGTGCCCGAGCAGCTTCGCCGCGCTCGACGTCGCGGCTCGCCACGCCTCGATCGCCGACATGGAGGACGCCTCGGTCATGAGTCCCAGCTCGTCCAGGTTACTGGCGGACGGGCTCCAGTACGGCGGGGTATCCGTTCCCATCGCGATCTTCACGCCGGCGTTGACCGCCAGCGCGAAACTCGCGCGGTGAGCCTCGAGCGCCTCTTGGGCGAGCGCGAGACTTTCGGCCGGTATCGGCACCCCGCTTGCCGCCGCGTCGATGATGGCACGCGTCGCCGAGAGCGTCGGGACCAGCCAGGCCTCGTTCTTCAGCATGAGGGCGACCGCCTCGTCGTCGAGATAGTAGCCGTGCTCGATCGAGCGAACCCCGTGACGCAATGCCGCTTTGATCCCCTCGGTCCCCTGCGCGTGAGCGAAGACGTAGGTTTCGGCTGCCGCGGCCTCCGCCACGATGGCTGCGAGCTCGTCGTCACGGAAGTGTGAATGCCGAGGATTGTCTCCCAGCGACATGACCCCGCCAGTCGTAGCGATCTTAATCACGTCGGCGCCGGCGCGCAGGACCTCCCGGACGCCACGCCGAACGCCGCCGGGGCCGTCCACGCCGTCGACGATCGAGCGTGGTCGGCCGGGATGCTCGAGCATCATCGGCACCGAGCGTTCTCCGCCCGATGGGAGATGCAGATCGCTGTGCCCTCCGGTCTGTGACAGCATCACGATGGCGATCTGCAGCCGCGGCCCCTCGATGAGCTTGCGCTCGATCGCCTGCTTGATGCCGAGGTCCGCCCCCGCAGCGTCTCGCGCGGAGGTGATGCCCTGGTCCAGTAGCAGGGACAGATTGCGACCGGCTTCGAAGTACTGAAGCGAGAAGGCTTGCTGTTCGGTGCGCGCGACGTTGAGATCGCGCGCCATCACGTGGACGTGACAGTCGAACAGGCCCGGAACGATCGACATTCCGGTGCAGTCGACGACCTCGTCGCCATCCAGGTCCACGCCTATCGCGACGACGCGGTCACCGGCCACGGCGACATCGGCGTCGGAGACGGAGGTGCCATCGAAGACGACGCCGTTCTTGAACACGGTACGGGAGTGCATGTGGGCTCGCTTCTCCTGGACTGATGATCCGGCTGGGGTGTATTGGCGCCGATCAGCATTCGACGACGTTGACGGCGAGGCCGCCGCGGGCGGTTTCCTTGTACTTGTCGCTCATATCTGCGCCGGTCTCCCGCATGGTCGCGATGACCTGGTCGAGGGAGACATGGTGTTCGCCGTCCCCCCAGAGCGCCATGTTCGCGGCGTTGATGGCTTTGGCCGCGGCGATGGCGTTGCGTTCGATGCACGGGATCTGGACGAGTCCGCCGACAGGGTCGCAGGTGAGGCCGAGATTGTGTTCCATGGCGATCTCGGCGGCGTTCTCGACCTGCTGGGGGGTGCCCCCGAGGATCTCGGCAAGGCCGGCGGCGGCCATCGACGAGGCGGAGCCGACCTCGCCCTGGCAGCCGACCTCTGCGCCGGAGATGGACGCGTTCGCCTTGTAGAGGGTGCCGATCGCCGCGGCGGTGAGCAGGAACCGTTGGACGATGTCGTCTCCGCCGGTGGTCGTGGATCTACTGGTCGGCGTGTAGTGCAAGGCGTAGTACAGCACGGCGGGGATGATGCCCGCGGCACCGTTCGTAGGTGCCGTGACGATACGTCCTCCGCTCGCGTTCTCCTCGTTCACGGCGAGGGCGACGAGGTTGACTCGTTGCTGCCAGTATCCGTTGGCGTGGTCGGGGTCTTCCGCGGCGAGACGGGCGGCCCATTCCCCGGCGCGGCGACGTACGCCAAGACCGCCGGGCAGAATGCCGTCGCGGGCGATCGACGAGCGGACACACGACTCCATGACATCCCACAGACCTCGCAGTAAGTGCCGGATGTCGGTTTCCGAGCGCAGGACACGTTCGTTCGCCATCATTACCTCGGCGATGCTGAATCCGGTCTCCTCGCAGACGGTGAGCAGCTCGGCCGCGGTGCGGAACGGAAAGGGCCGACGCGCCGCCGGAGGTCCGGCGTTCTCCTCGTCACCGTCACGCACGACGAAGCCGCCACCGATCGAGTAGTACGTATCCGTGGCAAGCTCCGCGCCGGTGGAGTCGAACGCGGTGAAGGACAGCGCGTTGCTGTGCCGGGCGCGGACCGTCAGCGGGCGGAGGATGAAGTCTTCGACGCGGCAGTGGATGCGATGACGGCCGCCGAGAGCGACAAACCCTGTGTCTTCGATCACGGCGAGCTTTGCGGTGATCTCCGCTGGGGTCACCGCATCGGGCCGGACTCCCTCCAGCCCGAGGAGCACGGCACTGAATGTGCCATGTCCGGCACCGGTCGCGGCGAGGGAACCGAAGATCTCCACGCGTACCTTGTCCACCCGATCGATGATCGTCTCGTCGGTGAGACGATCAACGAACTCGGCGGCGGCTCTCATGGGGCCCACCGTGTGCGAACTCGAAGGGCCGATACCGATCGTGAAAAGGTCGAACACGCCGACAGTTGGCTCCGAGACAGTCATGAATGAGGACCGTACGCACCATGGCGGCCCCGATCCATCCGATGCAGGTTTCTATCGCGGAGGCGCTCCCGCATGCGGGAAAAACATCGGAAGCGGCGTGAAATCGCCGGTTGCGTTCCCGTTCGCGTCGAGGTGGCGCCCCTCCTTCTTGAGCGTCCGCAGCACCAACGATCGATCCGCGATAGCCACTTCCGGGATGTTCTCCTCGATCGCCACCTCGAGCCGCTGAATGTCCGCCAGCGTCTTCATCCAGACGGAGAGGACGAGATTGGACGGGCCGATTGTCGAGGCGGCGAGGCGGACCTCGCTGATGCCGGCGAGGGCCGTCCCCGCCCGAGCGGTCAACCTGGCAGGGACCCGCAGGAAATACCATGCGTGCACGGGCCAGCCGGAGTGCGCCCGCGCGAGGTCGAGACGAACCACCAGGCGGCCGCTGCTCGCCATCGAAGCCATGGTCTCCCGCACGCGCCGCTCACTGACATCGAGAACCCTCGCCATCGAGGCGATGGTCACACGCCCGTTCACACCGAGCAGTTTCAGGAGCTCACGCTCAAGTTGGGAGTCGATGCGCGCCGGTTCGGGCGCGTCGGCCGAGACCGTGCGTTTGACCGCGGCGGCCTCGGCGGCGCTCAGCGAGCGGAGTCGCCACTGACCCGCGTCGGTGAACGGCGAGGAGAGGAGATGTGTCCGCGTCGCGCGGACGCCCTCAAGCCGACGCATCCGGGTCATGACGTATTCGCCGAGGGCGTCCAGGCTCTCGGCGCCCGCGATGACCAGCATGTCGCGGCCGCCTGCTGTGAGGTCGACGGTGAACGCCTCCCGGTCGGCCGCCAATGCCCGAGCGATCTCAAGGGTCGAACCAGGGTGGGATTCCACTTCGAGGATCGCGGAGGGTCCGCGAGCGTCAGCCCCCGGATGCCCGGCGACCCAGGCAAGACCGTCGCCGGACAAGCGTTCCCAGCGGCGGGAAAGCGTCACCGAATCCACCCCCACGATTGGTGCGATCGCCGCCCATCGCGCCCGAGGATGGATCTGAAGCGCGTGGATCAGTCGCCTGTCGATCTCATCCAGGCCGCGAATCTGCGGATTAATGTCTTTTTTGTCCATAAACTGTCACTTTAGTGTCGTTGGTGCACGACTATCAGCACATAACCGGACTTAAATAGTTTGATCATGATCTCGGCGATACGGTCACCGCGAGGACGTGGAGAACCTCGGCGGCACGCTTGTTACGCCGGGCCTGATCGACGCCCGCACCCACCTCGTCTACCCGGGCAACCGCGACGCCGAGCGCGATCACCGCGGCCGGTGGCGGCATCGGCTCCACCGTCACCGTGACACGCGGCACCGCCCCGTGAACCTGCGCGACGGCGTGCGCGAGCGCCTGCGTGAGACGAAGCGTCTATGTCCGCGCTGACACTGGAGTCATTGATGATGCGATTCGCCTTCCGCTCCCGATCGCCGTTCGGTGTCGTGGGCTTTCTGGTCGTCATGGAGCTGGGGAGCGGCATGCTGCAGGGGTGGTTCTCGCCTCTGCTCGCGGCGATCGGGCAGCAGTTCTCCGTCAGCGCGGGCTCCCTCAACTGGGTCAACGCGATGTACATGCTGGTCACGGTCGCGTGTGTCCCGATCCTGGCGAAGCTCGGGGACATGTTCGGCCACAAGCGGCTCCTCGTCGTCGCGGCGGCACTCGTTGCCGTCGGCTCGCTGGTCGTCGCCTTCGCGCCGACCTTCGAGCTGTTCCTTCTCGGTCGCGCGCTTCAGGCGCCGCTGGCGGCTTTCCTGCCGCTTGAGTTCGCGATCGTCCGCTCCCGCGACGTGAAGTCGGCAAGCAGGAACATCGGCGTCCTGGTCGGTGCCCTCACTCTCGGCGCGGCTGTCGGCTCACTCGCCTCTGGCCTGCTGTACGCCTCGACGCAGAACCTGAACGTGGTCCTGCTGTTCCCCGCGATCTTCATCGCCCTGTGCGTTCCGGTGGTGATCTTTCTCGTGCCCGAGACGACCGTACGCAAGAAAGGCCGCATCGACTGGACGGGCGCGATCCTGCTCACGGCCGGTCTCCTCGCCACCCTCACGGGAATTTCGAACGGCGGCGCCTGGGGCTGGCTCGAGGCGAGGACCCTCTCTCTGGTGCTCGGCGGCGTCGTCGTGCTCACGCTCTGGGTGTTCGTGGAGCGCCGGGTGGAGAACCCCCTGGTCGATCTGTCAATGCTGGCGAAGAGCGGCATCGGCCTGCCGATCGTCGTATCCGCCCTCTTCGGAGCGCAGACCTACGGCGGGCAGACCGCGAGCTTCCTCTGGCTTCTCAGCGATCCGGCCCGGGAGGGATACGGACTCGGTCTGCCCCCGGCCGGTGCCGGCGCCATCATCGTGCTCTACGCGATCGCCGCGTTCGCCGGGACGCTGCTCGGCGAACGCCTTGCGCGGTGGGTCACCCCGCCGAGAGCCGTCGCGCTGGCCGGCGTCGTCGCGGGGGCGAGCTTCGCCCTCATGATCATCTTCTCCGGGTCGACGGCGATGTTCATCGGTTGGATGGCCTTGGGCGGTCTTTCCGCCGGTGTCCTCCTCGCCGTCCTCCCCTCGATCGTGGTGCGCAACGCACCCGCCGATTCCGTGGGCATCGCCTCGGCGTTGTTCAACACCGCGCGCACTGCGGCGGGCGCGGTCGCGGGCGCCGTCTTCGCGCTGGTGATGTCCCTCTTCGTCACCACGCGGAGCGTCGAAGGATCGACCGCGGTGAGTTCGACGCCCCTGTCGTTCTTCGCCGTCTGGGGGATCTGCCTGGTGATCTCCCTGGCGCTCTCCGCCCTCGCCCTGCGGATGCGCGTGGCGAGAGAACCTGACACCGACGAGACATCCACCGTCGAATCCCCCACCGCCGAGCCGATCGAGGAAAGATGACCATCGCAAAACGCCCTTCCCATCCGGAATCGTCCAACTCTGTCCGGGAGGCGATCCTCGCCTCCCGGACGGAATGGGAGGAGTCCGCGATCGCACTCAGCCGAGAGATACACCGAGTTCCCGAGATCGCCTTCCAGGAGCGCCACGCGTCGACCCTCGTCGCGCGAGAGCTCGAGGCCGCGGGCTTCGACGTCGCGATCGGCGCGTATGGACTCGACACCGCGGTCGAGGCGACCTATGGGAGCGGCGACGTGACCGTGGCGATCTGCGCCGAGTACGACGCGCTCCCCGGCATCGGTCACGCGTGCGGTCACAACATCATCGGCGCGGCAGCCGTCGGCGCGGCCATCGCACTGACGGCTGTCGCCGATCGAATCGGCCTCCGTATCAAGCTGCTCGGCACCCCCGCGGAGGAGCACGGCGGCGGAAAGGTGATCATGCTGGATGCGGGCGCGTGGGACGACGTCACGTTCTCCCTCATGGTGCACGGTGCTCCCGGCGAGGACGTCCGCTGCCTCGATGTCCGCACGCAGGCCGTGTGCCGATTGCACATCATGTTCCAAGGCCGGCCGGGACATACGGGCGGGCCTACTCCGAGCAGCGACAACGCCTCAAACGCGGCGACAATCGGACTCGTCGCCCTCGGTCTGCTCCGCCAGCATCTCCCCGACGGCGTTCGCGCCAATGCGTTCGTTTCCGAGGGCGGGCAGACGACCAATGTCGTCCCCGCCGCGGCCGCCGTGCGTGTCGAGGTCCGGGCCGACACCCTTGAGGACCTGCAAGAGACACGACGACGAATTCTCACCTGCTTCGAGGGAGGAGCGACGGCGGCGGGATGCACATGGAGCTGGGATGAAGCGGAGCCGACATACGCCGACATGCGGCAGGATCCGATCCTGGCAGCCGCATGGGACCGCAGCCTTGCATCGCTCGGCCGCGAAATACGCGAACGGCCGCGCCCCGCGGCCGGGTCCACCGACATGGGAAACGTGTCGCACGCGGTGCCATCGATTCACCCTCTTATCGCGGTCCTCGGGAGTACGTCCTGGCCGCACACCCCCGAGTTCACCGCGGACGCGACAGGCCCGGCCGCGGAACGCGCCGCCATCGACGGCGCCCTGGCGATGGCTCTCACCGTCGTCGACGTCGTCACGGGACCTCACCTCGGTCAACTCTCACATGAGGCGTTGCGCGCGGGTCTCGAGCCCACCGGGGCGTGAGTCGGGAACGCACCGAGCGTCATCACCGGTACTGCGGTCATCGGAGGTCGGTACCACGGACACACCCATGTTGGTACTGAGGGCAGATGTCACACCGTCGACGGATTCCTGGCGTGGGGGGTGATCGTTTCTCGGAATCTGACCAAACGCTACGGCGAGAAGACCGTCGTCGACGACCTGTCGTTCACCGTCCGTCCCGGGGTGGTGACCGGATTCCTCGGGCCGAACGGCGCGGGGAAATCGACGACGATGCGATCCGTCAGGCGGAGCGGCTGCGCCCGGACCTGGTCATCATGGACGTGCGGATGCCCGGGACAGACGGCATCGAGGCCACCCGGCAGATCATTGCCGGCCTACGCGAGACCAGAGTCCTTCTCCTCACGACGTTCGACGTCGACGAGTACGTGATCGCGGGGCTGGAGGCGGGCGCGAGCGGGTTCCTGACCAAGGACGCGGAGCCGACGGAGATCCTTTCTGCGATCCGGGCCATCGCCGCTGGAGATGCGGTGATAGCGCCGAGCGCCACTCGGCGTCTGCTCGACCGGCTCGCCGCGACACCCCTGTCGTGGCGCGACAACGAGGATCGGTCATTGGCGCTCGCCGCGGTCACGGCCTTGACGGACCGGGAACGCGAGATCCTCGTGGCAATCGGCGAGGGCGCCACGAACGCGGAGATCGCCACGCGCCTGCATCTCGCGGAGTCGACTGTGAAGGACTACGTAGGGCGGGTGTTCGCGAAGATCGGAGCTCGCGACCGGGTGCATGCGGTCATCATCGCGTTCCGCGCCGGTGCAGTTCCGTACCGCTGAGATCGCCTCTGCCGACCGTCTTTGGCCAGGGCTTGACCCTTAGCCGGGCTGTTCAGGGAGGAGAGAGCCCCGCCGGGTCGCTCTCGAGGGTTGTTCTGTGGCCGTCATGCGCGTCCGGCTTCGTGTGAGGGCCCGCGGCGATGTTCCCGCTGCGCGGGGACGTACCAATGAGCAACCGGCGAGCAACCACGGCCGATCTCGCCTCGCCGCCGAGGCCCCAAACCGGCCCAGAACCACCGGTCAAATTAGGTCATAAGTGGTGGGGCGCCAGGAATTCGAACCCTGAACCCACGGATTAAAAGTCGTGAGGATCTATGTCGGACCCAATCTCTCAGATTCCGCTCACCCTCCATACGGGCGAGTGATGATCTCCAGGTTGTGGCCGTTGGGGTCGGACCAGTACAGGCCGCGACCGCCGTCGTTGGTGTTGATCTGACCCGGCCGCTGGTGGAACGGGTCGGCCCAGAAGGTGAGTCCGCGGCCCTTGATCCGGCCCCAGATCTGGTCGAACTCCTCCTCAGTGACCAGGAAGGCATAGTGCTGGGGATGCACGGGACCATCGGCTCCGGCGACGTCGAGAGACACTTCGTTGCCGAGATCGACGACGAGGAACGGCCCGAAGGCCGTCGCGGGCGGCAGACCGAGAATCTCCACCAGAAACGCGGCGGTCTCCTCGCGGTCACGGGCTGCCACAATAGTGTGATTCAACCGCACTGACATGTCGATCTCCTTCCCAGACGGTCCCTACGCGGGGGTACGACAAGGGCCGCGACGTCTTTCGCCTCCTCGTTTCCATGATAGGAGCGGCCGCCAGGCCGGGTGAGTGCCCGCCGGAGCAACGGCGCATGGGCCAGATTGGGGGCCGAGCGTTCGATTTCGGCGGCGGCCCGGCTGTTCTCCGATGGGCCGATCACGAGCCGGAATGTGACGTTGCTGCGCCGGCACCGTGAAGGCGCGGGCCAAGGGCATCTGGGCATGCGATCTGTTCCACGTCGACACGGTCTTCCTCAAGAGGCTCTACGTTCTGTTTTTCATCGAGCGCCCCCTACTTGGGTCCGTGTCCGGGAAGATCGGGGCACCCCACTCTTGCCTGCCCGAACCGTGCCGGGGGCGGACGTTCACCAAGCCGAAGGGCAAGGGCAAACGGTCCATCGCCTTACCTCCTACCCTGATCATCCTTCTCAAGCGCCACAAGGAGTCTCAGAGGCTCGAACGGGAAGCGGCGGGGAAGTTGGAAAGACTGGGATCTCGTATGGTGCACGCCGAACGGAAGCCCGATCGATGCCGGGGACGACTGGGACGGCTGGCAGGAAGTCCTGCGACTCGCTGAGATCGACAAGGACGCCCGCGTTCGCGACGCGCGTCATACGGCCGCGACACTCCTGCTTGAACAAGGGGTGGACATCCGAGTGATTCAGGCGGTCCTCGGCCATTCCCAGCTGACCACGACCAAGCGGTACACCCACATCACGGAGGCACTGGCGATCGAGGCGGCGGGCCGGATGGGGCGGGCACTGTGGGACGGCTGACGGCAACGAACTGGTCGTAACTGCAACTGGAAATGCAACTGGGCAGGCTTCCCGATCATGGAAAATGGGAAGTCTGCCCAGTTCATTGGGGTAGGGCGCCTGGGACTCGAACCCAGAACCTACGGATTAAAAGTGGAGGGCGCTTATTGGCTTTCTCAGTGCTCTGACCTGGCGCCTTCGAGCGATGCCTCGTCGGGTCCAGCGCGGGCAATCCGCACATAGTCCGGATCTTGAAACCTTCCGTTGCCTCCTAGGATGTGCGACTCATGCTGGATCCGATCACGTCGATGGAGAGTTTCATGCTGGAGACCCAACGCTTGGTCATGCGTCGGTGGCAGGAGACCGACCGGGAGCCTTACGCGGCGTTGAACGCCGACCCTGAGGTCACGGAGTTTCTCTCCTCGGCTCTCACCCCGGAGCAGAGCGATCGAATGGTCGATCGCATCGAGGCGGGATTCGATAGGTACGGCTATGGGTTGTGGGCGCTCGAAGTCCGCGAGACGCGACAGTTCATCGGCTGGACCGGTTTGGCGGTGCAGACCTTCGAGGCGCACTTCACGCCGGCGGTCGAGATTGGCTGGCGGCTGGCCCGTTCCGCGTGGGGCCATGGTTACGCCACGGAAGCGGCCCGCGCGGCACTGGCCCACGGTTTCGAGGTGGCGGAACTGACGGAGATCGTGTCCATGACCACCGTGTCCAATATCCGTTCCCGTGCGGTGATGGAGCGGCTGGGAATGACCCGAGATCCGGCGGATGACTTCGATTACCCGCTCGTTCCGGCGGAGAGTCCGGTCCGCCATGCGGTGCTCTATCGGCTCAGCGCCGACCGGTGGCGCTCCTTGTGACGACCCGTGAGGATAATCAAAGAAGAATTCTTGCCGATCCGGCGAGCCGGTATTGAGGAACCAAGCACCGGATCGTTCAAGGGCGGTACCAGCTTCAACGCTGTACAACAGTTTACAAGATCTCGGCACGCGACCCTATGAGCTGCTGCGTTACAGGTCAGAGGTGGTTTCGCCTTGCCCGTGAGTCCCCGTGCTTCCCCCTTGGTGACCCTCCTGACGGGCACGCAACGGGCACGGCCTGAGAACCCCGTGCGGACGCACACACCTCCCCCGCCGGATCTTCCCGTCGCCGTCGTCCCACCCTCCGGGGAGCGGGCCGGGGCCAGGGCGCCAAGGTGGAGCGCCCCACCGGACGAACGACCTTGGCGCCCTGGCCCCGGTCTGCTCGGCTTGCCCTGGGACGACGGCGACGGGAAGAGCCGGCCCCCAACCACCTACGAACCTGGCTCTTGCTCCTGCCGATCATCCCGGAGCCGAAGTGCCCCCGCCGGAGGCTCTTGCTTTTTGTCTCGCTGCTCGATGATGGCCATGGCGACCGCGCCCAGCATGAAGCCGATGCCTATCAGAGCGAGAGTGACGGGTCGCCCGGATCCGTTCATGCCTGTGCTCCCTATGGTCTGGCATCCACCCAACAGGAGGGCAAGCGAACCAATCGTCAGGAAGATCCGGCGACCATACATAGTGAGTGACTGTAGGTCATAGCCGGTGGATGTCACCAGAGAAGCGGAGCGGCCAGCGCCGATGCGGAGCGTACCGAGGAGCCTTGGGAAGATTTGGGCCGGTGATTGCGACTTTCGCCCCTGAGAGGCGGTGCGGCCTCAGTGCGGCGGGTTGGTTTGGTGCGGCGTGTGGGCGGTGCGGCGGGCGGCCCGATTTCCGCCGCCGTTCGGGACCGGCGCCCACGCCGCACGCCCGGACGGCGGGCGGGGGGAGGGCCGTGCGGCGGCGCGCCGCGCCGCCGCCTTGACCTACCGGCGTAAGCGGGCGGTCTTCCATCACGTTCTGGAGTACGCCGTGGAGCTGGGGGAGCTTTCGGCAAATCCGATCCACAAGGTCAAGTTCCGCAAGGTCAAAACCGGTGGCGAGATCGATCGTCGGTCGGTGGTCAATCCTGAGCAGGCCCGTCAGCTGTTGATCGCGGTGACCTATGCGGGCCGTACCCGTGGCCAGATGATGGCGGCCATGTTCGCCTGCATGTACTTCGCCGGTCTTCGCCCGGCTGAGGCGGCCGGTCTGCGCAAGGCGAACTGTGAGCTTCCGGAGACCGGATGGGGCACGCTCACCTTGGAGAAGACCCGGCCGGAGAGCAACAAGCGTTACACCGACTCGGGAGAGTCCAACGACGAACGAGGGCTCAAGCACCGCGACGAGAAAGCCACGCGGACCGTGCCGATCCCCCCGGAACTGGTGGCCATCCTGCGCGGGCACATCGAGCGGTACGGCGTCGCCGAGGATGGCCGGCTGTTTCGGACCCGTACCGGCCAGAGCTTCCCCGGCTCCACGGTCTCGATGGTCTGGAAGCAGGCCCGGTCGTACGCCTTCACGCCTGACCAGGTCGCCTCGCCGCTCGCACGCAGACCGTACGACCTGCGGCACGCGGCGGTCTCACTGTGGCTGAACGCGGGGGTCCACGCGCCGGAGGTGGCGGAGCGGGCGGGGCACGGGGTGGATGTGCTGCTCAAGGTCTACGCCAAGTGCATCGACGGCCAACACGAGGTGGCCAACAAACGGATCTTGGAAGTGCTCACGACGTGACATTCTCAACAGCAGGACACGAAGGACTCCGGGTAGCCCTCGGGGTCCTTTGTCGTGTCGGCTCCCATGGTCCCGGAATCGTTCCGCGAGCTTCCGTGACTCTCGGGCTGACCTGGGGAAACAGCGGCGGTCCCATTCCGCGTATATTCCGGGACTCCTGGCAGACGGCTGCATTCGACTGCATCCGGCTGCATGGGCGGAGAAAGATCGCTAGGGACGTAGGCCCAGGTCAGAGCCTACGTTCCTGCTCGCGAGTGGTAGGGCGCCTGGGACTCGAACCCAGAACCTACGGATTAAAAGTCCGCAGCTCTAACCATTGAGCTAACGCCCCGCAGGTGACAGCGTACCGAGGATAGTGTCCACTGACGTCCGTCGCCAGGCCTATTCATGGTCATCGGTTTGCGGAACACCCGGTGGGGGGCGGGATCGGCTCCTAGAGTGGCAGGCATGACGAGCTCGGGGCTTGAGCCCGCCTTCGCCTCCCAGGTCTCCACGCGCCCAGGGTATGTCGTGGTCGATGTCGAGACCACCGGTTTCTCGCCGTCGAGGGGGGACCGGATCTGCGAGATCGCGCTCGTCTCGCTGGACACCCGGGGCGAGATCGTCGACGAGTGGCACTCGCTCGTCGATCCCCGGCGCGGCACCGGGGCCGTCCACGTCCACGGCATCACCAACGCGATGGTCCAGGGCGCGCCGGTGATCGAGGAGTTGCTGGACGAGATCTGGCGGCGGATCGCCGGCCGGGTCCTGGTGGCGCACAACGCCTCCTTCGACCTGCGCTTCCTGCGGAGCCTTCCCGGCAGTGAGTGGGTGACCGAGACCCTGTGTACGCAGCGGCTGGCGCCCGCCTTCATCCCCGAGGGCAGGTGGACGCTCGCCGCGTGCTGCGAGCGCGCCGGAATCCCGCTGCTCGGGGCCCACGCCGCGCTGGCCGATGCCCGCGCCGGGGCCGAACTGCTCCGTCACTACCTGCGTACGGGCGTCTCCTGGGAGGAGGAGCTCAGCAGGGCGGCCCAGGCCCCCGAGTGGCGGCCCTCCGGGCTTCCCCAGCGGCCTCCGCGTCGCCGGTGAGCCCGGAAAGCCGTCGAGAGCGCGGAAGGTGAGTCCGGAAAAATGAGTCCCCGAAGGGGTCTCCCCGCCGTCGGCGGATCAGGGAAACCGATGATCCCGGAGATGGTCAGCGGTAGGCGGGGATGCCGGTCAGGGCCTCGCCGAGCACGAGGGTGTGAATCTCCTGGGTGCCCTCGTACGTCAGCACGCTCTCCAGGTTGTTCATGTGCCGGATCACCGGATACTCCAGTGTGATGCCGTTGCCGCCCAGGATGGAGCGCGCCTGGCGGGCGATGTCCAGGGCGGCGCGGACGTTGGCGAGCTTGCCGAAGCTGACCTGGTGCGGGGTGAGGGTGCCCTCGTCCTTGAGGCGGCCCAGGTGGAGGGCGGTGAGCTGCGACTGCCCCACGCCGACGTACATCCAGGCGAGTTTCTCCTGGGTCAGCTGGAAACCGCCGA
This sequence comes from Streptosporangium sp. NPDC000563, assembly GCF_040299985.1. Taxonomy (NCBI): domain Bacteria; kingdom Bacillati; phylum Actinomycetota; class Actinomycetes; order Streptosporangiales; family Streptosporangiaceae; genus Streptosporangium; species Streptosporangium sp. NPDC000563. Next base: position 83,849 of record NZ_JBEPDA010000001.1, on the reverse strand, counting down.
TGGGCCTGCCGAACTGGACGCGGGAGGTGGAGTAGTCGACGGCCGACTCCAGGCAGGCGCGGGCGGCGCCCACCACGCCCCACACGATGCCGAAACGGGCCTCGGACAGGCATGACAGCGGGCCCTTCAGGCCGCGCACCCCGGGCAGTACGGCGGAGGCGGGCAGGCGTACGTCGTCGAAGTAGAGCGAGGAGGTCACCGAGGCCCGCAGGGACATCTTCCTGTGGATCTCCGGGGCGCTGAACCCCGGGGTGTCCGTGGGCACCACGAAACCGCGGACGCCGTCCTCGGTCCGCGCCCAGACCACGGCGATGTCGGCGACGGAGCCGTTGGTGATCCACATCTTGGAGCCGTTGAGTATCCAGTCGCCCGAGGGGTCCTGCTTGGCGTGGGTGCGCATGCCGGCGGGGTCGGAGCCCTGGTCGGGCTCGGTCAGGCCGAAGCAGCCGATCGCCTCGCCCGCGGCCATCCTGGGGAGCCACTCGTCCTTCTGCTCGTCGGAGCCGTACTTCCAGATCGGGAACATCGCGAGCGAGCCCTGCACGGACACGAACGACCGCAGCCCGGAGTCTCCCGCCTCCAGCTCACGACAGGCCACGCCGTACGAGACGGCGTCGAGGCCCGCGCAGCCGTACCCCTCCAGGTGCATGCCCAGCACGCCGAGCGAGCCGAGGGCCGGGGCGAGCTCGCGGGCGGGGAAGACGGCTTCCTCGAACCAGTCGCCGACGTGGGGGAGGATCCGGTCCGCGACGAACTCTCGTACGGTGTCGCGGATGAGGCGCTGCTCCTCTGCGAGCGCGTCGTCGATGCGCAGGAGATCGTCCATGGGATTTCCCTCTCTCTTCGGCCCTGTCAGGGTATTACCGGTGCCGGTGGGACGGAGGTCAGGGTCGTGACCGGCCTAGGAAGGGGTGGGAGTCAGGGTCGTGCCAGGGGGAATCCCGATGTGAGGAAAGCTCACTCTCGGGCAGTCTGTGGATATGAACGAAAACGACTTCACCGGCGTCAAGAAGCTTCAGAGGACCAAGGACGGGCGCATCATCGCGGGTGTGGCCTCCGGTCTCGGGCGCTACATCGGAGTGGACCCCAACATCATCCGCGCGGCCCTCGCGATCGCCACCTTCTTCGGTGGCCTCGGTATCGCGGTCTACGCGATCGGCTGGGTGCTCCTGCCCGACGAGAGGAAGGACAGGTCGCTCCTGCAGGACATGGTCGAGAAGAACAAGGACAACCCGATCTGGGTGGACGCCAAGACCAAGGCCGAGCAGGGCTGGGCCAAGGCCACCAACCAGCACCGCGCGCCGCACCAGCCGGGTTCGGAGTACCCCACCCACCAGGCCCCCTTCCCGCCTGCCGCCCCCCAGGCCCCGTACGGCACGCCCACTCAGGCCCCGTACGGCACGGAGCCGCGGCAGGACGACACCCGTCCCCAGGTGTGAGTCAGGAGGTCGCCTCCGCGCGAACCCTCTCGATGATCTCCTTACGGGAACCTCTCCAGAACACGGCCAGCGCGGCCGCCACGGCGAGCCCGGCCGCGCCGGCCAGCGCGACCACCAGCTCGGGGCCGAGGTGGTCGGCGGCGGCTCCGCCGATCAGGATGCCGACGCCCTGGGAGGCGAGCAGGCCGGACTGGACGAGACCGAAGGCCTGTCCCCGCCGCTCGGAGGGGACACACTGCACGAACGCGGCGTTGGCCGCGAGCTGGTAGGCCCCACCCAGGCCCGAGACGAACCACAACAGCAGCACCACAGGAAGCGGTGGCTGCGCGGCGCACAGGATCAGCGGCGCGCAGGTGAGCATCGCCATCCGGCCCATCGATCGCAACCGGTTCGATGGGCTGACGTAGCGGCTGAAAAGGAACGCGCCGACGACGGTGCCGGTGGGCATGGCGCCCATCAGCAGACCGGTGACCAGCGAGAGCTGCTGGGGATTTCCGGTCAGCTCCGCGGCGTACGGGGCGGCGATCCCCTCGGGCAGCACGTAGAAGCCACAGAGCCAGGCGAAGAGCACCAGCGTACGCAGCCGGGGGTCGCCGAAGACCAGCCTGGCGCCGGCGCGGGTCATCGTCCACATCGAGGGCCGGTTCTCGTCGGCGGGGAGAGGCGCGGGACGCCGCCGTACCCCGGAGACGATGATGAGCGCGGAGGCGAGGAAGGTCGACGCGTCCAGCGCCAGCGCGCGGTACGGACCCATTCCCATGATCAGGAAGCCGCCGACGGCGAAGCCGAGCATCTGCGCGCCCTGGTTGGTCATGTTCTGCAGGGCCGAGCCCGCCACGTAGCGATCGCCCTTGAGCAGCTCGGGCAGCAGAGCCGCCCGCGCCGCGGAGAACGGCGCGCTGAGCAGCACCACGCAGAAGACCAGCACGCAGAGCGTGGCGAACGAGACGCCGGGCACCGCCATGAGCGCGACGAGGAGGGCCCGGAGCAGGTCGCAGGTGATCATGATGCCCCGGCGGGCGTAGCGGTCGGCGAGTCCCGCGAGAAGCGGCCCGCCGATGATCGGCGGCAGGTAGGTCAGGGCGTAGACCGAGGCCGTCGCGAGGGGTGAGTCCGTCCGTTCGAAGACGAGAATGGACAGTGCCACCCGTGAGAGCTGGTCACCGAGGAGGGAAAGCCCTTGGCCCAGCCAGAGCGCACGGAACTCCCTGATGGCGATGACCTCGCCGTAGGTCGCTTGGCGTTCCGCCGGACGGCGGTGCCGCCCGGGTAGTCGGCCGGACTTTGTCGCCGCCATAGGACTCCGCTGAGCTCGCAGGCACACTGACTGTGGGTGTTCACTGTGTAACCTACGGTGCCTGTTACGGAGCCGCTGCGCAACCGAAAGCGATTAAGCGCATGCAAACTGTGATGATAAGCCGCGACATTCCGGAAAGAAGGCCTTTGACGTGCAGTGCGGGCTACTTACCAGCCCAGCTCGTGCAACCGGTCATCGTCGATGCCGAAATGGTGGGCGATCTCATGAACGACGGTTATCTGAACCTCTTCGATGACCTGGTCCTCGGTCTCGCAGATCGAGCAGATCGGGTTGCGGTAGATCTCGATCCGGTCGGGTAACACTCCTGCGTACCAGTCGCCCCGCTCGGTGAGCGGAATACCCGTGTAGAGGCCCAGAAGATTCGGTTCAGGGGGGTCGTCCACGACGACGAGCACCACGTTGTCCATGACTTTCGTCAGCTCGGGGGGAATGGTGTCCAGGGCTTCGGCCACTAGCTCCTCAAACTTCTCCCGCGAGATCTCGATCACACCCGTCATTCTGCCCCGTGATCCCGGGTAGAGGTGGAGGCGCATGAAATTCGCTGATTGGACCCAGGGAGCCCGCCGTTTCGTCACCGGTCTCGCCACCGGGCGAATCGCCCGCGGCGTGGCCGTCGCCGCCGTCGCCCTGGCCGGTGCGTGGCTCGGCGTCATGCTGGGCGGTGCCGTACGGGCCAACGTCGGCCCGGTGGAGCTCGGCATGTCGGCGGAACCCTCGTGGACCGGGGAGACCGTCGTCGACGCACACCCCTTCGGCACACTTCTGTTCGACACCCACGACGCCCCCGTCGGCCTCCGGGTGACCCTGGAGAACATCAACCCCGAGCGGGCCCGCGGATTCCTGGACGACCCGCGCTTCTCCGCCGACCGCCTCCCCGCGCTCCTGGAGGAGGAACTGGGCGCCGGAGTCAGGACGCTGGTCCTGCGCGCCGCGCTCAGCGGCCTGGTGGGCGCCCTGGTGACGTCCCTGATCGTCTTCCGCAGGCCGGGACCGGCCCTCGCGGGCCTGCTGGGCATCACCGTCGCGATCGCCGGCACGGGGGCCGCCATCGCCCTCACCTTCAGGCCCGACTCGGTGGTGGAGCCCAAGTACACCGGCCTGCTCGCCGGCGCGCCGTCCCTCGTCGGCGACGCCGAGTCGATCGTGACCAGGTTCGAGTCCTACCGGGTCCAGCTCGCCAAACTCGTCAACAACGTCTCCCAGCTCTACGACACCGTCTCCGCCCTGCCGGTCTACGACGCCGACCCCACCTCGATCCGGGTGCTGCACGTCTCCGACATCCATCTCAGCCCCATCGCCTGGAACCTCATCCGCTCCATCACCACCCAGTTCAAGATCGACGCGATCATCGACACCGGCGACCTGACCGACCACGGCACGGGCCCCGAGGACAGGTTCACCGAGGAGATCAGCACCTTCGGGGTCCCGTACGTCTTCGTCAGGGGCAACCACGACTCCATGGCCACCCAGCGGGCCGTGGCCAAACAGAAGGGCGCGGTCGTCCTCGACGGCGAGGCCAAGACCGTGGCGGGGCTGCGCATCTACGGCATCGGCGACCCCCGGTTCACCCCGGACAAATCCGTCCCCGTCGACTCGAACCTCGAATCGCTCGACGCCCTCGGCCGCTCGCACGCCGCCGAACTGGCGAAGCTGCCCAAGCAGGTCGATCTTGTCGCCGTCCACGACCCGACGATCGCCAAGGGGCTCTCCGGAGCGGCCCCGATGGTCCTCGCCGGCCACTCCCACGCGCGATCCACCGAGCTGCTGCCCTCCGGCACCCGCGTCCTGGTCCAGGGATCCACCGGCGGAGCCGGCCTGCGGGCCCTCGAACACGACGAGCCGACCCCCGTCGAGGCCTCCGTTCTGTACTTCGACGCCCACACGAACCGCCTGCGGGCCTGGGACGACATCACCCTGGGCGGGCTGGGCGAGCAGTCGGTTCAGATCCAGCGTCACGTTGAGACCGACCCTGGCCGTACAATTTCTCCTGTGCCGACGACCGCCCCGTCTCCAACGGGGTCCGTCACCGTCACACCGTCGCCGTAGGTCGCAAACCGCTTTGGCAACAGGGCAAAAGTCCCCTATGCTTCAGAGGTCTCCAACGGAAGACGGCAACGGAACGAGACGAGAGTCTTGAGCCCCCATCGTCTAGTGGCCTAGGACACCGCCCTTTCAAGGCGGCGACACGGGTTCGAATCCCGTTGGGGGCACGGCCGAGCCAAGGCTCGCCAGGGAAACGGCAGGTCGAAGACCTCCGGAAAACTGGTAGGCTAAGCGAGGCAAGAACGACCGGGACAAAAGCCCCGGAAGCAAGGTCCTGTAGAGCAGTTTGGAGTGCTCGCCACCCTGTCAAGGTGGAGGTCGCGGGTTCAAGTCCCGTCAGGACCGCTCTGGTAGGTGTTCGATCCACCACCGAGGTCAGGTAGCTCAGTCGGTACGAGCGTCCGCCTGAAAAGCGGAAGGTCGGCGGTTCGACCCCGCCCCTGACCACAGCAACTGAGCAGCACAAACGCCCCGAGCCAATTATGGCCGGGGCGCTTTTCGTTGTGCTTGACGACAACGCGCTCTTTTCGTTGAGGGAGCGAGTTCCGCACCTTGGATCAGGAGCCGCTTCACCGTAGGAATGTCAGTCGCAGAAGAAACGCTCAACGCGACCAGTCCGAACTGTTCTGTCTCCTCGCCCTCAACCCCGAACAGCGCGAAGGCGTCACCAGCCGCCGGCCCCTGGAGCTTGTTGGCACCGCCGGTGTCCGGACTACGGGGGAACCTCAGCTCAAGAATCCCTGAAGATCTTCTGTTGATCCGTCAGTTGATTCGGCGCTCCGGCTGCCCGGTCAGGCGGGAGATGGTCTCGAAGTCGGCGTCGGCATGCAGCACGGTGAGCTTGTGGTGCCGAGCCGTTACGGCCATGAGGAGATCGACCGGGGAGGCGCTCTGGTGCCACCCCTTGTCGGCGAGTTCGCGTTGCAACTCGCTCGTCTCGTCCCAGGCCGATTCGGGGACGACGTAGTACGGGAAGGTCTCCTGGAGCAGATTTCCTGCTTCATAGAAGGCCGGCCGACCGCCGACGGCTCGGAGATATTCCTGCCTGACAGGCTCGCAGATGCCGACGAGCCCGGCAGAGACCGTCTGGTCCCATTCTGTTCCGACCTGGCCGCGATAGAAGCGGACCAAGGCGCTGGTATCGATGAGATAGAGCTCTGTCACGCCACAGCCTGGCCTGCACCGTCACCCTTGTCGATGGCTGAGAAGTCGATCTCGCCTTCAGCCACCATCTCCCGCATGCGAGCGACGGCCGCCGCCCGCTTGCGTCGATCAACGATCTCTCGTAGAGCGGCGTTGACCGTATCTTTCTTGGACGAGGTGCCGAGCAACTTCGCGGCCTCGGCTAGTGCCTCGTCATCGAGGTCGATCAGGGTCTTGGTCATGACACCCCCGCCTGTATATACAAACTGAGATTAGTATATCAGCGATGTTGATCCGGAGACGCTGTTCGCAACCTGAACGCGCGAAAAGGAGGATCACGTCCCTGCCGGGAGGTTGGAGGCTGTCGGTTGCCGGGGGTTGGGATGTGTCTGTGGAGGTGGTGTACGGCAGTGGCATACAGATGGGTGACGGCTACCCCTTGCAGGTCGGTTCTGGCCCCAGTGAGGGCAACATGTGTTGATGTCTGAGGGGGGTGTGCGGCCGGTCCCGGTTCTGGAACGCGAGGGTTGACGACAACGGTGACGATGACGTCGGCCACCGTGAGCACGCGGCTGCAGCCGTCCAACGCCTTATGACCTCGTGTTCGTCGAGAGGAGCAGGGTGATCGCTCCGCCTGAAAGCGGAAGGTCGGCGGTTCGACCCCGCACCTGACCACAGCAACTGAGCAGCACAAACGCCCCAAGCCGATCATGGCCGGGGCGCTTTTCGTTGTGCTTGACGACAACGGGTTCTGACGTTCCAGGTCGAGGTCGGCTTCGGCTACGTGGGTCCCGACATCTACAAGGCCGCCCCGGCAGCCTGACCACCACACCAAGGGCGTTCGCCGAAGCGGAACAAGCTCAGGCATCCCGCTACAAGATCGTAATGAGGCGCGAGTCATCGGAGTGATGTCCAGCCCTGATAATGCTGCGATGGTGTTTCGTGCGTTATGTGTGCTGATCATCCCGTTTGTGGTTGTGGGGGTTTCCGCGTGCTCGGTCATACCTGCGCCATTGATTTCCAAGGCGACAGGAAGAGAGTCCTACCGCGAATCGAGCGAGGCGATGATGCCTACGCTCAAGGAGGGTGCCGTGGTAACCGGTACGGTGACCGACGGGACGTACGCACCCAAGGCGGGTGACGTCATTGCCTTTCTGCCCCCTAAGTCGTGGGGCGGAAGTGGCGGCTACATGATCAAACGAATCATCGGCGTTCCAGGGAGCACGGTCAGTTGCTGCGACCCGCAGCATCGGATGGTCATTGACGGTAAGCCGGTGGATGAACCATATGTGACCAACGAGCGGGCTTCGCAGCTCATCTTCGAGCCGATAGTCGTCCCGGAGGGGCGTATCTGGGTCCAAGGCGACAATCGCGATGTCTCTCTTGACTCGCGTAACCACCATAGCGTGGGGGTTGACGGCACCGTTCCTGTGTCCAACGTCATCGGAGTCATCGACGTCAGCACCGCGAAGTAGAACTCGCTCATGAAGCGTTCGACGATCACGGTGCTCGTGGCTGCTGCCGTATGGGGCGGTGCCCTGATCGTTCCCGTCGCTTTCCAACCCCCAGGTTTTTCGTGTCCTGGACGATCCCGCCCAAACGCAGGATCATAAGAACGTGAGCAGGACGGACAACACGATGCCGCTTCGCTTGCAGGAGGAGGATGGTCGCCGCTACAGGCACGATATGGGCGGTTCCTATTCGGGCATCGGTGAAGATGCCAACCTGGCGGAGCGCAAGGCCCGGCAGCGGGTACGACTCACATTGCTGCGCGGTGAGGAACCAGAGCCGACCAGGCATCGCCATTGCGAAAAGTGGTGCTATTAACGAGGGCGGCAATGAAGCGTCCCGGAGGGTGACCTCCGGGACGCTTCATTTGTGTACGTGCGATGTCAGCCGAGGGCGTCGCCGGGGGTGCCGTTTCGCCCGGGAAGAGGCTGGGCAGGCTGGACAGGTACGAGCGGGGATTCTGGTGAACCCGGCCCATGAGGCGGCACCGTACGTCACGGCGACGATCGGCGCTCACGGCGGCGCGGTGCTGGTCAGGGCCAACGAAGAGACCGCCGGCGCCACGGTCGGGTGGGGGCGCACGTCGCCGCGGCGCGTTTTCGAAGTCGCCGCCAAGGAGGAGATGCTCGAGGCGGTGTCGGCCGCCGTCCGTTTAATGGTCCACGGCGACGGCCCTCGCTGAGCCGAGGCTCGCGCCACCCGGGGCGACGAGACCCCAAGGGCGTTGACTTTGTCGCAATCTTTGTCGCATCCTATTGGTGCAAAACTTGCGACAAAGGAGATGTCATGACCCGTGATCCGTTACCGGACGCAGGCCCGTCGGCGCGTACGACCGATCTGCGGCTGGCAGGCGCGTGGCTGACCCGGCACGGTCTGACCGACGCGCGCCCGACCCCGCTGCTCGCCAGCCGGCTGGCGGTCCGTGAACGCGCCCGCCTGGCCACCTACCTCATCCTGGCCGCGCTGATCATCGTCAGCGCACTGGCCGCCGTCTCCGCGTTCGGCAACCCCCAGCCCCATCGCCCGCCACCGTTACTGGCCCTGACCGCGGCCGTAGCCGGGCTGCTGCTGGCACAGTCACTGCTCGTCCGGTGGATACGACACGTCGACCAGCGAGCGGCCGCGACGCTGTCCCGCAGGGCCGCCCACCCGATCCAGCCCGGCTGGCGGACCGTGCTCGGCCGGCCCTACGCCGTTTTCGCCGCCACCACGTTCGTCGGCGCGATGGTGCTGACCGCGAGCGCCCTGGCCGTTGCCGATCCCACCGTGCGGCAGCTGGCCGTCGTCGTGCTGATCGGCCTGCTCGGCGCGACGGCCATCACCGCCCTGCAACTGCGCCACCTGCTGCGCCACCCGGTCGTGGCGCAGGACGAGGAGTCGCTCACCGCCGACGTCATCATGCGCGTCGAGGACGCCCGCGAGCTCGCCACCCCGAACGTGCAGTGGTCACTGCCCATGGTGCTGCTGTTCGGCACCGCGCCCACCTGGTGGGGCGCCACCGCGATCACCTACCTGATCCTGGGCATGATCGCTCTCATCGCGCTCCGCTTCAGAACGCCGTCGTGCGCGACGGTGGCCCGACAGGTCATGAGCGTACGATGATCGTCATCGACGCTGCCTCACCGGTACCGCCGTTCGAGCAGCTACGATCCCAGCTCGCCCGGCAGATCCAGGACCGCACGCTGACCGTGGGCGCCCGGCTGCCGACCATCCGCCACCTCGCGGCCGACCTCGGCCTGGCCGTCAACACCGTCGGCCGCGCCTACCGGGAACTGGAGGAGGCCGGACTGATCGAGACACGCGGACGAGCGGGCTCGTTCGTCTCGGCCACCGGCCAGGAAGGCCGAGAGCGGGCCCACCGGGCCGCCGCCGACTACGCCGCCGTGATCGCCGGCCTCGGCATCGACGAGGACGAGGCGATCCGCATCGTACGAGCGGCCCTGACATCCGGCACGGCGGCACCGACCTCGTCATGACCACGACTCGGCCGCAGGTGTCACGTCGTCGAACGCACGACGTCGGTGTAGCGGCCGATCAAGCCCGGTGACCTGCTGAGAGCGACCGAACCAGGGCCCCTGTTTCTCCGCGTGATCAAGCGAAGGGTCTCGCGTACCCGGCGGTGCCGATTTCACAGTCATCGAGAAAGCATCTGTTCCTTTCGAAAAGGAGTAGCAGTGCGATTAAATCTGACGCTGTTCATCGCCGCGGCGACGGTGGCCATCGCGGTGACAGGCGTGCCCACGTCGGCCGGGGCCCGGGTCGGCACGCCGGAGCCGGTGGTGGCCGAAGCCAGGGGAGCGGCTCCGATGTGGGGCGAGTGCTTGGCGGTGGAATCCGGCGGCGTCTCGCGCGACCCACGCCAGCGGTGCGCGACGTTGCGGGTGCCGCTGGACTACCGCGCCCCGGGCGGGCGGAGCATCGAGATCGCGATCTCCCGGATCGGCACGGCGCGTCCCGGGGCGCGCCGCGGGATCCTGCTGTCCAACCCGGGCGGCCCGGGCGGCAGCGGCCTGGACCTGCCCAGCCGGCTGGCGGACGTACTACCGCGCGAGGTCCTGGATCGGTACGACCTGATCGGCTTCGATCCGCGCGGGGTCGGCCACAGCACCCCGGTCACCTGTGGCCTCGATCTCATGAGGCAGTTCACGCTGCTGTTGCCCTACCCGGGGCCGGACGGCGGCATCGGGCGCAACGTCGTCTTCGCGCGGGACACCGCGGCCGCGTGCGCCGAGCATTCCGGCGATCTGCTTCCGTTCATCACCACGGCCAACACCGCCCGGGACATGGACCGCATCCGAGCCGCACTCGGTGAGCCGAAACTGTCCTACTTCGGCCTCTCCTACGGCACCTATCTGGGAGCCGTCTACGTCTCGATGTTCCCGGGACGCACCGATCGGATCGTGCTGGACAGCGCCGTCGATCCGGACCTGGTGTGGCGGGACATGTGGCGAACCTGGAGTCAGTCGATCGCGGTGCGCCTGCTCGACCTGCTGGCCTTCGCAGCCGAGCGGGACACCGTCTACCACCTCGGTGCGACACCGGAGGAGGTGCGGCGCACCTACGGCCGGCTGCTCGCGGCCCTCGACAGGCGGCCCCTGCCGATCCCGGGCGGTCCCGTGCTCGACGGCAACGCACTGCGCGAGATCACCCGAGAGGGGCTTTACTTCGACGGCGACTTCCCTTTCATCGCCGGGTTCTGGCAGGAGCTCACGGCCGCCGTCTCAGGATCCACCGTGGACCCCGCCGTCCTGAGGCGACCGGACCGGCTGGGCTCTGTCGGCAGGGCCGACGACGGCGCCGTTGGTGGCAATGGCACCGGGACGACGCGGATACCGGCGGACAACCGCGTCGCCGCGCTCTACGCGGTGCTCTGCGATGACGTCGCCTGGCCGCGCAGCGCGGCGTTGTACGCCCGGCAGGTCGCAGCCGACCGGCAGGCGTGGCCGGTGACGGCGGGTATGCCCGCGAACATCTGGCCGTGCGCGGCGTGGCCCACCCGACCGGTGGAGCCGCCGGTGACGGTCACCGGTCACGGGCCGCGCAACGTGCTGATCGTGCAGAACACCCGTGACCCGGCCACGCCCCTGGCGAGTGCGCGCGGCCTGCGCGCCGCCCTCGGACGGCGGGCCGCCATGATCACGGTCGACCAGGGCGGCCACGGCGTCGTCGGGCTGGGCAGCTGCGCCGACGAGGCGATGAGCTCCTTCCTCGCCACCGGGGCACTGCCTGGGCGGGACCGCTTCTGCCCGGCTCCGGGGACGCAACCACCGGCCGCCGCCCGCTCCACGGCCCTGCCGTACATTCCCTCTGTGGGTCCGTTGTAGGGCCGCTGCCTGTGGACCGCCGTGTGCCGGTAGATACCGAACGAGCGACCCGTTTCCCGCTGTCACCCTCGCGACCCGGCCTGCCGGCCCTCCCCGTTGGTCCCCACCGATCCCGGAGCGGTTCAATGATCGATTCCAAGGGGTCAGCGGTCGATCGTCTCTTGACCTCCACCATGCTTGAGGTAGCACCGTGGTGCACGTGAACACGGAATCCACGGCGTACGCCGCAGACCTCGAAGCCATCGAACAGGTCGTAGCCACGGTAGAACACTCCCAGCAGCACAAGGACCCCGATGAGTTCCTCGCCCTCTTCCACCCCGACGCGGTCTGGACGACGGCCGGCGGCAAGGTCCTCATAGGCCTCGACGCGATCTCGGAGTTCACCCGCAAGGTTCTCCCCGCGGCGAACTGGGACGGCAAGGTCACCTACGAGGTGGTCCACGTGTTCTTCATTCGCCCGGATGTCGCGGCGGTCAAGGTTCGTCAGCTCTACCTGACCCCGGGCGACGAGAGCGAGGGTGCTCCGCTGTACGTGATGTCCAAGCAGGGCGACGGCCGCTGGTTGCTGACCGCCTGCCAGAACACGGGGGTCGTCGCCGGTTGATCGATTCCGGGGGATCGGCCGTACGCATGAGGCGAGGGCACCCAACATCGGTAGGGGTTGAGTGTCCTCGCCACCACGCTGTACGTGAAGACCGACGACCTGCTGGAGGACTCACCCCGTCTCGCACCATGGCGACCGATGCGGGGATCACCCCCGATCGAGCGACGCCGAGCCGGTCATCCGCGGAGCGCGAAGCGGCGTATTCTTCGCCCATGGGTCTGAGGCTCAAGACACGTCGGTCCGACTCGCCGTGGGTCGACACCGTGTGGACATGCACGAGCGGGCAGGTCACTTCGATGACGTCCGTCGCAGGGACGTGTTGGGGGCTGGTGTTCTGGGAGCAGGCCGGCCGGACGTACACGAGCATCACCGGTCCCGAGACCCGAACCGGGACGGCGCCGGTGCCGGAGGGTGCGACCTTTACCGGCATCGAGTTCGCCGTGGGCACCTCGTTGCGTGCCGTGCCCACGCCGACGCTCGTCGACGGCGGTATCGAACTCCCCGACACCACGCGCCGGACGTTCCGGCTGGACGGCGCGCGCTGGGAGACGCCCGGCCCCGACGATGCCGAGGCACTGGTCGACGGGCTTGTCCGGGCCGGGATCGTGGTCCGTGACCCGCTCGTCGTCGAGGTGCTGCGGGGGCACCGCCCGGCCGTCTCGGGGCGCACGGTCGAACGCCGGTTCCGCGCCGCGACCGGACTGACGCGGGGCGTGGTCCGGCAGATCGAGCGGGCCCGTACGGCGACGGAGTTGCTGGCCGCCGGCGACCCGGCCGCCGATGTCGTCGCCAAGCTCGACTACTTCGACGAGCCGCACCTGGCCCGAGCACTGCGCTCCTACGTCGGACGCACCGTCAGGCAACTGCGCGAGGGCGCGGGCGGCGCGATCGCCCTCAACCTGGATCAGCGCTTGACGTCGTAGACGAGCTTCAGGATCCCGTTCGAGTAGCTCTCCGACTCCCGCAGCGTCAGCAGGTGCTTGTCTCGGTCGGCCCGGCCGAACAGGCTCTTCCCGGCACCGAGCAGCACGGGGAAGACGAGCAGGTTGTACTGGTCGATCAGGCCCGCGTCCGACAGCCGCCGGGCCAGCTCCGCACTCCCGTGGATGAAGATCGCGCCGCCCTCGCTCCCCTTGAGCGCGGCGACGTCCTCGATCGAGCGCAGGATCGTCGTCGGCCCCCACCCGTCGACGAGGGCGTCGTCGGACAGCGTGGTCGACACCACGTACTTGGGCAGTTCCTTGTAGTCGGCGTGGTCCTCCGAACCGGGCCAGACCGGTGCGAACACCTCGTAGCTGCGGCGGCCGAACATCAGCGCCGTGGTGTCGGCGAGCTCCTCACCCTTCAGCGACCAGGCTTCCGGGACGAAATCGAGGTCCTTGACCACCCACCCGCCGCTGCGGTGCTCTTCCCCCGGCCCGCCGCCGGGCGAGTCCACGACGCCGTCCAGCGACATGAAACCGGTGTAGACCAGGTCACGCATTGTGCTGTCTCCTCATGTTCGGGCGAACTGCCGGCTCCACGGTAGATCGCGGCTGCCGTGACCGTCTTGGATGAAAACGACAGCGGGTCCGGAACGCGTACTGCAACACCGCTGTACACGATCATTGGCGCCCTCTGCGGAGGGGCGGCCGTCCGATCGCCCCTCGGGATGTACCTACGATCTCGACGGAACGTACGTCACCGATAAAGCGGGCTTCTATGTGGCGAACGGGGAAGCGATCAATGGGCCCCGGGGCTACTCGGTTGCAATCTCGACGCTCTGAACAACTGCCCACGTGGGGGCTTTGGGGGATCACCACCTGTCCCAGGCCGACCATGCGTACCAGGGGCCGGAGATCGGATCGAGTCGTCCCGGGCCCTCTTCGGACACCTGGCCCGTCGGGCTCCACACGAACCCCGCCGACGTGCGTATTCGCCAGTCGTCGATGCTGAACTGGGCTCCGCCGTCGGGGGTGGCCGCTGACCAGCAGACCGGATAAAGACCCACGAGTCGACACTCGTGGGAGGAGGTGCCGCTCCGGGCCACGGCCTGGGCGTGGTCGGTCAGTGCGGACTTCGACAGCGTGAACCGTACCTGGAAGGGAATGTCGGCGCTGATCGCCAAAGCGGTGCAGCCGGCGATGATCCATGGCATCAACCAACGGAGCATGTTCGCCTCCATCGCGCCGATGTCGGTCAGCAGCGCCGGGACGGCCCGGATGATCCACAGGAGGAAGAGCGCGCCACCCGCGAAGATCACCCAGATGAAGAGCTCGACGTACGGGTACGGCGCGCTGGACCACCACAGGCACACGAACGCCGCGAACGAGAACGCCGTGAGCAACGGCCATCCGGGCGGCTTGGCGATCACGGCGCCACCTTAGCGATCAGCCGACCGATACCGACAGTGGGCGTGGCCGGTCGTCGCGGTTCTTCGGTCGGTCGCGGCCGAGCGCCGGATCGCCACCCTCTTCCAGCCGCCCGGCGACCTCACGGGCCCGCGCTCATCGGGCACGCCGCCGGGCGAAGTACGGTGTCGGCTCCCGCGCTTCCGCTCTGTCTCGCCGAAGTGCTCTCCTGCCGTCGGGCGGTGCCTCGCCGAGGTGTTTCCCTGCCAGTCGGGGCGGTGCCTCAGCTCACGGCTTTCCTGACGAGAGCGGTGATCGTCTTCGCGGCCTCTTCGCTCAACGTGGTCACGGCGAAGGACGTGGGCCACAGGCCACCGGCGTCGGCGAGGTTCGCCTCGGCGGTGAAGCCGAAGGCCGAGTACGGCTCCTTGTCCACGTTCCCGCTGCGGAAGAAGCAGACGACCTTCCCCTTCCTGGCGTAGGCCGGCTGGCCGTACCACAGCTTCGGCGACAGCTCCGGGGCGTTGGCGGTGACGATGGCGTGGATGCGTTCGGCCATCGCGCGGTCCGACGGCTCCATCTCCGCGATCTTCGACAGTACGTCGAGCTCCTCGGCGGCCGCCTTGTTGCCACGGCCGCGGTTCGCCTCCCTCTTCAGTTCCGCGGCGCGCTCCTTCATCGCGGCGCGCTCCTCCTCGGAGAAGCCGTCCGTGTTCTTCCTGCTCGCCGCGCCGGTGCCCGCGCTCATCGCCGTCACTCTCCTTGTCGTCATCGGTATGGGGTGTTTGTGACGCTATCGGCGCTGTGAAGCCGGTGCTTCTCGATTCCTGATCGATGCTCGCCCCGTGCTTCCGGGACACTCCTTGTAATAAGGCCTCGCACCGTCGGCTGTCGTTCGCGCGGCAGACGAGGTGGAACGATGGTGCGTATGGAGCTCGGGCGTGCGGAGGCGCAGCGGTTGCACGACATCGCCGTGATCCGCCGTGTCCGAGACCGGATCGATCGTGAGTACGCCAGGCCGCTGAACCTCCAGGCACTGGCCGCAGGGGCGCACATGTCGATCGGGCACCTGTGTCGGGAGTTTCGTCGCGTCTATGACGAGTCTCCGTACTCGTATCTGATGACCCGGCGGATCGAACGGGCGATGACGCTGCTGCGCCGCGGAGACCTCAGCGTCACGGAAGTGTGTTTCGAGGTGGGTTTCTCCTCGCTGGGCACGTTCAGTACGAGGTTCACGGAACTCGTCGGCGTGCCGCCGAGCGTCTACCGGCGTGACCGTTCGCAGGCCGCGGCGGGTATTCCGCCGTGCCTGAGCAAGCAGGTGACCAGACCGGTCAAGAATCGAGAAGCCCGCCCCCGATAGTCATGCGTAGCGTGCCGGGCGTGGACGTCATCATTCAGCACACCTTCCTCCCGCACACCGATCCCGAGGCCGCTCTGGGTTTCTATCGCGACATCCTGGGCTTCGAGGTCCGGGCCGACGCCGGTTACGAGGACATGCGGTGGATCACCGTCGGTCCGGTCGGACAGCCCGGCACCTCCATCGTGTTGCACCCGCCGGCGGCCGATCCGGGCATCACCGATGAGGAGCGCCGCACCATCCTGGAACTCGTCACCAAGGGCGTCTACGCCGCCGTCACGCTGGCCACCGATGACCTCGACGGGCTGTTCGACCGCCTCCAGGCCGCCGGGGCCGATGTGATCCAGGAACCCATCGACCAGGACTACGGGGTCCGCGACTGCGCCTTCCGTGACCCCGCCGGCAACCTCGTCCGGATAACCGGCGCGTCTGCCTGAGCCCGCCCGCACGACGCTCGCCCCGAATCGACCGATCTCGGAAAGCACGGAGGAACCATCTGATGCCGCTCTCTGTCGACATCGTCACTCTCGGCGTACCTCAGGTAGGAGCCGCACGCACCTTCTACACGTCCGCGTTCTCGGCCACGGCGACGGAGAACGACCACACCGCGAGCCTTGACCTTCACGGCACCGGGCGGCTCGCTCTCCGCCCGATCGACGCGCTCGCCGCCGACTCCGGTACGGCCCCGGAGACCTCGGGTTTCCGTGGCTACGTCCTGTCCTCCATCGTGAACCGGCCCGCCGAGGTCAGGACCCTTCTCGATGCCGCCACGGCCAAGGGCGCGACGGTCGTCAAGCCGCCGAAGAAGCAGCTTTTCGGTGAGTTCAGCGCCGCTTACCGGGCACCGGACGGGGCCGTGTGGAAGCTGGCCGCGGCCTCCAAGAAGGACACCGGTCCCGTCCCCGACCCGCCGAAGCCGACCGAGACCGCCGTCTACCTCGGCGTCGCCGATCCGACGGCATCCAGGACGTTCTATGAGGCGTTGGGCATGAGCGTCAATCACGACTACGGTGACAAATTCCTCGACTTCGTCATCGCCGACGGCGTGTGTCGACTGGGCCTGCTGCCACGTAAAGCCCTCGCCAAGGACGCCGGCGTCGACGAACACGGTGACGGCTTCTCGGCGCTCGTACTCACCCACATCGCCGCTTCCCGTGACGACGTCGACGCTCTTCTCGCCACCGCGGGCTCGGCCGGTGGTCGGGTCACCGCCGCGGCGGCCCGAACCGATCGGGGGGATTACGCCGGGCACTGCACCGACCCCGACGGCTACCACTGGATGATCACCACACCCGGCTGACCGCGACAGGCCGACCGTCGTCACGCGACCCCCGAGTCGGATACCGCTTCGGGAATCGCGTGACGACGGTCGGCTGGTTCCTGCCCGCCAGGCTTACCGATAACGGACGGACTGGGCGTCCTCCCTCAAACGCCGCGCCACGCGTCCAGCCGCCTTGTCGAGTTCTTCTTCGATCTGCTCCGCCCCCGCGGCGGACACCCTGGGCACCGGGTACGGCAGTGCCAGCACGCGTTGCATGCGCAGGTACGTCGGCGGATGGGTCGTGTCGACCCCCGTCTTCTCAAGGCGGGCGGACTCGCGGTGTCGTTCGAGTTCGGTGTCGGCGACGGCGTCCACGTGGGAGCGGAGAGCCGTCCACAGGTTCCCGGTTCCGACGGCCACCGCGCTGGATGCGAGGAGACCTTCGACCGATCGTGTCCGGGTGGTCAGGACGTCCAGAAGCGAAGCGGCGGCCGCGGAGCCGGCTACCTGGGCCTGCATCTCGTCGGCGCGGTATTCGGCGTGCTGGGAGGAGCGGTTCAGCAGGAGCTCCAGCAGGAAGATCAAGCCGCGGACGGGGACGCCCAGGATCGCGAGGAGACACTGGGTGACGAGAGCGGACAAGCCGTCACCGGGGTGCCACTCGAAGCCGGTGACGACGCGGAGTTCGTGGAGCGAGTGCAGGGCACTGCCGACGACGAGGCCGTGTCTGGCGTCGCCGTTCCTGGAGTGGGCCATCTCGTGGGCCAGCAGGGCGACGCGTTCCTGCGGGGTGAGGATCAGCCAGAGCGGGTAGCCGATCTCCACCAGACGGCTGCGTCGCCACCCGTAGGTGCGGAACGAGGCGTTGACCGCACCGCTGACGGCGACCAGATCTGTTCGGGGGGCTCCCAACTCCTCGCCGATGCGGTCGACGAGGGCGTACAGGTGGGGAGCGTCCTCGCGGGCGAGAGGTACGGCGAAGGCGGGGAAGGGGGCGGGGCGGGGGCGCAGCAGCCAGGCGAGGTCCAGGGCCACGAGACCGAACAGGATGCCACCTATCGTCAGACGGGTGACCAGGTATACGCCGGTGAGCAGGAAGGCCGGTGCCAGCAGGTGGACGGCCAGGGCAAGGAGGTAGCCGCCGGTTCGGGAGACGCGACCGGTCGCTCGGCGTGACCGGACGGGGGCCGCCGGAGGGGGCAGGAAGGGGCCGGGAGATCGCGGACGCTCCTGAAACACGCCCGATGTTCCGGCTGGTAGATCGGTGGACACGACGAACAAGGTGTCAGAGCCCGAGAATGGCGGCAATACGCCGCAAAGATGGGAAGTTCTCCGTCGAGAAGTTCGTCGAGCTCAGGGATACGCGGGCCACCGACGCCGTTCGCGCGCGACTGCGCCGATCCCCCCCCGGCATTCATACCGCGCTGATCCCCGGCTTCACGAGGGGGCGTCCCGGCGCAGGTCGCGGACCTCGGGGCGTCGCTGGAAGCCGGCCGACCCGTAGGTGGCGACGGCGCCCACGTTGGAGCTCGGGGTGATGACGGTCGCGCTCGACGAGCCCAGCCTCCTGAGGGCGGCCGCCGCGGCGAGGGTGATCGCGTGGCCGTGGCCGTGGCCCCGATGCTCGCGGTGCACGCCCATCGGCTCCAGCAACCCGGGCTTCCCCGGACCGGCCGACCACACCGTCACCGCCGCCACCGCGTCGCCCCGGTCGTCGTACGCGACCAGACACCGGGCGTCGGCGTACGGCGGTCCGGCCGCCATCGCGTGCCAGCGTTCGTCGGTGAACGTCGACCCGTCGAACGACGCCCGCTGTACGGCGGCCCGCACGTCCGCCCGCTCCGGCCCGATCACCTCGACCCGCACGCCCGGGTCTCGCACCGGCTCCGCGAGGTCGCGGCGCAGCGGCGTCCACGGCTCGCCGGCGTTCCAGCCGTTCCCGGACAGCAGGTCCTGGACCAGCGCGCGCATGGGCGCTTCGACGTTCGCTCTCCCCTCGGGGAGGATGCCGCGCTCCGGCTCGTTCATGTCCGCGACCAGCCGCCGCGCCAGCTCCTCGTCCCGCCGGGCGTCCGGCGCGATCGCGAGCCGCAACACCCCGGGGTCGTCCAGCAGCCCGACGGCGAGAATCCGTCCGTCTCGGCTCCAGGTCCGCACCGCCGCGGCCGTCGCCTCCGCGCCGAATCGCCAGAACCAGCCCAGATCTCCCGGGTGGAGTTGCGGTGGCGCCTCGTCGTGCTGCCAGTCCCGCAGCACGTCCACGACCGCGCTCAGCCCGTCGACTCCCGGCTCACCCGACACGATCGCCATGGCCCCGATCACACCCCACCGCACCGGTGGTCCGCACCTGGTTTTCCGCCGACGTGGTGAATCGGAACGTGAGAGAAGCGATGCTCGACGTGCTAAGCCTCTCGAAAGCGGCAAGGTGTCGATCGCCGTGCTCGGCCTGTTTCCGCGCCTCGAGAGCGGGCTTTCCACAGTCGTCCATGGAACGTGATCGATAATCGCTTGACTCTCCGGTCGCTGGAGACTTCAGCCTGGGGCGCATGGATTCTGTTACGCAGGAGATCAACCGCGATATCTATGGAATGCCCGCCTTCGTCACGGTGACCGTCGCCGACCTCGATCGCACGGTCGACTGGTATGTGAACGGACTGGACTTCATCTCGCTTTTCACCGTCCCCGGACCCGACGGCAACCCGGTGCTGGTGCACCTGCGCCGCTGGCGCTACCAGGACATCCTGGTGCGCCTCGGCGAAGCGCCCGCCGGTGGCGAATGGACGATCAGCATGATGGCCGCGCTGGAGCAACTCGACGGGCTCGCCGAGCGGGCACGTGCCCACGGCGGCGGCATCGTCGAAGGTCCCTTCGACACGCCGTGGAACACCAGGGATCTGCGCGTCACCGACCCGGACGGCTACACCGTCGTCTACACGGCACGGCGCGCGGAGGGCGAGCGCGACGCGCGGTTCACCGCGATGATGGAGGAGGAGGCGCGCCTGCAGCTCGGCGACCGAGACCGGCTCGGCGACTGAGGCGCGCTTGGTCGTTCTCCCCGGCTGTCCCTGTATGTCGCCGGTATCCCGGCTATCCCTGTTTCGCGATGAACTCGCGCAGCCAGTGGAAGCTCGCCTTCTCGGTGCGGGCCTGGGTCTCGTAGTCGACGTGGACGAGCCCGAATCGGGCGGCGTACCCCCGGGCCCACTCGAAGTTGTCCAGCAACGACCAGCAGAAGTAGCCGCGCACGTCCACGCCGTCGGTCATCGCGGCGCGGATGGTGGCGAGGTGGTCGCGCAGGAAGTCGACGCGACCGGTGTCGTCGAGGGTCCCGTCGTCGCCGTAGCCGTTCTCGGTGATGAGGATCGGCGGCAGCGCGGGGTAGCGCCCGGTCAGGCCGAGGAGGGTCTGGTGGAGCCCTTGCGGCTCCACCGGCCAGCCCAGCCCGCTCGTCCTCGCGCCGTCGGGGGTGACGCCGCGCACCCCGAGGTCGAAGGCGGAACGCAGTGCGGGGTCGGTCTGCTCGTACGGCGCCGAGGCGGCGTGGATGCGGTAGTAGTAGTTGACGCCGAGGAAGTCCAGCGGCGCGCCGATGACCTCCAGGTCGCCCTCGCGGCGGAAGGAGAAGTCGCTGAGGGCGCCGAAGGTCTCCTCCATGTCGGACGCGTAGGCGCCGAGCAGCAGCGGGTCGGTGAACTGCCGGTTGACCAGCAGGTCCATCCTGCGCGCCGCGTCGGCGTCGGCCGCCGAGCCGGTCGCGGGCACCGTGGGCGACATGTTGAGCGTGATGCCGACCTGCTCTCCCTCGCGCGCCCGCGCCCGCAGCCTGGCCGTGGCGAGGCCGTGGCCCAGCAGCAGGTGGTGGGCGGCGGCGAGCGCGCCGTGACCCTCGCGTGCGCCGGGTGCGTGGCGGCCTTCGGCGTAGCCGACGATGGAGGAGCAGTACGGCTCGTTCAGCGTGATCCAACGGGACACCGTGTCGCCCAGCGCCTCGTGCGCGACCTCGGCGTAGTCGGCGAAGCGCTCGGCGGTGTCGCGGTCGCGCCAGCCGCCGCGGTCCTCCAAAGCCTGGGGCAGGTCCCAGTGGTAGAGGGTGACGTACGGTTCGATGCCGCGCTCGCACAGGGCGTCGGTGAGCCGCCGGTAGAAGTCGAGGCCGCGCCGGTTCACCCGGCCGTCGCCGTCGGGCATGATCCTGGGCCAGGCCAGCGAGAAGCGGTAGGCGCCGGCGCCGAGCCGGTCCATCAGCTCCACGTCCTCCCGCCAGCGGTGGTAGTGGTCGCAGGCGTGCTCGCCGCTCTCGCCCCTCGCCACCGCGCCGGGGACGCGGCAGAACGTGTCCCAGATCGAGGGGCCGCGCCCGTCGGCGTCCACGGCGCCCTCGATCTGGTAGGCGGCGGTGGCCGTCCCCCACACGAACCCGGCGGGAAAGGGCGTACGGTCCTGGGTCATCCCTTGATCGCTCCTGACATGATTCCCCCAATGATCTGACGGCCCAGCGCGGCGAAGACCGCCACGATCGGCACGATCGCGAGCACGGTGCCGGTGAGCACGAGCGCGTAGTCGGTGGTGTAGCCGCTGGCCAGGCTGGAGAGCGCGACCTGGACGGTCGGGTTCTCCGGCGTGAGGACGACCAGCGGCCAGAAGAAGTCGTTCCAGGCATGCATGAAGGTGAACAGGCCGAGCACGGCGGTGGCAGGCCGGGCGGCGGGCAGCACGACGTGCCAGAACAGCCGCAGCGTGCTGCACCCGTCGATGCGACCGGCCTCCAGCAGCTCGTCGGGGATGGCGCTGGAGAGGTACTGGGTCATGAGGAACACGCCGAACGCGGTGACCAGGCCGGGCACGATCACCGCCCCGAGCCTGCCGGTCCAGCCGAGCTCCGCCATGAGGATGTACAGCGGGATGATGCCGAGCTGCTGCGGCACGGTGGTGGTGGCGATGGCCATGACGAGCAGCACGTTGCGTCCGCGGAAGCGCAGCTTGGCGAAGGCGAAGCCGGCCAGCGTGGAGAACAGCACGACCGAGACGGTGACCGAGCCGGAGACGATGAAGGAGTTGAACATCGCCTGGCCGAACGCGGTGGTGTCGAAGACGCGGGCGATGTTCTCGAACAGGTGGCCGCCGGGGGTGAGGACCGGCGGGACGCTGGCGATGACGTCGTTGTCGTGGGAGGCCACGGCGAGCGACCAGTAGATGGGAAAGATCGAGCCGAGCAGCACGGCGACGAGCGCGGCGTAGGTCCAGAACCCGGCCCCGTGGGGGTTCAGTCCGCGTCGGACGGCGGTGAGGGGTGCCATTCAGCTGCTCCTGATCCTGCGGGTGACGGCGAAGTTGACGAGCGCCATCACCACGATGATCACGCAGAGCGTCCAGGCGATCGCCGAGGCGTAGCCGAACTCGTACATGCTGAAGCCCTGCTCGTAGAGGTAGAGGCCGACGGTCTGGAACTGGCGGTCCGAGCCGCCGGTCGGGTTGCCGGTGCCGGCCTGGAACAGCAGCGGCTCGGCGATGATCTGGAAGCCGCCGATGGTGGACACGACGGCGGTGAAGATGATCGTGGGGCGGAGCATCGGAATGGTGATCTTCCGGAACTGGGTGAACTGGCTCGCGCCGTCCAGCCGGGCCGCCTCGTACAGGTCCTCGGGGATGGTCTGCATGGCGGCCAGGTAGATGAGGGCGTTGTAGCCGGTCCACCGCCAGATGACGATCAGCGAGATCGCGACGTGTGAGGAGAGCGTGCCGGCCTGCCAGTCGATCGGATCCAGGCCCACCAGGCCGAGGCCCCAGTTGACCATGCCGAAGTCACGGCCGAAGAGCTGGGTGAAGATGATCGTGACCGCGACGATCGAGGTCACGTTGGGCAGCAGCACGCCCATCCGGAACAGCGTGCGGGCGCGCAGCCTGCGGTTGAGCATGTGCGCGAGGAACAGCGCGGCCAGCAGCTGCGGCACGGTGGAGAGCAGCCAGATGCTGACGGTGTTGAACAGCGCGTTCCAGAAGTAGTCGTCGGCCAGCAACTCGGCGTAGTTGGCCAGTCCCACCCACTCGCGCTCCGGGTCGAGCAGGTTCCAGTCGGTGAGGGAGACATAGGCGGTGTACAACAGCGGGAACATGCCCACCGCGCCGAACAGCAGGAAGAACGGGGCGATGTAAAGGTACGGCGAGCCCTTGACGTCGAGCTGGTAGGCCCAGCGGCGCCGGGGCCCTGATCTGACGGGGGTCACGGTCGACTCCTCGGGGGAAGGGGGCGCGACGGCGGGCTCTCCCCTGAGCCCTGAGCCCGCCGTCGCGCGGCTCTCACGGATCGATGCGCGTCGTCACTTGCCGATGCGCTCGACGTCCCCGAGCATCTGCGTCCACGCCTCGTCGCCGTTCTGCTTGCCCTCCTCCACACGGTTGATCGTGTCGCGGATGGCGGTCTGGATGTCACCGGCCCTCGGGCCCTGGTGCTGCGGCTTGAGGTTGAGGGCGGCGGTGGTGAAGATCTGCCCGATCGGCGCGTCGTTGAAGAACTCGTGCTTGAGGCCGGTCACCTCGGGCTTTTCGTAGGTGGCGACGGTGGAGGGCAGGATGCCGTGCTTGCTGAACACCTCGATCTGCTGTTCGGGCGCGGTGAGCCAGGCGATCAGCGCCACGGCCTCCTTCTGGTTCTTGCTCTGGGCGGGGACGGTGAGGTAGGAGCCGCCCCAGTTGCCGCCGCCGCCGGGGATGGCGGCCACGTCCCACTTCCCGGCGAACGCCTTCGCCTGGTCCTGGATCTTGGCGAGCATCCAGGCGGGACAGGCGATGGTGGCGAACTGGCTCTTGGCGAAGCCGGTGTTCCACGCGGGCGAGCTGCCGACGAGCTTGGCCGACTGGCCGTCGGCCACGGCCTTGAGCACCTCGTTGTAGGCGGAGCGCACGGCCGGGTTGGTGGCGACCACGATGTTGTCGTCGGCGTCGTAGTAGCCGGTCTCGGCCTGGCCGATCATCGCGTTGAACACCTGGGGGCCGCCGTCGAAGAACGCGGCGCCTTCCGGCTTCTTGGCGGTGTAGCGCTTGCCGGTCTCGAAGTAGGAGGTCCAGTCGGGCCAGAGCTTGCCGACCTCCTCACGGTCGGTGGGCAGGCCGGCCTTCTCGAACAGGTCGCGGCGGTAGCACATGGCGAGGCCGCCGACGTCGGTGCCGTAGCCGATCTGGGCCCCCGACTTGGCCAGCGACGCCTCCCACTTCCACGGCAGCCAGCGGTCCTTGAGCTGGTCGGCGCCGTGCTGGCGCAGGTCGACGAAGTGCTGGGGCTGGTTCCTGAACTGGGCGATGAAGCCGGTGTCGATCCCCTCGACGTCGGCGGTGCCGGCGCCGGTGGCGAGGTGCGCCGCGAGGTTGCGGTGGTGGTCGTTGTACGCCGACGTTCTCTCGACGATCTTGATGTTGGGGTGGGCCGCCTCGTACTTGGCGTAGAGCTCCTTGAAGCCCATGTTCCCGAACAGGTTGAGGGTGAGGGTGATCTTGCCGTCGGTCGGCGTGGAGCCGGTGGAGGTGGAGCCGCCGCACCCTGCGGCGAGCATGCCGATGGCGAGCACTCCGGCGGCGAGACGGATTCGTTCAGCAGACACCTGGGGCTCCTTTGGGGGAGAGGAAGGGTGGCTGCGAGATGCGATGAGCGGGCCGAGCCCCGTGGCAGCGGTGTGGCATCGGCCTGTCAGTGGGATATTTCACAGAACGTCGCCACTTGATGTCAAGTCACGGAAACGTCACGCGCCTGAAACCCGAAATGGTGGGTTGACACGATGCGGCCTCTCGCATAACTTCCATGCAACCGGTTACATGAAACCGGTTTCAGCGAGATGCGATAACGTACGCCCGTGGCAACGATTCGAGAGCTGGCGCGCCTTTGCGGGGTGTCGTCGGCGACTGTCTCCCGCGTTTTCAACAACCCCGAGGTGGTGAACGCACAGACCCGCGAGCTCATTCTCAGCACCGCGGCACGCATCGGATACCTGCCCAACGAGTCGGCACGCACCCTGGCCACCAAGAGATCCCGCATGGTCGGCCTGATCTGGGACACCGACCACCGCCGTCCCGGCTGGCGGCACCCGTTCTTCCAAGAGATCCTCATCGGGCTGAAGACCGCGCTGAGCGAGCGCGGTTACCACCTGCTCATGCTCGCCACCAGCGAGGACGGCACGCCCGACGACTTTCTCCGCGCCGTGCGCAGGCACAACCTCGACGGCGTGGTCTTCATCGACAACGGCAGGGACGACCCCTCGCTCCAGCCGCTGGCGGCCTCGGAGGTGCCGTGCGTCTCCCTCGACCGGCCCATCGAGGGACCGCGGACCACCTACGTGACCTCGGACAACGCGGCCGGGGCGCGCGAGGCGGTCCGTCACCTGCACGCGACCGGGCGCCGGGTCATCGCCACCATCACCGGCCCGACCCGCACCAGGCCGGGCGCGGAGCGGCTGCGCGGCTACCTGGAGGAACTGGCCGCACTCGGCCTGGCGCACCGCCCCGAGCTCGTCGTCGAGGGCGACTTCTACCTGTCGAGCGGGTACGCCGCGATGCGCGCCCTGCTGGAGCTGGAGGAGCCGCCCGACGCGGTGTTCGCCGCGGGCGACGAGATGGCGATCGGCGCGCTGCGGGCCGTGACCGAGGCGGGGTTGAAGGTGCCCGAGGACATCGCGCTGGTCGGGTTCGACGACATCGAGCTCGCCGCGCTGGTGCCGCCGGGGCTCACGACGCTCGCCCAGGACAAGGCCGGCTTCGGTACGGCGGCGGCCGCGGCGGTCATCACGATGATCAACGAAGACGTCACCCCTCCTTCGCGCCTCCTGCCCACCACCCTTGTCGTCCGCGGCTCCACCGGCCCCGACCCCCGTTTCTGACCGCGATCGCCGGTGCGGGCACCGACGGCACCCGGATCCGCCTGACCTCGGACGACACCGGCTGAACCAGTTGAAGGAAGCGTACGTTTGTGGGGCATGAGACTACGAACGGCCCTGCTCGTCGCGCTGTTGTCACTGACCGCGGCATGCGGGGGAGCGGAACCGGATATGTCGGCTGTCGCGGCTGACGGCGGGCCGGCGAAGCCGGTCGCCCTGTGGGGCGCGGAGGGCGGGTTCGTGACCCCGACCACGAACGTGCTGCGTCCGCCGAGGGTGGTGCTGTACAGCGACGGCCTGGTGATCGTCGACGCGAGCAGGCAGTTGAAGCTCACCGATGCGGAAAGGGACGAGACGGTCGCGTCGATGGAGAAGTACCTCACCGGGCAGTCGCCGACCGCGGAGCCGAGATCGGGTGCGCCGGCGGTGACGGACGTGCCGACCACCGTCTTCGGGGTACGGGGGAAGGACGGAAAGATGCTCCAGGTCCGGGTCCCGGCTTTGGAGCAGGTCGCGGACTTCTACCCGAAGGCGCTCTCGGACGCGAAGAAACTGATGGAGGGCTTGGCGGCCCGGGCGGAGGCGGGCACCGACTACGTCGCCACCCGCGTCCGAATGGTCGTCGAAGCGGCCGGGTCGGCGGAGGGCAAGCCGGCGCCGTGGCCCGCGGGGGTCACGGAGCCTTCGGGCACGGTGGACCCGGTGTGGCAGAAGGACATCGAGGGGGCGGCGGTGAGCGCGATCGTCAAGGCGGTGCCTGCCGGGCAGCAGTACGAGCGGTCACTCTTCAAGACCGGCTCGGGAACGCTCTTCCTGCTCTCCTGGCGATACCTGCTGCCTGACGAGTAATCCCACGAGAGCGACGGCGGGTCCTTGTGGGTGGCGAAAGGGCCCGCCTTCAGGCGATTCTCTGGCGTTGTTAGCGCTAACTTTCCGCCTTTCAATCGTGCTTTGTTCTCTTTTCGAGCGGGTTGTGGTGGTGGAGGGAAGCAAACCTCAGGCGGGAGGGGCTGTCAAGAACCCCGTGCGCGCCGGGCCGGGAGGAAGGTGGGGCGCGCCAGCCTGTTCGGCATCTCGTGGGGTGGCCTTACCTGGTCGGAGAGGGTGTCGCGCTGAAAGTTTCATCGGCGATGTCGTGGCTCGGGTGGCGGCGGCGCGGCTTTCGGCGGGATCGGGCGGCATCGGAGCAGGTCCGTGGCACTCGTGTCATACAGGTTAACCGAAAGTTTCTGAGGGACCTTGACATATTTCGTCAACGTTTCCAGACTGAGTCCCCGAGACGGTCTTCCTGCCAGTCGGTGGTGCGCGGCAGAGATCGTCGTCCGCGACGCCTCAGTGGTGTGCGTTCCCCGGCGAGGGACGCGGCGTCGGTCCATGGGATGTCCCCCCGTTTCCCCGCTTTCCATGACCAAAATACGGAGGCTCAGTTATGGGCACAAATGCCATTCCCCCGCCCGGAACCCGGCGACCCCTCGGTGGTCTCCGCCGGACCCTGGTCGCCGGTGCCCTCGGCACCCTCGTGCTCGGCACGTTCGCGGCGGTGACGGTTCCGGGTTCGGCCGGCGCCTCGAGCTCCGCGAGTGCCGCGGCGACCACGCTCGGCGCGGCGGCCCAGCAGAGCGGGCGATACTTCGGCGCCGCGATCGCCGCGGGCAAGCTCGGTGATTCGCAGTACACCACGATCGCGAACCGTGAGTTCGACATGATCACGGCCGAGAACGAGATGAAGATCAACGCTACGGAGCCGAACCAGAACCAGTTCAACTTCACCAACGGCGACCGTATCTACAACTGGGCGGTGCAGAACGGCAAGCGGGTGCGCGGGCACACGCTGGCCTGGCACTCCCAGCAGCCGGGCTGGATGGAGGCCATGTCGGGCAACAACCTGCGTCAGGCGATGATCAATCACATCAACGGTGTGATGAACCACTACAAGGGCAAGATCTACGCCTGGGACGTGGTGAACGAGGCCTTCGCCGACGGCAACTCCGGCGGACGGCGGGATTCCAACCTGCAGCGCACCGGCAACGACTGGATCGAGGTCGCCTTCCGTACCGCGCGGGCCGCGGACCCGGCCGCCAAGCTCTGCTACAACGACTACAACATCGACAACTGGAGCTGGGCCAAGACCCAGGCCGTCTACAACATGGTCCGTGACTTCAAGGCGCGCGGGGTGCCGATCGACTGTGTGGGCCTGCAGTCGCACTTCAACAGCCAGAGTGCCTACAACAGCAACTACCGCACCACCATCTCCAGCTTCGCGGCGCTG
Organism: Streptosporangium sp. NPDC000563; assembly: GCF_040299985.1. Classification (NCBI taxonomy): domain Bacteria; kingdom Bacillati; phylum Actinomycetota; class Actinomycetes; order Streptosporangiales; family Streptosporangiaceae; genus Streptosporangium; species Streptosporangium sp. NPDC000563. The sequence continues at coordinate 55,888 of NZ_JBEPDA010000001.1, read as the reverse complement.
GGTGTGGACGTGCAGATCACCGAGCTGGACATCCAGGGCGGCTCTGCGCAGACCTACGCCGCGGTGGTCAACGACTGCCTGGCGGTGGCGCGCTGCACCGGCATCACCGTGTGGGGTGTGCGTGACAGCGACTCCTGGCTGGGCGCCAACACCAGCCCGCTGCTCTTCGACGGCAACGGCAACAAGAAGGCCGCCTACACCTCGGTGCTGAACGCGCTCAACGCCGCCAGCCCCAACCCGAACCCCACCCCGACGGTGACCCCGACGGTCACGCCGCCGCCGGGTACCTCGTTCCGGCTGCGTAACGAGGCGGCGGGAAGGTGTGTGGACTCGCCGAACAGCGCCACCGCCAACGGCACCCAGCTGCAGATCTACGACTGCCACACCAACCCCAACCAGCAGTTCACCTACACCTCCGGCAGGCAGCTTCAGATCCTCGGCAAGTGCCTGGACTCCCCGACCGGTGCGGGCTCCGGCGCCCGTGTCCAGCTGTACGACTGCCACAGCGGCAACAACCAGCAGTGGAACCGTAACTCCAACGGCACCATCACCAGCGTCGCCAACAACCTGTGCCTCAGCGTCACCGGCACCGGCAACACCTCCGGTGTGACCATCGCGAGCTGCAACGGCCAGTCCACCCAGAGGTGGAGCAGCTAGGACGGGATGCTCAGGAGACCCTGACACCACCCGGCACGTGAGCTCCCCGGAACCGGGGGAGCGGCGTCACGGCACGTGACCAGGACCCGATGAGGTCGGCACGGCGGGCTCGGTACGACACCGAGTCCGCCGTGTCGCGTGGAGGGCGTTCACGTCCGGAGAGGTGAGACCCGCCTGCTCGGTGCGGGTCTGTGCGTCGTGGTCGACACGGACGAACCTCGGCCACCGAGGCGGCCCGTGTACGGAACGGCGCCGGTGGCACTACGCTGCCGTGTCGTGCTGGAGACCCGCCTCGACACCGCTCGGATCCGGGCGGCTCGCCATGTGATCGACCCGGTTTTTCTCGACACCCCGCTGTACCGCTGCGAGGCGCTGGAGCCCGGCCTCGGGTGCGCGGTGAGCGTCAAGCTGGAAACGGCGAACCCGGTGCGCAGCTTCAAGGCCCGCGGCACCGAGGTGATCGCGAGCCGGCTCGCCGACGAAGGACCGCGGGCGGCGGTGTGCGCCAGCGCGGGCAACCTCGGCCAGGCGCTCGCCTGGTCCGGGCGCGGCAGAGGGCTCGACGTCACCGTCGTGGCCTCCCGTTTCGCGCCCGCGGTCAAGCTTGATCGCATCCGCGCGTTGGACGCGAGACTGGAACTGGTGGACGGCGACTTCGACACGGCGCGCGAGCGGGCCGTGGCCATCGCGCGCCACGACGGCATCCGGCTGGTCGAGGACAGCCTGGACATCGAGACCTGCGAGGGCGCGGCGACCATCGGCCTGGAACTGGTGAACACCGCACCGTCGTTCGACGCCGTCCTGATCGCCCTCGGCGGCGGGGCGATGGCGACCGGTGTGGGGCATGTGCTGAAAGCCCTCGCGCCCGGAGTCGAGGTGATCTGCGTCCAGCCACTGGGCGCACCGGCGATGACACACTCGTGGCGCCAACGGCGCGTCGTCACCACCGACTCGACCGACACCATCGCCGACGGCGTCGCCGGTCGGCGTCCCATCCCCGAGGTCCTGGACGACCTTCTCCTCGTCGCCGACGACGCCGTCCTCGTCCGGGAGTCGTCGATCATCGCCGGTATGCGGATGCTCCTCGACCACGCCGGTCTCGTCGTCGAACCGTCGGCCGCGCTCGGCGTCGCGGCGATCCTCGAAGACCGTGACCGTTTCGCGGGCCGCCACGTGGTCACCGTCGTGTGCGGCGGCAACGTCGACATGAACGCCTATCACCGCTGGATCGGCGCGGCTCCCGTCCGCGGATCGTGACGATCGCCCCTACGTTCCCCGTACTCCGTCGCGCAGGACGGCGCGTGGCCGCCCCGGATCGGTCGGCGCCGTGAGCTGTCGGGGCTCATGAGGACAGCGCCAAGGTCAGCGGCGCCGAAGACGGCGAGAATGTCGATCATGTGCTCCATCTTCGGCCGAGCCTCGGCGGAAGAGGGGCGTGTCCGTCCTGGGAGCACTGGGACCAGGCTCCCGGCCGCGGGGAAACCTAGCCTGAGAACATGGCAACCTCAAGACTGGGTGAGTACCTGCAGGGCCGACGCGCGCAGGTGGCGCCGTCCGACGTGGGTCTGCCGGAGGACGGGCGGCGACGCGTCCCCGGCCTGCGCCGCGAAGAGGTCGCGATGCTGGCCCGCATCAGCGTCGACTACTACCTGCGGCTGGAGCAGGGCCGTGAGCGGCGGCCGTCGTCGCAGGTCCTGGACGCCTTGAGCGACGCACTGTTACTCGACGACGACGGTCGGCTGCACCTGTATCGGATCGGGGGAATGACCCCGTCCCCACGCCATCAGGGCAGCATCGAGCGCGCGGATCCCCAACTGCCGGCCTTGGCCGAGCAGTGGGACCGCACACCGGCTCTGATCCTGGGACGGGCCTACGACGTCTTGGCCGCGAACACGTTGGGGCGCGCGGTTTTCGACCATCTCCAACCCGGCACGAACCTGCTGCTCGCGATCTTCCTCGACCCGGCGCTTCGATCGTTCTACGCCGACTGGGAGACGGCCGCGGCCAATGTGGTCGCGGGATTCCGCTTCCTTGAGGGCGCCCGGCCGGACGATCCACGGATCCGCGAGATACTGCGGACGGCCACGGAGAACAGCCGCGAGTTCGCCGACCTCTGGCGGCGGCGAGACGCGCGCGGCAAGAGTCACGCCGCGAAGGTCCTGCTTCATCCAGAGGTCGGCGAGTTGACCCTGCGCCTACAGGCCTTCGACGTACGCTCAGCCCCTGGGCAGCAACTGATCGTTTACCACGCCCAGGAGGGCACCCGGACCGCGGACGCGCTGCGCCTGCTCGGCTCGCTGACGGCGACTCGCTCCGGACAGCGGGAAGACCTGCGGGGGAGGACCTCGTGAGGGCTCGTCTCGAAGCCATGACCGGCGGCATGTGCGCCGCCGTACTCCTCATCGGAGGTCTCGCCGCGTGCTCCACGGGGCCGGACGGCGGAGGTCTCGCGGGCCCCGACAACACGGGGCGGCCCAGCCTGCAGGAGCCCTCGCCACCCGGTACGGCGACACCACGGACACGTCCGGCCGAGACCGGAGAGGTGTCACCGCACCCGTACGTCGGAATGTGGGTGACGGCCGACGGGCACATCCGCCAGGAACTGCTCGCGAACGGCCGCTACGACGAGGCTCGCGGAGAGCGGGAGAGCGCCTACACGGGTTCCTACCGGGTCCTTGGGACCCGGATCGAGTACGTCGACGACACCGGATTCAGCGCGGACGGGACGTTCGACGAGGACGTGCTGCACCACGGGGGCTACGTCTTCCACCGAGAGGGCAGCGACGCGCACCGACGAGCAAGGGAGGAAGAAAGATGACGAACGGCATGTCACAGCGGAGCCGGCGCACATTCGTGACGGCGGGGATCGCCGGCGGGCTGATGATGGTGTCCGGGACCGCCGGCGCCTCGGCGGCACCTCACGAGGATGCCGACGCGGCGCGGCCCGGCCGGTCGGCTCGGGAGCGCCGTAACAGGGCAGCCGTGCTCCGAGCCTTCGAGCGGCAGAACGCCGGCGGCGACATCTATGGGATCCTCCACGACGATGTGAAGTGGACGATCGTGAATGGGCGTACGTACACGTCCAAGGCTGAGTTCCTCGCACAGGGATCGGCACCGATCATGGATCGTCTGGCTTCGACGCTCGTGATGACGATCCATGATCTGTGGAGTGAAGGCGACACCGTGATCATTCGCTTCGCCGGCGACGCGACGGCGATCGACGGTGTGGAGTACCACAACGAGTACTGCTGGGTCTGGTGGCTACAGGGCGGCCGCGTCATGCGCAGCCACGCCTACCTGGACATGATCGCCGTACGGGAGCTCGTCGATCGCGTCGAACCGGACTGATCTGTTTCCGCTCCGGAACCGAAGGGTCTTCAGGATGAGCCAAGGCCTCCGGCTTTCACGTGGCGTTCGGCTCCTCGGGGCCGTCGCGTCCGACGGGGTCCTGCCTCTCAAGCGAGGGAACCGACTGGGCCTGTTCCTTCGGTGTGGGAGGACGCGGGATCCGGAGTGGCGGGAAGGACCACCCGGAAGGTGGCGCCTTCGGCGGGGACCGTGCGGAGTTCCACGTGGCCGCCGTGGGCGGTGACGATGGAGCGGACGATGGCCAGACCCAACCCCGTTCCACCGTCCGGGGTGCGGCTGCGCGAGCCGTCCGCGCGATAGAAGCGGTCGAACACCCGGGCCGCCTGTTCGGCGGTGAGCCCGGGACCCGCGTCCTCCACCACCAGCACGGCCTCGTCTCCGACCGTGCCGACGCCGATCCGCACCGGGGTGCCCGACGGGGTGTGGGTGACGGCGTTGCCGACGAGATTGGTCACCACCTGCCGCAGCCTGGCCTCGTCACCGTGGACCGATGCCTGCGTGGGAGGACCGCCGTCCGGGCCGGTCAGGGTCACCTGGCGGGTGGGGTCCAGGGTGCGCAGGTCGTGGTGGGCGTCGGCCCCAACCGCTACGCGGCCCCTACGGGGTGCTTCGCATTGGCGTCGGCCGCTCCACTCCATAGTGATCTTGAATAGGCGCCGCGGGCCCACGAAAACGATCTTGATACACGGTGCGCCCATCAGAGCCCAAGTTCGTCGGCACGGTTCTTCCTCTCCGAGCCGGATCTCTCACAGCCTGGCACGCAGCAGGGCCGAGCCATCACGCAGACGGCCCGGCTCTGACTCCTGCTACGACGAAGAACCCTGACGGCGCTCACCGGGTTTCGGCGATCCATCGCACGACCTCGTCAAGGTCGGTGACCCGTCGCGAAACGTAGAGCGTGCGCTGACGTTCGGTGTCCCACCCGGCAGGCCACCAGAACTTTTGACCGTCGCACCACACCACCAAATCCGGCGAGACCACCACCAGCGCCAGCCCGTGTGCCCTGCCCGTACCGACCTGGACGCGCTCGAAGCAGACAGCCTCATCGTCCAGAGCCTCGGACAACAGCCCCGCAGCAGCCTCCGCCGTCATCATGTCTTCACCCTGAACCAGACCGCGCGCCCCATCTCCTTGTCGTGATCGGAGCCCCAGCCATCCGACAGGCCGTTCACCCAGTCCAGGCCCCGCCCGCTGAGACTTTCCGCATCGGTCGGCCGCATCTTCGGTACGTTGACCGCCGAACCCCGGTCGATCACCTCGATGTGGATCCCGCCGTTGCCCAGTCCCACGACGACTATGATCACCCCGTCGGGGTCGCTGCCCGAGTCGCTGTGCAGGATGCTGTTCGTGACGACCTCGCTGACGAGCAGCGTCACGGTGTCCAGGACATCTCCCCAGACGCGATGCGCGCTCAGCAGGTCCCTCACCCACGCACGAGCCCGCCCCGCCGACTGCCTCTCGCCCGCGAAGTTGCGACTGCCCACGATGCACAGCCCGTCCCAGCGCCGGAACATCGCCTCCACCGCGCTGTAGACGCCCTCCCGGCTCACAGCGCCGCCTTAAGAAGGATGATCTGCGCCGCCTTCTCGTTGAGGACGTCGACCCGCCCGGCCTTGCCGCGACCCCAGCGAAAGACCCATCCCCTCTCCGCGAGGATGACCACGCGCAACTCTCGCTTCGCGCCCAGCACGAGCAGGTACGGCTCGATCTGCTGCGGGACCTCCAGCCTTGCCCCCAGGCCCAGGCAGCGGAGATCCCACGCCAGGCGGACGAGATGGATGTACCGCTGCTCCAGGTGATTTCGTGCCGTGTTCCGAGCGGCCATAGAGTTACCCATGGATCGTGCACCTCCAGATGTGCGATCAAGGACCCGTCCAGTGCGCAATCACTGAGGCGGGTCCGCGCTTGTGTGAGCCTGGACGAGAGCCAGGGCTACGCCATGCCTCCAGTGCGGGCAGGGGAGCGTCGTGACTCTTGACTGCAAGCAGTAGCCCCTGCTGTACGGAGCGGATAAGCACTCACAGGGGGATCATCGCTGCGGGCATTGCCGTAATTAATGCCGTAGCACTGGCAGCACTGGGATTATTCTTCTCGCGAATATCTGTGCGGTAGCACTTCCGCGCCTAACCTAACGTTATGAGACAGGACCAAGGCCGTCCCTCGCTTCAGTTCTGGTCCACGCCCGCCGTGGCAGCCGCTCTGGCGGAATGTGACATTCCCGCTGTCCTCACTGAGGTGCAGCGGGCCAACGGATGGACGCAGGGCCAGCTGGCCGAGGCGGTCGGCTACTCCCAGAGCTGGGTTTCTAAAGTGCTGCGGAATCGTCAGCCGCTCACGGTGGACCAGGTCCGGGAAATATCAGTCCGAATCGGGCTTCCGCTCCATTTGCTCCGATTCGGTACCCGAGGGGATGACGATCCAACGAAACGCAGAGATTTTGGCAAGGCGGTGGCTTTCACGGCTCTTGCAGCCCTGCCCTTGCCCAAACGTGCGGAGGTAGACGAAACCACCGCGCCCACTTTGACCAGCATCACCGGTGCTCAACGACGTCTAGAGGCGACGACGCCCGCTAGTGAGCTAGCCCGAGGAGCCATAGCAAATGTGAATCTGGCGAACCGTGTGCTCGGACGGGCTACCCACTCCGAGTTCACCGGTGACATCCGTGCAGTGATGAGCGAGGCCGCTGGTTTCGCCGCATGGGTTCATGCCGACATGCATGACATCGGCACCTCGCGCACCTACTACCGTGTGGCGATCGACAGTGCCCGTCAGGCCGAACGCCCCCTGTTGACGGCTTACATGATCGGTAGCCTGGCCGCCTTCGAGATCGACGCCGATGATCCCATGTCGGCGCTGGACCTGCTCGCCCAAGCGCGCAGGGAACTCGGTGAACGGCCACCGGCGACCGCGCGGGCATGGCTGCGCAGCATTGAGGCACTCGGCCACGCGACCGCCCATGACGCCCCTGCCGCCGTAGCCGCGCTGCGAGAGGCCGAATCCGCAGTGATCGACAGCGAACGAGCAACAGCACCACCGTGGCCTTGGGTCTTTCCCTTCGATGATGCGAAGCTCGCAGGCTATCGCGCACTGGTCATGGTGCGACTCGGCCGCGCGGACGAAGCCGTGACCGCGTTCGCCGAGTCGTTGTCATCGGCCCAACCAGCCATCAAGCAACGTGGAGTGATCATGACTGAGATCGCTACCGCCAAGGCCACGGCCGAGGAGTACGACGAGGCTTTTCACCTGATATCAAACGCCCTGACGGTAGGGATCACCTACGGCTCAGAACGGATCATCCAACGCACTAGACGGTTTCGCCGAACTTATAGCGGTCCAATGACAGGCAGTGCCCGCGCGTTTGATGAGCGGCTTCGCGCGACTCTCCTTTAGAAAGAAGTCTATGATCCGCATCGCCGTCTCCGGGCACCGGAACCTTTCCCCCGAGATCACTACTCTGATTGACGATGCCATTCGCTCGCTGCTCACCGAATACACCCCTCCGCTCACGGGCTTGTCATGCCTCGCGGACGGAGCTGATCAGATTTTCGCCCGAGCCGTCATCGACCTAGGCGGAACGCTGGAGGTCGTGACCCCTGCCAGGAGGTACCGGGAAGGACTGCCCGCCGAGGCGCACCAGGAGTACGACGCGTTACTCGCCAGAGCCGAGCAGGATCACACGATGGACTTCATCGAGTCCACCGCTGAGTCACACATGGCGGCCAGCCGTTTCATGCTTGATCACGCTGACGAACTACTCGCCGTCTGGGACGGCAAGCCTGCCAGGGGATACGGCGGAACGGCAGATGTCGTAGCCGAAGCCAGAGAACGAGGGCTGAGGATTCACGTCATCTGGCCCAAAGGCGCTCAACGCTAACGGCTCAGTCTGTTCGGTCTGCACGGCCCGCTCCACACACCGATTCGCATAGCGCGTGCAGGTGGGTGACCCCGCCGCCCGATTATCCGGGGCTCCCGGAACCCGTCAAGCACGGCTGCGACCGGAGGACAATCAGCCCGTATGAAGGTCACGGGGAACATGTACACGCAAAGCCGCACTTGACAGAACCCGGTCGGCAGTCCCGGTGTCAGCAGCTATGAGGTTGAGGGAGGTGCAGGATCCCGCATGGTGCCGACCGTTCCAAACAGAGCTGGACATAGGCAGCGCGCCGACGCGTCCGGCGAAGCCGTGCGTTGAGCACCTGGCATGAAAAGATCCCCATGAGGCCCCTTGGCCTGCGGATATCTAAAACAATCTGGCTACAGAGATACGCCCTAACTTGGTAGTCGGCCTTGCCCGAGCCGTTCGGGCCGAGGAACCCGGTGACCACACCCGGCCTGACATCGAAGCTCAGGTCGCTCACCGCCGCCACCTGGCCGTAGTGCTTGGTCAACCTCCGTAACTCAATCATGTGACCGAGCCTGGACCAGCCGGCTGCGCGATCTCGGAGAGGATCTGTGAGCCTCCTGTGAGTTTTCCGGCCCGCGAGGCCGCCCAGGTGGCGCTCGGGTGGCGCCTCGGCGGTGCTCGGGGCGGGCCGGGGCCGGAGCTCACAGGATATTCACACCGGGTGGAGGGCGGCCTCCCCGGTAACCGCCGCCCTCCACCGCTACCGCAGGCTCACGAAACGACGGGACGTGCCGTCGCCTGCCGGCCCGGGGGTCACCGTGACGCCTCGGTCAGTTCCGGGGACGTCCGCGGCGCGTCGGCCTTTCCCAGGCGGCTGGGCCACCAGGCCCGCGCGCCCAGCTCGCGTACCAGCGCGGGGACGAGCAGGGAGCGCACCACCAGGGTGTCGAGCAGGACGCCGAAGGCGACGATGAAGGCGAGCTGTACGAGGAAGGTGAGGGGGATCACCACGAGCGCGGCGAAGGTGGCGGCGAGCACGACACCCGCCGAAGTGATCACTCCGCCGGTGGTGACGAGCCCGCGCAGCAGACCCTCTCGTGCCCCGTGGTGCACGGTCTCCTCGCGCACCCTGGACATGAGGAAGATGTTGTAGTCCACCCCCAGCGCGACCAGGAAGACGAAGCCGTACAGCGGCACGGACGCGTCGCCGTCGGTGAACCCGAACACGTGCGTGAAGACCAGCGTGGAGACGCCGAGGGTGGCGAGGAAGTTCAGCGCGACGGTGGCCACCAGGAGCACGGGTGTCATCAGCGAGCGCAGCAGGACGACGAGGATGAGCAGGATGATCACCAGGACGACCGGGATGATGAGCAGCGTGTCGTTCTTCGCGGTCTCCGTCGTGTCGTACCGCTGGGCGCTGAAACCGCCGATCAGGACGTCGTTCTCGGCGGCGAAGGCGGCGCGCAGGCGCTTGACCGTGTCCTGGGCGGCGTCGCTGTCCGGGGCGTCGTTCAACGTCGCCTCCACCAGCACGAGCCCGTCGACGATCTTGGGGGTGTCGTCACCCGGCCGTCCGCTCTCGGGCACCGTCGCGGCCTCGGACACGCCTTCGACACCGCGTGCCGTCTCCTCCACGGCCTCGGCACGCTCCGAGGGGGCGACGATGACCGCGGGCTGCCCCGAGCCTCCGGGGAAGTGCTCGCTCAGCGCCGCCTGTGCCGCCACCGAAGGCGCGTCGTTCACGAAGGTCTCGTCCAGCGGCACACCCCTCGCGCTCAGCTGCGGCGCGAAGAGGGCGAGGGCGATGAGAGGCAGGATGGTGGCGATCCAGAGCCGGCGCGGATGGTGGTCGACCACGGCGGCCACGCGGTGCCAGATCCCGCGTGCCGTGCTGTCGGCCGGACGCGGCTTCGACGGCCACAGGGCGGCACGGCCCAGCAGGATCAGGGCCGCCGGCAGGAAGGTGAGCGCGCTGAGGGCGGCGCACGCGATGCCGATGGCGCCCACCGGGCCGAGCGCGCGGTTGTTGGTCAGGCCGCTGAGCAGCAGCGCGAGCAGGGCGAGGGCCACCGTGGCGGCACTGGCGACGATCGGCTCGAACGAGCGCCGCAGCGCGACGCGGCCCGCGGCGAAGCGGTCGCCGGTCGCGGCCAGTTCCTCGCTGAAGCGGGCGGTGAGCAGCAACGCGTAGTCGGTGGCCGCGCCGATGACCAGGATGAACAGGATGCCCTGCACCTGACCGTCGACCCGGACGATGTCGCGGTCGGCGAGGAAGTACACCACGGCGCACGCCAGGCCGAGCGCGAAGATCGCGCCGCCGATGATGACGAGAGGTAGCAGGACGCTGCGGTACACCGCGAGCAGGATGATCAGAACGGTGGTGAGCGCCACCCCGAGAAGCAGGCCGTCGATCCCGGCGAAGGCGTCGGACAGGTCGGCCCGGCTCGCCACGGGACCCGCGAGCTGGGCCCGCAGGCCGTCGACCGCCACCGCAGAGCCGACCCGGTCCAGGACCTCTCTGAGCGAGGTGTCGAGGTCGGGGCTGAGCTGGACCACGCCCTGCAGCGCCCGGCCGTCCTCGGAGGGGATGGAGGGCGTGGGCGTCCCGACGACGCCGTCCGTGCCGCGCAGCGAGGCGAGCGCCTGGGTCGCCGCGGTGTTCTGCTCGGGGGTGATGTCGCCGCCGTTCGCGGTCCACACCACGATGAGCGGCTGCGTCTCGTCCTGACGGAACTTCTCCTGCGCCTCCAGGACGCGTGTCGACTCCGCGCTCTCGGGCAGGAAAGCGGCCTGGTCGTTGGTGGACACCTCGGTGAGCTTGCCGGCGAACGGCCCCAGCCCTCCGCCGATGCCCAGCCAGACCAGCACCAGCAGCGCCGGCACAAGCCAGCGGATCGGTCGCCGCCCCATGACATCACCTTTCCATGACATACGATAACTCAATCATCGAGTATCTCAATAATTGAAGTAATGTAGCATGGCGTCATGAACGGCGACAGCGGGGAGGGCATCGACCGGCTGGCCTTCGCGATGCGACTGCGAAGGATGACCGCCGAGTTCAACCGCATCGCCCACGAGTTCGCCCACCAGCACGGGCTGCACCCCACCGACGTCCAGGCCCTGATGAAGATCTTCGACGCTCCGTCGCCGATCACCCCGAGCCGGCTGGCGGAGCAGCTGAACCTCACCTCGGGGGCCGTCACCGCGTGCCTCGACAGGCTGGAACGGGCCGGGCACATCCGCAGGGTTCGCGACGTGCACGACCGGCGCGTGGTTCACCTGCACTACCTCGACGCCGCGCAGGAGTTCGCCGCGGTCTTCTTCCGCCCGCTCGGCCACAGCACGGACAAGGTCCTGCGGCGTTTCAGCCCGGAGGAACTGCGCACCGTGGCCGCCTTCCTAGACGCGATGAACGAGGAACTCGACGTGTTGCGAGCCGCGCCGGGTTCTCACTGACCCGCTCTTCGAGCGCGCGGGCCCGGCGGTTGCGTACGGCGTCGGTCTTCTCGTTCGTCGTGGGCGGGGGGTGCGGGCGGCGGGTCTCCGCCCCGTTCCTCCGGACATCTGACCCGAGGCCGTGCCTGTACGGGGGCATCGGCCGGGGCGGCGCCCACGTGCCGGAATCAGGGCTCATGACCGGGCTCATGGTCTGGGCTCACGGCCTGGACTTGGCCTGGGCTCATGGTCCGGGGTCATGCCTTCGGGGCATGGTCCGGGCTCATCACCCGGGTGAGCCAGTCGTCGCGCGTCCGGCGCGCCGCGGCCGAGAGGCGTACCTGCGGATACAGCGCGTCGAAGCCGTGGAAGCCTCCCGCCCAGATGTGGAGTTCCGCCTGGCCTCCGGCCGCCCAGATCCTGGTGGCGTAGTCGACGTCCTCGTCGCGGAAGACCTCGGCGGTGCCGGCGTCGATGTAGGTGGTGGGCAGGCCCGAGAGGTCGTCGGCCATCGCGGGTGAGACGTAGCCGGACACGTCCTGGCCGGTGAGGTCGCCGAGAACCGACCGCCACCCGTACTCGTTCATCTCGCGGGTCCAGACACCGTGCCCGCCGGAGTACTGACGGCTGGAGGTGGTGACGTTGCGGTGGTCGAGCATGGGGCAGATCAGCACCTGGGCGGCGATCGCCGGGGCGCCGCGGTCGCGTGCCATCAGGGTGACCCCGGCGGCGAGACCCCCGCCGGCGCTGGCGCCCGCGACGACGACGCGGGCGGGATCGATACCCAGGTCCTCGGCGTTCTCGGCGATCCAGAGCAGGCCCTGGTAGCAGTCCTCGACCAGGGTCGTGCCCGTCGCCTCCGGCGCGAGCCGGTAGTCCACGGAGATCACGACGGCGCCGAGCAGGTCGATCCAGTCGAGGGGGATGTCGATCTGCGAGAAGCGATCCCCCATGATCATCCCGCCGCCGTGGATCCAGTAGACGCACGGTGCCGGTGTGGTGCGGTCGGTCCCGGCGGGACTGATGATCGACAGCGGGAGCATCGTGCCGTCCGGAGTGGGGACGGTGACCTCGCGCCGGTCGACGGCGCGGCCTTCGAGGAGGGTGTCGATCGGCGTCTGCGGGTACTGGCGCAGCTGGGCGAGCACCTCGGGGCCGAGCGGGGGCATGGGCGGCATCTCCGCGAGCAGCGCGCGCAGTTCGGGGTCGAGGTCGGGGCGTACCGATGTCATGGTGAGTTCCTTTCGCGGGGGTCGGCCGGAGGGGTCAGAAGGCGGCCTTGCCGCCGACCGGCACCTCGTCGCTGTAGAGGGACTCGCCGACGAGCAGTGACTGGAGTTTCGCGACCAGCGCCTGCGCCTCCTCGGTCGCGAAGAACCTGGCGTGGGTCTCCCGGCTGGTCCAGCCTTCGGTGACGTGGACGGTGTCCGGGTCACCGGCCGAGCGGCCGACCAGGAAGACGACGCAGTCCTCGTTGGGCAGGGACGGCGCGTTGAGCAGGAACTCGACCAGCTCGTCACCCTTTCCGGGCTGCGCGGTCATGGTGGCGTGGAAACCGTGGCCGACGATCATGGGGGATCTCCTTGTTCGTGGAGCTCGCGTTTGCTCCTGCGATGCTTGCAACTCCATGAAAGCAGCGCGACCAGGGAAAACGTTAGAGAGATGCTCTCTCGCCCTTGCCTAATACTCTTTCTTTGAGGAGTATCGGGCCTGTGCTTCAATCGAGGGCATGGACCTTGAGGAGCTGCGTTCCCTGCTCGACCGCCACGCCCGGCCCGACATGACCACCGCCATCGACGGTGTCCTGGTCTCGAAGGTCGAGCGGCCGAGCCCACCGTCCTCCTCGATGTCGGGCACGGTGCTGGCGCTCATCGCGCAGGGCGCGAAACGGATCGCGCTGGGCGACCGCGTGTACGAATACCGTGCCGGGCAGTATCTCCTCGCCTCGGTCGACATGCCGATCACCGGCCACTTCACCGAGGCGAGCCCCGAGCGGCCGGCGATGGGCTTCGGCCTGGTCCTGCACCCGGCCACCGTCGCCGAGCTGTTGCTGCAGGCCGCCCCCGGAGACCTACCGCCCGCCGGCGGCGGAGCCCCGTCCGGCATGGCGGTCAGTGATGCGCCCGACGCGCTCGTCGACGCGGTCGTCAGGCTGCTGCGCCTGCTCGACCAGCCGCGCGACATCGCGGTGCTCGCACCGATGATCAAGCGGGAGATCCTCTGGCGGGTCATCACCGGCGAGCAGGGCGCCGTCGTACGCCAGCTCGGACTCGCCGACAGCAGCCTCGCCCACATCGCCCGCGCCGTCCGGTGGATCCGCGACCACTACACGCGGCCCTTCCGCGTCGAGGAGGTGGCGCGACTCGCGGGCATGAGCGTGTCCGCCTTCTACCGCAACTTCCAGGCGGTCACCGCGATGAGCCCCATCCAGTTCCAGAAGCAGATCCGGTTGCAGGAGGCCAGGCTCCTGCTCGCCACACGTTCCAACGACGTCACCGGCGTCGGTCACAGCGTCGGCTACGACAGCCCGTCACAGTTCAGCCGGGAGTACCGCCGCCAGTTCGGCGTGCCGCCGAGCGAGGACGCCGCCCGCCTGCGCGGTTCGACGTCCCGCCTGTCACCGGCTCTCGCTTGACGCGCTCCCCGGCCCGAAGGCCGGGCACCGGCCCGCATTTCGGTAGCCGCCGTCCGCGGGCCGGCCGGCCGTGGGCATGACGAAGGACCGGCCGCCGATGACGGGACCGGTCCGTTCGTCGCCTAGACCTGGGGCGCCTCCATGTCGCCGGGAGTGACGTCGCCCATGATGCGTGCCCTGTTGTCCGTAGCGTGGTGGGCCACACTTCCTTGGAGGCAGGGCATGGTCACGGTGGCCGTGACCATGCCCCGTAGTCGTACCGTGGCGGGGTTTACGGGTGCCTGCGCAGGTGTGCGCGCAGCAGGTTGGGGTCGGTGGCCGTGGTGTAGGCGGCGCTGAGGACGTACACGTCATTGCCGCGCAGGGCGACGGAGGTGGGGTTCTGAAGTCCGTCGCCGGTGTCCAGAACGGTGGTGCTGGTGCCGTCGGGCTTGATGCGTACGACCGTGTTGGGGGCGTTGAGAGCCGCGAGGATCTCGTCGCCGCGACCGGTGAAGGCGAAATCATCGATACCGACCAGGCCCGATGCCTTGACCTGCGGCGTTCCCGCCCGGTTTCCCGGGCGGACCGGAATGCGCAGGAGGGTGCCCCGGTCTAGGTTGGTCACCCACAGCGCGCCGCCGTGTACCTTCGCGCCGTTGGCCCCGAGGAAACCGGTGGAGGCGAGTTCGGGAGCGGTGGACCAGGCGGTGGGGGTGCCGCCGGTGACGGGGACGGTCCACACGGTGCCGAGCACCGAGTCGGTGATGTAGAGCCGCTCGCCCTTCCCGTCCAGTGCCAGCCCGTTGGGCAGGCCGTTCGCGGGCAGCGCGGCGATGCGCCGAGGGGCCTTGCCGTGGCGCAGCCGCCACAGCCCCGTCAGGTCGGCCGTGCCGGTCGCGTACAGCACGTACACGGTGCCGTCAGAGGTGTGGGCGATGCCGGTGGCCAGGGGGAAGCCGAGGATCGGCGTGTTGACCCCGCCGTCGGCGGGCGCGGGCAGGGTCGCCAGGATGCGCGTCTTGCCCTGGGGGGTGACCTGGGCCACCTGGCGGCTGGCGGCGAAGGTGATGTTCGCCGTGCCGTCGGGCAGCAGGGCGATGTTCTCCGGCATCTGGCCCGCCGACAGGTCGAAGTGGGTGGCGATCCGCACGTCCGTCAGTGGTCCCTTGGGAGACGTCGCGTTGGCCGGCGCGGTCGCGGTCATGGTGGCCGCGGCCATGAGAAGGGCCGACATGGTGATCTTGATGCTTCGCTTGGACATGGTTCCTTCACTGTTTTCCGGCATGCGGCAGCCGCGGCGCGGCGCCGTGGTCGAGAGGGGGTTCGGGGGAGGTCGTGATCGTGCCGCCGGCCGGCGGGCATGAGGGCGGCCGGAGACGGGGGCGGCCGGGAGGCGGTACAGACCGTGCCACCGGGTCGCCGAGCGCGAGGCCGGTCTCGACGGGAGGCACGGTGGAGGGGAGGGCGGCACGGTGGAGAGAGGGCGTGGTGGACACGCTGCGACCAGACGCGCCCGGACGCACCGGCCTCCTCGGCCTCCTCGGCCGATGGAGGGGCTCGGGTCAGGTGGTACGGCTCTCCGCGCCGATGCGCGGCCGGTTTGCTTCCTGTGTCGCCTCTCGCGGTGCGATGGCCTGGGAGAGCAGGGTCAGAGCCGTCGCCGAGGGGGAGCCGGGGGCGGCCGTGGCCACCACCAGGGCCGGGCCGTTCCCCTGCGGGCTCTGCAGCGTCTGCTGGGTGACCGTCAACGTCCCGACCAGGGGGTGGCGCATCTCGTAGTCGGCGACATCACAGGCCAGGACCCGGTGGTCGGCCCACATCACGGCGAACTCGGGACTGCGCATGGTCAGCTCGCCGATCAGCTCGGCCAGCAGCGGATCGTCCGGATGTCTCCCGGCCGTCAGGCGCAGGTTGCCCACCACGGCCCTGGCCTTGGCGGGCCAGTCGGCGTACAGGTCACGGGTGTGCGCGTCGAGGAACACCAGCCTGGCCATGTTCGGCCGCCGGCCGGGGACGTTCGGGCCGTCCCGGTCGAGATGACCGGCGAACAGCCCGTGGCCCTCGCGGTTCCAGGCCAGGACATCGCTGCGGCGGCCGATCACGATGGCGGGTGTGCTCCCGAGGGCCGCCAGCAGAGCGGCGGTCGCCGGGGTGACGCGTTCGGTACGCGGCCGGCCCGAGAGTCCGCCCCGTCTCGGTGCGCGGGCCAGGGCGTGCAGGTGGGCACGCTCGGCATCGTCAAGCCGCAGAGCGTTCGCTATGGCGTCGAGCACCTCGCGCGAGGCGTTGTGTGACTGGCCCTGCTCCAGGCGCGTGTAGTAGGGCGCGCTGATGCCCGCGAGCATCGCGAGCTCCTCCCGCCGCAGCCCGGGAACCCGGCGCCGCTCGCCGTAGGTCCGCAGCCCGACGTCCTCCGGCCGCAGCTGGCCCCGGCGTGTCTGCAGGAAGTCGGCGAGATGGCCGTGCTTGTTCATGCAACCGAGTATGCGCGCGGCCGGCGATCCGCGCCTCACCCCGCCGGGGTAGGGATCGGCGGGGTCTGGTTCGCGCGAGCCCCGGCCCCCAGGATGAGAGCGTCCCCCCTTCGACGACTCGGTTCTTCGCTTCGACGAAAGCCCGTGAGCGTCGCTTCCGGTCGGGGGCACCGGCTGGGAGGAGCCCGCAGCCGGTGCCGGTCCGCCGCCGGTTCACCCGCTGATCCATCCGCCGGTCCACCTGCCGGTCCGCCCGCTGATTCATCTGCGGGTCCGCCTGCTCGGCCGCCGGCGGCTTCCCCGATCGGGCCGCTCGCGGAAGCCGGCGACGGCGCCGCCACGGCGAGGTGCCCGGCGGTGGTCAGGGGGTCAGCGCAGGCCGTCGTAGAAGGTGCGCAGGTCTTCGGCGAGCACGTCGGGCACGATGTGAGCGGCGTAGTGGCCGCCGCGGTCGTACGACTTCCAGTGCACGATGTTCGTGTGGTCGCGCTCGGCGAACGTGCGCATGGACACGAAGTCACCGTCGAACATCGCGAGGCCGGTCGGCGTCTTCGTGGGCTCGGTGGGGTGTTCGGCGCGCGCGTCCTCGTAGTAGAGCCGGGTGGCCGACGTCGCGGTGCCGGTCAGCCAGTAGAGCATCGTGTTGGTCAGGACGAAGTCGGCGTCGACGTCGGCGCTGTCGCCGAACAGCTGCGAGTTCCAGCCGAGCAGCCCGGCGGGCGAGTCGAAGATCGCGTATGACAGGGTCTGCGGCTGCTGCGAGTGCAGGGTGTTGAACGACATCTTGGTGTCGTAGAACTTCTGCAGCACCTCCAGGGCCTTCTGGTCCTCCGGGGTGATCCTCTCGAACTCGGCCGGATCGCCGGAGGGGAAGGAGAAGAGCTGGGTGACGTGCACGCCGACGACGTGTTCGGGGTCGATCCGCCCGACCTCGGGGGAGATGAGCGAGCCGCCGTCGTTGCCGACGGCGCCGTAGCGGTCGTAGCCGAGTCGCCGCATCAGCTCCGCCCACGCCCCGGCGATGCGGTACCGGTTCCAGCCCTTCTCCCTGGTCGGACCGGAGAGGCCGAAGCCGGGCAGCGAGGGGATGACCAGGTGGAACGCCCGCGCCGGGTCCTCGGGGTCGGTGAGCGGCTCGATGAGCTTCAGGTACTCCACGATCGAGCCGGGCCAGCCGTGCGTGAGGATCAGCGGCAGGGCGTTCTCGTGTCGCGAGCGGATGTGCAGGAAGTGGATGTTCTGCCCGTCGATCTCGGTGGTGAACTGCGGGTGTCGGTTGATCTCGGCCTCGTGGGCCCGCCAGTCGTACTCGTGGCGCCAGTATTCGGCCAGGTTCCGCACGTATTCCACGGGGACGCCGTAGTCCCAGCCGGCGCCCGGCAACTCGTCGGGCCAGAGGGTACGGTCGAGCCGCTCGTGGAGGTCGTCCAGCCTGGCCTGCGGGACGTCGATGCGGAAGGGCTTGATCTCGGCGTTTTCGCTCATGATCGGAACACTACGGACCCTTCCGGTCAGCTTCTGTCCTGAAGTCCTGGCAGGGTTGGGGACATGTTGGAAACCTCGGCGCGGTTGCTGCGCCTGCTGTCGTTGTTGCAGGCCAGGAAGGACTGGCCCGGCGCGACCCTCGCCGATCGGCTGGGCGTGAGCGAGCGGACCGTGCGCCGTGACGTCGACCGGCTGCGCGAGCTCGGATATCCCGTGAACGCGACGCGGGGCACCGACGGGGGCTACCGCCTGGGCGCGGGGACCGTCATGCCGCCGCTCCTGCTCGACGACGAGGAGGTGGTCGCGGTGGCGGTCGGTCTGCGGACCGCAGCCGGAGGCACCGTCGCCGGCATCGAGGAGACGTCGGTGCGAGCCCTCGCCAAGCTTGAGCAGGTGCTCCCCTCCCGGTTGCGCCACCGGGTCAACGCGTTGCAGACCTACGTCGAACCCGTGCCCGCGGACAGTCCGGGCCCGGTGGTCGACCCCGAGGTGCTGACCGTGCTCGCCGCCGCCTGCCGCGACGGGGAACGGGTACGGTTCGACTACCGCGCCCACGACGGGTCGGCCAGTGTACGGATCGTCGAACCGCATCGGCTCGTGGCGTGGGGACGCCGCTGGTATCTCGTCGCCTGGGACGTCGACCGTCAGGACTGGCGCACCTTCCGGATGGATCGCGTCGAACCGCGCACCCCCACCGGCCCGCGCTTTCCGCCCCGCGATCCGCCGGAGGGCGGCGCGGCCGCGTACGTCGCGCGCGGGGTCTCGGCGGCGGCCTGGCGCCACCGGGCACGGGTCGTCGTCCACGCGCCCGCCGACGTCGTGACCGAGCGCGTCAA
Organism: Streptosporangium sp. NPDC000563; assembly: GCF_040299985.1. Taxonomy (NCBI): domain Bacteria; kingdom Bacillati; phylum Actinomycetota; class Actinomycetes; order Streptosporangiales; family Streptosporangiaceae; genus Streptosporangium; species Streptosporangium sp. NPDC000563. Next base: position 37,171 of record NZ_JBEPDA010000001.1, on the reverse strand, counting down.
CCCCGCGGTCGGCGTGGTGGAGGCCGTGGACGAGCACACCTGCGTGCTGAACACCGGCGCGGACAGCCTGCACGTGATCGCCGTGTATCTCGGCATGCTCGATCTGGACTTCGAGGTCACCGAGCCCCCGGAGCTCGTCGAGCACATGCGGGCCCTCGCGGCTCGCTACGCCCGCTCCACGCCGGTCCACGCGGAGGGGTGAGGTCTTTTGCGGAGGGGTGACGTCTTTTGAGGAACCGCCTTCGGAAACCGCCGGGCGGTCGTCGTCGAGCGCGGCCTTCCGCGTCGAGTCGTCGTCGGGCCGTTGTCGGGCCGTCGTCGAACGCCGCCTTCCGCGCGGATCCGGTCGGAGTCCCCGATCGCCGGGGGCGTGTCGCCCCGGTCGCGGCCTCGGGGACTCCGGTCCGTTTCACCCGGTCGGGTTCACTCGCTCGGGTTCACCCGGTCCGTTTCACTCGCTCGGGTTCACTCGGTCGGGTTCACGAGTGCCGGGTTCACGAGTGGGCGACGAGGCACTTCTTGAGCGTGTCCCTGGAGTCCTGACGCTTCGGCGCGATCTTCATGAGCGCGGCGTCGCGCACCTGCACGTACTTGGCTCCGGCGGCGTTGTATGCCTCCACCATCTTCCTCGCGGTGGGGTCCAGCGCCGGAGCCTTGACCCCGAGCTGCTGCAGGGCCACCTTCTGGGAGAGCTGGTCGATGTTCGCGGCGGCACCGGCCTTCATCAGGGCGGCGTGAGCGGCCTTGACCTCCGGTAGGGCGTCGACGTCGGTGAGGGCGTCCTCGGCGTTCATCAGCGCGAGCTGCTCCTGCGCGCAGGGGGCCGGGGCGGTGGCGGCGACGGCGGTGGTGGCGGTGGCGCCGACGGTGGTCAGGGTGGCGAGAAGGCCGAACGCGGCCAGCGCCGTCGCAGTGGTGCGGGTGTGCATGGGGTGCTCCCGTTGGTGCTGAGGGTTGATTGGCATGTGACCTCATGCACCGTAATCACTGTGAGTAATCGCTTCGATGCTTCAAGTTAACGTCAAGGGGTGCGGGCCACCCGATTCCTGAGGAGGCCTGATCGCCCGTGGCGTCGGTTCGGGGTGACGTCGGCCTCCGTTCATGCCTGTGAGTGGACCTCACCCCGGACCGACGAGTGCGGAAAAAGGGTGAAACCACTGGATTTCCATCGGTGCGACAGCGTCGAGATCCGACTCCCGACAAGCCATCCGACTTGCTGGGATCCAGTTTGCCGTTAGCAGGTAAGGCCGGTGTCAGCATCGTCGGAGAGTCATAACCGATCATGACATCTGGGGGAAAAATGCTTCGAAAACTGATCCCGATCCTGGTCGCGGTCGCGGCGGCCGGATCACCCGCCATCGCGACCAAGGCCTGGGCGGAGGTGGCGCCGGCCGCTTCGGCGGCCCGGTCGGTCGCCGCCGCGCAGACGTCCGGTACGTGCCTTCCGGGATCGCCGTGCGCGGGGATCAACTGCGGTCCGGGTCGCGTCTGTGTCCCCTCGCCCAAGCAGTGCTTCACCACGCCGTGCCCGCAGTACGACTGCGTGCCCGTGTCGGGTTACCCGAGTGGGTATCCGGGGGGTTACCCCGGCGGATATCCGGTCGGATACCCGCCTCCCTACCCGGGCTGGCGCCCTCCCTACCCGGGTTGGCGGCCTCCCTACCCGGGCTGGCGCCCTCCGTACCCGAGCGGCTACCCGGGTTGGCGGCCTCCCTATCCCGGGTGGCCTCCGTACCCGAGCGGCTACCCGGGTTGGCGGCCTCCGTATCCGGGCGTGCGGCCTCCGTACCCGGCTCCGCTGCCCCCCGGACCGGGGCGGCCTCCGTACCCGGCTCCGCTGCCTCCCGGGCCGGGACCCAGGCCCATCGGTAGCTGACGGATCGCTGGTCGTTCGGGGGGCACCTCCATCGGCGGGCACCATGTGAGCCTGGCGCGTAGCGGTCCGGCCCTCACCTCCGTCGGTGGCTCGCCCGCGCCGGCGATTCGTACGTCACATCCAGCGGTCCCGGCGTGCCCGGCACCGCCCGTCGTCGCCCGTCACCACCCCAGCCCGCCACGACGGCGGCCCGGGGTGCGGGCGGGTGGCGACGGCTTGTGGGGACACCGGGTGAGCTGGTCTGATGTGCGAAGGATGAGGTGAGCCGGTACGGGGGTTGTTTTCTGCCGTGGAGGCATCTGTCGAGCAACTGGTGTACGTCCGCGAGGACGAGTACACGATCGCGCGGATGAGCGCCGAGGGCATGCCCGGCTTCGTCGCCTCCGGCCGGGCCCTTGGCGGGGTCCAGCCGGGGGAGACGCTCAGGCTCGTCGGTGACTGGGGCGACCACCCGCGGTACGGCAGGCGCTTCGAGGTCGTCGCGTGCGAGCGGCTGGTTCCGGCCACGGTCCGGGCCATCCGCATCTATCTGGGCTCCGGCCTGATCCGCGGCATCGGGCCGAGGCTCGCCCACGCCATCGTGAGCCACTTCGGCGAGGCGACGCTGACGGTCATCGACACCGAGCCGGGACGGCTCACCGAGGTCGTCAACATCGGCCCCGCCCGGCAGGCCCAGATCGCCGACGCGTGGCAGGAGCAGAAGGCGATCGCCGAGCTCATGGTGGTCCTGCAGGGTTTCGGGATCAGCCCGCTGCTCGCGGCGAAGATATACCAGGTCTTCGGGGCCGACTCGGGAGAGGTGCTCACCTCCGACCCGTACCGGCTCATCGGCAAGGTGAGGGGCATCGCCTTCGCCACGGCGGACAGGATCGCGCTGCGCTCCGGGGTCGCGGAGGACAGCCCGCAGCGGGTCAAGGCGGCGATCCTGGACAGGCTGGAGACGGCGGCGAGCCGCGACGGACACTGCTACGTACGCCTGATCGCGCTGGTCGCCCAGTCCGCGGAGCTCGTCGAGCAGGACCACGACCTCGTCGCGCGGATGGTCGACGCACTCGTCGCCGACCGACGCGTGGTCGTCGAGGCGTCGCCCGACGGCCAGGCGACGGCCGTGGTCTATCTGAAGGAGACCCACAGCCGTGAGGTCACGCTCGCCGACCAGCTGACCAGGCTCTGGGAGGCTCCCTCGACGCTGCCCATGCGCACCTTCCAGGAGGATCCCGGGCTGGACGAGGACCAGCGGGCGGCGGTGAACATGGCGCTCACCAGTACCGTCTCCGTCCTCACCGGCGGTCCGGGCTGCGGGAAGAGCCACACCGTCAAGACCATCGCGGCGACCGTGCGGGCGATGGGCGGCACGGTGACCCTCACCGCGCCGACCGGCAAGGCGGCCAAGCGCCTGTCGGAACTCACCGGCCTGCCCGCCATGACCGTGCACCGGATGCTGGCCCACCAGCCGGATCCCGACAGCGGCACGCTGTTCGAGCAGACGCCCGCGCAGGCCGACCTGATCGTGGTCGACGAGGCGTCCATGCTGGACCTGAGCCTGGCCACCCGCCTCACCGCGGCCATATCGCCCGGCAGCCACCTGTTGATCGTGGGCGACAGCGACCAGCTTCCCAGCATCGCCCCCGGCAGCGTGCTCGCCGACCTGCTGCGCGTCGAGACGATCGCGCGGATGCGCCTGACCCGCGTCTTCCGCCAGGCGGAAGGCAGCGGGATCATCCGGGCCGCCCGCCGGGTGAGGGCGGGCGAGGTGCCCGCGACTCCCGGCGGGGGAGGCTTCTGGTTCGAGGAGGTCGACGACCCCGAGCAGGTCGCCGAGCGGGTGCTGCACCTGGCGACGGTGGCGATCCCCCGCAAGCAGGGGGTGAGCCCGGACCAGGTCCAGGTCCTGTGCCCGATGCGCAGGGGCCTGACGGGGACGGCCGAACTCGGCAGGATGATCCAGGAACGGCTCAACCCCGCTCGTGAGGGGGTCGCCGAACACTGGTCGGGCGCCTCCGCCTTCCGGGTCGGCGACCGTGTCATGCCGATCCGCAACAACTACGACAAGGGCGTCTTCAACGGCGACACCGGTACGGTCACCGCCATCACCCCCGAGGAGAGGGTCGTCGAGATCCGCACCGACGACGGGCAGACCGTGAAGTACGGCTTCGGCGAGCTCGACGAGCTGACCCACACGTACGCCATCAGCGTCCACCGTTCCCAGGGCAGCGAGTATCCCTTCGTGGTCGCGCCGCTCGTCACCGAGTCCGGGGGCGTCATGCTGCGCCGCAAGCTGCTCTACACCCTGCTCACCCGGGCACGGTCGTGGGTGGTCGTCGTCGGCGAGCGCAAGGCCCTGGAGATGGCCGTCAATCGGCTGGACCACCGCCGCAACACGGGCCTCGCCCGCAGGCTCGCGCTGAGCCTCGGCGCGGGCCTCCACTACGAGATCGCCCCCGACTGACCTTCGAGGGCCTACCCGAGGACCTACTGCGGCCCGATGCCTCGCACCACGGCGGGAGGACGAATCTCGGCGCGAATGCCATGGGGGAGTGGGTCCTAGGTAGGAATATGCGAAGGTATGGTGATTGCTCGTGACGACGTTTCGGATCAGCGAGGCCGCCGCGCTGCTGGGAGTGAGCCCCGACACCGTCCGCCGGTGGGTGGACGCCGGACGGCTCGTGGCCCGGCGGGACGAGCACGGCCACCGGATGGTGGAGGGGGTCGATCTGGCGGCGTTCGCACGTGCCCGGATCGAGTCCGAGGAGGGCACGGGGCACTCCTCGGCCAGAAACCGCTTTCGCGGGATCGTGACCGAAGTGATCAGGGACGCGGTGATGGCCCAGGTGGAGATCGCCGCGGGACCGTACCGGGTGGTGTCGTTGATGAGCCGCCAGGCCGCCGACGAGCTGGGCCTGGCGGTGGGCGTGACGGCCGTCGCCGTGATCAAGTCCACCAACGTGGTCGTGGAGATCGCCGACCACGCCCGTACGACGGGTTGACGGCGCCGTGAGTGGTCCGTCCGACGGCGTAACGGGTGGCCCGGCCGACGGGGTAGCGGGTGGCCCCGACGCCGTTCCAAACGGTCCGTCCGGCGGCGTGCCGGGAGACCTTCCCGGTGGGGTACGCGGCGGTCCGGCCAACGGTGGTGCGGGCGGTGCGTCCGGTGGGGTGCGCGACGGCGGGGTGGCGGGCCGTCTGCCCTGGGTGCTGGTGCTGCCGGCCGTGGCGGGCATGGTCTTCCTGACGCTGCCGCTGGTCGGGCTGCTGACGCGCGCCCCCTGGTCCACCCTGCTGGAGAGGCTGGGCGAGCCGCGGGTGCTGGAGGCACTGCGCCTGTCGCTGGTGAGCGCGACCGTGGCCACGCTGGTGTGCCTGCTGCTCGGCGTGCCGCTGGCGTGGCTGCTGGCCCGGGTCGACTTCCCCGGCCGTCGTCTGGTACGGGCGCTGGTCACCGTCCCCCTCGTGCTGCCCCCGGTGGTCGGCGGGGTCGCCCTGCTGCTCGTCCTGGGACGGCGCGGCCTGGTCGGTCAGTGGCTGGACTCCACCTTCGGCATCACCCTGCCGTTCACCACGGCCGGGGTCGTCGTCGCCGAGACGTTCGTCGCCATGCCGTTCCTGGTCATCAGCGTCGAGGGTGCGCTGCGCGCCGCCGACCTGCGGTTCGAGGAGGCCGCCGCGACGCTGGGCGCCTCCCGCTGGGTGATCTTCCGCCGTGTCACCCTGCCCCTGATCGTCCCGGGCATCGTCGCGGGAGCCGTGCTGTGCTGGGCCCGCGCGCTGGGCGAGTTCGGGGCCACCATCACCTTCGCCGGCAACTTCCCCGGCCGGACCCAGACCATGCCGCTGGCCGTGTACCTCGCCCTGGAGACCGAACCCGAGGCCGCGATCGTGCTCAGCCTCGTCTTGCTCGCCGTCTCGGTGATCATCCTGGCCGGCCTGCGCGACCGGTGGGTGAGCGGCCCGTGACCCTCGACGCCCATCTCGTCGTCACCCGCCCCCGCTTCCGCCTGGACATCGAACTGGAGGTCGCGGCCGGTCAGGTCGTCGCACTGCTCGGTCCCAACGGCGCGGGCAAGACCACCGCGCTGCGCGCGCTGGCCGGGCTCACCGCCCTGTCCGGCGGGCGGATCCTCCTGGACGGCGAGGCGCTGCATCCCCTGGCGTCCGAACGTCGCCCGATCGGCATGGTCTTCCAGGACTACCTGCTCTTCCCACACCTGTCCGTCCTGGACAACGTCGCCTTCGGACCTCGTTGCCGCGGCGCCTCCAGAGCGGAGGCGCGGCGCGGTGCCGCCGCCTGGCTGGAACGCGTCGGCCTGGCCGGGTACGCCGCGGCGAAACCCCGGCAGCTGTCGGGCGGTCAGGCCCAGCGCGTCGCACTGGCCCGTGCCCTCGCCGTCGGCCCCCGCCTGCTGCTGCTGGACGAACCACTGGCCGCCCTCGACGCCCACACCCGCCTGGAGATCCGCTCCCGGCTCCGCCGCCACCTGGCCGACTTCGAGGGCGCGACCGTCCTGGTCACCCACGATCCGCTGGACGCCATGGTGCTCGCCGACCAGCTGGTCGTCATCGAGAACGGCGCCGTCGTGCAGCGCGGCGCCCCCGCCGAGGTCGCCCGCCGCCCGCGCACCGACTACGTCGCCCGTCTGGTCGGCCTCAACCTCTACCGGGGACTCGCCGCCGAACGGCAGGTCACCGTCGGTGAGGTGCGTTTCAGCGTCGCCGAGAACCTGGAGGGCCCCGCGTTCGTCGCCTTCCGGCCCGGCGCGGTCGCGCTCTACCGGACCCGTCCCGACGGCACCCCGCGCAATCTCTGGGAGGCCACGATCGAGGGTATCGAACGGCACGGCTCATGCGTCCGCATCCACCTGGAGGGACCCATCACCGCCTCCGCGGACGTCACCCCCGCCGCCGTCGCGGATCTCGACCTCACTCCCGGGCAGCGGATCTGGGCGTCGGTCAAGGCCACCGAGACCCACGCCTACCCATCGTGATCGGCAGCCGTGCGGCCGTGCGGCCGTTGCGGCCGTGCGCCCCGAGAGCCGGGTGGGTAGCCGAGAGCCGGGCGGCCGGGCGGGCGTGGGGCCGCGGCGAGCGAAGGCGAGAGAGAACCGGCCCGTGCTCGCCGCACACGCCCCTGTCCGCCGGCGCGAATCCCCGCCCCCTTGACGGGACTCGCCCCGGCGGACGCTTGGACCGGCGGGCGGCGGACGCCTAGACCGGCGGGCAGTTCCGCGGGCCGCCCGTGGCCAGGTCGGCGAGCGAGCAGACCGAGACCTTCGGGTGGTACGGGCCCATCACGGCGGCGGCGGAGGCCGGGTCACCGTCCTCGGGGACGTTCTGGACGGCCTCGGCGAAGTTCTCGTCCACCACCATGTTGCGGAGCAGGACGGTGTGCGCGGCCCTCGGCTGCGTCGTGGAGAACGGCAGGAAGGTCACCCCCGGAATCCTCTCGATCGCCGCGCGCTGCGACTCCCTGCCGATCACGTACGTGTAGTGGCCGGTGGAGTCCAGCGCGGTCTCGTCGTCGCTGCGGCACCCGTAGCTGACCGTCCCGTTCGGCAGGTTGTTCACCACCACGGGAAGCAGCGGGAAGGTGAGGTTCGTGCACATGGACCAGTAGCGCACGTCCTTGTCCGTCCCCGGCCACGGCGAGGGGTGGGAACCGGCGGAGGCGCGCGGCGCCTTGCCCCGGACGACGACGACCTCGCGGTCGGCCGGTGGGGGGACGGTCGCGCTGAGGTAGGCGGCGTCCGCGTTCGGGAAGCCGCCGACGCGCCGCGTGTCGAGTTTCACGCGGGCGAACCTCATCGGCTCCGGCTCGGCGAGCGGCGGGTCCATGCGGAGTCCTTCGAGCGCCTCCATCTGCGCCTGCGTGGGTGTGTCGGTGCTCTCACACCGGGGTACCGGCGTGGAGACGCCGTCGCGTTCGAAGGTGACCGACGGCAGCGGCACCCGCGAGAAGTCGCCGTCGGCCGGCAGGTAGGCCCTCAGCAGAACGTAGCCGTCCGCGCCCTCCGCGGTGCCCTCGGGAGCGAGGGGAAGCGTGTTGACCTGGCCGGGAGCCGCGTCGGAGCTCACGGTCACCGTGTAACGCCCGCCTGGCTCCGCCTGCTGCTGCCACGGGTTGACACTGCCCGGGTCCGGGTCGATGAGGTGGTCGGGCAGCGACGAGCCGACACCGTTGAACGTGAACGACCCTCCGCCGTCCTTGTACACGTTGAACGAGGTGTACCGGCTGTCCGCGTACTCACCCGAGAGCTTGATCCGCAGACGGTCCTGAACCGTGAACGGCAGCACCCAGTACGACGCCGCGGTGTCGGGGAAGAAGACGTTGACGGTGTCCGCGCTCACCCGGAGTTTCCAGGAGCAGTCCGGTGTCACCGGCGGTGCGGCGGTCGCGGCGGCGGCCTGTGGGAGCGGAGAGGCGATGAGCGCGCCGACTCCCAACGCTGCGAGCAGCCCTCGAAGGCGAAGAGAGCGCCGAGGACCGGATTTCGTGCTGGTCATGTGAGATGTCCCCCTGTTTGCGATAGGTGTTTTCGATGGCACGGGAAAGCCGGAGCCTGATGCCTGAGCTCCGATGTCGGAGGCCCGGTTCCGGAACCTTGATGCCGGACCTTTGGTCCGGAACTCCGATGCCGATGCCGATGCCGATGCCGATGCCGATGCCTCCGGCGGAAGGCAGGAAGGACGCGCCGTCCCCCGGCCTGTCCTCGCGGTCGGCCCCCGGCCGATCCGGCTTCCGCCCCCCGTGCGGGTGGGTCGTCGTCAGCGGCTCTTCGCCACCTCGGCGGCCACGGCGCGGAACGCGACCAGCGCCTCGCGCTGGTCGTGGGCCGAGGTGGAGACGGTCGACTTGACGACGACCACGCCGTGCTTGGGCGAGACGTAGACGTACTGCCCGCCGAACCCGGCGGCCATGAAGTCGCCCTCGCCGCCGTCACCGAGCCACCAGTGCAGCCCGTAGCCGGCGTTGAAGGAGGCGGAGGGCGTGGTCGACTTCTTCACCCAGGCGCTCGGCACGACCTGGCGCCCCGCCGCCTTGCCGTCACGCAGGTAGAGCAGGCCGAACCGGGCGAAGTCGCGGTCGGTGGCGTGGTAGCAGCAGTAGCCGAGGCTGTCGCCGGTGGCGTCCTTCTCGATACGCGCCGTGGACTCCATGCCGGCGGGCTGCCAGATCTTCTTCTCCACGTACCGGTGGTACGGCGTGCCCGTGGCGCGGCTGACGATGTCGGCGAGCACGAAGGAGTTCATGCTGGTGTACTCGAATCTGCTGCCGGGCTTCCAGCCGCGCACCTGCCGCGCCGCCAGCTTCTCGACCGACCGGCCCCGCTTCACGGCCATCTGCACCTTGGGGATGTCGGAGCGCTCGTCCCAGGCGATCCCCGACGACATGCGCAGCAGGTTGCGGATGGACACCCCGTCGTAGCCGGAGCCGCGCAGTTCGGGAAGGTAGCGGGTGACCTGGTCGTCGATCGAGCGGATGTGGCCCTCCTGCAGGGCGATGCCGATCGCGGCCGACGTGAAGGACTTCGCCATCGACCAGGACTGGAACCGGGTGTTGCGGTCGGCCTCGACGTAGCGCTCGTTTACGATCTTCTGGCCGTCCAGGACGACGAAGCCGTTGGTCTTCGTGCGCGCGAGGAAGTCGTCGAGGGTGCGCTCGTCACCCTCGTAGGTGTAGGTCACCGAGAGCTTTCTCGGGTCGCTCCGCAGTCTGACCGGATTCGCCGATGGTCGTACGAGGTCGAAGGCACCGGCCTCGGCGACGACCGGCGCGGACGGCGACGAGGCCGGTGCGAGGGAGGCCGACGTCATGGCCAGGGCTCCGGCCGGAGCCGCCGAGCCGATCAGCGTGAGTGCGGCGACCGTCGCGATCGCGGGTACTCGCAGGCGATGGATGTTCATGTTCCCCCCGTGGGTTCGGTGGCGGGGTGAGCCGCTCGCGTACGGCGGGGATCATGACGCACTTTCTTGGCAGATTTCTGGCACGGCCCACTGCGGGACTTCGGCACGGCCCACTGCGGGTCTCCGGCACGGACTACGCGGAGATCCCAAATCTCCCGCACGGTCCACGGCGGAGATTCAGCGGGTCTACGGCGGGGACCGGCGCGGCTCGGTGAGCCAGGAGCCGACCTCGGGAGGACGCTCGTCGGGTCGCGTCGGGGAGCGGGGGGAGAGGGGAGACGAGGCGGGCAGCCGCACCTCGACGCGCGTTCCGCGGCCCTGTTCAGGGTCGGTCACCGTGACCGTGCCGCCGTGCAGAGCCACCTGCTGGCGGATGAGGGTGAGACCGAGGCCCGAACCCGGGCTGCCGGGTCGGCGGTGGAACCTGGTGAAGACGGAGTCGCGTTCGGCGAGCGGTATCCCCGGTCCCGCGTCCTGAACGGCGAGTACGGCGACCGTGCCGTCGGCGGACAGCGTCACCGTGATCGTGGCACGCTCGGTGTCCTCGGTGTCCTCGGTGTCCTCGGTGTCCTCGGTGCCGTCCTTGGCACTCGTGCCGCCCATGCCGCTGTCCGTGCGGTCTGTGCCGTCCCTGGCACTCGCACTGCCCATGCCGCTGTCCGTGCGGTCTGTGCTGTCTGTGTTGTTCGCTCTGTCCAGGCCGCTCACGGCGTCCGCGCTGTCCGCGCCCTCAGGACGGACCACCCTGTCCTTACCGTCAGGGTGGTCCGGGGCATCCGTGCCGTGGATCGCGGCGTTGTCGAGGAGGTTGTCCACGATCATCCGGAGTCCTTCGGCCCATCCCCGTACCGGCAGGTCGGCCGTGGGGGAGAAGGCGATCGCGGCCCTCGGGTGGCGGCGCCGCGCCTCCTCGACGGCGACGGCGGTGATCTCCGCCAGATCGGTCTCGGCGAAGGCCGCGGGCTCGACCAGCTCGCCGCGCGCCAGTCGGCGCAGCATCGTGATCAGCCGCTGTGTCCGGCCGTGTTCCGCACTCAGATCGGCGACGATCTCGGCGCGCTCCACCGGATCCAGTCCGGGGTGGCCGAGCAACTCCAGGTTGGTGCCCATGCTGGTCAGCGGCGTCCGCAGCTCGTGCGCCACGGTGGCGGCGAAGGCGCGGGCGGTCTCCAACGCCTCGCCGGTGCGCGTCACCGCCGCGTCACGCCGGTCCAGCAGATCGTTGAGCACGCCGGCCAGTTCGTCGATCTCGGTGACCCCGGAGGCGGTCTCCAGCCGTGTCTCCCCCACGGGGGACGCGCCGATTCCCCGCGCCTGGCCGCGAAGTACCGCCAGGGGACGCACCGCGAACCTGCCGAGAGCGAGACCGGCGACGACGCCCACCCCCGCCGAGATCAGGGTGACCAGCGCCAACCGGCTGCGGAGCACTCCGAGCCGCCGGTCGAGGTGCTCCTCGGACTCGAACACCCACAGGCGGCCCGCGCCCCCTCGCGGACCCAGGTCGGACACCACGAACCGCCATTCCCGCGCGCCTTCGCCGAAGGTGGCCGGCCCCTCACCGGCCACGGCGGGTGTCGTGGCCGGTACCTCTCCCATGTCGAACGACGTGCTCCCCGGTATCTCGACGCGTATCCCGCCGGGGCTGCCGGCCCCCATGGCGGCGGCCCCGGCGAGTCGTTGCGCGATGAGGTCCGGCGGTAGGCGGGGGGTCATGCGGACGCGCCAGGAGTACGAGGTGGCGAGCGGCGCCAGCGCGTGCGCCCGCGTCGCCATCTGCTCGTCCCGCTCGGCGCGCAGGTCGCGGGAGACCAGGTTCAGTACGAGCAGGCCGCCCAGCAGCACCAGCAGCGGGACGAGCGTGGCCAGGCAGGCCGCGAACCGGGTGGAGAGCCTCACCGGTGCCCGTCCCGCACCACGAACCCGACCCCGCGCACCGTGTGCACCACGCGCGGCTCACCCCCGGCCTCCAGCTTGCGCCGCAGGTAGCTCACGAAGGTGTCCACGGCGTTGCCGGTCACCTCGAAGTCGTACCCCCAGACCCGTTCCAGCAGCACCGACCTGGACAGTACGACCCCCGCGTTGTACGCGAGCACCTCCAGCAGGTCGAACTCCCGGCGGGTCAGCTCGACCTCCCTGCCGCTCACGGTGACCCGGCGGGCGGTCGGGTCGACCGTGAGCGGGCCCACCCTGACCGTCTCGCCGGCCGCCCGCCCGGCCCTGCGCAGCAGGGCACGCAGCCGTAGGACCAGTTCACCGAGGTCGAAAGGCTTGACGACGTAGTCGTCGGCTCCCGCGGCCAACCCCGCCACCCGGTCGGCGACCTCGTCCATCGCCGACAGCATCAGTACCGGAACCTCCGTTCCGCGCGCCCGCAGGCGGGCGCACACCTCGATGCCCGACAGTCCGGGCATCGAGACGTCGAGGACGATCGCGTCGGGCGCTGTGCCTTCGGCCAGTTCCAGGGCCCGCTCGCCGGAGTCCGCGGTCTCCACGCCGAAGCCCTCCAGGCGCAGGCCGCGCCGTAACGAGCGCAGGATCGCGGGGTCGTCGTCGACGGCGAGGATCCGGTACCCGGTCATCGAAGGGCTCCCGTGCGTGTCAGTGGTCAGGATGCGGGGGGCGGAACCGGCCTCCCCGGGGGTGCCGATCCGCTGGGTGTGCCGATCCACTCCGGGGCGGGAGGCGGCGACAGACGGCATCCTGGCAGAAGTCCACACGGACCGGGCAGCCCCACCAGGTCCCGGTCACAATCCGGGGCACCACCGCCCGGTCGTGCCCCCGGGCCGTCGTCCACCCGGCCACGCCTTCCTCCGACCGACCCGCCCGGTCATCTCCGGGCCGCCATCCGCCCGGTCGTGCCCCCGAGCCGTCGTCTGCTCGGCCGCACATCCCTCCGATCGACCCGCCCGGTCACGATCCGTTCGGCAGCCCGGTGCGCCCGTACACGACAAGAGCCCAGGTGAGGCAGCCGAAGGCGGCCACGCACGCCAGCGTGCGGACGAGGTTCCAGCGCACCCAGGCCGCTTCGAACCTCGTGCCGCCAAAGCGATCGCGGGGTTTCCCGACGACATCGGGGCCGTGCCCGTGCGGAGCGTCC
>NZ_JBEPDA010000001.1:0-24289 GCF_040299985.1 Streptosporangium sp. NPDC000563 | reverse complement strand
GCGCCCCCCCCCCCCCCGCGCCCGGCCCCGGACCCCGCCCACCCCCCCCGTACCCACCCCCCCCCCCACCGCCGCGAGGTCGGTGACGCGGTCGGGGTCCCCGGCCGCGTCGAGGGCGTTGTTCAGCGGCACGTTGATCCCCATCGTGACGGCGAGCGTCACCACGTAGAGGACGAGCGCGGCCACGATCCAGGGCAGCACGGGCCGCGCGTCCTGGGAGAGGTGCAGCGCCGCGGCGAGGACGGTCAGTACCAGCGCGCCGCCGAAGCAGGCGGCGAACCAGCCGTTGAGGATCGCCACGTTGATCCGCTGCATCGCGCTCACGAAGGTCCGGTCGTCCGTCCGGGCCAGGCCGGGCATGACGGAGCAGGTGTAGGCGTAGAAGAGACCCGCCATGAGTCCCATGGTGATGGCCGCCGCGACCAGCGCGGGGCCTCGGAAGAGCGACATCGCAGTCATGGGACCAGTGAACCGGCGTGGATTGAGACGGTCCATGGTCGAGAAGCGCGTTTCCATGTTTCAGCGTCTACGGTGAAGGTGTGGACGCACTCACCGACTTTCTGGACGGTCCGAGGGCCAGGGGAGCGTTCCTGCTCCGTTCGATCCTGAGCCCGCCCTGGTCCCTGCGCGTCCAGGACCGGGCACCGCTCGCCCTGACGGCGGTGGTCCGGGGTGAGGCGTGGGTGGTCCCCGACGACGGCGACCCGGTGCGTCTGGGGCCGGGGGACGTCGCGATCGTCCTCGGCCCCGACCCCTACACGGTCGCCTGCGATCCGGCCACACCGCCCGACGTGGTGATCCATCCGGGCCAGCACTGCACCACCGTCGACGGGCGGAGCCTGGCTCAGGAGATGGACCTGGGCATCCGCACCTGGGGCAACAGCCCCGACGGGTCAGCGGTGCTCCTCACCGGCGCCTACCAGATGCGCGGGGAGATCAGCAGCCGTCTGCTGGAGGCGCTGCCCTCGCTGCTGGTCCTTCGGGAGGACGCGTGGGACTGCCCGATCGTCCCGCTGCTCGGCGACGAGATCGTCAAGGACGATCCGGGCCAGGAGGCCGTTCTCGACCGGCTGCTCGACCTGCTGCTCATCGCCGTCCTGCGGGCCTGGTTCTCCCGCCCCGAGGCCGGGGCGCCCGCCTGGTATCGCGCCCACGGCGACCCCGTGGTGGGCAAGGCTCTCCGCATGCTGCACAACAACCCGGCCCATCCCTGGACGGTGGCCGCGCTCGCCGCCGGGGCCGGTGTCTCCCGCGCGGCCCTGGCTCGCCGCTTCACCGAGCTGGTGGGCGAGCCGCCCATGACGTTCCTCACGGGCTGGAGGCTCGCCATGGCCGCCGACCTGCTGCGCGAGACCGACGCGACCGTCGGTGCGGTGGCGACGCGGGTCGGGTACGGCAGCGCGTTCGCGCTCAGTGTCGCCTTCAAGCGCGAACGCGGCGTCAGCCCGCAGGAGCACCGAGCCGGGGTCGGGAATTCCCGGCGGACCGGCTCCGCACGTTGACCGGGGGCGCGACCCGATGACCGGCTCCCCCGGATCCGGCTCCCCCCCGGATCCGGTTTCTCCGGCCATGGTGGTGTGACGGCCTACCGGAACAGCCAGTCGAGCAGACCGCCGCCACCGCCACCGCCGCCGCCTCCACCGCCACCTCCGCCACCCGAGTTGTCGTTCGTTCCGGTGTCCTGCGTCGGCGGCGCCGTCGTCGGCTGCCGGCTCGGTTCGGCGCTCTCGGTGGGGGCCTGGCCGGTCTGCGAGGGTGCGGGCTCCGAGGTGATCCGCGCTCGCGGGGTCGAGTTCTCCCGGGAGGCCTCCTCCTGCTCGCTCTCCTCGGCGGTCCGCGTCGGGCGGGTCTCCCTCGGCGGGGCGCTGCGGGTCGGCGACGGACGGGCGGAGGGCTCCTGGGCCCGGGGTGCCCGGGTGGGGGCGGTCGTCGGCTCCTCGGCCGTGGGCGCCTCCTCCGACGGTTCCGTCGTCTCCTCGGGCCCGGGGGCCGGTGTCTCGGAGGGCAGCTTCGGCATGTCGGCCACCGAGCACCGCGCGCCGGGTGAGCACCTGGTGTCGGGCTGCCCGTTCACGGAGGCGGAGAGCATCCAGCCGCCCGCGACTCCCGCGACCACGACGCCACCCACGACCGCGAGCAGGATCCTGCTCCTGCTCCTGCCTTTGCGGCGGCGATCCTCGTAGGGGTCGGGGTCCTCCCGCCAGCCCGATCCCAGGAAACCGCGCGTCGGCGTCTCCTCGTCCTCGTCGCGGTAGAGGGGGCCGTCGGAGGTGACGTCGGTGTCCCCTGTCTCGCGACGCTCGTCGAGATAGACCATTTCCCGGGAGCCGTCGGTCCGGATGATCTCCCGGGACCCGTCCACGTGGACGATCACCTGAGATCCGTCGCCCGGTACGGGGTCCGGAAGGTCGATCTCGTTCCATCCGTCCGACAGCACGTCGCCGGCGGGGCGTTCGGGTTCCCGCTGGGCCGGTCCGAGGGGACCGGTCTGCTCGCGAGGATCCTCTTCGTACGATCCCTGGATGTCGTCGCGCCCCACGATGACCCTCTCTGATGTGAACCTTGGTCGGGCATCTTAATAGCAGATTCGACACCAGCATGTCCGAAAAGTTCACACGCGGCTGGGAATAATGTGACTTATGAGACATCGCGGGGAATCATTGATGGACCGAGCCATCGCTTCCTGAGCGGCGGATATCCGGGTGAAAGACGTGCCTGAAAGCGACAGGCGGGGTAGGAAGGGCGCCTGACGGTCCTCTCCGTTCGAAAGCGGAGGTCTCCAGGCTCAAGGAGAACTGATGACAGGGAACTCACCC
The DNA here is from genome assembly GCF_040299985.1 of Streptosporangium sp. NPDC000563. NCBI lineage: Bacteria > Bacillati > Actinomycetota > Actinomycetes > Streptosporangiales > Streptosporangiaceae > Streptosporangium > Streptosporangium sp. NPDC000563. Next base: position 21,473 of record NZ_JBEPDA010000001.1, on the reverse strand, counting down.
GTGCACCAGCTGCCCGGTCCCTCCCCTTTCCCGCCCATCGCCGACTACGGGTTCCTGTCCGACTGCGAGACCACCGCGCTGGTCGCCCCGAGCGGGAACATCGAGTGGCTCTGCCTGCCCCGGATGGACTCCCCCAGCGTCTTCGCCGCACTCCTCGACCGGGGCGCGGGAGGCTTCCGGCTCGGCCCCGCCGACCTGAGGGTGCCCGCCGCGCGCCGCTACCTGCCGGGCACCATGGTCCTGGAGACGAGCTGGGGCACCCCCACCGGCTGGATCATCGTGCGCGACGTGCTGCTCATGGGGCCCTGGCACCACGAGGAGGAGGAGCTCTCCCACACGCACAGGAGGGCGCCGACCGACTACGACGCCTCCCACGTGCTGCTCCGCACGGTGCGGTGCGTCAGCGGGGAGGCGCAGGTCACGCTCGACTGCGAGCCGATCTTCGACTACGGGCGCAAGTCCGCCGACTGGGCGTACACCGACAGGGGCTACCAGCAGGGCGTCGCGACCGCGGAGGGGGAGAGCCTGGAGCTGCGGCTCACCACCGACATGCGGCTGGGGTTCGAGGGCGGACGCGCGATGGCGCGCACCCTGCTCAAGGAGGGCGACACGCGCTTCTGCGCGCTGTCGTGGACCATGCACGAGCCGCCGTACACCTTCGAGGACGCCTACCACCGGCTCGTGTGGACCGCCCACCACTGGCAGCACTGGCTCGCCAGAGGCGCCTTCCCCGACCACCCCTGGCGGAGATACCTGGAGCGCAGCGCCCTCACCCTCAAGGGCCTCACCTTCGCCCCCACGGGTGCCCTCATCGCGGCGGCGACGACCTCCCTGCCCGAGACCCCGCGCGGCGACCGCAACTGGGACTACCGCTACGCCTGGATCAGGGACTCGACCTTCGCCCTCTGGGGCCTGTACACGCTGGGCTTCGACTGGGAGGCCGACGACTTCTTCTGGTTCATCGCCGATGTGGCGGAACGGGACGAGGAACTCCAGGTCATGTACGGCATCGACGGCGAACGGGAGCTGGACGAGTACGTTCTCGACCATCTCTCCGGCTACGAGGGCGCCAAGCCCGTCAGGGTCGGCAACGCCGCCTACCGGCACCGTCAGAACGACGTCTGGGGCGCGGTCCTCGACTCCTTCTACATCCACACCCGGTCGCGGGACCGCCTGGACGAGCGGATCTGGCCCATCCTGAAGCGGCAGGTCGAGTCGGCCATCAGGCACTGGCGGGAGCCCGACCGCGGCATATGGGAGGTACGCGGCGAGCCACAGCACTTCACCTCCTCGAAGGTCATGTGCTGGGTGGCGACCGACAGGGGCGCGAGGCTCGCCAGGCTCAGGGAGGAGCCGGAACTCGCCGAGCGCTGGCAGGCGGTCGCCGACGAGATCCACGCCGACGTGTGCGCCCACGGCGTCAGCGAGCGCGGGGTCTTCAGGCAGCACTACGACACCGACGCCCTCGACGCGTCGCTCCTGCTCATCCCGCTGGTGCGCTTCCTGCCGCCCGACGACCCCAGGGTCCGCGCCACCGTGCTGGCCATCGCCGACGAGCTGACCGCCGAAGAGCTGGTCCTGCGCTACGAGACGAAGAGCACGGACGACGGCCTGAGCGGGGAGGAGGGCACCTTCGCGATCTGCTCGTTCTGGCTCGTCTCGGCGCTGACGGAGATCGGGGAGCTCACCCGGGCCCGCAGGCTGTGCGAGAGGGTCCTCTCCTTCGCCAGCGCACTCGGTCTCTACGCCGAGGAGATCGACCCGGTGACCGGGCGCCACCTCGGCAACTTCCCCCAGGCGTTCACCCACCTGGCGCTCATCAACGCGGTGATCCACATCATCCGCGCGGAGAGCGAGCGGACGCCCCCGACCAGCTGGCCGTCATGATCCCGTACTCGCCCCTGGTGCCCCACCCGGGCGCTGACGTGCGGGACCATCCGGATGCCTGGCTAGGCTCTCGGGTATGAACCGTCGAGTGATTGCCATAGTGGTGGTCGTCGGCCTGCTCGCGACGAGCGGTCTGTCCGTGGTGCTGGCCTGGGGGCTGAGCGGCTGAGCACCGCTTCGTCGTCGCGTACGCCTCCCGACGCCGCGACGACCCTCCCAAGGGCGACCCTTCGAAGAAGGTGCTAGGCGCCCACCATCGAGATCTGGTTCGCGGGCTGCTGCTGAGGGTGGGCGGGCTGCCGGTGCGTGGCGGGCTGTTCCGCGGCGGGCTGAGGCTGGGACTGCTGCTGGGGAGCGGCCTGCTCGGCGGGACAGGTGCAGTAGCCGTTGGCCAGGATCAGGCGTCCTCGCTGTGCGGTGTAGGTGCGGGAGTCGGTGGCGAGGAGAACGCCTGTGCATTTCTGGCAGACGACGGACTGTTGATCCATGGCCAGCTTCCTTCCTGGAGGGTAGCCGGCGAACGTCCTCGGTCCGGTCGGCTGGCTGCTCGTGCCCCGAGGGGAGGAGTTGAATCTCCCTAACGAGGTTTTCATCTTACTTCGTAGCGCGCAGTGATCTTTTGGTGACACCTGATAGCGGGTGTGAACCTTGGTGGTGCTGCTTCACAACGGTCTCATGTGAAGCGGTCCGGCGGGTGGGAATGTCCCTCTCTCACCCCCGCCGGTGCACGCTTCAGCGATCTTCGCGACGCCTGGATCCCCGACGTGGCCGGGGATCGCTACGTGCTCAGAATTTTTTTCTTTTTTTCCTGCACCACCGGCCGGAACAGCAGCGCGTTGGCGGCCACCGCGATGCAGACCGCGCCGAGCAGGAAACCCCAGCTCACGTCGCTCAGGTGGTGCATGCCGCGATACATGCGCGAGTAGGCGATGCCCAGGGGAATGCCCAGGCCGACCACCCACCACAGCACGTTCAGGATCTTGAAACGGTGGGTGTGGAGGGTCAGGACCAGGGCGACGCCGCAGTAGAAGGCGACCGCGGCGCTGGTGTGCCCGGAGGGGAAGCTGGAGGTGGGCGGGGCGGGGTCGAGGTGTTCGACGGCGGGTCGCTTGCGCTCGGCGAAGACGGTCGCGAGCAGGAAGATCGCCGACTGGGAGAACACCGCGAGCGCGAGGAAGATCGACTCGTTCCAGCGCTTGAAGGCGAGCCGGAAGCCGATGACCAGCAGCGCGGTGGCAGTGATGATCACCGGGGTGTCGGACAGGCCCGACAGCACGTCGGTGATCGAGCTCAGCTGGGCCGTGCGGCCCTCGGCCATCTGCGCGTTGACCCCCTGGTCGTTCGCGATGAGGGTCGTCGTCTGCAGGACCTTGGTGATGAGGAGGCCGACGCCGATCGTCAGCACGGCCATGATGGCCAGCGGCGCCAGGATGAGACGTGTCACGCCTTTGAAATCCACCGACATTTTCGACATGGCGCGCCAGCTACCCCGAATGGGTCTCCCGGAACGCCTCGGGTTCGACGCCTTCCACGTGTGGTTCGGCGGGTCTGCGGCCCTCCCCACGGCGCCAGGCCTCGAACCCCGCCGCCGCTCCCACCACGACCACCACGCCCAGCGCGACCCCCGCGATCACGTCGCTGGTCCAGTGGACGCCGAGCGCCATCCGGCTGTACGCGACGAACACCATGATGGCCGCGGCGACGACCCAGGCGATGATCCGCGAGGCCGTGCTCCGCAGGAAGGGCAGCAGGAGGAGCACGAGGATGCACGTACCCAGCGCCGCTCCCATCGCGTGCCCGGAGGGGAAGGAGGCTCCGGGCGCCGAGGCCACCGGATCCGGCAGGTCGGGCCGGGCACGGTCGACGATCTCCTTGACGGCGAGGTTCAGCAGGCCGCCGAAGGTGATCGTGGCGACCGCCCAGATCCCCAGGCGCGGCGCGCCCCGGCGCCAGAGCCAGACGGCGGCCAGCACCACCAGCACACGCCACGTCCAGGGGCCGAACACCTCGGTGGCCACGCTGAGGAAGGTGGTGTAGCCGGGGTTCGCCAGCGCCTGGGCGTGCAGGCTCAGGGCGATGCTCTCGTCGAGGCTCTTGAGCGGCGAGGAGGAGGTCTTCACGAGCACCAGCAGCACCACGAACGGCACCGTGAAGATCGCCACTGCCACGAGCGCCATCGTCAGGCGCACGCCCAGCCGCAGGTCAGAGGCGTGGTTACCGGGTTTCCTCTGCGGCGAGGGCTTGCCTTCGACAAATCTGACCATCGTTCATGGCTACCCGATTCCCCGCGAATATTCCCCGCGATTCCCCGCACGACATGTGAGCGTCCGGGCCCGAGGGGTCCTCAGGCCGCGTGGCGGGGTTCGCGCCGGGTCGTCCAGCGCAGGACGTCGCAGTGCCGCCGCTCGGCCTCGGCGAGTGCCGCGTCGTCGGTGTGGGCGTCGAGTACGGCCCGCAGCCACGGCATCTGCTCGCTGACGTCGTCCCACGCCTGGGAGGGGTCGTCGAGGCCCAGCTCGATCAGCGCGTCCAGGTGCGCGGCGTAGGCCGTCCACCACTGGCGGCTCAGCTCGGCCAGGAACCCGCCCAGCCCGCCGAACTCCCGCTGGATCTCCTCCTCCCACCAGGCGGGGAGGGTGACGTCACCGGTGTCCGCGAGATCGCGGAGCACGAGGTTCGCCAGGGTGCGCCGTCGTCGGGCGATGGCCGAACGTGACAGGATGTTCATAGGCCCAACCCTGCCGATCGTTGTTTGCCGAACGCTTAACGATGTATTGACGGTGATGTCCGGCCCCTGCGTACGGCCAAAGGGGGAACCGCTTGGCCGGAGTCATCGGGCAGCACTAGGCTTTGTTTCGCAGATCATTCCGCCCTGTGTCCGCGGAGCTACCTCGACGTGGAGGAAGCTCGCCCATGACCCAGGTTCTTGAATTCACTCAGCTCGTCGACCGTACCCTGAGCGCCCTCGCCGACGTTCTCGGCTCCGACGGGGCCGCACTCATGCTGATAGACGACCACGACCGGTTGCGCGCGGTCGGAGGCTCCGACGAGCGGGGCCGGCAACTGGAGCTGATCCAGGAGCAGATCGGCGCCGGGCCCGCCATCGAGACCCTGAGCCGCGGCGAGGACGTCGTGGTCGACGACCTGCGGGCGGCCAGGCCCCTCGGCTTCCCCGGCGTCGCCGCGCGGGTCTCGGAGGTCAGGGCGGTGCTCTCCGTGCCATTGCGGGCGGAGAAAACGCTGATCGGCACCCTGAATTTCTACGACCGGACGAGCCACGAATGGCAACCCGCGAAAGTCCGTACGGGAGAACGTCTCGGAGAGCTCATGGTGATGGTCCTCCAGAGCATGGCTCATAGATCTTCTTGTTGAGGGAAGTCGTAGTGTGCACGTCAAGTAACCAGGTCGACGCTGAAAGGCGCTCCACATATGACTCACATTGATCCGGAAGCGCTGGTCGCGAGCCTGAGAAGGCTTCAGACGACCTCGTCCACCACAGGCATAGTTCAGCAGTTGGAGCGTGCCGTGGATGTGGTGAACTCGCTGTTCGGATATGCGGGTGCGGGTTTGATGTTTGCCGAAGAAGGTAAAGATCTTCGTTATTTGGTGGCCACCGATGAGCGGGGCCGCAGTCTTGAAGGCGCGCAGCTCCATCTTGGTCAGGGACCATGTGTTTCCGCGTATGAGCAGAATTGCGCGGTGACCTCAAGTGATGTGCGGGTCGACCCCCGTTGGCCGAAGCTCGCCGACCGGCTGCACCCCGAGGTGCGGGCGGTGGCGGGGGTGCCGGTGCGTCTTGGAGGCGAGCCCGTGGGCACGCTGAACGTCTACCAGGCGAAGTTGTACGAGTGGGACGAGTCGGATGTCCAGGCGCTTTACGGCTACGCGGATGTGATCGAGCAGCTTCTCACCGTCGCGATGGCCGCCGAGGAGAAGAGCGCCCTGGCCGACCAGCTCCAGTACGCCCTCGACTACCGCGTGGTCATCGAGCGGGCGATCGGCTATCTGATGGGAAAGCACGATCTGACCGCCACCCAGGCTTTCACCGGCCTGCGCAAGCAGGCCCGTGACTCCCGCCGCCGCGTCGCCGACCTGGCGGCCGAGGTGCTCGGTGAGGGGGCGGGCGAAATACGGTGATCCTGCTCACGTCGCCTGAGCCCTCGAAGAACAGCGTCGAGATCACCGTTCACGGTGATCTCGACGCCGTTGGAGGCGTCGAGCTACGACGCGTCCTCGGCACGACCACCGCGAAGACGGTGGAGTTCGACCTGGCCCACGTGGGCTTCATCGACTGCGCGGGCGCCCGGACCCTGCTCCGGGCCGACGAGTACATGCGCGGCCTGGGCCGCGAGATGATCGTTCTCCGCCCCTCGGGTCCTGTGCTCCGCCTGTTGCGGCTGCTGGGATTCGACCGATACCTCCTGATCAGATACCCCGGGGACGCGGTCGGCGCGAGCGGCACCTCGCCGGGGCACTAACCTGATCGGTGATGTATCGATTCGTCTTCTCGCAGGTCCTCAGCCGCCTCGACCCGGAGGACGCGCACCATCTGACGGTGCGCGCCCTGCGCGTCCTCTCGGTGACGCCCGTGGTCAGACGGCTGGTCCACCGCCGTCTCGCGCCACGCGACCCCGCGCTGCGCGTGCAGGCCTTCGGCGTGCACTTCCCCGGCCCGTTCGGGCTGGCGGCCGGCTTCGACAAGGACGCCGGCTGCGTGGAGGCCGTGTCCGCGCTCGGCTTCGGCCACGTCGAGGTCGGCACGATCACCGCCCACGCCCAGCCGGGCAACGCCAGGCCCCGCCTGTTCCGCCTCGTGAGAAACCGGGCGATCGTCAACCGGATGGGCTTCAACAACGCGGGCGCGTCCGCCGCGGCCAGGCTGCTGGCCAGGCCCAGGGGCGTCCCCGCGATCGTGGGCGTCAACATCGGCAAGACCAAGGTCGTTCCCGAGTCGGGTGCCGTCGCCGACTACGTGGCCAGTGCCAGGGAGCTCGCCCCCCTGGCCGACTACCTCGTCGTCAACGTCAGCTCGCCCAACACCCCCGGCCTGCGCGACCTGCAGGCCGTGGAGTTGCTGGGCCCGCTGCTGCGGGCGGTGAAGGAGGTGGCCGACGCCACGCCCAAGCGCACCCCGCTGCTGGTCAAGATCGCCCCCGACCTGGCGGACGCCGACGTGGACGCGGTCGCCGACCTCGCCCTGGAGCTCGGGCTCGACGGCATCATCGCCACCAACACCACGATCGGCAGGCAGACGCTGGCCGTCGCGGAGCCCTCGGGCCGTGACCACAGCCGCGAGAGCGGCGGCCTGTCGGGGCGTCCGCTGAAGGCCAGGTCGCTGGAGGTGCTGCGCAGGCTGCGTGCCAGGGTGGGCGACCGCCTGGTGCTCGTCTCCGTCGGCGGGGTCGAGGACGTGGACGACGTCTGGGAGCGCCTGCTCGCCGGGGCCACGCTCGTCCAGGGATACAGCGCGCTGATCTACGAGGGGCCCCTCTGGGCCTATCACGTCAACCGCGACCTCTCTCGCCGCCTGCGCCGTCACGGCGTGGTCGACCTCCGCCAGATCATCGGCCGCACCGCCGACCGGAGCGCCACGGCCTGACGCTATACCCTGGGTGGGTAACCTCACGGCTTTGGAGGCACGATGAGCACGATCACATACACCGTCACCGGCATGACCTGTGGTCACTGCGTGAGCTCGGTCAAGGAGGAGGTCGGCGAGGTCCCGGGTGTCACCGGTGTCGACGTCGACCTTGAGACCGGACGGGTCGACGTCTCCGGCGACGCCTTCGACGACACGGCCGTCCGCGCCGCCGTCAAGGAAGCGGGCTACGAGGTCTCCTGACCGGCCGGAATCCACGCCCCGCCCGTAAAGGGCGCCCCCGTCCCGCACCGGGACGGAATCCGGGTTCCGCCCGTGGGGGCTCGTCAAGAGCCGGAGCCGTCACCTGCCGGGACGGGCGCGGGGGCGGGGGCGGGGGCGGGGCTACGGGCCCCCGGGCGGTCACCCTCGGCGGGAGCTCGCCGAGGGTCACATGCTGGGACGGGTCGAGTCGGCCTCGTGGGTCAGCTCCTCCAGGTGTTTCATCGCCTCGTCCACCTTGACGACCCCCGGGCGGTGGCGTCGGCGGCCGGTCCCCCCACGCTGCCAGGGGTGCGGGCCGGTCAGCGGCCGATACTCGACACCGAGCGCGTCGAGGCGGGTCAGGTGCGCCTCCAGCCGGGTCTCGAACCCGGCCCCGGCCGAGCCCGACCAGGCGATCTCGGCCAGCGCGCACCCCCGGGGCCAGGCCCGGTAGTCCACCGCCCGCGCGTCGGGCAGCCGTTCGCTCCACAGCTGGAACTGTGTCCCGAGCACGTGTTCCCGTTCCTCGGCCGTCCACGACTCCGGCGCCGGAGCGTAGGCCGCGACGTCGGAGACGGTGATCGCGTCGCCGATCGCGAGGGGCTCCTCCTCGCTGGAGGCCTCGGCGTAGTCGAAGTACAGGGGGAAGACGGGGGTCTGCACCACGTCGTGCCCGGCGGCGGCGGCGCGCCTCGCCACCCCGGGACCGCGCCAGGGCATCACGATCGTGTCGGGCCTGAGCATGCCGCTCACGAACGCCTCGTCCCACACCACCGTCCTGCTGCCGCGTTCGGCCAGCTCGTCCGCGAGCCGGCGCAGGAACCAGGCGTGCAGGTCGCTCAGGCTCCCCAGCCCCAGCTCCGCCTGGAAGGCGACGATCTCGGGGGAGCCGGCCCAGTCGTCGAGCACGCACTCGTCCCCGCCGATGTGGACGTACGGGGTCTCGCCCAGCGCCCCCGTGATCTCCTCGATCACGCCGGTCAGGAAGTCGATCGTCTCCGGCAGGGGGGACAGGATCGCGGGGGAGATGCCCCAGCGATCCAGCACCGTGAAGGGCTCGGGGCTCCGGCCGCCGGTGGCGCGGGCGTCGAACCCGGGGTAGGCGGCGAGGATCGCCGAGGCGTGTCCCGGCACGTCGATCTCGGGCACGACCGTCACGGCTCGGGCCCGCGCGTAGGCGCCGATCTCCGCGAGGTCCTCCAGCGTGTAGTAGCCGCCGTGCGGTGTGTCGTCGAAGGCGAGATCCTCCCGGTAGTGGCTGGTGACCGTACGCGGGCGGTGCGCGCCCACCTCGTGCAGCCGGGGATATCGACGGCTCTCGACCCGCCACCCCTGGTCGTCCACCAGGTGCAGGTGCAGGCGGTTCAGCTTGTGGACCGCCATGAGGTCGACCATCCTGAGCACCTCGCGCTTGGGCATGAAGTGCCGCGCCACGTCCAGGTGCACCCCGCGCCAGGAGAACCGGGGCGCGTCCCGCACCCGGCCGAGGGGGACGCTCCAGTCCGCCCCGCCGCCGGCCACCGTGCGAAACGCCGCCGAGGGCAGCAGCTGCCGCAGCGTCTGGCCCGCGTAGAAGGCGCCGGCGCGGTCTCCGGCCGCGATCCGCACGCCCTCGCCGGTCACCTCCAGGACGTACGCCTCGGCGCCGAGTGAGGCGTCCGGCTCCACCGTGATCGTTCCCGCCTCGCCGGGGCGCGGGTCGAGGACGGCGAGCGCGAGACGTACGGCGTCGACCGGCTCGGCGGGGCCGGAGACGACGACCCCGTGGGGCAGGCCGAGGACGCCGCCGGCAGGTGTGAAAGCGGAGGGGGACGGCAGGAGGTCAGTCATGCTATAGATCATGCCAAATCGCCGGAATCGCCGGAGGGACCGGCTTTTCACGCCGGCGAGCCCGGACACGGGATCAAGAACCGCCCAAGTACCGCGCGGGAGAAGCGGGGGAGACGCTCCGTCCGGACATGCTGCTGCTCATGTTCCAACCTTCCAGGGTCTCCAGGCGTCCGGCCCGCACACCGTCGGCGATCCTGGTGACGATCATGCTGGTCGCCGGGTGCGCCGTCACCGTCGAGGACCCCTCGACCTCGTCCCCGCCCACTCCCACGGTGTCCTCCTCCGCGGTGAGGAGTGCCGAGGGGGACGACACCACCGTGGCGGAGAACGCGAGGGAGGGCGATCCCGGGTGGCGGGTGCGCCGACGCGGCGCCGAGCACGAGATCGAGGGCTTCGCCGACCGGGTGAGCGTGCTGCCCGGCGAGAGCTTCCGGCTGTACGTCTCGACCACCGCCGACCGCTACACCGCGAGGGCCTTCCGGATGGGCTGGTACGGCGGGGCCGGGGCGAGGCAGGTCTGGCGGGCGGCAGGGCTACCCGGCAGGAGGCAGGCTCCGCCCAGGACGATCGCCGCCACGGGAACGGTGACCGCCGCCCACTGGAAGCCCGGCCCCGAGGTGGACACCTCGGGATGGCCGGAGGGCTCCTACCTGATCAGGCTGGACGCCGCCACCGGGGGACGGCGCTACGTCCCCCTCACCGTGAGGTCCGCCTCCGCCGGGGGACGCCTCGTCGTCGTGAACGCGGTCACCACCTGGCAGGCGTACAACGACTGGGGCGGCCGCAGCCTCTACCACGGCCCCGGCGGTTTCGCGGACAGGTCCCGGGCGGTCAGCTTCGACCGTCCGTACGACACATCGGGGGCGCGGCTCTTCCTGGACATGGAACGCGACGCCATCGAGCTCGCCGAGCGTCGCGGCCTTCCGCTCGCCTACGTCACGAGCCTGGACCTGGACCGCGACCCGCACGTCCTCGACGGGGCCAGGGGGCTGGTGTCGCTGGGCCACGACGAGTACTGGTCGCCGGGCATGCGCCGCACCGTCGAGGCCGCCCGTGACCGCGGCACCAACCTCGCCTTCCTCGGTGCCAACGCGGTCTACTGGCGGATCCGCCTCGCCGCGACGCGCCTGGGACCTCGCCGCCTGGTGGTCTGCCACAAGGACGCCGCCGAGGACGCCCGGACGGTCCTGTGGCGGGCCACCGCCAGGCCGGAGAGCTCGCTGACCGGCCCGATGTACGACTGTTTTCCCTCCGAGTCCGCCTACGTGGTCAGGCGCCCCGGCAACTGGATCTTCAAGGGGACCGGGGTGCGGCGCGGCACCGTCTTCCCCGGGATGGTCGGCGTCGAGACCGACAGGGTCGGCGCGGGCGTACCGCGCCCCATGGAGGTCCTGTCGGTCTCCCCGGTCGACTGCGGAGGTCGCGCCACGGTCGCGCACAGCGCCTACTACACCGTGCCGAGCGGCGCCGGGGTGTTCAGCTCGGGCACGATGCGCTGGGTGTGCGCGATGCGGGGTGCCCGCTGCGGCCACGGCGTCACGCGGGAGGCGGGGGCCTTCGTCCGCAGGGCGACGGGGAACATCCTGAAGGTCTTCGCGGCCGGCCCGGCCGCGCGCAGCCACCCGGCCCGCGACAACCTGAGGTCCCTGGGTCTGGAAGGACCCCGCTGAGGTGCCCCCTCCCCCCGAGCACGGGCTCGGAGGTGCCGCTGTAAGCCGCTGAGCGTGTCTCCGCGCCGCCGTAACTCCCTCCGGCGGCTTTGGGTCCCGGCGCTAACGCTGGAAGCCGCTGAGGGGCTTCCCGTGCCCACGGGATACCGCCGGAGCCCGCCCGAGGCGCCTCGGGCGATCTCGCCCTCGCCTACCGCTTGAGGTACTGCTGGAGCCCGTTCGCGAGAGAGAGCGCGATCTTCTGCCGGAACGCCGCCTGCTGGAACTTGGCAGCCTCGGTGGGGTTCTTCATGTTGCCCGACTCGATGAAGATCTTGGGAACCGTGGAGAGGTTCAGTCCGCCGAGGTCGTCGCGGTAGTCGAGGGCGTTCTTGCCGATGTAGGTGGAGTACGACAGGCCGGTGCCGCGCGCGAAGGCGTTGCGAACGTCCAGGCCGAGCTTCTTGGAGGCCCCGACCACCGGGTCGACCGGGCCGCCGATCTTCTCCGGCATGATCACGTGGAAGCCGTGGTCGGCGGGGTTCGCCCCGTCGGCGTGGACCGAGATCGCCGCGTCCGCCTTCGCCTTGTTGCCGATCGCGGCTCGCTCGGTGATGCACGGCCCGACGCCGGAGTTGTCGGCACGGGTCAGCTTCACCGTCGCGCCGCGGCTCTTCAGGATCTTGGCCAGGCGCTGCGAGACGTCCCAGGTGAAGGCGGCCTCGCTGTAGCCGTTCGCGGTGGCGGTGCCCGTGGTGTCGCACGCCTTCCACTGGGTCAGAACGTTGACCTTCTTGTTGATCTCCGCGGGGTGGCGGTAGTTCTGCCCGTTGTGGCCGGGGTCGATGACCACGATCTTGCCGCTGAGCGGCCGGTCGCTCTGGACGCTCCGCCCCGCCGCGGGACTCGCGGTGGGATCGCTCGCCGTGCCGGTCGCCGGGCCGCTCAGGGTGTCGGCGGCCGGTGCCGCGGCCGTGTCGGCGGCGGCGGGAGGGACAGGGCCGCGCTCTCGCGCGAGGTCGGCGCCCGTGGCGGTGCCACCGCAGGCGGCGGCGCCGAGTCCGCACAGGACAAGGGTCGTCGCGAGTGCTTTGCCGGTCACGCTCATCGCCCCCAAGGAAGTCGTCAATCACCCAACTTACGTGGCCCGGACGTGTGACTCAGCCGATGTCGCGATATGTGCTCGCCCGTCACGAGGCGTGACGCACTCCCTCCTCAGCAGTGCTCTCCCGCCCCGCGACGCCCGTCACGCGATGTGACACGTTCCCGCCTCAGGCGGGCCTTCCCGTCACGGGACACGGCCCGCCAGGAGACACGGCTTCGGGGAACCCTCCCGTCACGGGCCCCGGTCTCAGCCGGACTCTCCCGTCCCGGGACAGGCTCACCAGACGTGCTCGCCGACCTCCTGCTTCTGCAGGAGCGAGGCGAGCTCCCTGGCGTCCTCGGCGTCCAGCCCGAGGACCACACGCGGCCGTCCCCACGGATGGTCGATCGAATGAGCCACGTAACTGGCCACGGACTCGGCTCCGGCGTCGCCGCCGCGGCCCCGGGCGGCCCGCCAGTGGGCCCATGCCCGTTCAAGCTCGGCCGCGGCCCGCTGGGCGCATGACACAAGTTCCGGATCACGCATCGCTACCCCCTCGTCTCGGCCAGAGTCAACACCGGCGGCACGCGGGCGCCCTCGATGTTGACCCGGATTTGAGGAGGTCATGGAGCCTGCCTGGGCGGACTGTAACGCTCCAGGCAGGCTCTTCAGCGTTCGGTGGGGCCCGTGCTGTTCCGTACGACCAGCTGCGGCGTGACCTGACGCAGACGTGAGGCCTTGCCGGGGTCTCCGATCCGGTCGTTCAGCAGCGCGGCGGCGGAGCGTCCCATGGCGCGGCGGGGCTGGTCCACGGTGGTCAGCGAGATCGGCTGGGTGCCCGCCCGGTGGATGTTGTCGTACCCGACCACGGACAGGTCCTCGGGAACCCGCAGTCCCAGCTCGGTGGCCGCGGAGAGCACGCCCATCGCCACCCGGTCGTTGGCGGCGAAGATCGCTGTCGGCCGGGGGTCGCGCGTGAGCAGGCTGTGCGCCGCCCTGGCGCCCCCCTCCTCGCTGGACTCGCCCTCCTCGACCATGATGTACGGCGCCAGGGAGTGCCTGCGCATCGCGACCAGGTAACCCTCGCACCGGAAGCGCCCCGAGGAGATGCCCGCGGCCTCGATGTGGGCGATCCTGCGGTGACCGAGCTCCACGAGGTGGTCGACGGCGAGGCGGGCACCGAGCTGGTCGTCGTCGACGACGATGTCCACGCCGCCGAGGTCGATGTCGCGTTCGCCCACCACCACGGTCGGCGTGTAGCCGGTGGCCTCGATGAGCGTCCCGCTGGTGGGCGCGATGCCGAGCAGGACGAGCCCGTCGACGCGAAGTTCGAGGAACGCCTCGACCGCCTCGTCCTCGAAGGCGGGGTCCCACTGGCTGTTGCCGATGAGGAGTCTCAGCCCGTCGCCGTGCAGGCTCTCCTGCAGGCCGTCCAGGAACTCCGCGTAGAACGGGTTGTGCAGGTCGGCGACGAGTGCCCCGACCAGGTGGGTACGGCCCTCGACCAGGCTGCGCGCGACGGCGTTGGGCCGGTAGCCGAGGTCTCTGGCCGCCTGGAGCACGGCCTGCCTGCGATGTTCGCTGACGTGGGGCGATCCGCGCAGGACGAGCGAGACCAGTGATTTGGAGACACCGGCTCGTTCTGCCACGTTGCGGATCGTGGGTCTCGGGCGTGGCCCGCTCCCGTCGGATAAGACGGGCTCGGCGAACCCGCGGGCTCGTGTGACGGTGGTGTTGACTGACGGTCCTGACATGGCTCTCCCCCGCGATGGTGGATGGGCACCTGTCACTCAAAACGATCGAGTTCCGAATGGGGTACGGGTTGGAGGGAAGGGAACTCCGATCTTGACCAAGCGGCCGGGCGGAACGGCTCCGATAGTCTTCACGATGTGAGGTCGACATCCGGAGCCGCCGAACGGGCGAAAACCGTGCCGGGGGACACGCGACCGGCGCGGCGCAGGCTCAGTGTCGACCGGCGTCGCGAGGAGCTCATGGCGGCGGCGCTGGAGCTGTTCAGCAGGCATGACGCCGAGCACGTGTCGATCGACGACGTGGCCTCCGCGGCCGGCGCGTCGCGGGCCCTGGTCTACCACTACTTCGGTGGCAAGCAGGAGCTCTACGTCGCCGCGCTGAGAAGCGCCGCGGCCCAGTTGGAGGCGAGGCTCAGGCCTCAGGGGGCGGGCACCCCGCTGGACGAGCTCGCCGGAGGGCTCACCCGATACTTCGACTTCGTCGAGGAGCACGCGACGGGCTTCGCCGCGCTGCTCAAGGGCGGTCCCGCCAACCGCAGCGGCGAGATCGGGGAGGTCGTCGACTCGGTCAGGCGCCGGCTGCTCAGGCTGATCATGAAGCAGATGCGGATCGAGGAGCCGGGACCCGTGCTCCGGGTCGCGCTGCGCTCGTGGATCGCCTCCGTCGAGACCGCGGGCCTCGACTGGCTGGAGCGCCGTGACATCGAGCGGCCGACGCTGGAGCGGATGCTGATCGGCCAGCTGGTGGCGCTGCTCGGCGTGGCGGCCGAGCACGATTCGCGCGTCGGCGAGTTGCTGGACGACCTGTTCAGAGAACAGGCGAGTCGTCCCGTGGACCTGGAGAGGTCGGGGACGGACGGCTGAGGAAGCCCCTGGGGCACCGCTGAGCCGTTCAGGAGCACGTGCCCGGCCGTGCGGAGCACGTGCTGGGGCGGCGCCGGGCGGGCGACGCCGCTCCCCACAAACCCGTGTGGCCTACACGCTCAAAGGGTGAGCGCGCACCAATCCCCCTAGGTCAGTGACGGCCCCCGTCTTACTCTGAGCGCTGCTGCGGAATCCCCGCGAGCAGCGCGCGAACCTCGGTCTCCCGGTATCGGCGGTGTCCACCCAGGGTGCGGATGGACGTCAACTTGCCCGCCTTCGCCCACCGGGTCACGGTCTTGGGATCGACGCGGAACATGGTTGCGACCTCCGCCGGGGTGAGCAGCGGCTCTGCCTCGGGTGTACGAGCTGACATTTGTGCGGCCTCTCCTCCATGTGGACCGGCGACAGCGATCCTGCGACTTGACGCTTGTCACGGATGTCCGCCTATGGCCCTTGCGTGCGGCTGTTTGGGCCATATGCGGCATCACCCGATGTGACCATACAGCCACGTAGAGCGATTGGCGAGTCTTTGAGCGACTCATCTCTCTTGTACACGTGTTGTTGTCACGCTCGGTGATTCTAGCGACACGTTTCGTGGTATCGCAGTGAAAACGGCAAACTACTCAGTTCGTAGGTGCATCCCCGGTCATCGACGGACCTACTTACGCAGGTCGAAGGGATGATTTGCGACTCAGTTTGCTGATTCGAGAAGTTGTATTGATCGCCAGCGGAGGATGACGCGCTGGTACATGGCGAACGCCAGTTCTTCCTCGCCTTTTTCCAGACCTGTCAGCGCCGCCGTGAGTTCCGCCACGGACTCGTCGGCCTGGAGTGTCTCGTCGTCCATGAGGTTGACGATGCCGCCGTAGTCCAGCTCGACCAGGGAGTGCGGGTGGAACTCCTCCAGCCAGCGTGCCACGTCCTCGACCTCGGCCGTGACCGAGGCGTCGCCCACCTGCCTCTTGATGACCTGCAGGGCGCGGGCGCTGCGGCGCCTCGCGTGGGCCATGGAGGTGACGTAGATCAGGTTGCGCGTGGTGGTCGTGCCGCCCTGCCCCTCGCCGCCGTCGATCACCAGCCAGCGCTCGTTGCCGTCGAAGGGGACGAACCACGAGGTCGGAACGTGCCAGGTGGAGCCGCGGATGTGCGTGCGCAGCGCGGCGGAGTCGGTGCCGCGCTTGAACCGGTCGAAGTCGTCGGCCGTCCGCTCCGCGACGGCCGGCGGGAAGAAGCGCTCCATCAGCTTGGGCGGGGTCGCCCCGCGAAAGCGTGAGAAGGCGAGCCACGACCTCAGCCTGCTCTGCCAGGGGCAGACGTACAGGACCTCCTCCACGCGCCTCAGATAGGCGTTGGGGCTCTCCTGGGCGGGTGCCGGGGTCGGCGGTACCCCGAGGAGGCGCCGCACCGCCTCGCCGTGTTCGGCGTGCAGGGCGCTCGCTCGGCGCGGTCGGTCGGTCGTCTCGGAGTAGGCGGACCACGAGACGCGCTCCGCCGGGGCGAACGCGACCAGCGGTTCGTAGACGCGGAGGTACGCGGCATAGGGCAGCACGACCGCATCGTGTCACGAAGGACCGACCGTTGTCCGTAGCGAGCCCGCTTCCGCGGGGGTCGTCTCGGTCACTGAGATGGGACGTTCGCGCACGTCGTCCCGGTTGGGGACTTGTGGTTACGCTGAGGGTGATCTCCGCCGCAACGGTGCGGCGGTAACGAACGACTGGGAGTCACCACAGTGACCGACGTCTTCGGGCCGTCCCACAAGGACGAGGGCCCGGTAACCGGCCAGGCGAGGCACGAACAGGTCGTTTTCTGCTCCGACGAGCGAAGCGGCCTCCACGCGATCATCGCCATCCACAACACCGCCCTGGGCCCCGGTCTGGGCGGCACCAGGTTCTACCCCTACGAGAGCGAGCAGGCCGCGCTGGCGGACGTGCTCAACCTCTCGCGGGCGATGGCCTACAAGAACGCCCTGGCGGGACTCGACCTCGGTGGCGGCAAGGCCGTCATCATCGGCGACCCGGCGAAGGACAAGAGCGAGGCGCTGCTGCGCGCCTACGGCAGGTTCGTCCAGTCGCTCGGGGGCCGCTACTACACGGCGTGCGACGTCGGCACCTACAGCGAGGACATGGACGTCGTGGCCCGCGAGTGCTCGTACGTGACCGGCCGCACCCCGGCCAACGGCGGGGCCGGCGACTCGTCGATCCTGACCGCGCTCGGCGTGTTCCAGGGCATGCGCGCCGCCGCCGAGCACGCGTACGGGACGCCCTCGCTGCGTGGCAGGCGTGTCGGCGTGGAGGGCGTGGGCAAGGTCGGCCACCGCCTGGTCGGCCACCTGATCGAGGACGGCGCGGAGGTCGTGGTCTGCGACGTGAGCGAACAGGCGGTGGAGCGGCTGCGGCGGATCCACCCGCAGGTCGAGGTCGTCGCCGACCGGTCGGAGATCACCTCCGCCGACATCGACGTCTACGCGCCGTGCGCCCTCGGCGGGGCGCTGGACGACGAGACGGTGGCCCGCCTGCGCGCCACGATCGTCTGCGGCGGGGCCAACAACCAGCTCGCCCACCCCGGCGTGGAGAAGCGGCTCGCCGACCGCGGGATCCTCTACGCGCCCGACTACGTGGTCAACTCCGGCGGTGTGATCCAGGTCGCGGACGAGATCAGGGGGTTCAACATGGAGCGGGCGCGGGCAAAGGCCACCCAGATCTACGACACGACTCTCAAGATCTTCTCCAGCGCGGCGGAGGAAGGCGTTCCCCCGGCGGTCGCAGCCGATAGGCTGGCTGAGCGCAGAATGTCGGAAGTCGGGCGAATTAGGGGCATTTGGCTGGGCCGCTAGCCCCACACGCCCATACGACGTACCGAGCCGGGCGTAAAACGGGTACGGTTGTAGGCGAACGAGAGCTGACGCCTAAGTCAGGTGGCGTCAGTGCGTGGTGCGTTAGCGACGAGGGGTCGGGCACGACCCCACACGAGGGGGTCGAGCCAATGGGGCGCGGCCGAGCAAAGGCCAAGCAGGTCAAGGTTGCTCGCCAGCTGAAGTACAACAGCGGTGGCACTGATCTTGAGCGTCTGCGCGACGAGCTCGGAGTCAGAGACGACTCCAACCACAATGACGACTCCAACGACGCCTACGACGAGCTGGCGGATCGGTACGCCGATTACGCCGATGACTTCGGCTCCGGAGATGACCGCGACGACGGGAAATCCGGCCGCCGCTAGGCGGATTTCAGGTTGATGTGAGCAGGGCACCCGGTGGTGGACACAAGCCGCCGGGTGTTCTTCTCGCTGCGGGTCGACCATATGCGGCGCTCCGGTGGGTCCGGAGCGCCTTTCGCCGTACCCGACTCCCATCCGGTTCCTCCTCCCCTTCGCGAGGGGAGGAGGAGAGCTACGCGAAGGTTTTCCGGAAAAGCACGGATCAGCGGAAACGCGCCTCGCCCGAGCCCTCGACGATCTCACCGAGCACCCAGGCGGGGAGGTTCCGCTCGCCGAGCAGCGCGAGGGCGGGCCCCACGGCCTCGGCGGGGACGACCGCGGCCATGCCCACGCCCAGGTTGAACGTCCGGTCCATGTCGGCCTGGGCCACCCCGCCGTGCCCCGCGAGCACCTCGAAGACGGCCGGCAGGGTCCACGACGAGCGGTCGAGCAGCGCGTCCAGCCCCGGAGGCAGCGAGCGGGACAGGTTGCCCGCGAGGCCGCCGCCCGTGATGTGGGCGTACGCGTGGACGTCGACCGCGCGGGCGAGCTCCAGGCAGTCGAGGGAGTAAATCCTGGTCGGCTCCAGAAGCTCCTCGCCCAGCGTCCGCCCCAGCTCGGGCAGCTCGGCCTCCAGCGAGAGCCCCGCCCGGTCGATGATGTGTCTGACCAGCGAGTATCCGTTGGAGTGCACGCCCGAGGACGCCAGCGCGAGGACCACGTCGCCCGCGCGGACCCTGTCGCGGCCGAGCATCCTGTCGGCCTCCACCACCCCGGTGGCGGCGCCCGCGAGGTCGTACTCGCCGGCCTCCATGGCGCCGGGGTGCTCGGCGGTCTCCCCGCCGACGAGGGCGCAGCCCGCGAGGCGGCAGCCCTCGGCGACGCCGCCCACGATCTCGGCGATCCGCTCGGGGACCACCTTGCCGCAGGCGATGTAGTCGGTCATGAACAGCGGCTCGGCACCGCAGACCACCAGGTCGTCGACGACCATGCCGACCAGGTCGATCCCGATCGTGTCGTGCTTGTCCAGCCGCTGGGCCAGCATGACCTTGGTGCCGACACCGTCGGTCGACGTGGTGAGCAGCGGTCGTCTGTACGACAGCAGGGCCGAGGCGTCGAAGAGGCCGGCGAAGCCGCTGGCGTCGTCCACGACCTCCGGCCTACGCGCCCGCGCGACCTTCGACTTCATCAGCTCGACGGCGCGCTCGCCCGCGTCGATGTCCACTCCGGCGGCCGCGTAGCTGGTCATGAACCCTCTCCTCGCGTGCCGGGCCCGCTCAACGCTTGGCCTCTAGCACGTACTTGCCCACGTTGTCCTGGTCGATCGGGATCGGATACCTACCGTCGAAGCAGGCGCGGCAGAGCCGGTCCTCGGGGATCGTGGTGGCCGCGGTCAGGCCCTCCAGCGAGATGTATCCGAGCGAGTCGGCGCCGAGCGAGGCGCGGATCTCCTCCACGCTGAGCGAACCGGCGATCAGCTCGGCCCGGGTGGCGAAGTCGATGCCGTAGAAGCAGGGCCAGCTGACCGGCGGGGAGGAGATCCGGACGTGCACCTCGGTGGCACCCGCCTCGCGCAGCATCTTCACGATCGCCCGCTGCGTGTTGCCCCGCACGATCGAGTCGTCCACGACCACCAGGCGCTTGCCCGCGACGACCTCCTTCAGCGGGTTGAGCTTCAGCCGGATGCCCAGCTGCCGGATCGTCTGGGACGGCTGGATGAAGGTGCGGCCCACGTAGGAATTCTTGACCAGACCTTGACCGTAGGGGATCCCGCTCTCCTCGGCGTAGCCGACGGCGGCGGGGGTGCCCGACTCGGGCGTCGGGATGACCAGGTCGGCCTCGATCGGGTGCTCGCGGGCCAGCACGCGGCCGACCTCGACGCGCGTGGTCTGCACGCCGCGCCCGGCGATCGTGGTGTCGGGGCGGGCGAGGTAGACGTACTCGAACAGGCAGCCCTTGGGCTCGGCGAGCGCGAACCTGCGCGAGCGCACACCGCGCTCGTCGATGGTGATCAGCTCGCCCGGCTCGATCTCGCGGACGAACGTGGCGCCCACGATGTCCAGCGCCGCGGTCTCCGAGGCCACCACCCAGCCGCGCTCCAGGCGTCCCAGGACCAGCGGGCGGACGCCCTGCGGGTCACGGGCCGCGTAAAGGGTCTTCTCGTCCATGAATACGAGCGAGTAGGCGCCCCTGACCTGCGGAAGCAGGTCGGCGGCCGCGTCGTCGATCGACCGGTCGCGGTCCTGGGCCAGGAGTGCGGCCAGCACCTCGGTGTCGGTCGTCGCCCGGGTGGAGCCGGGGGAGAGCCGCCTGGACAGCTCCGGGGTGTTGATCAGGTTGCCGTTGTGGGCGAGCGCGAGCCCGCCCGACTCGGTCGAGCTCAGCGTCGGCTGCGCGTTCTCCCAGACGCTCGATCCGGTGGTCGAGTAACGGCAGTGGCCGATCGCCAGATGGCCGCGGAGGGTCCCGAGCACGGACTCGTCGAAGACCTGGGCCACCAGGCCCATGTCCTTGTAGACGAGGATCCTGCTGCCCTCGCTGACCGCGATGCCCGCGGACTCCTGGCCGCGGTGCTGCAACGCGTACAGCCCGTAGTAGGTGAGTTTGGAGACTTCCTCCCCGGGGGCCCACACTCCGAAGACGCCACATGCGTCCTTCGGAGGCCGGTCGCGGGAGTCGAGGTCATGGCTCAGATGGCCGTCGCCCTTCAGCACATGCTTCATTCTAGGTCGGCTTCTTCCCTGCTCGCACCCAGGGTCCGTTCCGTGGCATGTCGCACCCTGACCGAACGATCATCGGTGTTTTGCCGTGTCAGCCTGTTTCGTCACCGGCCGACAGGGGAGTGTGAGATATCCGGCATGCCCGAGCGTCGGGAGACGAGACGTGACAACACCTGTGGACCCTGTGGACCCGAACCAGCCCGGCCCGCGACGAGTGCCGCGGGACAGGGGCTCCGACCAGGAAGGGGCCGGCGCGGAGGAAACGCGGGGCACCTCCGAGGAGGCGGCCGTCCCCGGCGAGCCCGAGCCCGGGCCCGAGCACGCGCCCGCCGCCCCGGAACCGGGCGCGTGGCCCGTCCCTCCCTCGAACGAACCGCCCACGTGGCGGGAGCCCGCCGCCCCGGCGAGCGGGTCCACCGGGTGGACCGAGCCTTCCGGTTCCGCCGAGCCTCCCGACAGGACGGCGTCGACCGGGTGGACGGAGATTCCCGGCAGGGCCGAGCCGCAGGGCGGGGTGCCCGGCGAGGGGGCCGTGTGGGGTTGGGGGGGGGGGGGGCCCCCCCCCCCCCCCCCCCCGGGGGGGGGGGGGGGGGGGGGCGGGGGGGTGGGCGGGGGGGGGGGGGGGGCGCGCCCCCGGGGCGCGCGCGCCAGGCA